>NZ_JAVDWJ010000001.1:0-934935 GCF_031457295.1 Caulobacter sp. BE254 | reverse complement strand
TCCGACCACGGCATCGCACAGCCTCCCGCCAAAACCGCGAGAACTGTTACCCATCTATCCGGGCTGGTCCGTCACCTCTCTATCCGGGCAGGACAGCTGACACCTTCTCCCGCAAGGGGAGAAGGAAAGGGAAGCGCATGACCATTGATCCAGACTGGCTCTCCGCCTTCCTTCGTGACGAGGCCCTTCCCGACGGCTTCGCGTCCGAGGTCGAGCGGCTGCACGCGCCGCTGGCCGAGCGGATCGCGGCGGTGGCCATGGGGCCGGCCTTCGTGGTCGGGATCTGCGGGCCGCAGGGCTCGGGCAAGACCACCACGGTCCGGGTCGTGGCCGCGCTGCTGGCGGCGCGGGGGCTGACGGTGGCGACCCTGTCGCTGGACGACCTCTACCTGCCGCGCACTGATCGCGAGGCCCTGGCCCGAGAGGTCCATCCGCTGCTGCGCACGCGCGGGGTTCCGGGAACCCACGACGTCGCCCTGGGCCTGGCCGTGCTGGACGGCCTGGCCGGCGAGGGTGAAACCGCGCTGCCGCGTTTCGACAAGGCTGCCGACGACCGCGCCCCGACCGAGGCCTGGCCGGTGGTCGCGGGACCGGTCGACATCGTGCTGTTCGAGGGCTGGTGCGTCGGCGCGCGCCCGGAACCGGCCAAGGCCCTGACCGCGCCGATCAACGCCCTGGAGCGCGAGCGCGACCCGGACGGCGCCTGGCGGGCCCATGTCAACGCCGCCCTGGCGGGCCCCTACCGCGCCCTGTTCGCCCGCCTGGACCTGCTGGTGCTGTTCACCGCGCCGGATTTCGAGACGGTGCTGGCCTGGCGGCGGGAGCAGGAAGCCAAGCTGCGCGAGCGGCTGGCGGCGACCGGGCAGGGCGGGGCGATGAGCGACGACGAGGTCGCCGTCTTCGTCCAGCACTACGAACGCCTGACTCGCCACATCGCCCGCGAAACGCCCGCCCGGGCCGACATCGTCGTGGCGCTGGACAAGGACCGCCGCGCATCGATCATCTGACCGGTCATTCGGTCGCGCGGCACGGCGTCGCACCAGATATGGTGTGGCCCCATTTGACCCTCCACCAATGCTAGTTTGGCTTTGTCGGCGAAACGACTCACCGAGTCGCCGGCTGTGGAGCTTCCAAAGGCCATGAACGCACTCTTCGGCGGGACCTATTCGACCCACGCCCGGCGGGTGGCGGCCTGGAACCGAGCGGCGCCGATCCCCGGATGCGACAAGGCGATCTGGCGCTGCGACGACCAGGGGCGGATCATCCGCTGGGCCGACTACGAAGACCGCTTCTCGCGCTATGGCTGGCTGATCCTGCGCGGTCGCGGCGAGACCCGCATCGCCCAGACCCTGGGCCTGTCCGCCGCCAGGCCCGTCCACGTCAGCCACGCCGACCGCTTCGACGCCGACCCCGCCCGCAAGGCCGCCTGACACCGGGTGTTGTCGCCTCTCCTTGATCTTTTGACAAGCTCGCTTGACATGGCTGCGGCGATATAAGACAAGTTTCCTTGTCAAAAAGACAGGGAGCCAAGACATGACATCCGAACGCGGCGAGTTTCGCGCGCTTAAGAAGTTCTTGCTGTTCGCCGGCTTCATCGGCGGCGTCCTGCTCTCGGTGCGTATCGGCGCCCTGGGCGGGGTATGGGCGTTCGTCGGCGGCCTGGGCACGGTGGCGGCGTCTCTCGCTTTCGCCTACGCCTCCTACCGCCTGTTCGGGCGCGAGCCCCTGCGCCCGCCGATCCGTCGCTACCTGCTGCGGTTCGGCGTCTCGATGTCGGCCTATGTGGTCCTGCTGATCGGGGCGACAATGCTGCATCGCCACGGCCTGACGGCCGGGCCGCTGGGTTATCTGATCGCCCTGGCCCCCGCTCTGGCCGTCCTGGGCACGATCGCCAGCATGGGGTTCTACCTGGCCGAGGAGACTGATGAGTTCCACCGCGAGGTGCTGATCCAGAGCCTGCTGTGGGGCATCGCCGTGACCCTGGGCGCGGCCAGCGTCTGGGGCTTCCTGGAGACCTTCGGCAAGGCGCCGCATGCGCCGGCCTGGGCGGTGGTTCCGATCTTCGCCGTCGCCATGGGCCTGTCGCAGCCGCTCATCGCCCGGCGGTACTGCTGATGAAGAACCGCCTCAAGGTCCTGCGGGCCGAGCGCGACTGGAGCCAGGCCGACCTGGCCGAGCGCCTGGAGGTCTCGCGCCAGACCATCAACGCCCTGGAGACGGGCAAGTACGACCCCAGCCTGCCGCTGGCCTTCAAGATCGCCCGCCTGTTCGGCCTGCCGATCGAGACGATCTTCCAGGACGAAGCCTGATCGCGTCAGGCCGCCCATTCTTTCCCCAAGATTCAAACGCTTAGTTCGGAGACCATCATGAACGTCCGCCGCATCCTGGCTCGCGCCGCCTTCGCCTGCGCCGCCACCTTCGTCACAGCCGCCGCCGTCTTCCATCCGGCCCAGGCCGCCCCCGTCGCCGTCCCCTCGGTCGCCGCGCCGCGCTTCACGGTCGAGGTGGTGGGGCAGGGGCCCGACGTGATCCTGATCCCCGGCCTGGCTTCCTCGGCCGCCGTCTGGGACGACACCGTCAAGCAATTGCAGGGCCGCTACCGCCTGCACGTGATCCAGGTGGCCGGGTTCGCCGGCGCGCCGGCCGGGGCCAACGCCGAGGGGCCGGTGATCCAGCCCACCGTCGACGCCCTGGACGGCTACATCAAGTCGGCCAGGCTGAAGTCGCCCGCCGTGATCGGCCACTCCATGGGCGGGCTGATGGGCCTGATGTTGGCCCGCCAACACCCCGAGGACGTCGGCCGCCTGATGGTCGTCGACAGCCTGCCATTCTACGCCATGGTCTTCTCGCCCGCCGCCACGGTCGAGACCGTCAAGCCGCAGGCCGCGGCGATGCGCGATCGCACCGTCTCGGCCACGCCGGAGGCCTGGTCGGCCATGGAGACGGCGATGATGGCGCGCCTGGTCAAGTCGCCCGAGGGTCTGAAGTCGGCCACGGCCGCCACCATCGCCTCCGACCCTTCGGTGGTGGGCCGCGCGCTCTACGACGACCTGACCACCGACCTGCGCGGCGAGCTGGCCTCGATCAAGACCCCGACGACGATGCTCTATCCGTGGGATCCGGCCATCGCGCCTCAGGCGGCGTTCGACCAGCTCTACACCGGCGCCTACGCCCCGATGACCCAGGCCAAGGTCAAGCGGATCGACGGCTCGTACCACTTCATCATGCTGGACCAGCCGGCCGCCTTCGCCTTCGAGGTGGAGAGTTTCCTGAAGTAGAGGCGGCTTGCCAGGCCCCCGGTCGGACCTGAACAGTGGTGGCATGATGATTCTGCCCGGGCTCGTCCGCCGCTTCGCCCTCGCCCTCGTCGCCGTGCTGGCGATGGGGGCGAGCCCCGTCCTGGCCGAACCGGCCCTGTGGGCGATCAAGGACAAGGACTCCACGATCTACCTGTTCGGCACGGTCCATGTGCTCAAGCCCACCACCCAGTGGCGTTCGCCCAGGATCGACAAGGCGTTTCGGGACGCCGACGACGTGGTCATGGAGATCGAGCAGCCCGAGGATCCGGCGACGACGCGCGCCCTGATGATGAAGTACGGCGTCGACCCGGCCGCGCCCCTGTCGACCAAGCTCAAGCCCGAAAGCTACGCCAAGCTGCAGGCCGCCGCCCAGGGCATGGGCTTTCCGCCCCAGGCCCTTGAGCCGATGCGGCCCTGGCTGGCGGCGCTGACCGTGTCGCTGACCCCGATGCTGAAGGCCGGCTACGATCCCGAGAGCGGCGTCGAGAAGCTGCTGACCGCCCAGGCCAAGGCGGCGGGCAAGCCGATCGCGGCCTTCGAGACCATGGAGCAGCAGGTCCGCTTCTTCGCCGACATGACCCCGGTCCAGGAAGCCCAGCTGCTGGACTCGACCCTGGACGAGGTCGACGACGGCCCGGCCAAGATCGACGCCCTGGTCGCGGCCTGGGCGGCGGGCGACCAGGGCGAGCTGAAACGCCAGATGGTCGACGAGATGCAGGCCGACTATCCCGACGTCTACAAGCTGCTGCTGGTCGACCGGAACCAGGACTGGGCCAACCAGCTCAAGACCCGGCTGGCGGGCTCCGGCGTCAGCTTCGTGGCGGTCGGGGCGGGCCACCTTGCCGGGCCGGACAGCCTGCAGGCCCAACTGGCCAAGCTGGGGATCAAGGCCGAACGGGTGGAATAGGGCGTCTCCGCCAGCGGAAAGCCCGGCGGCCTCACGCGCCCAGGAAGGCCAGCGCCTTGCGCACGAAAGCCTCGTGATACTGGAAGATGCCGCCGTGCCCGGCGTCCTCGTAGAGGACCAGCTCGGCGTTCGGCGGCGCGCTCACTTCAGCTTGACGACGATCTTGCCCTTGGCCCGCCCGGTGTCGAGATAGGCCAGGGCGTTGTTGAGCGCCTCGAACGGGAAGACCCGGTCGACCACCGGACGGACGGCCCCGGCCTCGACCAGCGCGGTGATCCGCGCGAGCTGCTCGCCGCTCGCGTGCATGAACAGGAACGAATAGCTGGCGTCGCGGGCCTTGGCCTTGCGCCGCACACCGGCGCTCAGCGGGCGCAGGGCCTGGCGCAGGGCCCAGTTCAGACCCCGCTCGCGGAAGAAGGCAGGATCGGGCGGCCCCGAGATCGAGATCAGCTTGCCGCCGGGCTTGAGCACCTCGAGCGACTTCAGCACCGTGTCGCCTTCGAGGCTGTTCAGGGCCAGGTCGTAGCCGGACAGAACCTGCTCGAAGGCCTGGGACTTGTAGTCGACCACGACGTCGGCGCCGAAGCTTCGGACCAGGTCGATGTTGGCTGCGCTGGTCGTGGTGGCGACCGTCGCGCCCAGGTGCTTGGCCAGCTGAATGGCGACGGCGCCGACGCCGCCCGAGCCGGCGTGGATGAGAACCTTCTGGCCCTTCTGGAGCTTGGCGCGCTCGACCAGGGCCTGCCAGGCCGTGAGCGCCACCAGCGGCAGGGACGCGGCCTCTTCCATGCTGATCGACTTCGGTTTCAGCGCCACGTCGGCCTGGTCGATGGCGATGAATTCCGCGAACGTCCCGATCCGGCCGTCGCGCGGCCGGGCGTAGACCTCGTCGCCGACCTTGAAGGTCCGCGCGTTCGCGCCGACGCGAACCACCGTGCCGGCCACGTCATGGCCCAGGACGAACGGCGGGCGATAGGACAGCAGCGACTTGAACGCGCCGTCGCGGACCTTGGAATCCAACGGGTTCAGGCCGGCCGCGTGCACCTCGACCAGCACATCGTCGTCGCCCGGCGTCGGCGTCGGCACGTCGCCCAGCCGCAAGACGCCCTTCTTCTCATACCGGTCGAGGATGAAGGCCTTCATCGGGATCTCTCCAATCGTCGCCTCGGCAGGCGAGGCACGGCGTCATATTCATGATGATCATCATGATTGTTGCTAAATATGACGGCCATCATGTATATGTCAACGGGCCATTGGGAGGATTGTGGAATGCGGGTCAGCCGAGAGCAGATGCAGGCGAACCGGCTGCGGATCCTGGACGCGGCCAGCCGCCTGTTCCGCGAAAAGGGCTTCGACGCCGTCAGCGTGGCCGAGGTGATGAAGGCCGCCGGCCTGACGCACGGCGGCTTCTATGGCCATTTCGACTCCAAGGACGACCTGGTCGCCCAGGCCATCGCCCACATCTTCACCGTCCAGGAAGCCGGGCAGGGCGGGGGCGGCCAAGGGGGAGGCGAATTGGCGGGCTATCTGAACGCCTACCTGTCGCCCTGGCATCGCGACCGCGTCGGCGAGGGGTGCCCGACGGCCGCCCTGGTCGCGGATATCCGCCGCCAGGCCGCCGCCGCGCGAACGGCCATGACCGAGGGTTTCCGGTCGCAGATCGACAGGGTCGCCGCGGCGATCCCCGCCGACGACCCGGCGCGGGCGCGCCGTCAGGCGGTCGGAACCTGGGCCGCCATGGTGGGGGCTGTCGTCCTAGCCCGGGCGATCGACGATCCCGTTCTGTCGGAGGAAATCCTCGACCAGACGCGGTCCTGGATCGAGGAAAAGACGTCGGACGCCTAAGAAGGGTCGACGTTCAGCTATCGAGGGGCCGAAACCTCGTCCTTCGACAAGCTCAGGATGAGGTTTCTACTGCGGCGTCGGCCATGGCCCTCATCCTGAGCTCGTCGAAGGACGAGGGCCACGCACGGCACGTGAGTGCAGATCTGCCTACGCAGCCGCGCCGTCCTTGGCCCGCAGGTAGATCGACCGTTTCGGCGTCGACATCACCCGGTGAAGCATCGGCTCGAACGCCTCCAGCGGCATCGACTGATAGGCCGGATCGAAGGCCTCCTGGTCGTAGGCGTGGCAGAACCGGGCGGTGTGTTCGAAGCTGGGATGGCCGCGGAACTGGTCGCGCATGTCGCGGTCCAGACCCAGGTGGTGGAAGAAGTAGTAGCCCTGGAAGATGGCGTGGTGGGCCACCATCCAGTGGTTCTCCTCCGAGACGAAGGGCTGGACGATCGCCGCGGCGATGTCGGCGTGATTGCGCGGGCCCAGGATGTCGCCGATGTCGTGCAGCAGGGCGCAGACGACATATTCCTCGTCACGGCCGTCCTGGAAGGCGCGGGTGGCGGTCTGCAGGCTGTGGTCCAGCCGGTCGATGGCGAAGCCGCCGCAGTCGCCCTGCAGCAGCTTGAGGTGCGAGACCAGGCGCTTGGGCAGGTCGCGGCCGAATTCCATCGACGCCTCGGCGATGATCGCCCAGTCCTGCGGCGTGCCGTCGGTCATGGCGTGGAATTGCGCGCGGGGGTGCTCGTCTGGGTGCTGGTGGCCGTCGGCCATGGCGTCGTCCTTCCGAACGCTTGTTTGACCCGATCGTGCGCCGCTCCACAGCCGGCGTCAACGGATGGCCTTGAGAAGCGGGATCAGACCGGCTAGACGAGCCATGCGCTTGAACGGCGCGTCGCCATCCGTTCAACGCGGGCGTAGCTCAGAGGTAGAGCGTCTGCTTCCCAAGCAGAATGTCGTGGGTTCGATTCCCATCGCCCGCTCCAGTTTCCTGCAATTTCCGAAGCGAGTCGCTGCGTGGCAAAGCCGGCCAAAGCCATCATCCTCAGCGCCGGCCAGGGCAAGCGCCTGTCGCCGCTGACCGACGCCCGCCCCAAGTGCCTGGTCGAGCTTTCGGGCCGCACCGTTCTGCACTGGCAGCTCAAGCACCTGGCGCAGGCCGGGATCACCGAGGCGGTGGTGGTGACCGGCTTCGCCGCCGACACGGTCGAGAAGGAGGTCGCGGGGCTCGACATCCCGGGCCTGACGGTCCGGACCCTGTTCAACCCGTTCTACGCCCTGACCGACAACCTGGCGACCTGCTGGCTGGCGCGCGGCGAGATGCGCGGCGACTTCCTGCTGCTGAATGGCGACACCCTGTTCGAGACGGGCGTCGCCGAGCGCCTGATCGCCGCCCCGCCGGCCCCGATCACCGTCACCATCGACCGCAAGGCCGCCGGCTACGACGCCGACGACATGAAGGTGCTGACCGAAGGCCTGTCCCTACGCGCCATCGGCAAGACCATCGACCAGTACGACGCCGAGTCGATCGGCTTCCTGCGCTTCGATCCCGAGGGCGCGGCCCTGTTCACCCGCATCGTCGAGCAGGCCCTGCGCACGCCCGAAGGCCTCAAGCGCTGGTATCTCAGCGTCATCAACCAGATCGCCCAGGATCATGACGTGGTCCGCGTGCAGTCGATCGAGGGCCTGGACTGGGCGGAAATGGACTTCCCCGAGGACCTGCCGAAGAACCGCGAACTGGCGGCGGCCTGGGTCGCGGCCGGGGAGTAGGGGGTCTTGTGGCTGCCCCTCTCGATGCATCGGGGCGACAGGCTGAAGGCCGCCATCGTTGCGTTCGCCTTCATGATGCTCCTGCTGTTCTCGCCGGCGGGAGCAATGCTTGACCGGCTGACCAGCGGATTGGGCGAGAACGCTGGATGGGTCTGGGTGTGTTTGGGCCTGGTCGTGTTCTGGGCGAGCTATTTCGCGTTCAGGGCTCTTCGCCTGCGTCGTGAGCGCGCCGACGACCTGCCCTAGGATCGGGCGCCCGACTAGCGGGCTCCTCCGCATTGCCGACAATCTAGCCAACAGCCCGCCGTGACGCCTGTCACGGCGTTGTCATGCAACATGCCTATAGGCCGCAGGCCCGCAAAGAAGTAAGCGGGTCCTTACAAGCGACGGCGGACTCAACGACCGGCGCTTTTTCGATTCTCTCATGTCGGTTCGATTTTCCAGGAAGTGGTGGGGTTCAATGTCTCGTTTCAACGCACGTAAATGCGCGCTCCTGTTGGGGGCGGGCCTCTCCGCCCTGTCGTTCGCCAACGCGGCCCTGGCCCAGGAGGCGTCCTCGACCGCCCTGGACGAGATCGTGGTCACGGCCGAGCGCCGGTCGGAAAACCTGCAGAAGGTGCCGGTCTCGGTAGCCGTGGTCGGCGGTGACCAGCTGCGCGCCATCCAGGGCGGCGGCGACGACATCATCTCGCTGTCGGGCAAGGTCCCCAGCTTCTACGCCGAAACCACCACGGGCCGGATCTTCCCGCGCTTCTACATCCGCGGCCTGGGCAACATCGACTTCTACCTCGGCGCCTCGCAGCCGGTGTCGATCATCCAGGACGACGTCGTGCTGGAGCACGTGGTGCTGAAGTCGAACCCGGTGTTCGACGTCAAGCAGGTGGAAGTGCTGCGCGGTCCGCAAGGCTCGCTGTTCGGCCGCAACACCACCGCCGGCATCGTCAAGTTCGACACCAACAAGCCGACCCAGACCCTGGAAGGCCGCGCCAGCGCCTCGTACGGCACCTACGGCACGACCACCTTCGACGGCGGCATCGGCGGGCCGATCGTGGCCGACAAGCTGGCCTTCCGCGTCTCGGCGCTCTACCAGCACCGCGACGACTATGTCGACAACACCTTCGCCGGGACCAGCGCCGACGGCACGGTCACCCCGAAGAAGAACGCCATGGGCGGCTTCGACGAGAAGGACGTGCGGATCCAGCTGCTGGCCACCCCGACCGAGCAGCTGACGGTCCTGGCCTCGGCCCACGCCCGCAACTACGAGGGCACCTCGACCCTGTTCCTGCGCGGCGCGCTGAAGAAGGGCTCCAACAGCTCGACCGCGCCGCGCGACAGCGTCGCCTTCGACGAGGCCAACAACAACCCGCAGGCCTACGACACGCAAGGCGCGTCGCTGAACATCGCCTATGACTTCGGGCCGGTGACCCTGACCTCGATCAGCGCCTACGAGACCACCAGCGGCTACAGCCGCGGCGACACCGATGGCGGCGCGGCGGCCAACTTCCCGGTGGCCGGCGTTCCCAACGGCTTTGGCCAGTCGATGGGCCAGGTCCGCGACCTCGACCAGCTGACCCAGGAAATCCGCCTGGCCAGCAACGGTGACGACCGCCTGAAGTGGCAGGTCGGGGCGCTGTACTTCGACTCGCGCGACACCACCGACTTCTTCCAGCGCGCCTATTTCCTGACCACCGCCGCTCGCAACCCCAACAACTGGGTCGAGCTGAACAACCTCAACACCTCCTGGGCGGTGTTCGGCCAGGTCAGCTACAAGCTGACCGACGCCCTGACCATCACCGGCGGCCTGCGCGACACCTACGACGCCAAGAAGACAGTGCTGGCCAAGACCGCCAACACCGCCGCCAACGTCTCAACCTATACCGGCCGTCGCTATGTGCGCCTGTCGGACGAGCAGGTCAGCTGGGACCTGTCGGCCAACTACGAGGTCAATCCCGACCTGAACGTCTACGCCCGCGTGGCCAAGGGCTTCCGCGGCCCGACCATCCAGGGCCGCTCGGCGGTGTTCAACAGCGACTTCACGACCGCCAATTCCGAGACGATCCTGTCGTGGGAAGCCGGCTTCAAGAGCACGCTGCTGGACAACACCCTGCGCCTGAACGCCTCGGCCTTCACCTACGAGGTCAAGGATATCCAGCTGAACGGCAACGACTCCAACGGCAACGGCGTGCTGTTCAACGCCGACAAGGCCAAGGCCTACGGCCTGGAAGCCGACGCCGAGTGGCGCCCGATCGCCAACCTGACCCTGACGGCGGGCGCCAGCCTGCTGCACAGCGAAATCCAGGACAAGCGCGTCTACGCCCAGGTCTGCTCGCTCAACAGCGTCAAGGTCTGCACCGTCAAGAGCCCGACGATCGCCATCGCGGGGCCGTTCGCCACCAACTACTTCACCCAGATCGACGGCAACCCGCTGCCCAACGCGCCGAAGTACAACTTCAGCTTCACGGGCCGCTACGACGTGCCGGTCGGCGCCGACGGCAAGCTGTTCGTCGCCACCGACTGGAACGTCCAGGGCTATACGAACTTCGTGCTCTACAAGACCGACGAGTTCTATTCGAAGGGCAATTTCGAAGGCGGGCTGAAGCTGGGCTACGAAGGCGGAAACGGCGCGTATGAAGTGGCCCTGTTCGGCCGCAACATCACCAACGAGAAGAACCTCAAGGGCGTCATCGAGAACTACATGGCGGCCGTCTACAACGAGCCGCGCATCGTGGGCGTCTCGGTCAGCGCCAAGCTGAAGTAGTCGCCCCCCCACACACCTCGTGGTTTCGAGAACCCCGCCGTCCCAGCCGTTTCAGCGGCGCCGGACGGCGGGGTTTTTCGTATCGGCGCGCCTCAGCCTTCGACGATCGACCGCACCAGGTCCAGGTCGGCCGGCTTGTCGACGTCCACCGCCGCCAGGCCGTGCCGGGCCCGGACCGCCGCGGCCCTGACCCCCGCCAGCCGGCCGATGCGGGCCACCATCTCGTCCAGGGTCATCAGGCCCAGCAGGTAGCGGACCAGCATGACCGGGCCGAACAGGGCCGCGATCTTCCACGGCTGCTTGCGGTGCTTCTCGACCGTGCGCCACAGGTCGATGGCCCGCAGGCTGGCCGGGGTCTTCAGGTAGAACAGGTTGCAGCCCGAATAGCGGCCGTCGCGAAACGCCAGATAGGTGCGCTTGGTGGTCGGGGCGGCGGCCTGCACCAGCGCTTCCTCGCCCAGCAGGATGGCGATGTCGGCGTCGGCCGGAGTGTCGGCCATGAAGTCGGTCACCCAGTCCGGCTGGAGCAGGGCGTGATCCACCGTCGTAACCAGCAGGGGCGTGCCCATGGCCTGGGCGGCATCGTGGACGCTCTGGCTGGGGCCGGCCGCCGAGGGCAGGCGCGACAGGGCCGCTCGCGTCGTCTCGCCCGCCAAGGCCGCCTCCAGGGCCGCGTCGTTGGTCGAGATCGCGATGCGCTCGGCGCCGGCCTGGTCCAGCGCCTGCAGCACCCGCGTCAGCAGCGTCCGGCCGCCCAGGACGATCAGGCCCTTCTGGCTGACGCCGGCGTAGTCGGCCACGGGGTCGACCCCGCCGCGCGAGCCGGCCAGCACCAGCGCCTGGAACGAGGCCACGGTCCTAGATCGCCTTCTCGTAGATCCGGTAGGTCTTGTAGATCTGCGCGCCCATGGCCTCGGAGATCCGGCGCATCGGCGCGTTGTCCTCGAGGATCCACGAGAACTCGAACTTGTCGTAGCCCAGGGCCAGGCCGGCGTCGCGGCCGGCGTTCATCAGGTGGAAGGGCACGACCTGGCCGCGCAGGGTGTCGGCGAACTTGCGCTTGAGGCCCATCAGCGGGATGCGGATCGACTTCACCCGCTTGACCTTCAGCCGCCACAGCAGCTTGGCCCAGCCGAACGGCAGCAGCTTGCCGTTCAGGCCCTCGATCGCCTCGTTGACGTTGGGCAGCAGCACGATGAAGCCGGCCGGCTCGCCGTCGATCTCGGAGAACAGGATCAGGCGCTTGTCGAGCACGTCCTTCAGCGACTTGCCCAGTTGGGCGGTCTCAGCCTCGGTGGTCGGCACGAAGCCCCAGTTGCCGGCCCAGGCGTCGTTGAGGATGTCGGTCAGGGCTTTGACCTCCTCGTCGTAGCGGCTCATGTCCAGCTCGCGCAGGGTCACGCCCTCGGGCAGGCCGCGCTTGACCCGGCGCACCACCACCGGCGGCAGGGCCGCGCGGGGGTCGCAGACATAGGCGTAGACGTCCTTGGCCTTGGCGTAGCCCTGCTCCTCGACCCGCGCGGCCGCGTAGCGGGGATCGTGGCCCATCATCACCATCGGCTTGGTGTCGAAGCCGTCGACCAGCAGGCCGACCTCCTCGTTGATCGACAGGTTGAACGGACCCAGCGCCCGGTCGCAGCCGCGGGCCTTCAGCCAGTCCTCGGCGGTGCGGAACAGCAGCGAGAAGATGGACGGGTCGTCCTCGGCGGCGATCATGCCGAAATTGCCGGTCTTGCCGCTGCCTTCCTCGGTGGCCAGGTGGTCGATCTGGGCGCTGATCCGGCCCACGTCGCGACCGCCGCGCACGGCCAGCCACATCTGCACGTCGGCGTGCTGGAAGAACGGGTTGGTCTTCGGCGTCAGGGCCGCCATCCGCTCGTACATCAACGGCACGACCCAGTTGGGGTCCTTGGCGTTGAGGCGGTTGGGCAGGTCGACGAACCGCTTCAGCTCGGCCTTGGAAGCGACGGGGACGATGGTGAGATCAGAATCAACGGTGTCGAACGGCATTCAGCCCTCCAAGACGACGAGCGCGTAGAGCGCGAGGGCGGCGAAGATGATCGGACCGCCCCAGACGGCCAGGATCGGAGACAGCGAGCCGCCTTCGCCTAGCGCCGACAGCAGGCCGTTGACGACCAGGAAGACCAGGCCGGCCGCCAGGCCGCCGGTCAGCAGCACCGCCCCCTGGCCGCTGCGGAAATTGGCCAGGGCGACAGGGGCGGCGAGCAGCAACATCACCAGCGACGCCACGGGTCCGGCGAAGGCCGCCAGCAGGCGGGTTTCGTAGAAGCTGGTGGGGCGGTCGCCGCCGCCGCTCAGCAGAGCCCGGCGCGCGGTGGCGGCGGTCGGCACGGGGCTGTCGGCGAACAGGGCCTGGACGTCCTGGCGGTGCAGGGGCGAGGGCCAGCTCATGCGGGCGGCGGGCGTGACGGTGACCTGCTCGCCCTTGAACCGGACGATGACCGGATTGACCAGGGTCCAGCCGCCGTCGCGCGCATAGGTCGCCGACGGCGCCTCGATGCGCTCGATCAGCCGGCCGACCTTGTCGCGCCGATAGAGCTTCACCGCGTTCAGGGTCCGGCCGTCGGCCGAGGCGCCGGCGGCGATCACCAGGTCGTCGCCCGCCCGGAAGCTGCGCGGACCGGGAACCTTGCGATCGGCGACCGGGGTGGTGGCCTGCCACCAATCGGCCAGCACCGGATCGGTGCGCGGCGCGATCAACTGGGCGCAGCTGAAATCGAAGGCCATGACCAGGACGGCCACGGGCAGGGCCATGGCGACGATGCGATAGGCCGAGATGCCGGTGGCGCGCATGGCGATGATCGCGCTCTCGCGGGCCAGCTGCGAGAAGGCGAACAGCCCGCCGGCCAGGGTGGCGATCGGGGCGACCTGCTCGATCAGCCGCGGCGAGCGCAGGGCGGCGTAGTACAGCACCCCGGCCGTGCCCAGGCCGCGGTCCAGGATGTCGGTGGTCACCTCCAGCAGGTCGAGGATCTGCAGGATCGAGAACAGGATCAGGGCCGCGCCGAGCACCCGCGTGCCGACCGTGCGCAGGACGTAGAGCTGGATCTTCATGCGTCGGCCTGCTCGAACTTGTCCCGGAACATCCGCCGGAAGCGCTTGATGCCGACGCCGAAGCGGCGGATCAGCTCGGTGACCGGGGTCTGGCCGGGCCGCTTGCGGCTGCCGATGAACATCCACAGGCTGAGGCTGACGAAGATCAGCCACGGGATGCCGATAGCGGCCAGCGGCATGGCCTTGCCCGACTCCGCCAGGCTCTGGCCCAGTTGCAGGCTGTGCTGGAAGGCCAGCAGCAGCACGCCGGCGATGATCAGGCCGGGGGTGCGGTTGCCGCGCTTGGCGGCCAGACCCAGCGGGAAGGCCAGCAGCGGCAGGAAGGGCAGGAAGGCGGCGCGGGCCAGGCGGCCGTACAGCTCGGCAAGCAGGGTGGCGCGCGGGACGACCGGGTTTGGACTGCGGGCCTGTCGGGCCAGCTCGCCCAGGGTCAGCTCGCGCTCGTCGCCGCCGCGGTCACGCAGCAGGGCGGCCGCCCCGGCCAGGGGGACGTTGGTGGTGAACTGGTCGAAGACCAGGATGCGGTACTCGCCGCGGGCGTCGACGCCGATCCGCTGGCCCTTGCGCAGCAGCATGATGACGTTCTTGCCGTCGGGGGCCGAGCGCAGGTCGGCGGTGGCGGCGGTGATCACCTCCTCGCGGCCGGCGGCGTCCATTCGCCGGATGAACACCCGGGTCAGCTGCTGGCCGGCCGGATCCGCGCCGTCGGCGGTCATCAGCAGCTTGGGCTGGTCGATGAACGACCCGCCGTTCAGCTTGCCGTTCCAGCCGGCGTTGATCGCCTCGTGCATCACCGCGCGATAGGCGTAGCGGCTGTAGGGCTGCATGTAGCCGAAGACGACCAGGCTGAAGACCATCAGGAACAGGCCGACATAGACGAACGGCGCGGCCACCCGGGTCAGGGACTGGCCGGTGGCCAGCAGGGCGTCGATCTCCGAACCGTCGCTGAGCTTAGTGATGACGATGAACAGCGCCACGAAGAACGCCACGGGCAGGGCCAGGCCCAGATAGTGCGGCACCAGGTTGGCGGCCAGTTCGGTGACGTAGCCGAAGCGGGCGCTGCTCTGCGACAGCACGTCCAGCAGGCGCAGGACGCGCTCCAGCAGCAGGGCGATCACCGTCACGCCCAGGCAGCCGACGATCGGCCAGACCAGCATGCGCAGCAGATAGGCGTCGATCAGCCGGAAGCGCGCGGTGCCGTGCGGCGTGGGGATGGGCTTCTTCACGCGGCCGACCACGCCTCGGCCAGGGTCCGGGCCAGCCGCTCGGCGGCGTCCAGGTCCAGGTCGACCGTTGCTCCCAGGGCGGGAACGGCCGGCCAGCCGGCGTCGTTGTACGTCCGGCCTTCATGCTCGCGCGTCCCGGCGTAGCGCGGGATCACGTGGAAATGCACGTCCTTGTCGACCATCATCAGCATCAGGTAATTGATCTTCTCGTACGCGACCACCTTGGCCAACATCCGCTCGACGCCCTCTGTGGCCGTCTTGAGGTCGGCGAAGGCGGCGGGACTCAGCTGGGAGAAGGCTTCGACCGATTCCTTGCATACCAGGACCAGCGACCCAAATGTGGGTTGCTTGGGACGCACCAGGATCAGCCAACTGGCGGTTTCGGCCACCTGGGTGCGCGGGAAACCGAAACTCTCAGCGGTGGGATTGGTCATGTCGGCCTCGCCTCCGGGCGTTCGCCGCCGTCACGCCTACAATAGGGACGCCGTCATTTCCATGGAAGCACGATCCGCGTTGTTCCCCTCGGTTCTGGCCGTTTTCGCCCTCGTGGGCGAGCCGGTGTCGGCCGGGGATTCCGGCGGCGGCTCGGGCGCGGCGGTCGCCAGCCCCGGCCGGAGCTGCGAGGGCCGCCCGACGGAGACCCGGCTGATCGTCCAGGTGGCGCGCCTGAAGTCCAACCAGGGCGAGGTGGCGGTCACCGTCTACCCGTCCGACCCCCGGCGGTTCCTGGCCCCGCACGGCAAGCTGATGCGGGTGCGCGCCAAGGCCGACGCGCCGGTGACCGAGGCCTGCTTCTACCTGCCCAAGCCGGACGCCTACGCCGTGGCCGTCTATCACGACGCCAACGCCAACCGGGACTTCGACCGCAACGCCGTGGGCCTGCCGGTCGAGGGCTTCGCCTTCTCCAACGACGCGCCCAGCAAGGTCGGCGCGCCGACGTTCCAGGCCGCCCGATTCACAGCCCGGCATGGTGACACGGTCCTGCGGGTGAAGATGCGCTACGCGCGCTGAATCGCCGGACGGCCGGCCTGGACCAGGACGCAGCGGCCCAGTTCGCCGGTCTGGCCGGTCCTGGGGTCCAGTCCGCGGGCCACCAGCTTGACCTCGACTCCGCCTTGCGCCTGGCGGTCGATCTCGATCCCGTGCCAGCGCGCCGCCGGGTGGCCGCGTTCGCCCAGGGCCGAGGCGGACGGCACGCCCAGCACGGGGATCGTCGCGCCGTCCGGGCCCGGCGCGGTCGAGACCATCGCCTCATGGGCGTGGCCATGCAGGACCAGGTCGGCGCCATGGCGGGCGAGCAGGGCGCGCAAGGCGTCCTGGTCCTCCAGCGACTTGCGCTTGGCCACCGCGCCGGGAACGGGGGGGTGGTGGATCAGCAGCACCCGGAAGGCGTCGCGATAGGCCGGGTCGGCCAGCAGGGCGTCCAGGCGGTCCAACTGCGCCTGGCCCAGCCGGCCGGTGGCCAAGTGCGGGGCGGTCGGCACGGCCGAGCACAGATTGAACAGCGCCACGCCGTCGCGCACCCGCACCTGGGGGAAGGTCGCCGCGCCGTCGTCGCCCAGCCAGGGGGTCCAGGCGGCGAACGACTCGCCGTCCCTGGCATTGACCAGGGCGTCGTGGTTGCCGGGGCTGACCGTGATCTCGCGGGCGGGGCCCAGGGCCTCCAGCCAGACCCGCGCCGCCTCGTACTCGGCCAGGGAGGCGTAGTTGGTCAGATCGCCGGTGATGGCGATGTGGTCGGGGGCGTGGGCCTTGAGGTCGGCGATCACGGCGGCCAGCACCTCGGGCCGGTGCTCGCGGTGCTTGCGACGCCAGGCGATCCGGCTCAGCAGCCGCTTGGACAGCAGGTCGCGCCAGCCGAACGCGCCCTTGGGCGGCGGCAGGTGCAGGTCCGAGAGGTGGGCGAGGCGGAATATCGACAAGTTTGGTTCACGGATTCTGGCGGAAGGGGCCGAAGCTGCTTATCAATCGCGCCAGGTTTCAAGGGGTTCTCTATCGTGAGTGCGGAAAATCAACCGAATGAGGCCGCCGGCCCGTCCGCCGTCACGGTCGGACAGGCCAAGACGCGCCTCTGGGGGATGACCTCCGCCGAGCGGCTGTCGCGGATCTACAAGCGCCTGGGCCTGGTCGAGGCGGGGCCCGAGACCGTGTTCATCGCCGGCGACGTGGTCGTGGTCGACGCCGGCTGGGTGTTCGACGAGTCGCTGATCAAGGCCCTGGCCGGCCGTCCCGGCGTGGCCCTGGTCGACCAGACCGGGCGCATCGTCGCCGTCAACGTCCCCGCCGCCCGGGCGCGCGAGGCGATCGTGCGGCTCGACACCGGCGAGGACGTCACGGCCCTGGCCGCGACCCGCCTGACGGCGCTGGAGCTGGGCTCGGCCTATAACAGCGCCCTGCGCAAGCGCGAGCCGCCGGTGCTGGAGCGCCTGACGCCCGAAACCCGCGTGGCGGTCGAGAAGCGCCTGTTCCAGGGCTCGTACAAGGGCGTCACCGACCTGGTGACCAAGTACGTCTGGCCCACCCCGGCCCGGATCGTCACCCGCTGGTGCGCCCTGGCCAAGATGACGCCCAACCAGGTGACCCTGATCGGCTTCCTGCTGGTGCTGGCGGCCTTCTGGCTGTTCTGGACCGGCCAATGGGGCTGGGGCCTGGTCTGCGCCTGGATCATGACCTTCCTCGACACAGTCGACGGCAAGCTGGCGCGGGTGACCTTGACCTCGTCCAAGTGGGGCAACGTCTTCGACCACGGCATCGACCTGGTCCACCCGCCGTTCTGGTGGTGGGCCTGGTACGTCGGCGTCGGGGCGGTAGGCCTGACCATGCCGCACGGCCCGCTGGCCTTGGCGGTCATCGTCGGCGGCTATGTGCTGCAGCGGGTGGAAGAGGGGATCTTCCTGGCCCTGTTCAAGGTCGAGATGCACGCCTGGCGGCCGTTCGACAGCTTCTTCCGGCTGATCACCGCCCGCCGCAACCCCAACCTGATCCTGCTGACCCTTGCGGTCCTGGCCGGTCGTCCCGACATCGGGTTCCTGGCGGTGGCGATCTGGACGGCGATCTGCCTGGTCGTGCACGCCGCGCAGATCCTTCAAGGCCTGACAGCCCCGAAGGGGGCCGTCGTTTCCTGGTTGTCGCGCTGATGCGTGTGGGCGTCGTCCGCAATCCGATGAGTCACGCCAATATCGGGCGGTCCGAGCCCGATGGACCGGGCCAGACGCCCGACGCGGTGCTGCTGGTCGAGCCGGCCACGCCGGAGGCGCTGGAGGAGGACCTGCAGGCCTTCGCCCAGTGCGGCGTGAAGATGCTGGTCATCGACGGCGGCGACGGCACCATCCGCGACGTGCTCAGCCGGGCCGCGACGATCTTCGGCGAGGCCATGCCGCTGATCGCCCTGATCCCCTCGGGCAAGACCAATGTCCTGGCCATCGACCTGGGCGTGCCGCGCGACTGGACCCTGGCCAAGGCCCTGGCCGCGGCCCGGTCCGATCAGGCGGTGATCAAGCATCGCGCGCCGCTGGAGGTGCGCTGGGACGACGGACGACCCAGCCTGCGCGGCTTCGTGTTCGGCCTGGGCGCCTTCGTGCGCGCCACCAGCCTGGCCCAGACGGTCCACAAGACCGGCGCTTTTCACAGCATCGCCGTGGCCATGAGCGTGCTGGGCGCGCTGGTCGGCACGGTGATGGGCGGCAAGCGCGACCAGTGGCGGGCCGGCGTGCCGCTGTGCCTGGCCATCGACGGCGAGGAGACCCGCACCGCCGACCGCTTCCTGGTGCTGGCCACCACGCTCAAGCGCCTGCCGTTCGGGGTCAAGCCGTTCGGCCCGCCGCGGGAAGGGCTGAAGTTCCTGGATGTCGACGCCCCGCCCCGGGGCCTGCCGGGCGCCTTTCCGGCCCTGGTGGCCGGCAAGGAGTCGGCCTGGTCGGGCCGGCGCGGCTATCGGCGCGGCGACGCCTCGCGGCTGCGCATCACCACCGACCAGCCCCTGGTGGTCGACGGCGACGTCTATGACGGCGCGGGCGGGGTGACCGTGGTCCTGGGGCCGACCCTGAGGTTCCTGGCCGGATGAGCGGGGCCGTCGCCAGCCTGGTGGGCGAGGAACTGCTGGCGCCCGTCCCGCCGCAGGCCGCGGCCCTGGCGCATCGGTTGCTAGACCGGTTCGAGGCGCCGCTGGCGGTGCTGTTCTACGGCTCGATCCTGCGCACGGGCGACCTGGACGGGGTGTTGGACTTCTACGTCCTGACCCAGCATGTGCGCCCCGGCTTGCGGGGCTTGGCCACGCGGCTGCTGTGGCCCGACGTCAGCTATCACGAGGTGGAGCTGGACGCTCAGGTGCTGCGGGCCAAGGTGGCGACCATGACCCTGGCCCAGTTTCAGGCGGCGACGCGCGGGCAGGGGATCGACACCACCATCTGGGCCCGCTTCGTCCAGCCCGCCGGCCTGGTCTGGAGCGCCAGTCCGGCGGTGGCCGGCCAGGTGGTCGAGGCCGTGGCCGACGCGGCTCGCACTGCGGCCCGCTTCGCCGCCGCCCTTGGGCCCGCGGAAGGGCCGCCGGCGGCCTATTGGTCGGCCCTGTTCCAGGAAACCTACGCCGCCGAGTTCCGGGTCGAGAAGGGCGGGCGCGAGCGCTCGATCCTGGCCTTCGACGTCGAGCGCTATCATCGCCTGCTGGTCGCCTGCTGGCGCGAGGAAGGGCTGCTGGACATCGAGGCCGACGGCGCGGTGCAGCCGGCGCTGAGCCAGGCGGATCGGAAGCGGGTCCAGGCCGCCTGGCGCCTGCGCCGGCGGATGGGACGGCCGTTGAACTACGCCCGTCTGATCAAGGCCGCCTTCACCTTCGAGGGCGCGGCGCGCTACGCCGCCTGGAAGATCGAGCGACATACCGGCATGCCGGTGGCCCTGACGCCCTGGCGCGAGCGTCACCCGGTGCTGGCGGCTCCAGGGGTGCTGTGGCGACTGTGGCGACAAAGGCAGAGCAAGGCGAAGGTCTAGGCGGATGCGGGGACATGCCCTCGTGGCGTGTCCCCATCAGCATCCATGGAGCCAGGACTTGGGGACACGCCGCAAGGGCATGTCCCCGGCTCCAAAAGAAAAGGCCCGAGGTTTCCCTCGGGCCTTTCGCGTTTCAGGCGCTGAACGTTCGACCTAGGCCGAGACGCGCTTCAGCGGCGCTTCGATCAGGCCCATGGCCACGCCGATCTCGGCGAACACGGCCAGCACCTGGTCGATCTGCTGTTCGCTGTGGGCGGCGCTGACGCTGGTGCGCAGCAGCGGGCGGCTGTCCGGCGTGGCCGGCGGCAGGGCCAGGTTCAGATAGACGCCGTTCTGCAGCAGGGCGTTCCACATGCCGATCGCGCGCTCGGTGTCGGGCATGGTGATGGCCACGATCGGGCTGGAAGTCGGGCCGGTCATGAAGCCCATCGAGCTCAGGCCGTCATACAGGCGACGGGCGTTGGCCATCAGCTTGTGGCGCAACTCGGGCTGTTCCTCCAGGCGGCGCAGGGCGGTCACGGTCGAGGAGACCACCGACGGCGGCAGCGAGGCTGTGAACATGTACGGACGGCAGGTGACGCGCATGACGTCGAAGTCGTCCATGTCGGAAACGCAGAAGCCGCCGATGGCCCCCAGGCTCTTGGAGAAGGTGCCGACCACGAAATCGACGTCCGCCTCGACGCCAGCCGCCTCGGCCAGGCCGCGGCCGTGTTCGCCCAGCACGCCCATCGAGTGGGCTTCGTCGACCAGCAGGTAGCCGCCCAGCTCGCGCTTCACGGCGGCGATTTCCTTGAGCGGCGCGATGTCGCCGATCATCGAATAGATGCCTTCGACGACGATCAGGCGCTCGCCCGGAACGTCCTTCATGCGCCGCAGGCGCTTGTACAGGTCTTCCGGATCATTGTGGCGGAAGCGGATGACCTCGGCGTGGCCCAGGCGCGCGCCGTCATAGATCGAGGCGTGGCTGTCGGCGTCGAGGATCAGGTGGTCGCCGCGGCCGACCAGCGTCGACAGCACGCCCAGATTGGCCTGGTAGCCGGTGGTGAACACCATGGCGTGCTTGCGCTTGTAGAACTTGGCCAGGGCTTCCTCGAGCTCGACGTGGGCTTCGAAGCTGCCGTTGGCGATGCGCGAGCCGGTGGTTCCGGTGCCGCGTTCCTGGACCGCCTTGATCGACGAGGCGATCGCCTGCTCGTCGAACGTCAGGCCCAGGTAGTTGTTGGTGCCCAGCAGGATCGTCCGCTTGCCGTTGATCACGCCCTCGGTCGGCGAGACGACGGCGTCGAAACGCACGCTGAAGGGATCGGCGCCGGCTTGCCGGATCGCGTTGTATGCGTCGCGATACGCGAGGTGCTTGTCGAACAGCCCCATGGCTTAGGCCCTATTCCGTAGGTCTTTAATCAGGGAAGCGAGGTCTCCGGCGGTTTCCACCGAAGCCAGGCGATCCAGAGGAATGGAGATGTCGAAGGTGTCTTCGAGCTCCATGATGATGTTCATCAAGGCCAAGGAATCGACGGCCAGATCACGGCCAATATGGGTATCGTTCGCCACGTCGACAGAGCGCCCGAGCACCTTGCCCGTAGCCAAGCCGATTTCACGCAAAGTGAGATCCGTAACAGCTTCCATCGACGCGACGATATCCCCGACCAAGGTCCTACATAACCGAATTGTAACAGCCGTCTCGACGGAAAATCGCCGTATTAGGCTATTCCCGAGACTTTTTATCCTTCAACCAGCCTTCCGAACGATACCAGCGCACGCTTTGCGCGAATCCCGCCTGGAGAGAGTAGCTCACCGGAGGAAAGTCCGGAATCGGATCGTTGCTAGATAGGCCCCAATCGGCGTGAAGCAACTCCCGAGCCTTGCCCGGGGTGAGAATTGTGTCCTTCCCGGTGACGAATGAAGCCCATTTCGACAACACCGCCAAAACCTTGATCGCTCCCGACGGGATCCGGACCAGCCTTGGCGACGCGCCGACCGCCTTGGAGGCGGTTTGCATGAGTTCGACCCAGCCATACCCCTCCGGGCGGTTGTCGGACAAGCTGAGCAACCCCAGGCGCGGCGTTTTGACTAGGTCCGCGATCCTGGCCGCGGCGTCGTCGACATGGATCCAGGCCATGCGGGATTTTGGGTCTAAAACAGGCAAAAAGGCCGATTCCGAGGCCATTTTGAACAGTCTGAGCGTCTCGACATCACCCGGGCCATAGATCGCCGGGGGGCGCACGATGGTCAGATCACCCCTAAGAATCTCGCGAGCTGCGTCTTCTCCGCCACGCTTGCTGGCGGCGTAGTCGGACAAATTTGGCTCGCGGGCGGCCAGGCTGGAGACCAGGATGAGTCGCGCGCTCGCCGCCTTGGCCGCCTGGGCGACCCGCCGCGAGCCCTCGACATTGGCCCGGTCGAAGGCGGCGCGGTCTCGCGCCTTGATCAGGCCGGCCACGTGGACGACGGCCTGGGCGCCGTCGCAGAGCGCGGCCAGGGCGCCGGCGTTGGCCAGGTCGCCGATCACCAGCTGGGGCTCGAGGCCCGCCCAGGCCGGGTCGGTGATGTCGCGCCGAGCCAGGACCCGAACGGTCCAGCCCTGCTCGGCCAGGACCCTGACCAGGCGGCGGCCCAGGAAGCCCGTGGCGCCGGTGACGGCGACCACCGGGCCCGTCCGGGCCTGGCTCATGTCAGGCGCGTTCGCCATAGGCGCCGGCCAGATAGGCGGCCTTGGCCTTGGAGCGGCTGAGCTTGCCCGACGAGGTCTGGGGCAGGGCGTGGGCTCCGACCAGCTGGACCTGGGCCTCGACCTGGTGGCGCAGGCGCAGGACGCCGGCGATCTTCTCGACCAGGGCCGCACGGGCAGCGGCGTCGCCGCCGCGCGCCTGGACCAGCACCACGACCGTCTCCTCGCCGTCGCCGGGGACCGAGAAAGCGGCCACGTCGCCGCTGCGCAGGCCCTCGACCTCGGCCTCGGCGGTCCATTCCAGGTCCTGCGGCCAGATGTTGCGGCCATTGAGGATGATCAGGTCCTTGCCGCGGCCGGTGATGACGATCTCGCCGTCGATCAGGTAGCCCAGGTCGCCGGTGTCCAGCCAGCCGTCGGCCGACAGCACGCGAGCGGTCTCCTCCGGCTGCTCGAAATATTCCCGCATCAGGCTGGGGCCGCGTGCGTAGATGCGGCCCACGCCGCGCTCGGGCAGGACGGCGCCGTTCTCGTCGCGCACTTCCAGTTCGTGGCCAGGCAGGGCCGGGCCGTTGCGGGCGAATTCGCGCGAGCGCTCGGCGTCGTCGGTCAGGACGGCTTCGTGCTGCTCCAGGCGCTCGACGTCCAGGCGCTCGGTCTTCAGGCCGCCGCCCAGCGGAGCCATCGACAGGGCCAGGGTCGCCTCGGCCATGCCGTAGCTGGCCACGAAGGCCTTGTCCGAGAAGCCGACGCTGGCGAACCGCTCGGCGAAGGCCTTCAGCGGACCGGTGCGGATCATGTCGCCGCCCAGGCCGGCGCTGCGCCATTTGCTGAGGTCCAGGTGCTCGATCGAGGCCACCTCGGCCCGGCGGGCGCACAGCTCGTAGCCGAAGGTCGGGCTGTAGGAGATGGTGCCGCCGTTGCGGGTGATCAGGTCCAGCCACAGCAGCGGCCGGCGCACGAAGGCGCCGGTGGGCAGCAGGTCGACCGACATCTGGCTGGTCATGGGCGACAGCAGGAAGCCGATCAGCCCCATGTCGTGATAGAGCGGCAACCACGAGACGGCGCGGTCGCTGGGCCGCACCTGCAGGCCGTCGCGGGTGATGGCCACGGCGTTGGCCATCAGGGCCCGGTGGGTGACCAGCACCCCGGTCGGGAAGCGCGTGCTGCCCGACGAGAACTGCAGGTAGCAGGTGTTGTCCGGAGCCACTTCGGGCAGCGTCGCGCCCGCCGCTTCGGGCAGGTCGGCCAGGGCGCCGGCGAAGTCGAGCGGGGTCTTGGCGGCGATCTCGGCCACCCAGTCCTTCATGCCGGCCGGACCGATCAGCAACCTGGCGTGGGCCGAGCCCAGCATGCGGGCGATCTGCTCGACATAGGCCTCGCGCCCTCCGAGCGGAGCGGGAAGCGGCAACGGCGCGGGGACCAGGCCGGCGTACTGGCAGGCGAAGAAGGCGCGCACGAAGTCGGCCTCGGTGTCGGCGATCAGGCCCACGCTGTCGCCGGGCTTGGCGCCGGTCGCCAGCAGGCGCGGCGCCAGGTCCAGGGCGTGGTCGCGCAATCTGGCGTAGGGCAGGGCCTCGACCAGCTCGCCGCGCAGCGAATAGAGGTTGATTCCAGTTTCACCGGTCGCGGCGAAGTCGAGCGCGGCCGTCAGGGTGGGAAAATCGGCGAATCTAACGGTTCGCGAGGAGGACGTCGGAGTAATCATTGCGAGAGGCCTTTGGCGCCGTTTTGATCTTCGGCGCAAGTTTGTTCATGCCCGGAGCGAACCGTTTCGGCCGCCAGGCTTCGGCGAAGCGCCAGATACATACCGACCGCCAGGGCGGCGGCCACGGCGACCAGGGCCGCGCCGGCCCCGTTCAGGCCCGCGGCGCGGATCAGCGGGACCAGGGCCGCCAGATAGACCGCGCAGACCATGGCCCGCACCCGCAGGGCCAGGCCCGCCTTGCCCAGCGAGACCAGCATCGGCTCCAGCGGCATGGCCAGAACGCCGATGGCGGCGGCGGCCACCTGCCAGTTCATGATGCCGGCCCCGGCCGCGAACGGCTTGCCCATCACCAGGGTCAGCACGTCGTCGCCGAACAGGATCGAGACCAGCAGCAGCACGCCGGCCACCGCGCCGCCGATCAGGCCGATCTGCCGCGACAGCACGCGCATGGCCGCCTCGCCGCCGGTGGCGCGCATCTTGGCCAGTTCCGGATAGAGGGCGGGCACCAGCAGCTTGGCCGGCTTGGCCATGCCGTCGGCCACCTGGCGGCCCACGCGCCACATGGCGGCCTGGGCCGGACCCAGGACCGAGCCCACCACCAGGGTGATCACCTGGCTGAAGGCCGTGTCGATCGTACCGCTGAAATTGGTCGCCCAGGCGAAGCGCCAGACGCCGGGCAGGCCCTCGGACAGCGGCCCGCGCAGGGTGAAGTCCTTCAGCAGCTGGCGGCGGTTGAGGTCCCACAGGGCGACACTGTTGACGTAGACGAAGGCCGTGACCGTGCCCGCCGCCCAGGCGGCCAGATAGGCCTCGATCGGGGCGTGCAGGGTGAAGCACAGGGCGCAGCCGATCAGGCGCACCGTCGAACTGACCGCCTGCTCGGCCGCCAGGAAGCGGAAGCGGTCGAACAGGCGCAGCAGGCCGACCGAGGTGGCCGAGTCCATCACCGCGATCGACAGGGCGTAGCAGGCGGCGGCAGGCGACAGGGTCTCTGGCCAGCCCAGGAAATGGCCGAACAGCAGGGCGCCGATCACCCCCAGGGTAACCCCCACGGCGGCGCCGAGGCCGTCGAGCAGCAGGGTGAAGCGCAGGACCTGCTGGAAGCGCGGGCGGTCGCCCTGCAGCAGGGCCGAGGCGCCGTACTGCAACAGGGTCTGCCAGGACTGGAACTTGGCGACCTCGCCGAGGAACTGGGCGAAGGCGTTGATCAGCACGATCACGCCCATCAGCTCCTTGCCCAGGCCGCGCGCGGTCAGGGCGATATAGGCCAGCCCGACCACGGCGTTGACCGTACGGCCGCCAAGCAGGGTGCCGGCGTTGGCCAGGACCCGCTTGAGAACATTGGGTTCGCTGCTCATCGGAGGCGTCGGGGTCTCGGAGACAGGCGCTCGACGATGGCCTGGGCGGCGCGGACCGAGGAGGGGGTTTCGCGCAGGTCGAAGCTTTCCGCGAAGCCCCGCTTCTGGGCCTCGACATAGTCGCCGTGGCCGCGGCGGGCAGCGTCGATGGCGTCGATGACACCCTCTGCGCGGTCGAGCACGGGGCCGTAGCGCCAGTGATGGAAGCTCTCGTCGCCGCGCCAGTCCGCGTTGCTGGCGTTGAGGAACAGGCACGGCTTGGGCGTGCGCAGGAACTCGTAGACCTGGCTGGAGACGTCGCCCAGATAGATGTCGGCCGCGCGGGTGTAGGTCATGTCGATCGCCGCCGGCCCGCCCAGGTCGAGGTGGATGCGCGGGTGGTCGACGAACGGCGTCAAAGCCTCGATCGTCCCGGGAGCCGCGCCTTCGAAGAGCCGGATATGGGGCGCGAAGATCAGATTGTAACGCTCGTCCCCCGCGAATTGCGCGAGAACCTCGCGTCCCCAACGCGGCCAGGAGCCCAAGGTCGGGTGGAAGTGCGGGTTGTACAGCACCACCGGCTTGGCCTCGGCGAAGACCGGCAGCGGCGAAGGCGGCAGGGCGTCGATGATGTCGAACTTGGGATAGCCGACCATGGCGCAGGCGCCGGGCGTGACCCAGCCCTCGTCCAGCATCCGGTCGCGCTGCTTGGGGCCGGCGGCCATCACCAGGTCGAACTGCTTGAGCCGCGGCTCGAACGGCCCGCCGCGGTCGCCCGCCCCGTGCTGGGTGTAGACCAGCTTGGTGTCCCGAACCCCCAGCTTGCGCAGCAGGGCGGTGGTGCGCTCGGGCGTGACCACCGCGTCGTAGCGGCCCAGGCGGCGGGCGTTGGCCGCCAGCATCAGGGCCTTGGGCGGGGTGGTCGCGCCTTTCAGTCGCAGATTCCGCAGCCAGGCCGGCGGCAGCAGGCGCGAGGGGATCGGCGGGACCTTCAGGGTCTCGAGCAGCCCGCGCACATAGTCCAGGTGCTCCTGGGTGGTGGTGGCGATGTGCACGTCGACATCAGACCAGCCCTGGGCCAGGGCGATGGCGATCGGCAGGCTGTGCAGGATCTGGTGCGTCTGGGCGATGTAGAGGAAGCAGACGCTGAGCCTGTCGCCACGCGCCTTCGGGGTGGACTTGATCACTGTTGCGGCGTGAGGCGCGTGCGCACCCGGCCCTTGAACAGAACCCGGTCGCCCTTGTCGCTGACCGAATAGCTGTCGGCCCGGGTGGAGCGGTTGTTGGGGCCGGCGCCCTCGACCGCCGCCCCGCCGACCAGGTCGCCGGTGCGGGTGTCGATCAGCGCCTTCTGGGAGGCGAACTGGTAGCCGGCGCCGTTGTCGATCTTGACGTCGCCGGTCAGCAGCAGCGAACCCTTCTCCTCCTGGTAGGCCCCGTCCTTGGACACCACGTGGGTGGGCTTGTCCGAGCCGTAGCCGCGGGTCAGCTGCGGGTTCTTCAGGAACACCTGGTCGGCGTTGTTCAGGTCGCGCGTCGCCGTGGTGGCGGTGATCAGGAAGGCGCGTCCGTCCTTCAGCGTGCCGGTGAAACGCGGATTGTCCATGCGCAGCGGCGCGACGGCGGCGGGCGCGGCGGGCTTGACCGCCATGGCCAGGATCGCGCCCTGGCCGACGATCGCCACGGCCGTGCCGATGGCGATGGCCGGAAGGATGACTCGAAGCGTCCGCACCGGCTTGCGGTGGCGGTTGCGGTTCTTCTTGCGGACCGGAGGGGCGACTGCGGGCGTGATGGCGATCATGGCTGCATGAACTGAAGGCGACGGGCCGAAAGCGACAGGCGATCGACTTAAGCCTCCCGGCCCGATCTCCCAAGAGGTATTGCGACCCTGCCTCCGCGTGGGGGCGTGGTCAACGCGGGTTATCGCGGGGCGGCGCCGATCAGGCTGGAGCGTTCGGCGGCGGTCAGCGGCCGCCAGCGGCCCTCGGGCAGGTCGCCCAGGACCAGGTCGCCGATCCTGACCCGCAGCAGGTCGACGACGGTAAGCTCGACCAGTTCGCACATCCGGCGGATCTGGCGGTTGCGGCCTTCCTTGAGCACGAACCGCAGCTGCTGGCGGCCGACCACCTCGACCTGGGCGGGCCGCAGCTGGCGCTCGTCCAGCTCCAGGCCATGGCGCAGCAGGGCCAGCTTGTCGTCGGTGATCCAGCCGTCGACCCAGACCAGATATTCCTTCTCCAGCTCCGAGGCCGGGCCGATCACCGCCTTGGCCACCACGCCGTCCTCCGACAGGATCAGCAGGCCGCGCGAATCCATGTCCAGCCGCCCGACCGGGGCCAGCTTGTTTTCGAAGCCTGGGATCACCGGGCTGGCGCCGACCAGGGCCTCGCGGGTCAGCAGGCGCACGGCCGGCACCTGGCCAGGGTCTGGCTGCGACGAGACGATCCCGATCGGTTTGTGGATCATCACTGTCAGGGCGCCGTCCAGCTGGGCCTGGGCGCGGTCGGACAGCACCAGGGTCTGGCCCGGTTCGATCTTGCGGCCGACGTCGTCGACGCGCTGGCCGTCGATCGACACCAGGCCCTGGGTGATCAGCGCCTCGGCCTCGCGCCGCGAGCAGACGCCGTTCTGGGCCAGCCAGCGATTGACGCGCTGCGGCTCGGCTTCTTCATAGAGGCGGGTCCAGGCCATGGTCGGGGCGTCCAGAGAAGTGAGCGGGCCTGTCTAGGACCGGTCGGCGGGATTCCGCAACCGCCATGGGGGCGTGGCCGTTCCACTCCGGGTGAAACTTGGCCTGGAGACTCCCGTGACCGATCACGTCGACAACGACACCGCCCTCGAGGAGATCATGGAATTCCTCGCCGATCCGCCCGCGCCGGGCACGGCGGAGGACGCCCGTTTCGGCGCCCGGCTGCGCCAGGTGCTGGCGGCTTCGATCGTCGACGATCCGGTGGACGAGGACGACCCCGTTCCCAAGCCCGAGCTGGCCCTGGACGACGACCTGCGCCGCAAGCTCGAGGCGGCGGCCAAGCGGCGGTCGAGCAACCCGTTCGGCGAGCATCCGGAAGGGATCGGCCCGACCTTGGGCATGGACCTGGGCAAATCGTAGGGGCGGTGACGCCGACGGGGACAGGCGCATGCGCCTGTCCCCGGCTTCCGCCGAGGCTTAGACCCGGCCGCCGGGACTGTCCTTGAACGTGTCGCCGACCTCGCGGGAATCGCCGCCGTCCGGCCCGGCGGTGCGGCGTTCCTTGCGGCCGGTCTTCTCGGTATCCTCGTTCGACACCAGCCCCGAACGCTCGCCCAGCGGAAGGGCTTGGTTTTCCGCGCGGCCCTTGGTGTTGTTCTTCTCGCCCATGACGGTTCCTAGTGGTGGGTGTGGTGTTCGGCGTTGCGCTTGCGGGTCGCGGCCGCCTTCTTGGCCGAGGCCGAGCGCTCGGCCGCCGTGCGCGAGGCCGCCGCCTTCCCGCCTTTCTCGCCGCCCTTGTGGGCCGCCGGGTGGCCGGTATCCTTGCCGCGGCCCGAGCCGCCGGGCTCCTTGCCGCCGCCGTCGTCCTTGTTGACCGTCGCCCAGGCCCGCCGCTCGGCCTCCTTTTCGGAGACGCCGCGCTTTTCGTAGCCTTCGGCGATGTGATCGGCCTTGCGCTCCTGCTTGTCGGTGTACTTCGACTTGTCGCCTTGAGGCATCGTCGTCCTCCATCTGCTGTGGAAGGAAAATCCGTCGCGCGGACATGAGGTTCCTTGCGAAGATTCGAGGGCTAAACTCCGGAACAAGCTGAGCAATCCGACCGTTCGAAGCGCATGGCGCGCAAGCTGAAGGTATTTTCCTGGTCCGACGGTCTCCACGACTACACCGTGGCGACGACCTCGCGCGCCAAGGCGCTGGCGGCGTGGGACGTCGGCCGCGACCTGTTCAAGGACGGCACGGCGCGCGAGATCGCCGAAGGACGGGCTCGTGAGGCCGCTCTTGAGGCGCCCGAGACCGTGATCACCACCCCGGCCGGCGGGCTTGGCGCCGCGTTGAAGGCCTTGCCCGCCAGGGCGCGGCTCAAGCCGTCCAAGGCCGAAACCGCACGGGCCGAGAAGCTGGCGGCCCTGAAGGCGGACCTTGAGGCCGTCGAGGACGAGGCCGAGGCCTCGGAACTGGCCTTCGCCGAGCGCCGCTCGGCGCTGGACGCGGAGGAGGCGGCGGCGATGGAGGGCTTCGAGGCGCGGCGGACAGCGTTGGAGAAGGCGATCCGGGCGACTCGGCGCTAGATTCGCTCCACCATCATGGCGATGCCTTGGCCGACGCCGATGCACATGGTGGCCAGGCCGTACCGGGCGCCGCGGCGGTGCAGTTCCTCGACCAGGGTCAGGCCCAGCCGCGCGCCGCTCATACCCAGCGGATGACCCAGGGCGATGGCGCCGCCGTTGGGGTTCACGTGCTCGCCGTCGTCGGGCAGGCCCAGGTCACGCAGCACCGCCAGGCCCTGGGCGGCGAAGGCCTCGTTCAGTTCGACCACATCGATGTCGCCGATCGACAGGTCCAGGCGCGCCAGCAGCTTGCGGACGGCCGGGACCGGACCGACGCCCATCACGCGCGGCTCGACCCCGGCGGCGGCCACGCCCAGGATTCGGGCGCGGGGCGTCAGGCCGTGAGTCCTGGCGGTCGCCTCCGACGCGACGATCAGCGCCGCGGCCCCGTCATTGACGCCCGACGCGTTGCCGGCGGTGATCGTGCCGTCGGGCCGGACGATGGGTTTCAGCCCCGACAGCGCCTCGATCGTGGTGACGCGCGGGTGCTCGTCGCGGGAGACCACGACCGGATCGCCCTTGCGCTGGGGCAGGGTGACCGCAACGATCTCGGCGTCGAACCGGCCCGAGGCCTGGGCGACGGCCGCGCGGGCTTGGCTGCGCAGGGCGAAGGCGTCCTGGTCGGCGCGGCCGATCCGCCAGCCGTCGGCGACGTTCTCGGCCGTCTCGGGCATGGAATCGACGCCATAGGCCTTGCGCATGGCCGGATTGACGAACCGCCAGCCGAGGGTGGTGTCGAAGATCTCGGCGCTGCGCGAGAAGGCGCTCTCGGCCTTGCCCATCACGAACGGGGCGCGGCTCATGCTCTCGACGCCGCCGGCGATCACCAGCTGGGCCTCGCCGGCCTTGATGGCGCGGGCGGCGACGCCCAGGGCGTCAAGGCCCGAGCCGCAGAGCCGGTTGACGGTCGAGGCGGAGACGGTGGTCGGCAGGCCGGCCAGCAGGGCGGCCATGCGCGCGACGTTGCGGTTGTCCTCGCCAGCCTGGTTGACGCAGCCCAGCACCACGTCGTCCAGGGCGTCCCAGTCGACGCCGGCGTTCCGCTCGACCAGCGCCCGGATCGGCAGCGCCGCCAGGTCGTCGGCCCGCACGCCCGACAGGGCCCCGCCGTAGCGGCCGATCGGCGTGCGGATGGCGTCGCAGATGAAGGCGTCGGTCATGGGATGATCTCGAACGATTGTTTGATCCACCCTAGCCGCGCGTCGTGAGCGATCAAGACCGGCGTGCGAATTCGGCGACACAGGCCCCTTTTCATCCGGGACGTCGGAGGGGAGAAAACGCGGTAGCCTTGTCTGTCCAGCGAGGAAACATGGTCGACTACGCGCTCCGGGAAACCGACACGCCCTCCCTCGAGTCCTACCGACAGGGGCTGGCCGTGCTGCGCGCCTTCACCGGCAAGACGGTGGGGCCGCCCGATAACCGCGACTTCGCCCTGCTGATCACCGCGCCGGGCGAGGAGGCCGTGCTGGGCGGCCTGTGGGGGCAGTCGCGGTGGGGCGCGTTCTATGTCGACATGATCGTCGTGCCCGAGGCCCTGCGCGGCGCGGGCATCGGGACCGACTTGATGAGGCGCGCCGAGGCTGAGGCGCGGGCGCGCGGCTGCCACCTGATGTGGCTGGACACCTACGCCTTCCAGGCCCGGCCGTTCTACGAGCGGCTGGGCTTTGCGGTCTTCGCCGAGATGGAGGGCCCGGCGCCGTTCTATCCGCGCTGGTTCATGCGCAAGACCTTGGCATAGCGGGCGGGGACGCGCGCATGCGCGCGTCCCCGGGTCGGCCCCGGAGCCTAGGCCGTGACGTAGCGGATCAGGGCCGCCATGTTCTCGATATAGGCGCCGGTCGAGATGCCCGGCTTGGGCACGTCGGCGATGTAGGGCGAGGTGTCGGTGGGGTCGCCCACGCGGGTCTGCGAGAACTCGCCGGGGGTCACGGTCATCGAGCCGTCGCCGATATAGGGGTTGCTGACCGCCTTCATCGGGGTGGGCCACCAGCCCTCGGCGTTCAGCTCGGACATCAGCTGGGCGACCTGGGTCTCCGAGGTCTTGCCGTCGGCGGCCTTCAGGGCCCCGACATTGAGGTCGGAGACTGAGATGTCCTTGGTGGTGAAGTAGCGCGGCAGGGCCTGGCTGCCGCCCTTGACCTTCAGCGGCGAGTCCTTGCTGGCGACCTCGGGCGGCGTGGCCTTCAGCGTCTCGTAGCGCTTGCGCAGCTTGTCGATATTGACCGCGCGGAACGACGAGTAGTGGACGATGGTGTTTTCCCAGTGCTTGTCGACGAAGTACTCGCCGTTGAAGACGTTCGAGCCGCGGCGGTGCACGTAGAGCGGCTCGTTCGTGCCGATCTCGATGAAGGTTGGATAGCGCGGCTTGCCCGGGGCGATGTGGTCGGGAAGCTTCAGGGCCGCCAGCCAGTCGATGGTCTCGGGGATGCGGTCCAGGTACTTCGGGTCGCCCGTCAGCTGGTAGTAGTCCATCAGGTTTTCGAGGTTGCCCGCCGTGGTGTGGCTGGCGAAGGCCTTGGGCTCGTAGGTGCGCGCCCCGGCCGGCTTGAGGTCGGCGACGGTGTGCTGCAGGCCCCAGCCGGGCTGCGGCATCGGCTGGTGGGCGGCGATGTAGATGTCCATGGCGCGCTTGATCGGGTCCAGCACGCGCTTGTCGCCCAGGGTCTGCCAGACCATCAGCAGAAACTTGATGTTCTCGTCGACGACGCCGTCGTTGAAGGTGATGTAGCCGGTGTAGTCGGGGTGGCCCTTGTTCTCGAAGCCGCCCGACAGCGGGAAGCGCTGCGGCCAGCCGCCGTTCGGATACTGGGCGTCGAGGACGAACTGGATGGCCTTGTCCAGCGCCGGCTTGAAGGCCTTGTCCTTCTTTTCCAGGTAGATGCGCAGCATCAGCTGGCAGCTTTCGGCCGTGCCCTCGTCGTCGAAGGTGGCGTTGCCGTAGTAGTGCTGGAATTCCTCGAGCCGCCAGCCGTTCTTGCCGATGGTGTCGTACCACTTCTTCAGCGACTCCGGCCCGGCCAGGTCGCCCATGTAGTTCCAACCGCCCGCCGGGTGCTGGATCTTGATCAGCGCCTGGGCGGCCTTCTTGGCCGCCTCGTAGTAATAGTCGTCGCCGGTAGCGTGATAGGCGTCCAGGAACAGGTGGCCCATGGTCGCCGTGCCCGGAGGCTGGACCCAGATCATGGTCGGGAAGGCTTCCATCTCGCCGAACCGGCGCGAGAAGTCGGGCAGGTAGCTCCAGACATAGCCGCCCTCGTAGGCGGCCTTCTCGGCCATGAAGGTGGTGGCCTTCCTCATCGTCGCCAGGACCTGGCCCTTGGACGGGGCGGAACCCTGGGCCAGGGCCTTCAGCGGGGCCATGGCCGCGGCGGCGGCGAAGGTGGCGGTGGTCGTCGCCAGCAGGCGGCGGCGGGTGAGGGGGCTAAGCGGCATGGTGGCGGTACTCTCCCAGGGACCTTCACGTCGAACCGCCCGCGACGCAAGGACGCGGCAGGCGGCCGGGAAGGGGAGCAGGAGGGCTGTTCCAGCGCCTCTCGATCCTGGTCGTCCTCCCGGTCGGTCCTTGCCGAAACCCCCGTCGCCGTTGGCCGGCGCGGTGTTGATCGCAGTTATGATACCGGTGTCATGACTTGACCAGAGCCTTTTGGCGGAGCTTTGTTATATGACTCCGCGTCAGACTCCTGCGACAGGCCGTCACCTTGTGCGCGGCCGGTCGTTCGGCGAGAACAGGCCATCGGTTTTTGAGGCGACGCCGCCGCGCCGGGTTTTGGTAGCGCGCGACGCCGTCCTGTTGGGGAACAGGACGACGGCCCCGGGTCAGAAATGACCCGGGGCCGTTTTCAGTTTTGCGACCGGTAACATGTAAGCTCTTGTTTTTTATGTGGTGTTACACTGTTCTGCGACCAGCGGTCACATGGTTGCTCGCGTTCATCCTTCGTAAATACGCATCATGCCCAGCCAACACGATCACCTGAACGAAGCCGAGCATCTGGAGCGGCAAGCCGAGCTCGCCGACAGCGAGCACGCCCGTGAGGCGCTGCGCCGCATGGCCCAGACCTCGCGTCTGTCGGCCGCCTTGGTCGGCATGCTGGAAGCCAGCCGCGAAGAACAGCCGGGTTAGCCCGGCGCGTGGATCGCTCGTTTCCTCGCAAACCCGTTCCCAAGATACACGCGTCGCTTGAATTGCTGCGCGGCTCGGTGAACATGGGCTCCAGCAAGGAGACCCTGGTGGCGGGCGAGGGATCGGACAAGGCTGTTCTGGAAGGCGCGGGCGCGTACTTCCTCAGCATCGTGGAGGCCAGCCGCGACTGCATCCGGGTGATCAGCGCCGAAGGCTTCGTCGAATACATGAACGCCCGCGGGCAGGCGCTGTTCGAGATCGAGGATTTCGCGGGCCGCAACCGCAGCCGCTACTGGCCCGACATGTGGCCGTCCGAGAGCCGGGGCGCCGTCGAGCAGGCCTTGCACACGGCGCTGACCGGCGAGGCCGCCGCCTTCCGCGCCCTCTGCCCCACCGCCAAGGGCGACCCGCGCTGGTGGGACACCACGGTGTCGCCGATCCTCGACGAGGGCCGGGTGATCCGTGTCCTGGCCACCTCGCGCGACGTCACCGGCGAGATGCGGTCCGAGGCTCAGCGCCAACTGCTGGTCAACGAGCTGAACCACCGGGTTAAGAACACCCTGGCCACCATCCAGTCGATCGCCAGCCAGTCGCTGCGCAACGCTGGCGTCGACCTGGCGGTGCGCGGCGCGTTCGAGGGCCGGCTGATGGCGATCGCCGCCACCCACAACGTGCTGACCGACGAGAACTGGTCGGCCGCCAGCCTGCGCCAGATCATCGACGGCTCGGTCACGCCCTATCGCAGCAATCCGTCCCAGCTGACCATCAGCGGCGACGACCTGATGGTTTCGCCCAAGCCGGCCGTGGTGCTGGCCCTGGCCTTCCACGAGCTGGCGATCAACGCCCTGAAGTACGGCGCCCTGTCGGCGGCGGGCGGCCATGTCGACATCGGCTGGGCGGCGCGCGGCGACCAGCTGGACATCACCTGGACCGAGAAGGGCGGCCCGCCCGTCCATCCACCCGAGCGGCGCGGATTCGGCTCGCGCATCGTCGAGCTGGCCTTGCCCAACGAACTGGGCGGCGCGGTGGATGTCGATTATCGCCCCGAGGGCCTGCGCTGCCGCATCCACGCCCCGCTGGCGGCCCTCGACAAGGTCGACGCCTTCATGTCGCTGGCCTGAGCCCGTTCGAAGGACCGCCCATCTGCTGACACGGTGAACCGCCACCCTGCCGGGCCGTTGTGCAAGCTTGAGCGGCGCTGAGGTCGCGGAGGCGCGTCGCTGATGAGTCCGGAGCAGGCGAAGACAAGGCTGGCGGTCGCCTGGACGGCGGCGCGCGGCTTCGTCTTGCGCCACCGGCTGTGGTTTGGGGCCGGGATCGGGGCGCTGCTGCCGCTGGCGGTGCTGCTGGTCTGGCTGGGCGCCAGCCTGCCGATTTCGCGCGCCCTGGAACCCCTGCCCAGTCGCGCCCTGATCCTGCTGGACAACCAGGGCCGGCCGTTCGCCCGGCGCGGGGCCTACAAGGAGGCGCCGGTGGTCATCGCGGCGCTGCCCAAGACCGTGCCGGCCGCCTTCGTGGCCATCGAGGACCGCCGCTTCTACCGCCACATCGGCATCGACTTTCAAGGTGCGACCCGGGCGCTGCTGGCCAACGCCAAGGCCCACCGCACAGTCCAGGGCGGCAGCACCATCACCCAGCAGCTGGCCAAGAACGCGTTCCTGACGCCCGAGCGCAGCCTGCGCCGCAAGGGCCAGGAGGCGATGATCGCGCTGTGGCTGGAGCTGCGGCTGTCCAAGGACGAGATCCTGTCGCGTTACCTGTCCAGCATCTATTTTGGCGACGGGGTCTACGGCCTGGGCGCGGCGGCCCGGCACTATTTCGGAAAAGCCCCCGAGCAGCTGTCCATCGGCGAGGCGGCGATGCTGGCCGGGATCGTCAAGGCGCCGGTCGACCTAGATCCCGTCGATCACCCCCAGGCGGCGCAGGCCCGGACCCGGCTGGTGCTGGACGCCATGGTCGAGACCCGGGCCATCACCCGCCAGCAGGCCGACGCGGCCAGCCCCGTCGTCGTCCACGCCGCCCGCGCCGATCTGCCGGTGGGCGGCTATTTCGCGGACTGGATCTCGCCACAGGTGAAGTCGGCCTTCGACCGGCCGGGCTATGGCGAGGTACGCGTGCCCACCACCCTGGACAGCCGCCTGCAGCGGATCGTCGAGCGGGCGGTGGCCAAGCAGATGAAGGGCGCCGTCAAGGCCGGGGTCGGGCAGGTGGCCGTCGTCGCCATGCGGCCGGACGGCCAGGTGGTGGCCATGCTGGGCGGCGCGAACTATCGCCAGTCGCCGTTCAACCGCGCGGTCCAGGCAAGGCGGCAGCCCGGCAGCGCCTTCAAGCTGTTCGTCTATCTGGCCGCCCTGCGCGATGGGGCCACGCCCGACAACCTGGTGATCGGCGATCCGGTGACCATCGGCGGCTGGACGCCCAGCAACTACGAGGGCGGCGGTGGACGCGACCTGACGATCCGCGACGCCTTCGCCCAGTCCAACAACATCATCGCCGCGCGGGTGTACCAGCAGGCGGGAGGGGCGGAGGTGGTCCGGGCGGCGCGGGACCTGGGGATCGTCTCGCCGCTGCGGGAGGACGACGCCACCCTGGCCCTGGGCACGGCCGAGACCAGCCTGCTGGAGCTGACGGGCGCCTACGCCGCCGTCGCCTCGGGCAAGATGCCGGTTCGGCCGTACGGGCGCCCGCGCACGACGCCGATCGCTGCCGCCGACATGGACACCGCCGAGCGGGCGGCGCTCTACGACCTGCTGGGCGCGGTGGTTGAGGAGGGCACCGGCCGGGCCGCGCGCCTGGGGCAGAAGGCCTATGGCAAGACCGGCACCACCCAGGACTATCGCGACGCCCTGTTCGTCGGCTTCACCGGCGACCTGGTGGTTGGGGTCTGGGTGGGGAACGACGACCATTCGCCGATGAAGCACGTGGTCGGCGGCGACCTGCCGGCCCGCATCTGGCGCGAGGTGATGACCAGCGGCCTGAAAGCCGGGCTGGTGGCGCGGGACGGCCCGCCGGAACCGCGCCACGACCGGGTCGAGCGCGCCGAACCGGAGGTCGTGGAGCCCGTGCCACGACCCAGGCGTGTGCCAAAATGGCTCCGGCGCCTCTTCGGGCTGTGACTTTCCGCCCGCGGGCCCGGCGAACGCCAGGGCGGCCGGGGAACGAGGGAATGGCCCGCCGCTTGCTGCCAAGCCTGCGCCGCGACCCAGAATGGGACGCTTTTCGATCATTCGGCGGAGAATGGTCGGGAGGTGCTGGGCGGCGTAGTCGGAAAGGCGCTTGGAATGAACCCGAAGGCAGTGCTCCTGATCGGAGCGACTACGATGATGCTCGCCGCATTGGGACCCGCGGCGACCGCGCTGGCGGACGGCTATCCGGCCAGCGTCGCCCCCGTCGCCAAGCCGAAGCCCGTGGTCCGAACCCGGGTCAAGATCGTCGAACGCCCCGTCTATGTCGAAAAGATCGTCAAGCAGCCGGTCTATATCGAGAAGCGCACCGAGGTGCCCGTCGACCGCCCGGTCTATATCGACCGTCCGGTGGAGCGCATCGTCGAGAAGCGGGTGGAAGTGCCCGTCGACCGCATCATCGAGAAGCGGGTCGAGATCCCGGTCGTCAGGATCGTCGAGAAGCCCGTCGACCGCCCCGTCTATATCGATCGTCCCGTTGACCGCGTCATCGAGAAGCGGGTCGAGATCCCGGTGGACCGTCCCGTCTATGTCGACCGTCCGGTGGACCGCATCATCGAGAAGCGGGTCGAGATCCCGGTCGACCGCCCCGTCTATGTCGACCGTCCGGTGGACCGCGTCGTCGAGAGGCGCGTCGAGATCCCGGTGGATCGCCCCGTCTATGTCGACCGTCCTGTCGATCGCATCATCGAAAAGCGCGTGGAAGTGCCGGTCGAACGGGTCGTCAGGGTGCCGGTTTATGTCGAACACCAGGAGCGTCGCGTCGAGCGTCGCGGCTGCGATTGCGACGACGACCGCGGCTATTACGAACAGGGCCGGGTCTATGACCACGCCGAGGGCGGTATCGAGCGCTCCGAGGAAAGCTACGAGTCGGAGTCCAGCCGCTATAGCGAGGAAGGTCAGGGCTGGAGCTCGCAGGGCAGCTACATGGCCGGCGACGGCTACGCCCAGTCGCTGGGCGGCGTCGGCGGCGGGGGCTATTACGGCTACTCCAGCGCGCGTTACGGGGCCGGCGGCGGCTGGCTCGGCGGCCAGTCCTATGGCCGGTCGGGCTATTCGGGCGGCTATTCCAGCGGCTGGGCCGGCGCCGCGTCGAGCGCCCGGGCCAGTTCCAGCGCCAGTTCCTCGACCAGCGTGACGGTTTCGGGCGGCGGCCACTATGGCGGCGGCGGACACGGCGGCGGCCATGGCGGCGGCTCGACCGGCGGTCACGGCGGCTGCTGCGGACGCTGACCGCGTTGGCGCGGAACCGCCGCCGGCGCCGCGCCGGACTGAGGCCCTGCGCGGTTTCTCGACCGAAACCGCCGCCAAAACCCAAGACGACGGCGCGGGGATCGCCTAAGACCTGAGAGGCGCAACGCCTCCAGGGACCAGGCCCATGCAGATCGCGGTTCTCACCTTCGACGGTTTCAACGAGCTGGACTCGTTCGTCGCCGCGGCGATCCTCAACCGCATGAAGTCGCAGGGCTGGAAGGCGCACATCACCGCGCCGACCGACGAGGTGACCTCGATGAACGGCGTCGTCGTGCGCCGGCAGAAGCCCCTCGACTTCGCCGCCGAGGCCGACGCGGTGATCATCGGCAGCGGCGTCCGCACGCGGGAAATCGCCGCCGATCCGGCCCTGCTGGCCCAGATCCGCCTGGACCCCGCCCGCCAGCTGATCGCGGCGCAATGCTCGGGCACGCTGATCCTGGCCAAGCTGGGCCTGATCGACGGCGTCCCGGCCTGCACCGACCTGACCACCAAGCCCTGGGTCGTGGAAGCGGGCGTGAACGTCGTCGATGCGCCGTTCTTCGCCAATGGCCCTGTCGCCACCGCCGGCGGTTGCCTGGCCTCGCAATACCTGGCCGCCTGGATGATCCTGCGCGGCGCGGGCCGCGAGGCGGCCGAGGCCGCGATCCACTATGTGGCGCCCGTGGGGGAGAAGGCGGCCTGGGTCGAGCGGGCGATGGCCGTGGTGACGCCGTTCGCCGAGCCCGCGGTGGTCGCGGCCGAGTAGGTCGGCCTGGTCGCGGAGATCGAGGATCAGTCGGAAGCTAGGCAGACCTCCACGCATCGCCGCGCCAGCGCTTGCGTCGCGTCGATGAACGGTACGGCCAGGTCGGCCGCGTCCATCACCAGCGGCACCTCCGTGCAGCCGGCTACCACCACCTGGGCCCCCTTGCCGACTAGGCGATGGGCGAGGGCGGCCATGGTCTGACGGCTGTCGGGGCCCAGATCGCCGTGCTTGATGCGATAGAGCAGGGCCATGAACTCGACCTGTTCGTGGTCGTCCAGGGTCACCGCCTCGATCCCCAGGTGCGCGAAGGTCCGGCGATAGAGGGCCAGGGCGCCGCCCGTGCCCAGCACGCCGACGCGCTCGGCGCCTTGCGCCTTGGCCGCCAGGCCGGCGGTCTCGATCAGGTCTATGAGGGGCAGGCCGCTGGCCTTGACCTGGTCGACATAGGCGTGGGCGGTGTTGCAGGCGATGACCAACACCTGGGCGCCGGCCTCGCGCAGGCCCACGGCCATCTGCGCCAGCACCGGTCCGGCCGCGTCGTAGCTGTCGTTGCGATCGGGGACCTTGGGGTTGATGTCGACCAGCACCCGCAGGTGGTCCTGCTCGCGGCTGACCGGAGTCGCCGCCTGCAGCTTGGCCAGGAAATCCAGGGTGGCGGCGGGGCCCATGCCGCCGAGGACGCCCAACACCTTAGACAAGGGCAGCCTCCAACTCGCTCTGATACCCGAACAGCCCTTGCGCCCCGCCAGTGTGCAGGAACACCACCCGCTCGCCGGCGAACGCGCCCTTGCGGGCCTGGTCGATCAGGCCCTTCATCGCCTTGCCCGAATAGACGGGGTCCAGCAGCAGGCCTTCGGTGCGGGCCGCCAGGGTCAGGGCGTCGATCACGCCCTGGTCGACCAGGCCGTAGCCGGCGCCAACATAGTCGCAGTCGGCCACGACGCTCGCGCGCGTCACCCGGCCGGCGGCGGCGATCGTCTCGGCCGTGCCGACCGCCAGGTTGAACACGTTCTCCTCCTGCTTGGCCTTGGGCGCACGGACGCCGAAGCCGAGGATCGGGATGTCGATGCTGAGCGCCGCGAAGCCGGCGACCAAGCCGGCATGGGTGCCCGCGCTGCCGGTGGCGGTGACCAGGCGGTCGATCTTCAGGTCCATCTGATCGGCCTGCACGACCAGCTCGCGGGCGCAGTCGACATAGCCCAGGGCGCCGACCGTGTTGGAGCCGCCGCCGGGGATGACATAGGGCTTGCCGCCCCTCTGGCGCACCGCTTCGGCGCTGGCTTCCAGCTCGGCGACCATGTCGGTCCCGCTCGGCACGAAGCGGATCGAAGCGCCCATCAGCCGGTCCAGCAGGACGTTGCCGTTGCCGACATAGTCGCTGGCCTTGGAGCCGGTGCGCTCCTCCAGGATGATTTCGCTCGTCAGCCCGAACCGCGCGCCGGCCGCGATGGTCTGGCGCACGTGGTTGGACTGCACCGCGCCCTGGGTGACCAGGGTGTCGGCCCCCTGCGCCAGGGCCTCGCCCAGCAGGAACTCCAGCTTGCGGGTCTTGTTGCCGCCCCCGGCCAGGCCGGTGCAGTCGTCGCGCTTGACCCACAGGTCGATCCCCAGCGCGGCGCCCAGGCGGGGCAGGGGCTCCAGCGGCGTCGGCAGGTGGGCGAAGCGGGCGCGGGGGAAGCGAGCCAGGTGCATGGGGCGTCCTTGCAGAGCGGAAGGGCGAGCGTTGGCCGATTCCCTACAGGCTCGGGCGCGGCCGTGCTATGCTGGCGATCGGAAAAGCACGACCTGGCGCACCCCCGCGCCATCGCCCACGAGAACCTGGGCGACCTGACGGCCGCCTATCGCGACTACAGCAAGGCGGCCGAACTGGATCCCGATTGGGACGCGCCCAAAAAGGAACTCACGCGTTTTACCGTCAAGCGGCCCTGAACCGAACGCCTTGAAGGCGTTATATCTAGGGTCCTGAATCGGAGTCCCTGAGGACATGACCGCGATTGGCACGACGATCCTGGCGACGGGCCTGGCCTTGGCCCTCGGCGCGTCCGCCTTTGCCCAGGCCGACCTGCGGGCCCTGCGTCAGCGCGACGAGATCCTGCAGCAGCAGGACATCGCCCGCCAGAACGCCCTGGCCGCCCAGCGCGAACAGGCGGCGGCCCAGAACCGCTACGCCACGCAGCTGACCCTGAGGACGCTGGACCAGGCCGCGACGCCGCCGACCCAGCCCTCGCTGCGGCCGGCCCTCTCGCCCACCCCGCCGCGCGGGGCCGGCGCCGAGGCCATGGCCGCCGACATCCAGCAGATGGACCGCCTGACCGACCAGGCCCTGGCGGCCAGCAACGCGCGCCTGCGGGCGATCAAGCCGGCGTCCTGACGCCCTCGACAATGCTGCAAGGAGACTGATCGCATGGAATGGGGTGGGGGACGGCGCGAAGGCAATATCGAGGATCGGCGCGGCCTGGGCCCGGTGGGCGTGGCTGGCGGCGGCATCGGCGCGCTGGTGCTGGCGGCGGTCGGTTACTTCGTCTTCGGCATCAGCCCCGAGCAGACGATGAGCGTGGTCAACGGCGTCCAGCAGCCGGCCGCTCAGGAAGGCGTGCGCGGCCAGGTCAGCGACCGCGAGGGCCAGTTCATCGACGTGATCGAGACCTCCAACACCGACGTCTGGGGCCCGCTGCTGGCCAAGCACAATGTCGACTATCGCCCGCCCGCGGCGGTGGTGCTGTACACCCAGGCGACGGGCACGGGTTGCGGCACGGGCCAGTCGGCCATGGGGCCGTTCTATTGTCCGGCCGACAACAAGGTCTATCTCGACACCAGCTTCTGGAACGAGCTGGAGACGCGGTTCGGGGCCAAGGGCGAGTTCGCCCGGGCCTATGTGATCAGCCATGAGATCGGCCACCACATCCAGACCCTGACCGGCGCCTCGGACCAGGCCCGCCGCCTCGGCGCACGGGGCGCGCAGAGCGGCTCGGTGCGGCTGGAGCTGCAGGCCGACTGCTACGCCGGCGTCTGGGCCCGCCACGCGCCCGAGGCCTCGAACGGCGGCATCCAGATCTCCCGGGCCGACATCGAGGACGGCCTGGGCGCGGCGGCGGCGGTCGGCGACGACGCCATCCAGGAGCAGGCCAAGGGCCGCGTCATGCCCGACAGCTTCACCCACGGCACCTCGGCCCAGCGCATGCGCTGGTTCGGCAAGGGCTACGACGCCGGCGACCCCGGCGCCTGCGACACCTTCGGCGCGCGGACGCTGTAGGAAGCTCTCACTTCCCGAACAGCGCCGAGACCTCGCTGGCCGGAGCGGCCCGGCCGAGCAGGTAGCCCTGGGCCGTGTCGCAGCCCTGTTCGCGCAGCCGCGCCAGCTGCTCGGCGGTCTCGACCCCTTCGCCGGTGGTGACCACGCCCAGGCTGGTCCCCAGGGCGGCCACCGCCTTGACGATGGCGGCGCAGGGGCCGGGCTCGGACAGGCCGGTGATGAAGGACGGGTCGATCTTGATCTTGTCGAAGGCGAACTGCCGCAGGCAGCCCAGCGACGAATAGCCCGAGCCGAAATCGTCCATGGCGATGCGCACGCCCAGGTCGCGCAGCCGGTGCAGGGTGGTCAGGGCCCGTTCGCCGTCGCTGCGCAGCACCGACTCGCTGACCTCCAGCTCCAGCCGCTCCGGGGCCAGGCCCGAAACCGCCAGGGCGCAGGCCACGGTGTCGACCAGGGTCCGGCTGCGGAACTGGGCCGGCGACAGGTTGACCGCCACCCGCACCGCCTGCGGCCAGCGGGCGGCGTCGGCGCAGGCGCGGCCGATCACCCACTCGTCCAGCGGGGCGATCAGGCCGGTCTCCTCGGCCAGGGCGATGAAGTCGGCGGCCGAGACCATGCCCTGGTCCGGACGGTTCCAGCGCAGCAGGGCCTCGAAGCCGACGATCGCGCCGGTCGCGGTGTCCATCTCCGGCTGGTAATGCAGTTCGAAACGCTCGTTCTGGACCGCCTCGCGCAGGTCCTGTTCCAGCTTACGGCGGACCTCGGCCCGGGCGTCCATGCCCGGCTCGAAGAAGCAGGCGGTGGCCCGTCCCTGGGCCTTGGCGCGATAGAGGGCCAGGTCGGCGTTGACCAGCAGGGCGTCGGCCTCGTCGCCGTCGTCCGGAGCCATGGCCAGGCCGATGCTGGCCCCGATGGTGATGCGATGGCCCTGGATCTCGAACGGCGCTCCGACCGTCTCGATCAGTCGCCGGGCCAGGTCCTGGGCCTGGCTGCGGCCCTGCACCCCGGGCAGCAGCACCACGAACTCGTCGCCGCCCAGGCGGGCCACGGTGTCGCGCTCGCGGACGCAGGCCGTAAGCCGGCCGGTCACCGCTCGCAGCAGCTGGTCGCCGATCGGGTGGCCCAGGGTGTCGTTGACCGCCTTGAAGTGGTCGAGGTCGACGCACAGCACCGCCAGCGGGTTGGTCTTGCGCGACCGGACCAGCGCCCGGTCGAGCCGCTCGTGCAACAGGATGCGGTTGGGCAGGCCGGTCAGGGCGTCGTGGCGGGCCAGGTGTCGGTCGGCGGCGGCGGCCAGGACCTCGGTGACGTCCTCGTGGCTGGCGACATAGCCGCCCTCGGGGATCGGGTTGTGGGTGATCTGGATGGTCCGGCCATCCTGCAGCTGGATGTGCCGATTGATCAGGTCGCCGCCCCGCTGCTCGGACTCGGCGACGATGTCGAGATAGGCCTCCCAGTCGACGGGAGCCGTGCCGTTGGCGATCCGGTGGTCGAAGATGTCCTGCAGCGGCGTGCCGGGACGGGTCAGGTGTTCGGGCAGGGCGTAGAGCCGCCGGTAAGCGGCGTTGCACAGGATCAGCCGGGTGTCGCCGTCGAACATGCACAGGCCGTGGGGCATGTTGCTGAGGGCGGCGTCGAAGCGACGGTTCTGCTCGGCCAGGGCCAGCTCGGCGGCGGCCCGGCTGATCCGCTCCTGGGCGCGGTCGGACGGGTTCGTCGCGGGCTCGGCCGAAGATCGGCGATCGTGGGCGCCGGCCGTCGATCCCGGCCTTGAGCCCGATCCGAGGTCATGGGGCCCCGGTCTTCGCATTTCCGCGTCCTTCTTCTTCGTCTTTTCTAGGCGACGCCCGACATTTGACCTGAGGATATCAACGACATCTTACCGTTGAGGAAGCTCCGACGCGACCAAACATCGCACGCTCTAGCTTTGCGCGACATAGCGGTGCGGCGTTGACGCCCGCCCTTGACCCTGGCGGCCATCGGCCTAGTGTCGCCCCGTTCACCGGGGGGCCGCTTCGCGCGGCTGAGATTGGGCGCAAGCCCTGACCCGTAGAACCTGATCCGGGTCATGCCGGCGAAGGGAGGGAACGCGGACGCGACCTGAAAGGGCTCGTCCGTAGACCGACTTAGCGCGCACGTCCGGGTCTCCTTCAAGCCTGAGGAGCGCCCGAAATGAACGTCCAACTGCCGATCAAAGACGCCATCGGCGCCATTCCGACGGGCGAACGCCCCGGCAGCCGCAAGGTCTACCAGGCCGGTTCGCTGTTCCCCGACATTCGCGTGCCGTTCCGCGAGGTCGAGGTCCATCCCAGCGCCAACGAGCCGCCGGTCACCATCTACGACCCGTCGGGGCCCTATACCGACCCCCACGCCAAGATCGACATCGAGCAGGGCCTGCAGCGCGTGCGCGAGCCCTGGGTCATGGCCCGCGGCGACGTCGAGCTGGTGACCAATCCTCGCGAGGTGAAGCCCGAGGACAACGGCTTCGCCCAGGGCAAGCACCTGGCCCCGCAATTCACCGCCAAGCGGCCGATCTTCAAGGGCGCCCAAGGCAAGCTGGTCACCCAGCTGGAATACGCCCGGGCCGGCATCGTCACCGCCGAGATGGAATATGTCGCCATCCGCGAGAACCTGCGCCGCGAACAGGATCGCCCCTGCATCCGCGACGGCGAGGACTTCGGCGCCTCGATCCCGGATTTCGTGACCCCCGAGTTCGTGCGCCAGGAAGTGGCGCGCGGCCGGGCCATCATCCCGGCCAACATCAACCACGGCGAGCTGGAGCCGATGGCGATCGGCCGCAACTTCCTGGTCAAGATCAACGCCAACATCGGCAATTCGGCCGTGCTCAGCACGGTCGCCGACGAGGTCGACAAGCTGGTCTGGGCCACCCGCTGGGGCGCCGACACGGTCATGGACCTGTCGACCGGCCGCAACATCCACAACATCCGCGACTGGATCATCCGCAACAGCCCGGTGCCGATCGGCACGGTGCCGATCTACCAGGCGCTGGAGAAGGTCAACGGCGTGGCCGAGGACCTCAACTGGGAGGTCTTCCGCGACACCCTGATCGAGCAGGCCGAGCAGGGGGTGGATTATTTCACCATCCACGCCGGCGTCCGTCTCCCGTTCATTCCTCTCACGGCGAAACGCGTCACCGGCATCGTCTCGCGCGGCGGCTCGATCATGGCCAAGTGGTGCCTGGCCCACCACAAGGAGAACTTCCTCTACGAGCGGTTCGAAGAGATCTGCGAGATCATGCGCGCCTACGACGTGTCGTTCTCGCTGGGCGACGGCCTGCGCCCGGGCTCGACCGCCGACGCCAATGACGAGGCCCAGTTCGCCGAGCTGCGCACCCTGGGCGAGCTGACCAAGGTGGCCTGGAAGCACGGCGTGCAGGTGATGATCGAAGGGCCGGGCCACGTGGCCATGCACAAGATCAAGGCCAACATGGACGAGCAGCTCAAGCACTGCCACGAGGCCCCCTTCTACACCTTGGGCCCGTTGACCACCGACATCGCCCCTGGCTACGACCACATCACCAGCGCGATCGGGGCAGCGATGATCGGCTGGTTCGGCACGGCCATGCTCTGCTACGTCACGCCCAAGGAGCACCTGGGCCTGCCCGACCGCGACGACGTCAAGACCGGCGTCATCACCTACAAGCTGGCCGCCCACGCCGCCGACCTCGCCAAGGGCCACCCCGGCGCGGCCATGTGGGACGACGCCATCAGCCGGGCGCGGTTCGAGTTCCGCTGGGAGGACCAGTTCAACCTGGGCCTCGACCCCGAGACCGCCCGGGCCTTCCACGACGAGACCCTGCCCAAGGAGGCCCACAAGACCGCCCACTTCTGCTCGATGTGCGGTCCGAAGTTCTGCTCGATGAAGATCAGCCAGGAAGTCCGCGAATTCGCGGCCGGCATGGCGCCGAACTCCATCGAACAGGGCATGGCCGAGATGAGCGACAAGTTCCGCGAGCAGGGGTCGGAGATCTACCTGAAGACGGAAGGCTAGGCGTGCTGGGCGTCATCCTGGCGGCGGCGGTGCAGGCCGCCGCCCCTTCGACCGCCTCGTCAGCCATTGTCGCCGATCCGCTGGCGCCGGCCCGGATCGGCGACCTGCAATGCTACGGCGCCGATCCGGTTCGCAGGACCTGCCGCGCCATGGCCGGCTACACCTTCGGAGCCGGCGGCCAGATCCTGAACCAGGCCGAGGTGGTGCTGCAGGCCTCGCCGGTGGTGACGATGAGGACCGTGTCGCCGGTGACGGTGCGCGACGGCGCGGTCTGCGGGCCGCTGTCGGGCGTCGACAAGGCCCAGATCTTGGTTCGGGGCCGTCGACTGCCTGAAGAGGACGCTGCGCCCGCCCGAGCCCAGGTGGCGGCGTCGATGGCGAACGTGCTGGGCAAGGAGGTCTGCACGACCTACCGGCGCAGCGGCGACTGGTGGATCGCCCAGGTCACGATGGACGGCGTCGCGCGACAGGACATGAACGACACCCTGATCTGGGTGCCGGCCTCGGCGGGCTACACGGTCCAGCCCTGATCAGCCGAGAAGGGAGCCCACGGGCTGTTCTTTTTTCGCCCATCCTGTCGGAACGCCGCGCCTTCGAGCGTCCTCTGTTTCACAATCCAGCAGAGGAGGACGCCATGTCCTATGTCGACGGTTTCGTGCTCGCGGTCCCCAAGGCCAAGATCGAGGCCTACAAGAAGATAGCCCAGCTGGCCGGCAAGGTCTGGATGGAGTACGGCGCGCTGTCCTACGTCGAATGCCTGGCGGACGACGTGCCCTATGGCGAGCTGACCTCGTTCCCGCGCGCGGTCCAGGCGACCGACGACGAGATCGTGGTGTTCTCGTGGATCACCTACAAGGACAAGGCCTCGCGCGACGAGATCATGGCCAAGGTGATGGCCGATGAGCGCCTGAAGGCCGACATGGCCAACATGCCGTTCGACACCAAGCGCATGATCTTCGGCGGCTTCGAGGCGTTCCTGGAGCTGTAGGGCTGTTTCTCTGACCCCTTCTCCCGCAAGGGAGAAAGGGTCAGAGCGCCGTCCTCAGTAGAAGAACCGCTCCTCGACGATCTTGCCGTCGCGGATCGTGTAGAGGCCGACCTCGTCCAGGGTCGTGCGCTGGCCGGTGGCCTTGGGCGTCACGTCCATCTTGAAGCCGACCACGAACTGATCGCCGTTGACGAACGGGCCGGTGATCGTAAAACCGTGGACCTCGTTGTTGGCGGCCCACCATTCGCCCTTGCCGCGCACGGCGGCCTTGCCGGCGATGCGGGCCATGTCGCCGGGCATGGCCTCGATGCTGACCACGTCGTCGGCCCAGTATTTCTCGCCGGCCTCGTCGAACTTGCCGGCCTTGCAAAGGGCTGTCAGGTCGGCGGCGATGTCTTGGATGCTCATGGAAGGCTCCTGGGTGGGGGTGAGGACCAGGGCGGACCGTCCACCCTCCCAAGTCTTCGCGCAAGACTGTTTGTTCCCCATAGGTTCCGCTTCGGCGCGGTTGCTGACAGGAGGTGTCAGCAGGGACAGGCGGCCGCCTTCTGCTCTAGCCTCGGGCCATGACTCGCACGTCCTTCCCCGGCTTCGCCGCCGCCGACCTGGCCTTCCTGACGGGCCTGGCCGCCCACAACGACCGCGACTGGTTCACGGCCAACCGCGCCGTCTACGACCAGCGCCTGAAGCCGACCCTGGCCGCCCTGATCGACGCCCTGAACGCGGCCTTCGTGGCGCGCGACCTGCCGCTGGCGGGCGATCCCAAGAAGAGCGTGTTCCGCATCCACCGCGACGTGCGGTTCTCCAAGGACAAGCGGCCGTACAAGACCCACGTCTCGGCCACGCTCACCCGCGCCAATCTTGATGGAACTTGGCAGAAACTGTCGCCGGGCCTGGTCTATGTGCACATCGAGCCGGAGGGCGGGCCGGCGCCGGCCTTCGACCCCGAGACCATCGACCCGCTGGACCCCTCGACCCTGCCGTCGGCCCAGGCGGCCGAGGCGGGCTATTTCGGCAACGGCCCGTTCGCGGCGGCCGGCTTCTACCTGACCGAACGCCCGGACATCGACGCCTTTCGCCGGGCCATCGCCGCCGACCCCAAGGGCTGGGCGGCCGTCGAGAAGGCCCTGGCCGCCAAGGGCCTGGCTCTGGATTCGGGCGAGCCGACCAAGCGCATGCCCAAGGGCTTCGAGGCGCACGCCGGCGGCCCTCTGGAGGCCGCGCTCAAGCGCACCCGCTGGCTGGTCCGCCGCCCGCTGACCGGGGCCGAGATCGGCGGGGCGGAGTTGGCGGAGGTAATCGCCGACTTCGTCGCCCACGCCCGGCCGCTGCTGACGTTCGGCTGGAAGGCGCTGGGGTAGGGCGATCACCAAGACCGCAAAACGCAGACCTAGCGCGCGCGGGGATAGATCGGCTTTGCCGCGGGCGGCGACGCCGCGACGCGAGGCGCCAGCCCTCCGACAGCGGCCAACTCAATGTCGTCAAAGAAGGGCGTGCTCATGGACCGCTCGCTCGCGCCAGCCTGCAGCCCCGCCATTCCCGACCGATAAAGCGTGTCGGAGGCCTTCACCACCGGCTTGCCGTCGACGAACCCCGTCAAATCGTCCCCTTGCATTTGCAGCTTCAGCCGATGCCAGCCACCAGGCCCCATCCGGTCAAGCCGCGCGGTCGCGAGGGTCTTTTCGCCGCCCTCGCCGGCATCCGCGCCGCTCTTGATGATCGCCTGCTGCACGGCGTCGCCCACGAGCGCCTTCTTGTCGACCTTGCCTCGGACGACCACGATGCTGACCTCGCCGGCTGACGACAACCGCAGGACATAGCCCTTCGGGATGGAGCCGTAGCCGCTTCCGACATTGTTGATCCGGCCCATCACGCCGCCGGTTTCGCCGGGTTTCAGATAGATGTCGGCGCTGACGGCGTAGTCCTGCCACTGGTCGTCCCCGAGGATGGTGTAGGGGAGCCAGCCAGGAGCCCAGGATATGGGATGAGTTGGCGCCGCCTGGCGAAGGCAGACACCCTTGCGCTGCGGACAACGCGCCAGTTCGTACGCCCCGTAGATGTCGGCGAAGTAGCGGGGCAGATAGCCCCATCGCGCGGGCTGGTCATAGTCGTCGAACGTCTCGCGGTACGGAAAAGGAAAGGGTCTGGCTTCGGGCGCCGCGTCGAAACGCCCCTTCTGCTGTCCGCGGGTCGTGGTGAAGGAGTAGACCGCCCCTGGCTCAAGCCGGAGGGTTGCGACACCGTTGGACAACGCGACGTCGGGCTGGCGCACGAACTGGTCGGCCGCGGTGCTTCGCCATACGGCCAGCGGCCCTGAAGCGAGATTGAGGGCGTCGAGCCGGACGGACTGGGCCTCTTTCGCGTCGGCGGTTTCTACAATGATGCTGTAGTCGTCGCCGGGCGATTTCAGTGCAACGTAGGTTCCGCCGCCTTTCAGCGGGCCGCTTCCGCCCACCAGATACGTCCAGCCAATCTCGGTGAACTGACCGTAGTGGGCATAGGCCCAGAGCTTTGGGTTGACGATATACCGGCCGCTCCAAGGCCAGTTCGCCCGGACAAGCGCCTCTTTCTCTCCCGAATAGGGCTCCATCGTGTACAGCCCCGCGATACCGTACCAGTCGGTGATCCGGGTGAAGCCGTCGGTGATATAGCCTTCGTTGAACGATTTGACGGTGTTGAGGAGCCCTTCGTAGCCAGCCTGATAGACGTGCTGCTCGGTGTTCCAGAGCGGCTTGCCCATCCGTGCGGCCAATAGCTTGACCTCGGGCGAGACCTTCGTCCCTTCCACCGGGCTGACATGCGCGCTCGCGATGTCGAGCGCCGCGCGCAAGGACCCGTCGCGGGCCATGTCCTTGACGAAGTCGAAGCGGTCGTCCTGCCAATTGTCGAAGCCGTGAAGCCGGACGGCGGCGAAGCCATTGGCGTTGAGCGCCTGCCGCATGGCCTTGGCGAAATCGTAGCTGACGCCCTTCTCGTTCCGAAGGCCCATCGCATCGAGAGTCAGGCCGTGCACGTCGCGCAGGCCCTTGAGCCAGGAGATGTAATAGTCGACCCCGTCTTTCGAGAAGAACGGCTCGTCGGCATGGCCATAGCGGACGCCGCGGTCGCCCACCCAGCCGGGAGCGCTCCAGGCCGCGCCGTCGAGCGAAAGCCGGGGATTGCGCCGGCGAGCCTCGGTCATGACCCACCAGATATAGCCGCGACCGTAGTTGAGATCGTCCCGGCTGTGCATGTGGCTTGGCATCGAGCCCTGGGTCGAGTTGCCGTCGCCGGGGATTTCGACATAGAGCGCGCTCACGGACGCGCCGAATTTCGGCTTGTACACCAGATCGAGAATTTGCTGCCGCTGCGGCTCTGGATAGTCCTTCAGAAGGACCGAGGTCGCGCCGCCGCCGTCGACCACTCCAATGCCCTCGAACGTCGCCCCGGTCGCCTTGCCGTCGAGATGCAAAGGGGTGACGGCGGTGTCCTGGGCTGTGGCCGGTTGAGCCGCCACGAGAAGGGCTGCGCCTAGCGCCGCGATCGTTGCGTAAAAACCGTTCATCGGTTCATCCCCATCCCTACTTCCAGGCCGCATCGAACGCCTTTTGTCGGACAAAATCGTTCGATTCGTTCCATTCGGGCCATTGGAATGATCCGGATGGGCTTGAGGTCGGCGATGACGTAGGCGGTCCGCGACGTTCGGCGGCCGAGATCCAGCGTGAGCGGGCGCTGTCGCAGCTTGGCGAGGCGTCCGGCTGACGTGCTGACGCTTCTCAATCGGCCGTTAAGGCTGTTGGCGCAGAGTTTTCGACAACCCGCCGGCAAGGCGGAGCCCAGGGAAGACCGTCATGTCCTCGACCGTGACCTCCAGCTTTCGCCGCACCCACGACCATTTCGAGCCCCAGGACACCGATCCCCAGACCCAGCGCCGCCTGCGCGGCCATCTGGAGCAGATCGACTACACCGCCTTCGCCTCCAACACCGCGGTGATCGCCCAGGTGCTCGGCAAGAGCGACGGCGGCAAGTTCCAGCACCTGGCGGTGGCCGCGGCCCTGGCCCGGTCGCGCTGGGTGGCCGAGGCCGTGGCCATGACCGAGGGCGGGGCGGCGATCGCGCCCGAGCAGGTCGCCCGCCTGGCGACCTTGCGCGCCGCCTACGAGGAACTGGCCGAGGTCTACGAGGCCATGCGGCGCATGGTCGAGCGCGGCTACCTGGCCTACAGCAACCCGATGGTCACCGAGGGTGGAAACGTCGTCGCGCGCTAGGGAACCTTGTCACCGCGGTGCAGCGGGTCGGGCAGGGGATCGCCGGCCTTCACGAACTGCAGCGATACCGAATTGATGCAGTAGCGCAGCCGGGTCGGGGGCGGGCCGTCGGGGAAGACGTGGCCCTGGTGGCTGTCGCAGCGGGCGCAGCGCGTCTCGATGCGGACCATGCCGTACGCGGTGTCGCGCACCTCCTTGACGTGGGCCGGGTCGAACGGGGCGTAGAAGCTGGGCCAGCCGGTGCCGCTCTCGAACTTGGTCCGGTATTCGAACAGCGGCAGGCCGCACTCGCGGCAGCAATAGACGCCGGGGCTCTTCTCGCCCAGCAGGCCGCCGCAGAACGGGGCCTCGGTGCCGTGGTGCAGCAGGACGCGCGCCTCCTCGGCCGTCAGGTCGGCCTCCAGGCGCTGGCGTTCCGGCTCGGTCGGCGGGGTCAGGTCGAAGCCGCTGGAAGACTGGGCGGAGAGGGGGGCTGTGTCGGTCATGGTCGGCAATATGGGCGCTCGGCGGGCGTTGCGGTAGAGGGCGAAGGCCTGCTGACAAGGGCGGTCGTGCCAGAGCATAAGACGGTCGAGCGCATTCGTTCCGAACCGTCGAAAGGATCCAGCCATGACCGTCGCCGTCGCCTTTCTGCAACCGGGCTGGGCCGACTGGGAGGCCGGGCAGGTGCTGGCCGCCCTGCGCGAATATTACGGCGTGCAGATCGAGATCGCCACGCCGGACGGCGAGCCACAGACCTCGATCGGCGGCGTGCTGGCGGCAGCCGACTATCGGTTCTCCGACCCGGTGCTGGCCGACGCCGACGTCTTCCTGCTGATCGGCTCGGACGCCTGGCCGGGCTATCGCGACGAGGCGTTCGACAGCCTGCTGCGGCAGGTCCACGCCGACGGCAAGATCGTCGGCGCGATCTGCGGCGCGACCGTCGCCGTGGCCCGGGCTGGGCTCCTGGCCGGCAAGGCCCACACCTCGAACGGCGCGGACTGGCTGGCCGGCCATGCGCCGGCCTATGCCGGGATCGAGCGCTATGTCGACACGCCCAAGGCGGTGGCCGACGGCAAGCTGGTCACCGCGCCGGGCTCGGCCCCGGTGACCTTCAGCGCCGCGATCTGCCGGCTGGTCGCGCCGGAGGGCCAGCACGACGACTACGTGGCCATGTTCGCCCGGGAGTTCGAGAACTAAGTTCGGCTTCCCTCATCCCGGCGAAGACCGGGATGAGGACCGTCCGACGTTATTTCAGCGCCGCCGTCGCGACCCGCGCCACCTGGCCGTCCTGGGCGCCGGAGCCGCCCGACACCCCGATGGCGCCGACGATCCTGCCGTCGACGATCAGCAGTTCGCCGCCGTCGATGGCCAAGGCGCCGGTGAAGATGGAATTGAGCGTTCCGCCCTTCACCGCCTCCTGGAAATAGGACGTGGGCCGGCGGAAGTTGGCGGCGGTTTCGGCCTTGCGGCGGGCCACGTCGTTGGAGCCGTACTGGGCGCCGTCCATCTTCTGGCTCAGCACCAGGGCGCCGCTGGGCTCGACCACGACGATGACCATCGACCAACCCTGCTTGCGGGCCTCGGCCTCGGCGGCGGTCGCCGCGACCTTGGCCTCGGCCAGGGTGACCGGGCGGCCGTAGGGCGGGGCTGGCGGCGGAGCATGGGGCGCGGCCGAAGGGGCGGGGCCCGGCGCGGAGACGGTCTGGGCCAGGGCGGAGCCGGCGGCCAGGACGCCGGCCAGGGTCAGCAGCGCGAAGGCGGAACGAAGCATCGACAGTTTCCTCTCAAGCGGCGCGAACGGCGGCAGAAACCTTGCGCGCCAATCCTTGCTTATCGTTGCGGCTCCTCATGGAAACCGGTGTCATGCACAATGTCACGCTGCGGCGCCGTTGCAAACCTCCGGCGGCCTGCTAGTGCCTGTCCCAAACGACAACGAGAAAAGCGTAGGGAACGGTCGGATGTTCAAGAAGCTGCTGATCGCCAACCGGGGCGAAATCGCGGTCCGCGTGATCAAGACCTGCCGTCGCCTGGGCATCCGGACCGTGGTCGTCTATTCGGACGCCGACGCCGACAGCCTGGCCGTGGAGATGGCCGACGAGGCGGTGCACATCGGCCCGGCTCCCGCCAACCAGTCGTATCTGGTGGCCGACAAGATCATCGCCGCCTGCAAGGCGACGGGGGCCGAAGCGGTGCACCCGGGCTTCGGTTTCCTGTCGGAGAAGGCCGAATTCGCCCAGCGCTGCGCCGACGAAGGGATCGTGTTCATCGGTCCCAATCCCGGCGCCATCTCGGCGATGGGCGACAAGATCGAGAGCAAGAAGTTCGCGCAAGCCGCCGGGGTCTCCTGCGTGCCGGGCCACATCGGCGAGATCGACGACACCGCCCACGCGGTGCGGATCGCCGAAGAGATCGGCTATCCGGTGATGATCAAGGCTTCGGCCGGCGGCGGCGGCAAGGGCATCCGCGTGGCCTGGAGCCGCCAGGACGTCGAGGAAGGCTTTCCGGCCGTGCGGGCCGAGGCCGCCGGGGCGTTCGGCGACGACCGCATCTTCATCGAGAAGTTCATCGAGAGCCCGCGCCACATCGAGGTCCAGGTGCTGGGCGACAAGCACGGCCATGTCGTCCACCTGTTCGAGCGCGAATGCTCGATCCAGCGCCGGAACCAGAAGGTCATCGAGGAGGCGCCGTCGCCGCTGCTCGACGAGGCGACCCGCGCGGCCATGGGGGCCCAGGCCGTGGCCCTGGCCCAGGCGGTGAACTACGACAGCGCCGGCACGGTGGAGTTCGTGGCCGGCCAGGACAAGAGCTTCTACTTCCTGGAGATGAACACCCGCCTGCAGGTCGAGCACCCGGTCACCGAGCTGATCACGGGTCTGGACCTGGTCGAGCAGATGATCCGCAGCGCCTGGGGCGAGCCGCTGGCCTTCGCCCAGTCGGACCTGTCGATCAACGGCTGGGCGATCGAGAGCCGGATCTACGCCGAGGACCCCTACCGCAAGTTCCTGCCCAGCATCGGCCGGCTGGTCCGGTATGACCCGCCAGCCGAGGGCGAGCACGATGGCTATAAGGTCCGCAACGACGCCGGGGTGCGCGAGGGCGACGAGATCTCGATGTACTACGACCCGATGATCTCCAAGCTGTGCGCCTGGGCCCCGACCCGGCTGGCGGCGATCGACGGCATGGGGCGGGCGCTGGAGGACTTCCACATCGAAGGTCCCGCCCACAACATCCCGTTCCTGGCCGCAGTGATGGACCAGGAGCGGTTCCGCTCGGGCACGATCTCGACCAACTACATCAAGGACGAGTTCGAGGGCGGCTTCAAGGGCGTGGATCCCACCCCCGGCCAGGTCGACGTCCTGACCGCGGTGGGCGCGGCGATGCAGCGGGTCTACGCCGCCCGGGCCCGCTCGACGGGGGCCGGGCTCAGCAATCCGGTCCGCACCGAATGGGTGGTGGCCGTCGGTCCCGCCAAGCGCCGGGTCGCCCTGTCGGGCGAAGGCGCGCGCCTGTCGGTCGAGCTGCCGGACGAGGGCCGGACCCTGGTCCTGGAGACCGTCGACTGGCGTCCCGGCAAGCCGGTGTTCCTGGGCAAGCTGGACGGCCGCGCCTTCACCGTCCAGGTGGCCCCGGCCGCCGAGGGTTTCACCATCCGTCACCGGGCCGCCAAGGCCAAGGTGCTGGTCCTGACCCCGCGCTCGGCCGAGTTGCACGACAAGCTGCCGGAAAAGCAGGCCGCCGACACCTCAAGGCTGGTGCTCTCGCCCATGCCCGGCCTGGTGGTCAGCATGGACGTCGTCCCCGGCCAGCAGGTCCGCGAGGGCGAGGTCGTCTGCGTGCTCGAGGCCATGAAGATGCAGAACATCATCCGCGCCGAGCGCGACGGCGTGGTCAAGGCCGTCAACGCCAAGAGCGGCGACCCCGTCGCCGCGGACGAGGTGCTGGTGGAGTTCGCCTAGACGTGGTCATGTTGCCCCTGGGTTGAGCTCAGGGGACGTTCGATGACGCTGGCGCAGAAGCTTTTTTCGTTCGAAGGCCGGATTCGGCGCCGGGACTACTGGCTCCTCAGCATCCTGTTGGGTGTTCTGGTGGTCGTGGCCTACATCGTGGCCGCGGTGGTGGGCGTCGACGTCGCCAGCGACTCGAACGCGTCCATGATCCTGCAAGTGGTCGTGACCCTGGCGCTTCTCTGGCCCAGCCTGGCGCTCGGCGCGAAGCGCTGCCATGACCGCGATCAAAGCGCCTGGTGGTTGCTGATCGAATTCATTCCGATCATCGGCGGCTTCTGGGCCCTGATCAACCTGGGCATCCTGGACGGCACCCAGGGACGCAACCGTTTCGGACCTTCGCCCAAGGGCATTGGCGGGCCCGCCGATCCCGAACTCGAGAAGGTGTTCGCCTAGGCTCTTTCGCCCGGTCGCGACGCGGCCTAGGTTCGTGGGGAGACCTGTGGGGCCTGGCTGAATGAACGATCGCGCGGAGTGGTGGGACCTGTTCCTGTCGGCCTCGGGCCGGACGGCGCGTGGTCCGTTCCTGATGGCCTCGGCGGCGCTGCTGGCCTTCGCCGTGCTCTACGAGTCGTTCGGCATCACCCTGCACCTGCTGACCGGCTGGCTCGTTTATCCACCGCTGCTGTTCTTCGCGACCTGCGTACTGTCCAAGCGATTGCACGACCGTGGCCGGTCGGGCTGGTGGGCGGCGCTGGTGCTGCTGTCGCTGGTGGCCGTCTGGCCGACCCCGAGGCACTTCCTGGATTTCCTGTTCAGCGGCGTCGTCGTCTGGGCGATCGTCGAGCTGGGCGTGATGCCGAGCGAGCAGGGCGCCAATCGGTATGGCCTCAATCCCCTGAAGCCGGCGTCGGCGGTCTAGGCGAGTCCTAGAACGGCGGCGCCTCGGCTTCGACCGGTCCGAACACCCGCTGGAAGGCCGCCCGCAGGGCTTCGTCGGCCTCGTCCATCGTCACCGGCAGGCCCAGGTCCACCAGGCTGGTGACCCCGTGCTCGACCTGGCCGCAGGGCACGATGCCGCTGAAATGCTCCAGGTCCGGCTCGACGTTCAGGCTGATCCCGTGAAAGCTGACCCAGCGGCGCAGCTTGACGCCGATCGCGGCGATCTTGTCCTCGCGCGACCAGCCGGGGCCCTTGCGTTCGACCCACACCCCGACCCGACCCTCGCGCATCTCGCCAGTCACGTTGAAGGCGGCCAGGGCGTCGATGATCCAGGCCTCCAGCGCCGCGACGAACGCCCGCACGTCACGGCCCCGCCGGGTCAGGTCGAGCATCACATAGACCACGCGTTGGCCGGGGCCGTGATAGGTGAACTGGCCGCCGCGGCCGCTCTCGAACACCGGGAAACGGTCGGGGGCGATCAGGTCGGCGGGCTTGGACGACACGCCGGCCGTATAGAGCGGCGGGTGCTCCAGCAGCCAGACCAGTTCGCCGGCCGTCCCGTCGGCGATGGCGGCCGCGCGGGCTTCCATGGCGGCAACGGCTGCCGGGTAGGGCACGTACCCGGCCGAAACCGCCCACCCGGCCGGCGCGCCTTCGGGCGCTCCCAGCCATGGAAGGGCTTTGTTTTCAGGGCTTAACGGGCGATCAAGCATACGGCCTTAGTCTTGCAAGGGGCGCTGCGCGACCGACCTTGGTCGCGCGTGTTCTTCAGGGACTTACTTCGTGAGCCAGGTCAACGCCGTCAATGTCGAGATCTCCGTTCTGCTGGGGCGCTCGATCCTGCCGATGCAGCAGCTGCTGCGCATGGGCCGCGGCGCGGTGATCCCGCTGGACGCCAAGACCAATGACGAGGTCTGGATCCTGGCCAACAACCACCCGATCGCCCGGGGCGAGATCCAGATCAGCGACGACCGCATCGCCATCCAGGTGACCCGCGCCGCCGACGTCTACGACTACATGGCCGGCGGCACCTGAGCGCGATTTAGCGCTCATTAGGCCAGGGCCTGGCTCTGATCCTGTCGTAAAAACCCTCCCAACCCGGCGGTTCTGGATGGAGGCGTTCGTAGTCGTCCCGAGCATTGGCCGACAGATCCGAGAACGCTCGATAGAAATGAGTTCGCACGTCTTCACCTTCGCCCATGCGCCAGCCGATCGAGCCGTTCGGAATGTGGGGAAATACGGACCAGGGCGGTTTCATGCCGACAATCCTAGGCGGCTTTCTCGCACCAAACCAACTCCGCTCTTTCCAAATCAAACTCAGTTTGCTACCTGCCGCGCCTCACCATGAGCGGTCGTGGCGGAATTGGTAGACGCGCAGCGTTGAGGTCGCTGTGGGGCAACCCGTGGAAGTTCGAGTCTTCTCGACCGCACCAGGTGAGACAACGGATAGAGCGCTTCCGGCGAAATCGGTTTCCGACTCGCCAGGGGCGCTCTAACCATTTTCCGGGGAGGGCTTGGCCCTTCGCAGCTTCAGGTCACGCGCAGGACGCACGTCTTTAGAGTTCAGGAGGTCCCCATGTCTCGGGAAACAACCGACCTGACAGACGATCCGCGCCACAGCCTGGTCATCCCCGAACCCGAAGCGATCGAGGATCTGGAAGACCTCGCGCTCGGCGACGACTACGCGCTCAATCCCGACTATGTCGAGATGGTCATCGACGCGGCCGACCGCGGCGACACCGCGCGCCTGCGCGAGCTGGTCCACGCCCTGGAGCCGGCCGACGTCGCCGACCTGATGGGCTTCCTGTCGGCCGGCTATCGCGAAGAGGTGATCCCGGTCCTCGACCCGGAATGGCTGGGCGAGATCATCGCCGAACTGGACGACAACCTGCGCGAGGAGGTGCTGGAGGCCACGCCGTCGGCCACCCTGGCCAGGGCGCTGGAGGAGCTGGACTCCGATGACGCCGCCGACGTCATCGACGACCTGGACGAGGGCAAGCGCGCCCAGGTGCTGGCCGCCATGGACGAGGGCGACCGCGCGGCGATCGAAACCAGCCTGTCCTACGAGGACGAGACCGCCGGCCGCCTGATGCAGCGCGAGTTCCTGGCCGCGCCGCAGTTCTGGACCGTGGGCCAGACCATTGATCACGTGCGCGAGTCCGGCGACCACCTGCCGGAGCTGTTCTTCGACGTCTATGTGGTCGACCCATCCTTCACGCCGGTCGGCGCCCTGCCGATCAGCCAGCTGCTGACCAACAAGCGCGAGACGCCCCTGGCCGAGATCATGGAGCCGGTGACCGAGATCACCGTCGACATGGACCAGGAAGAGGTCGCCTACATCTTCGACAAGTACCACCTGATCAGCGCCCCGGTCGTCGAGCCCGGCGGCCGTCTGGTGGGCCAGATCACGGTGGACGACATTGTCGGCGTCATTCGCGAGGAGGCCGAGGAGGACATCCTGGCCCTGGCTGGTGTGAGCGACGCCGGCCGCGACGCCAATGTCGTGGACATCGTCAAGTCGCGCCTGCCGTGGCTGCTGCTCAACCTGGTGACCGCCACCATCGCCGTCAGCGGCGTGGCCGTGTTCCAGGGCGAGATCGCCCAACTGGTGGCCCTGGCCATCCTGATGCCGATCGTCTCGTCCCTGGGCGGCAACGCCGGGACCCAGACCCTGGCCGTGGCCGTGCGCGCCCTGGCCAGCAAGGAGCTGACCACGGCCAACGCCCGCCGGATCGTCCTGCGCGAACTGTCCGTGGGCATCGTCAACGGCTGCACCCTGGCCCTGGTCATGGGGACGGCGACCTACCTGTTCTTCGGCCCTGCCGACCACCACGACAAGCTGGCGATCATCGTCGGCCTGGCCCTGATCGCCAACATCTTCACGGCGGCGGTGGGCGGCATCCTGGCGCCCCTGGCCCTGGCCAAGATGGGACGCGACCCGGCGGTCTCCTCGTCGATCTTCGTGACCTTCCTGACCGATTTCACGGGGTTCTTCGCCGTCCTGCTGATCGCGGCGCTGTTGTTGCACTAACAGCGCTCGGTTCGACAGGACCGCCCCCAAAGGCGCACGATGGACCGACTGCGAAGGGGGCTCCGCGCGACGTCTTGGATGATCAACCGTTAGACCGGGCGGGGGGCGCCGCCAGCGGCGCCCATCTTGCGCCGCACACCCCGAACGCATCCGCGTCTGTCTCAAACTGGGTCATTCTTGGCGATGAAACCGCGTTATCAGGTCTCCCGCGCCGCCGTCGATCTCATCAAGAGATTCGAGGGTTACCGGATGAAAGCCGCGCAGCTGCCCGACGGGCGCTGGACGCTGGGCTATGGCCACACCCTGACCGCGCGCGCCGGAACTTCCGTCTCGGAACAGGACGCCGAGGCCCTGCTGCTCTACGACCTGATCACCGTGGCCCACACGGTCAACGAGAACGTCTACACGCCGCTGAACCAGAACCAGTTCGACGCTCTGGTCTGCTTCGCCTTCAACATCGGCACGGAGAATTTCGTCCGTTCGGACGTGCTGCGCCGGCTCAACGAGGGCGCGCTGCTGCAGGCCGCCTGCGAGATGGAGGTGTGGCGCAAGGCCGATTTCGAGGGCGAGCGCATCGTCGTCGACGCCCTGGTTCGCCGCCGCTCGGCCGAGAAGGCGCTGTTCCTGACCCCGCCTGACGGCCACTGGGTGGCCGCGCCCAGCTCGGTGCTGCGGCCCAAGATCGACCATGACGCCGGCCGGCTGGTGCCCAGCCAAACCCCGGCCGCGCTCGTCACCGCCCTGACCGGCGACAAGGCCGTGGCCCTGCGCGCGGACGGGTCGGCCGCGCCCGCCCTGACCGGCGCCGGGCCCAGCGCCAGCGAACAGGCCGCCGCCGCCGTCGGCGCGCGTCTGGAAGCGATCCTGCCGGACGAGGCGGCCGTCGCCTCCACGCCGTTCCAGGGCCTGGTCGCGCCGGTCCAGGACCTGGTCCTGCCGGAGCCGCCGGTCCCGGCCGCCGCCGCGCCGCCGCCGTCCATCCATGCGCCGGCCGAGCCGGCGGCCGCCGCCACGCCGTTCCAGCTGACGCCGGAGGAGCCAGCCGCCGAGTCGGCCGCATCCCCGACGCCGGCCGAGCCGAGTCTGTTCGAGACGGCCCGTCCGGCGCCTGGCGGTTCGCTGTTCAATCTGGGCGGCTTCTCGACCAGCGGACCTGTCGAACTGGAAGCCCAGGACGTCGCCTTCGCTCACGTGCAGCCGCACGCCTTCGGCGGCGTCAGCCTGCTGGTCTGCCTGGGCCTGCTGGGCCTGGCCCTGTTCGGCGGCGGCATCCTGTGGAACCTCAGCGTCGCGGCCAGCGAAGGCGTGTCGCTGGTCAAGATGTTCGGCTGGGGCGCCAGCGTGATCGGCATGATCTGCTTCGCCACGGCGGCCTATCTGCTGATGCGCCGGCTGGGCGATCCCGATCCGCACGGCGAAGACTAGACCCTGGATGGAATGATCCGGAGCATGAACGCCCGCGGGTCTGCTTGATCCGCGGGCGTTTGTGCTATGCAGGCGGTCATGACCAACCAAACCGCACCCTCGATGGACTTCGCGCTGGGCGAGACGGCCGACGCGATCCGTGACACCACCGCCCGCTTCGCGGCCGACCGCATCGCGCCGATCGCCGCCCGCATCGACGAGACCAACACCTTCCCCCGCGAGCTGTGGGTCCCGATGGGCGACCTGGGCCTGCACGGCATCACCGTGGAAGAAGAGTTCGGCGGCCTGGGCCTGGGCTATCTTGAGCACGTGATCGCCATGGAAGAGGTGAGTCGCGCCTCGGCCTCGGTCGGCCTCAGCTACGGCGCCCACTCCAATCTCTGCGTTAACCAGATCCGCCGCTGGGCCACGCCCGAGCAGAAGCAGCGCTATCTGCCCAAGCTGATCAGCGGCGAGCACGTCGGTTCGCTGGCCATGAGCGAGGCCGGGTCTGGCTCGGACGTGGTGTCGATGAAGCTGAAGGCCGAGCAGGTCGGCGACCGCTACGTGCTGAACGGCACGAAGTTCTGGATCACCAACGCCCCGCACGCCGACACCCTGGTGGTCTACGCCAAGACCGATGAGCGCCGCATCACCGCCTTCCTGATCGAGAAGGGCATGAAGGGCTTCAGCGTTTCCAAGAAGCTGGACAAGATGGGCATGCGCGGGTCGGACACCGCCGAGCTGGTGTTCGAGGACTGCGAGGTTCCGGAAGAGAACGTGGTGGGCCCCGTCGGAGGCGGCGTCGGGGTGCTGATGAGCGGCCTGGACTACGAGCGCGCCGTGCTGTCCGCCGGTCCGCTAGGCATCATGCAGGCGTGCCTAGATGTTGTGCTGCCCTATGTCCGCGAGCGCAAGCAGTTCGGCCAGGCGATTGGCTCGTTCCAGCTGATGCAGGGCAAGGTCGCCGACATGTACGTGGCCCTGAACTCGGCCCGGGCCTATGTCTACGCCGTGGCGCGGGCCTGCGACGCGGGCAGGACCACGCGGTTCGACGCGGCCGGCGCCATCCTGATGGCCTCGGAAAGCGCGGTGCGGGTGTCGCTGGAGGCCATCCAGGCCCTGGGCGGGGCGGGCTACACCAAGGAATGGCCGGTCGAGCGCCTGATGCGCGACGCCAAGCTCTACGACATCGGGGCCGGGACCAACGAGATCCGGCGGTTCCTGATCGGGCGAGAGCTGGTGGGGGCGTAGATCCTCCCCCTGTGGGGGAGGCGATCGCGCAGCGATCGGTGGGGGAGTTTTGGGGTCGATCGGGGGATCGACCATCGCCCGATCACCCCCTCCGTCGGCTTCGCCGACACCTCCCCCACCGGGGGGAGGATCAAAATGTAAGGGCCGCCCCGATTGCTCGGGGCGGCCCTCCATCGTCGTAGCCGCGTCCGCAGCGTGACTTCGAACCTTAGGCGTTCAACGCCTTCAGTTGGAGACCTCGATCTTCAGGCCCCAGGTCACGACTTGCGACCACGGTTGGAGACAATGAGACACTGGTCACCTCCTTTCAGTTGTTGAACAACACAAGACGAATATGGGCGCCGATCGGCCGTCCTGCAAAGGGGGCAATGTCGCGACCGGACGTCGCGGCCTGCGACTGCTTCGTTGAGAGGCGGGTGAGGGCGAGCGGAAGGGCACTCCCGGGTCGCGCAAGGGGGGCAAGCGCGACCCGGGGCCGCATCGTCGGGATCGGGCTAGAGGGCCCGCACGATCACGACGATGAGGGTCCAAAGACCAAGGTTCACGGCCAGCAGGCCCAGGCGATACAGGGCCACGGCCGAGGGTTCGGCGGTGAGGGCGACAGCGGTGGCGGCGGGGCGCTTCACGTTTGTTTCCATCCTGCGGCGCTCTGAAATCGCGCCTTGACCAAAGAATAGGCGCTCGGCGCCTCCGCACCCATGCGACAAAAGCGACGGATCGGTCCAAATGGCCGGACCGATTGTCGCAGTTCGCTCACGGAGGGCCGCATGCCGGTCTGGGATCCCGACGTCTACCAGCGCTACAAGGCCTATCGCGACCGGCCGGCCCTGGACCTGATGCTGCAGATCCCCCGCGATCTGGCGCCACGCGAAATCTGGGACCTGGGCTGCGGGACGGGCGAGCACGCGGCCCTGCTGGCGGCCCGCCACCCGGACGCGCGCGTGCACGGCCTGGACTCCAGCCCGGAGATGCTGGCGCGCGGGCGGGCCATGCGGGCCGACATCGACTGGGTGCTCGGCGATATCGCGACCTTCGCCCCCGAGATGCCGCCCGACCTGATCTTCACCAACGCCGCCCTGCAATGGGTGGACGGCCACGAGGCGCTGTTCCCGCGCCTGATGGGGCTGCTGGCGCCGGGCGGCGTCCTGGCCTGCCAGATCCCCGTGGTGGCCGACGACGGCTGGCGGCGCAGCCTGCGCGAGACGGCTCTCGACGGGCCCTGGTCGGCGCGGCTGGCCGATGTCGAGCGCGTGCGCTCCGGCGTCGATCCGCGCCCCTACCACGACTGGCTGTCGCCGCTGAGCCAAGACCTCGACGTCTGGGTGACGACCTATGTCCACGCCCTCGGCGGCGAGGATCCCATCGTCGACTGGACATCGGGGACCAGCCTGCGGCCTTACCTGGAAGCGCTGGGCGATCCGGCCGAGCGGGCGGCGTTCCTGGCGGCGTGGCGCGCGCGGCTGGCGGTCGACTATCCGCGCCGCGAGGACGGGGTGACCCTGTTCCCCTTCAGCCGGCTGTTCGTGGTCGCCCGCCGCTACTGAGGGGCGCTCCCAGACTCTCTCGCGCGGCCAGGTCGGCCAGGCTGGGCCGGCGGCGCAGCTCGGTCACGGGCTTGCCCAGGCTGTCCAGGACCAGGGCGGCAGCGGCGCGGCCGGCCGCCACGGCGGGCTCGAAGGCCTTCCAGTCGCGGATGTCGACCTCGTTGAGCTTGGGGGTGATCAGCACGTCCGAGGCCTCGCGGCTGGCGGCCAGGTCGCGGCCCGTCGACACCGTGGCCGCCCGCATCAGCAGGGCGACGATCGGCGGGCCCTTGCGCCATTCGCCCGACCACAGCCAGCGCCACAGCGAGGCCGGGCGGTCGACGTCGTCGGCGGTGATGCTGCGGCCGCGGGTGACGTCCACCCCGACGATCGGCCCCAGCTGGAAGGCGCGCATGACGTCGGCCGGAAAGTTCTTCATCACTGCCCCGTCGACCAGCACCGAATTGCCGTCCGCCACCGGCGGCAGCACGCCGGGCAGCGAGATCGAGGCCCGCAGCGCCTCGCGCAGCACGCCCTGGCGGTGCAGGTGATAGGCGCCCGAGGTCAGGTTCGACGACACGCAGAAGAACGGCAGCCACAGGTCGGCGATCTCGATGTCGTCGAAGTGCTCGGCCAGCCGCGCCTTGACCTTCAGGCCCTGGGTCATGGCCACCAGGGGGAAGGCGATGTCGTCCAGGGGGCTGGTGTCGACGAAGGCCTTGCGGATGCGGGTCTCCATCTCGCCATCGTCCCAGCCCATGGCCAGGCCCGCGGCGACGACCGCGCCCATCGAGGCGCCGCCCACGAAGTCGATCGGCACGCCGCGCTCGCGCAGGGCCTGGATGGCGCCGATATGGGCGTAGGCGCGCGCTCCGCCGCCGGACAGCACCAGGCCCACCGACTGCCCGGTCAGCACCCGCGCCAGGCGCTGCACGTCGGCCATGCCGTTCTCGCGCAGATGGAACAGCCGCGCGGCCTGGGTGGCGTCCAGCCATTCGCCCGAGCCCTTGGGATGGGTGACCTTGGCCGGCTGCAGCAGGATCAGGTCGACCAGCCGCTGGTCTTGCAGCGGGCCCGAGGCGTAGGACGGAATGACGGCCGGCGGCCGGCGGTCGCCCAGGCCGACGCGGAACAGCCGGTCCACCTGGCGGCCGACCACGTGCTTCCAGGCGGTTTCCTCGGCCTCGGCGACATAGAGGACGAAGTCGTGCTCGCGCTCGACGGTGCTGAACCATTCGGTCGGGGCCAGCAGCGACGCCGCGCCCTCGACGGTGACCGAATAGCCCAGAACGGCGATGGCGTGGGCGATGCGCTCGACGACCGGCCGGATCGCCTTGCCGGGCTCGACCGCGATGAAGCCGAACACCGAAGGATCGCCGATCGAGGCGTGGGCCCCGGCGTTGCGCGCCCGGCGGATCATCAGCCGCGACAGCTCGATCATCACGTCCGGATCGCGCTCGACGGCCTCGAAGAAGGCGGCGCGGGGCAGGGCCAGGACTTCCGAATCACGCAGGGCCACCAGGTTGGCCGAGTGGGCCGAGCCGGCGATCATCGCCATCTCGCCGGCCGGCTCGCCGGGGCGGATCACGCCGAGGAACTGGGGCTCCTGGCCTTCCTCCCGCCGGAAAGCGCCCAGCCGCCCGGTGCGCAGGAAGTAGAGATAGTCCGCCGCCTCGCCGGGCGCGTACAGTGTCGCGCCGCCTGGAAGGGAGAACCAGGCGGCGTCGCCTTCGCGGTGTTCTTGCGCGAAGAGCCGGGCGAGGGCCGTATCGGCCATGAAGTCGGGCAGGGTGACCACGGGTGGGACGCTAACTTGAACCGCGGATCTTGGCCATCGAAGGTCAAAAACTGCGGCTTTCGGTGGGAAACGGAAAAGGCTATGCCTCGCTAATGCCGAAGATGAACACGGGTATCGACAAAAACGGCGAGACTTTCGCCAAAAACGCCGCGCACAATCGCGCGCTGGTGGAGACCCTGCGCGAAAGGGTCGCGCAGGCGGCCCTAGGCGGTCCCGAAAGCGCCCGGACGCGCCACGCGGCGCGCGGCAAGCTCCTTCCGCGTGAACGGGTCGAGCGCCTGCTGGATCCCGGCTCGCCGTTCCTGGAGATCGGCCAACTGGCCGCCTGCGACCTCTATAACGGCGAGGCGCCGGGCGCGGGCCTGATCGCAGGCATCGGCCGGGTGTCCGGCCGCGAGGTGATGATCGTCGCCAACGACGCCACGGTGAAGGGCGGCGCCTATTTCCCGATAACCGTGAAGAAGCACCTGCGCGCCCAGGAGATCGCCCAGCAGAACCGCCTGCCGTGCGTCTATCTGGTCGACAGCGGCGGGGCCAACCTGCCGCACCAGGCCGAGGTGTTCCCCGACCGCGACCATTTCGGCCGCATCTTCTTCAACCAGGCGCGGATGAGCGCGGCGGGCATCGCCCAGATCGCCTGCGTCATGGGCTCGTGCACGGCCGGCGGCGCCTATGTGCCGGCCATGAGCGACGAGACGGTGATCGTCCGCGACCAGGGCACGATCTTCCTGGCCGGCCCGCCGCTGGTGAAGGCCGCCACCGGCGAGGTGATCAGCGCCGAGGAACTGGGCGGGGCCGACACCCACGGTCGCCGCTCGGGCGTGGTCGACCACGTGGCCAATGACGACGAGCATGCGCTGGAGATCGTCCGCTCGATCGTCGCCAATCTCAACACCACCAAGCGGGTCGAGACCGAAATCCGCGACAGCAAACCGCCGCTGTTCGACGCCGAGGACCTGTACGGCGTCGTGCCCACCGACGTCCGCGCCCCCTACGACGTACGCGAGGTGATCGCCCGCATCGTCGACGGCAGCGAGTTCGACGAGTTCAAGGCGCTTTACGGCGCGACCCTGGTCTGCGGCTTCGCCCGTATCTGGGGCCAGCCGGTGGCGATCCTGGCCAACAACGGCGTGCTGTTCAGCGAGAGCGCCGTCAAGGGCGCGCACTTCATCGAGCTGGCCTGCAAGCGCAAGATCCCGCTGGTGTTCCTGCAGAACATCTCGGGCTTCATGGTCGGCGGCAAGTACGAGGCCGGCGGCATCGCCAAGGACGGCGCCAAGCTGGTCACGGCGGTCGCCTCGGCCGAGGTGCCCAAGTTCACGGTGCTGATCGGCGGCAGCTTCGGGGCCGGCAACTACGGCATGTGCGGCCGGGCCTACAGCCCGCGCTTCCTGTTCACCTGGCCCAACAGCCGCATCAGCGTGATGGGCGGCGAGCAGGCGGCCAGCGTGCTCTCCACGATCAAGCGCGACGGGATGGAGGCCAAGGGCGAGACCTGGGCGGCCGAGGACGAGGAGGCCTTCAAGGCCCCGATCCGCGCCCGCTACGAGGCGGAGGGCGACCCCTACCACGCTACCGCCCGCCTGTGGGACGACGGCATCATCGACCCGGCCCAGACCCGCGACGTGCTGGGCCTGGCGATCAGCGCCAGCCTCAACGCCCCGATCCCCGAGACCACTTTCGGCGTCTTCCGGATGTAAGCCGGGAAAGGACAAGCCATGACCAACCCCATCGCCGACCCGATCGTCGAAGTTCCCGACACCGACGCCATGACCCCGCTGGTCCATCTGGATTCCACGCCCGGCGGCGCGGTCACCGTCTGGATCAACCGTCCGGCCAAGAAGAACGCCTTCGACGCGGCGACCATCGCGGCGCTGCACCAGGCCTTCGAGACCCTGCACGGCGCCGAGGGCGTGCGGATCGTCTTCCTGCGCGGGGTGGGCGGGGCGTTCAGCGCCGGGGCCGACCTGGAGTGGATGAGGGCCGCCGCCGATTGGAGCGAGGACGACAACCGCGACGACGCCCTGGCTCTGGCCCAGATGCTGAAGGCCCTGCACGACATCCGGGCCCTGACCGTGGCCCTGGTCGAGGGGCCGGCCTTTGGCGGCGGAGCCGGCCTGGTGGCGGCCTGCGACCACGCCCTGGCCACGGCCGACGCGCGGTTCGCCTTCTCCGAGGTCAAGCTGGGCCTGACCCCGGCCACCATCAGTCCCTATGTGATCGCCGCCCTGGGGCCGCGCACCGCCAAGCTGCTGTTCGCCACCGGCCGGGTGTTCGACGCCGACCACGCCTGGAGCTACGGCCTGGTCGACGAGGTGTTCGACGACGCGGCTGGGCTGGCCGCGGCCCAGGAGGCGCTGATCGAGGAGGTCGCGGCCTGCGCGCCCGGCGCTATCGGCGACGCCAAGGCCCTGGTCAACGACTTCGTCGGCCAGAAGATCGACCGCGGCCTGCTCGATGAAACGGCAAGGCGCATCGCCCGCCGCCGCGTGTCGGACGAAGGCCAAGAAGGCGTGCGCGCCTTCCTCGAACGCCGTAAACCCGGCTGGACCATCTAGAGTCGAGCAGGGGGCCATATGACGGGTGAAATGGAAGCGGCGGCGGCGGACTCGTTCAGCGCGTTCTTCAAGCGGCGCAGGAAGCACGCCTTCGAGGGCGTCGGAAAGCCGTGCGCCAACTGCGGGACCACGCTTGAAGGCCCTTACTGCCACGCCTGCGGCCAGAACGCCGACACCCATCATCGCTCGATCGGCCACCTGATCTGGGAGGCCATCGAGGGGATGTTCCACCTCGACGGGCGCCTGGCCCTGACCCTTCCGGCCCTGTTCCTGAAACCGGGCGGCCTGGCCAAGGACTATATGGAAGGCCGGATCGTGCGGCACGTGCCGCCGTTCCGCACCTTCCTGGTGGCCCTGCTGCTGTTCATCTTCGCGGCCGAGCACGCCATCCATTCGGCCCAGCACCACGCCGAGGAGGAGGCCCACAAGCGCGCCGAGGCCCTGGCTACGCCGCGGGGCCGGGCCGCCGAGGCCGCCCGCCTGCGCGCCGAAGCCGTCAAGGACCGTGACGCCAGCCTGAAGGAAGCGGCGACGGATCGTGACGCGACCCTGGCCGAGGCCGCCGTCGACCGCGACGCGGACCTGAAGGATCCCGACGAAGACAAGGCTCGGGTCCTGGAGCGCTACCAGAAGGTCGCGACCAAGGCGCCCGCCGACTACCAGGAAGCCGTCGCCAAGGCCCAGGCCGACTACGCCAAGACGATCGCCACGGCCGACCTGCTGGCGGCGGGCAAGCTGCCCGAGGGTATGGGCCAGACGCCGGAGGAGAAGCGCAAGGCCGAGGCCGAGCAGATTCGCGGCTTGTCGTTCAGCGGCGACGGCGAGGTTCCTTCCGTGACGGTCCGCGACAACGGCAAGGTGGAAACCGGCGCGACGGCCCTTCCGCCGGAAGCCCAAGCCGCGATCAAGGACGCCAGGGCCAAGGGGCACGATCCGTCCAAGGCCCTCCGCTGGAGCGGCGGCTGGCTAAAGGAAAGCATCGCCAAGGCTCGCGAGAACCCCGAATTCTACGTATTGGTGCTGTTCACCTGGGGCCACCGCATGGCGGTGCTGCTGCTGCCGATCGTCGGCCTGGCCCTGGCCCTGGTCTATCGCAACAAGCCCAAGTTCTTCATCTACGACCACCTGCTGGTGGCGATGAACCTGCTGTCCTTCGCGTTCCTGACCAACGCGTTGGGCCTGGTCCTACCCGACGCCGCCAAGACCTGGTGGTTCGGGCTCCTGGTGCTCTGGACGCCCGTGAACCTGTTCCAGACGCTGCGGGGCGCCTACGGGTCCAGCATCGTGGGTGCGGCGCTCAAGACGCTGATCGTCTGGTGGGCCACCGTGTTTTCCTTCTCCCTCCTGCTCGTCGGCCTGGCGCTTCTGGCCCTGGCCCAGATCTAGGAATGTCGTCTTGATCTCGTCCGTTCTCATCGCCAATCGCGGCGAAATCGCCCGTCGGATCATCCGCACCGCCCGCGAGCTGGGCGTGCGGACGATCGCGGTCTATTCCGAGGCGGACGCGCAGGCGCCGTTCGTGATGGAGGCCGATGTCGCCATCCTGATCGGCCCGGCCCCGGCCCGCGAGAGCTACCTGGTCCCGGAAAAGATCCTGGCCGCCGCCCGACAGACCGGCGCCGAGGCGATCCACCCGGGCTACGGCTTCCTGTCCGAGAACGCCGACTTCGCCCAGGCGGTGATCGACGCCGGCCTGGTCTGGATCGGCCCGCCGCCCTCGGCCATCCGCGCCATGGGCCTGAAGGACGCGGCCAAGAAGGTGATGATCGCGGCCGGCGTGCCCACCACCCCCGGCTATCTGGGCGAGGATCAGTCGGCCGAGCGCCTGGCGGCCGAGGCGGCCAAGATCGGCTTCCCGGTGCTGATCAAGGCCGTGGCCGGCGGCGGCGGCAAGGGCATGCGCAAGGTCGACAGGGCCGAGGATTTCGCCGCCTTGCTCGCCTCCTGCCAGCGCGAGGCCTCGGCCAGCTTCAATGACGACCGGGTGCTGCTGGAAAAGTACGTCACCCGTCCGCGCCACATCGAGGTGCAGGTGTTCGGCGACAGCCACGGCAATGTCGTCCATCTGTTCGAGCGCGACTGCTCGCTGCAGCGCCGCCACCAGAAGGTCATCGAGGAGGCCCCGGCCCCCGGCATGGACGAAGCCACCCGCGCCGCGGCCTGTGACGCGGCGGTCAAGGCGGCGCAGGCGGTGGGCTATGTCGGGGCGGGCACGGTCGAGTTCATCGCCGACGCCTCCGAGGGCCTGCGCGCCGACCGCATCTGGTTCATGGAGATGAACACCCGACTGCAGGTCGAGCATCCGGTCACCGAGATGGTCACCGGCCAGGACCTGGTCGAGTGGCAGCTGTTGGTCGCCTCGGGCGAGCCCCTGCCGCTGGCCCAGGACGAGATCACGCTGGACGGCTGGGCCATGGAGGCTCGCCTCTATGCCGAGAACCCCGCCACCGGCTTCCTGCCCAGCACAGGACCCCTGACCCACTTCCGCCTTCCCGAGGGCGACGTGCGGGTCGACAGCGCCGTGGAGGAGGGCGGCGAGGTCACTCCGTTCTACGACCCGATGATCGCCAAGCTGATCGCCCACGGCGTCGATCGTGAGGACGCCGCCGCCCGCCTGGCCGAAGCCTGCCGCCTGGTCGAGGTGTATCCCGTCAAGACCAACGCCGCCTTCCTGGCCCAGTGCGCCAGCCATCCCGACTTCGTCGATGGCGACGTCGACACCGGCTTCATCGAGGCGCGGCTGGAGGACCTGACCCAGCGGACCTTCTCCGACGCCTCGACCCTGGCGGCGATCGGTCAGCGCCTGGAGGCCTTCATGGAGGTCGACCAGCCCCGGGCTGACGTCTGGGCCAGCGCGCCGTCGCGCCTGTTGGGCTTCCGGATGAACGCGCCCCGGGCGGCGATGGACCTGCCTCTGCGCATCGATGGCAAGCCCGTGCCGCTGCGGGTGGCCCTGGCGGGGGGGACCGGCGACGACTGGTCGTGGGACATCACGGTCGAGGACGGCCGGCCGCTGGATGACGTCGACGTGCTGCCCACGACCTACGGCGGCGACCCGCTCTATGTGTTCGAGGGCGGCGACGTCCGCGAGTTCGACTTCGCCTACCAGGCCGGCGGGGCCCATGCCGCCGCCTCGGACGGCGCGATCCTGTCGCCGATGCCGGGCAAGATCGTCTCGGTGTCCGTCGAAGCCGGCCAGGCGGTGGTCAAGGGCCAGACCTTGCTGACCCTTGAGGCCATGAAGATGGAGCACGCCCTGGCCGCGCCGTTCGACGGCGTGGTCGCCGAGCTGTCGGCCGTCGCCGGCGGGCAGGTGAGCGAAGGCGTCGTGCTGGCGAAGCTGGAGCCGGTCGCCTAAGTACCGGTCATGCCCCTGCACATCATCAAGCTGGTCGTCGGCTGCGACAACATCGACGAACTCGTCGCCTGGCACGCCGAAGTCGACCGTCCGTGGATCATGCACACCCGCATGACGCCCAAGCGCGTCGACGAGGTGCTGGACGGCGGCTCGCTGTACCGGGTGATGAAGGGCCAGATCCTGTGCCGCCAGACGATCCTGAGAATCGACACGGTCGGCGAGGGTCAGGCGTCACGCTGCGAGGTGACTGTGGATCCGACCATCGTCCGCGTCGCGCCCACGCCGCGTCGCCCGTTCCAGGGCTGGCGGTATCTCAAGCACGAGGACGTTCCACCGGACCTCACCGAGGCGGAGGCCGCCGAGATGCCGGCCGACCTGGCGCGTCAGTTGCGGGAGCTTGGGGCGTGGTGATCACCCCATAATCCGCTCATCCCGGCGGACGCCGGGACCAGATGGGATGGCTGGGAGGCGGGTTCCTCTAGCTCTGAGTTCATCCCTTCAGGCGCAACGCCATAGGATCTGGGTCCCGGCATTCGCCGGGATGAACGGGTTCTTGAGCTAGATCGCCATGTTATCGATCAGCCGGGTCCTGCCCAGCCAGGCCGCCACCAGGATGCGGCCGTCGGCCTGGCCGATCGGGCCTGGGCCCAGGCGCGACAGGTCGCCAGCCTCGCGGACATCGACATAGTCCACCTGGCGGAAGCCCGCGGCGAGGATGGCGGCCTTGGCCGTCGCCTCGGCCTCGTCGATGCGCCCGCCCGCCGCCACGGCCTGGGCCGCGGCCTTCATGGCGTTGGGCAGGGCGACGGCGGCGGCGCGTTCTTCGGGGCTGAGATAGGCGTTGCGCGAGGACAGGGCCAGGCCGTCCGCCGCCCGGGCGGTGGGCGCGCCGACGATCTCGACCGGGATGTCCAGGTCCCGGACCACCCGCTTGATGACCTGTAGCTGCTGGTAGTCCTTCTCGCCGAAGATCGCGACGTCGGGCTGCGACTGCATCAGCAGCTTGGTCACGACGGTGGCTACCCCGCCGAAGAACTGCGGACGCGCCGCGCCCTCCAGCGGCTCGGACACGCCTGTCAGGTCGACGGTGGTCGAAAAGCCCGGGGCGTACATCTCCTCGACGCCCGGCGCGAACATCAGGTCGCAGCCGGCCCCGGCCAGCAGATCGGCGTCGCGGGCCTCGCCGCGCGGATAGGAGTCGAAGTCCTCGTGCGGGGCGAATTGCCTGGGATTGACGAAGACGCTGGCCACGGTGCGCTGGACGCGGGACTGGCCCAGGGCGATCAGCGACAGATGGCCTTCGTGCAGGGCGCCCATGGTCGGGATCAGCGCCACGCGCTCGCCGGCCGCCTTCCAGGCGCGGACTTGAGCGCGCAGGTCGGCGACGGTGCGGACGATGGTCAGCGCCTTGTTCGGCTTCTGGTCGGCCACGGCGAACTCCTGTCTCGAACAGGCGTTGGCTTATGACGGACGCGGGCCCGGGCGTCCACCTGCGACAATGGGTCCACAGGGAAGGGACCCCGGGATTGACGTGGCGTCCTCTCAGGGCGTCTCCTGCATGTTAATCTTTCATTGAGAGTCGCCGAGTCGGGCGAAAAGAAGGAAAGAAGGCATGGCCGAAACGCGTGTCATCGTCGTCGGCAACGAGAAGGGCGGGGCGGGCAAGTCCACCATCGCCGTTCATCTCGCCACGGCGCTGCTCTATGGCGGCGCCAAGATCGCGCTGCTGGATCTCGACCTGCGCCAATGCACCTCGATGCGGTTCTTCGAGAACCGTAAGGCCTGGGTGGCCGGCAACGGCGTGACCCTGCCCGAGCCGCTGCCGTTCCGGCTCAGCGACGACGACGTCGCCCTGGCCGCCGCGCCGGAAGCCGACCAGGTGGCCAAGTTCGAGGCCGCCTTCGTCGCCGCCCGCGAGGCCGCCGACTTCGTGCTGATCGACACCCCCGGCGGTGACACGGCCATCTCGCGGATGGCCCACGGCCTGGCCGACCTGATCGTCACCCCGATGAACGACAGCTTCGTCGACTTCGACATGCTGGGCCATGTCGATCCGGTGACCATGGAGCTGCAGAAGCCCAGCCTCTACTCCCTGACCGTCTGGGAAGCCCGCAAGGCCCGCGCCCTGTCGGGGCAGCGCCAGGCCTTGGACTGGGTGGTGCTGCGCAATCGCCTGGCCACCACCGAGGCCCGCAACCGCAAGCGCGTCGAGGATCGCCTGACGGCCCTGTCCAAGCGGGTCGGCTTCCGCATGGGCCCCGGCCTGCGTGACCGGGTGATCTATCGCGAGCTGTTCCCGTTCGGCCTGACCATCGCCGACCTGTCGCCGCAGGTGCGCCCCGTGCCGGTGTCGCTGCAGCACCTGGCCGCGCGCCAGGAACTGCGGGCCCTGATGCACGCCCTTGGCCTTTCGGCCTATTCCGGGGAAACTCTGCTCGCCGCCCAATAGCGCAAGGGTCGGCGCCGGGATTCACGCCTCATGTTTTATCTGCTGCTGGGCGGCGCGATCCTGCTGTTCGTTCTGTCGGGCCGCGCCACCCGCGTCTTGAAGGGCGACGGCTGGCGGATCGGCGCGGGCATAACCGCGCTGCTGGCCTTCGCCGGCGGGGCCTATGCCGGCGTGCGCAGCGAGTGGCCGATCTGCATCGTGCTGCTGGTGATCGGCGCCTGGAGCGCCACAACCGCCCGCCGCCCGTCCGTCAGAAAGGCGACGCCCGTGAATTCAGGACCCAGCATTTCCGAGGCGCGGGCGATCCTGGGCGTGGGGCCGCAGGCGTCGAAGGCGGAGATCCAGGCGGCCTATTCGCGCCTGATCCGCATGGCCCACCCGGACAAGGGCGGCACCGCCGGCCTGGCCGCGCAGCTCAACGCCGCGCGGGACCGGTTGCTGGACGGGAAGTAGGAGTTGCGATCCCAGGTTTCGCCATTTCCGGGGTTGTCATCCCGGGCGTAGCGCAGCGAAGACCCGGGATCCAGGTCAACCGCGCCGCCTTCGCCCAGTCCTCTGGGTCCCGGACGGCCTCTGCGAGGCTTCCGGGATGACAACGGGGAGAGTGCGCACGCCCGGCGTGACCGCTTACCGCGGGGCCAGGACCATGCAGGGCTGGCGCTTGGCGCTGATCGCGCGGCAGGCGCCGCGGGCCGCGTCGGCGGTCAGGCCCTGAAACTGGGCGCGGAAGGTGCTGCTGGCGGCGCCTTCGACCGCGCCCTCGGCGTCGGCCACGAACTTCGAGAAGCGCGAGCGCACCAGCATCAGCTGTTCGTTGGCCAGGCTCTTGGACTTGAACGCCCCGACCTGCACGGCCCATTCGCCCTTGGCCTTCTTCGACGCGGGCTTGGCCTGGGCCGTCTTCAGGGTCGGCGAGACCTTCAGCGCGGCGGGGGGGCGGGGGTTGTCGGTCAGCACGATCTTCAGGCCGGCCTGGTCGCCGTCGCCTTCCTCGGTGGAGGGGCGCATGATCGGGCCGGTCGGCTCGTCTTCGTAGAGGTTGGCGGCGATGGTCGTGCGCTCGCCGTGCGAGCGGCGCTTGAGCACGTCGAAGCCCGTGGTCAGCAGGTCTTCCATGTTGTTGTCGCGCCAGGCCGTGGACGAACCGCCCAGGACCACGGCGATCAGGCGGCGGCCATCGCGCACGGCCGAGCCGGCGAGGTTGTAGCCCGAGGCGTTGGTGTAGCCGGTCTTCAGGCCGTCGAAGCCTTCCATGTTGGTCAGCAGGCGGTTGTGGCCGGGGATATAGCGGCCTCGGAACTCGAAGCCCTTGATGCTGAAGTAGGAATAGTACTGCGGGAAGTCGCGCATGGTGGCGCGCGACAGGATGGCCAGGTCGCGGGCGGTCGAGATCTGGCGGCTGTCGGGCAGACCCGAAGCGTTGACGAAGCGGCTGTTGCGCATGCCCAGTTCCTGGCCGCGCAGGGTCATCAGCGCGGCGAACCGTGACTCGCTGCCGCCGAGTCGCTCGGCCATGGCCACGGCGGCGTCATTGGCCGACTTCACCGTCATGGCGCGGATCGCCTCGTCGACGCTGATGCTGTCGCCGGGCTGCAGGCCCAGCTTGGTCGGGCTCTGGGCGGCGGCGTGCGATGAGAACGGCACGCGGTCCGTCAGCTTCAATCGGCCTTCGCTGAGCGCCTCGAAGGTAAGGTACAGCGTCATGATCTTGGTGACCGAGGCCGGATAGCGCGGGCTGTCGGCTCTTTTGTCGTAGAGCATCTCACCCGAATTGGCGTCGATGACGATGGCCGCGTATTTCGGCTCGGCGCTGTTCATCTGCAGATACGGGATCTGCGCCTCGGCGGCGACAGGCGCGGCCAGGCCGCACAGCATGGCGCCGGCGAGACCGAGGGCGGCGAGAACGGAGCGGACCGGGATAAGCTTGGCGAACATGGCGAATGCGTCCGTCATTTGAACTGAGCGGTTCCGCACCGCCACACGCGTGACCCTAGCATGCGCGTCGTGGCCTTTCGCTAAGGTAAACAAGTGGTGAGCGATTTCGCCGCAGAGATGGATAATTTCAAGGCGTTGCGGCGAAGCTTCGCTCTCGCCCCTCGCGCGAGCTAGAATCCATGTCAGGTTGTGGTGCGCTGCACAATTTTCTTGACTGCTGCAGTGCAACATGAGACACCGGTGTTGTCCCAACGCATGGTCCGGATCCCGCTTCTCCGCCGCCATGCCCCGCCCATTGCCCAGGAGCCTCCCCCATGGCCGCCGCTGAAACCCTGAAGAACACCGTCGAACAATTCAGCACCGCCTCGAACCAAGCGTTCAAGGACGGCGTCGAGAAGTCTCTGGCCGCTCTGGCCGAGGCCAACACCCATTCCAAGAAGAACCTCGAAGCCGTGGTCGCTTCGGTGACCGCCGCCACCAAGGGCGCCGAAGCCCTGGGCGCCCAGACCTTCGCCTATTCGAAGAAGGCCGCCGAGGACCAGGTCGCCGCCGCCAAGTCGCTGGCCGGCGCCAAGAGCGTCCAGGAAGCCGTCGAGCTGCAGACCGCCTGGGCCAAGTCGGCCCTGGAAGCCTACATCGCCCAGGTCAGCAAGGCCTCGGAGATCGTCTCGGCCTCGATCAAGGACTCGGTCAAGCCGCTGAACGAACGCGTCACCGCGACCGTCGAAAAGCTGCAGGCCGCCCGCTAGAGGCGATCGGCTCCTTCCAGAGCCGAGAACAGTTTGAAGGCCCGAGCCGGCAACGGTTCGGGCCTTTTTTCTTGTCCTGCCATCCCGCCGCGCTAAGCATGCGTCCAAGTCATTGGAGTGTGTGATGTCGAAGGTCGAACAGCGTCTGGCGGAACTTGGGATCGTGCTGCCGCAACCGGTCGCGCCCGTCGCCAACTATGTGCCCTTCGTCGCGACGGGAAACCTGATCCACATCTCCGGCCAGATCTCGCTCGACGCCAATGGCGGCCTGAAGGGCACGGTCGGGACGGACGTTGACCTGGAGACCGCCCAGCAGGGCGCGCGGCTGTGCGGCATCAACCTGCTGGCCCAGATGAAGGCGGCGGTCGGCGACCTCGACCGGGTCAAGCGCGTGGTCAAGCTGGGCGGCTTCGTCCAGGTCAGCCAGGACTTCGTCGACATCCCCAAGGTGATCAACGGCTGCTCGGACCTGATGGTCGAGGTGTTCGGCGACGCCGGCCGCCACGCGCGCTCGGCGGTCGGCGTCTACAGGCTGCCGCTGGGCTTCTCGGTCGAGGTCGACGCCGTGGTCGAGGTGGACTGATGCGCGCGGCGCGGCCCCGGCCCGGAACCGAAGTCTTCGGCGAGGCGTGGGAGCGCCTGTTCGCGCCGGCCGTGGCCCACCGCGGCCTGTGGTCGCCCGGCGGCCCGCCCGAGAACTCCCTGGCCGCCTTCCAGGCCGCCTGCGCCCACGACTATGCGATCGAGCTGGATGTCCAGCTGACCGCCGACAACCACGTCGTGGTCTTCCATGACGACCACCTGGAGCGCCTGACGGGCGCGCCGGGCAGGCTGCGCGACCACACGGCCGCCGACCTGGGCCGGTTGAGCCTGTCGGGGACGGACGAAACCATCCCGACCCTGGCCGACGCCCTGACCGTGATCGGTCACCGGGCGATGGTCTATATCGAACTGAAGACCCCGTTCGGCGAGGTCGGCGAGTTGGAAAAACAGGTCAGCCAGATCCTGCTGGACCACAATGGCCCCACGGCCGTGATCGGCTTCAATCCCTATTCCCACGCCTGGTTCGCCGAGCACCAGCCGCAGATCCTGCGCGGCCTGGACAGCTATGGCTGGGCCGACGAGAACGCCCGCAAGCTGGCGCCGGAGCTTCGCAAGTCCCTGGCCAACCTGGAGCAGGTCGAGATCGCCCGGCCGGATTTCCTGGCCCTGGGCATGGACATGCTGCCCAACGCCCGCGCCGACGCCCTGCGCGCCCAGGGCATGCCGGTGATCGCCTGGACCGTGCGCTCGGCCGAGCAGTGGGACAGCGTCCGCGGCCATTGCGACAACCTGATCTTCGAGGGCTTCGCCGCGTGACAGCCGTCAAGGCGGAGGTGCACGTCCACCGGCGCATCGCCGAGATCGGCCGCGACGCCTGGGACGCCTGCGCCGCCCCGCACGGCGATCCCTTCGTCAGCTTCGACTTCCTGGACGCCCTGGAGGAAAGCGGCTGCGCGGTCGAACGCACCGGCTGGGCGCCGCACCATCTCTCGGTCGAGGACGAGGCGGGCCGCGTGGCGGCGGTCATGCCGCTGTATCTGAAGTCCCACAGCCAGGGCGAATACGTCTTCGACCACAGCTGGGCCGACGCCTACGAGCGGGCCGGGGGGCGCTATTATCCCAAGCTCCAGTGTTCCGCGCCGTTCTCGCCGGTCACCGGTCCGCGGCTGATCGTCAGGCCCGACATCGACGCCGACGACGGCCGCTCTGCGCTGCTGGGCGGCGCCCTGACCCTCTGCGACCGGCTGAAGGCCTCGTCGCTGCACGTGACCTTTCCCAAGGCCGACGAATGGGCGTGGATGGGCGAGCGTGGGATGCTGCGTCGCCAGGATCAGCAGTATCACTGGTTCAACAACGGCTACGCCAGCTTCGACGACTTCCTGGCGGCTCTGTCGTCCAACCGTCGCAAGACCATCCGTCGCGAGCGCCGCGACGCCCAGGCCGGCCTGGAGATCGTCGCCCTGACCGGTGACCAGTTGACCGAGGATCACTGGGACGCCTTCTTCGGCTTCTACATGGACACCGGCGGCCGCAAGTGGGGCCGGCCCTATCTGAACAGGGCCTTCTATTCGCTGCTGGGCCAGCGGATGGCCGACAAGGTGCTGCTGATCCTGGCCCGCCGGCCGAGCGGGCCCTGGATCGCCGGGGCCCTGAACCTGATCGGCGACGACTGCCTCTACGGCCGCCACTGGGGCTGCACCGAGGACGTGCCGTTCCTGCATTTCGAGCTCTGCTACTACCAGGCCATCGAGCACGGCATCCGCCTGGGCCTGCCGCGCGTCGAGGCCGGGGCCCAGGGGCAGCACAAGATCGCCCGAGGCTACCTGCCCAGCCCGGTCTATTCGGCCCACTGGATCGCCGATCCAGCCCTGCGCGAACCGGTGGCCCGGTATCTGGAGCGCGAACGCGAGGCGGTCAGCGCCGAGATGGAGATGCTGACCGAGGAATATTCGCCGTTCCGGGAGGAGCGGTAGGGCGCGCTGTGGACAGGTAGGCGTCTAGCGTGGAGGGCGCCTCCCTCGTCCTTCGACAGGCTCAGGATGAGGGCTACTGTTGATGAGGGCTGGTGGTAACGTGGTTCAGTAGAGTTCCTCATCCTGAGCCTGTCGAAGGACGAGGAATTCGGCCCAAGATCGTCAACCGTCCACCGCGCGACGGCGGGGCCGGGCGATCGGCTGGGCGCCGGCTATCAGGACCGCTCCCAGGCCGCCTTCAGCAGCGCCCGGATCTCGGCGTCGACCTCGGCCGGCGCGGCCAAGGCGATCTTGGACTTCAAGCGTTCGGACCAGCTTTCGGTCTTCGCCGGCGACAGGCGAGGGGAGGCGTCGGGCGTCAGGGCCAGGCCCAGCATCGCCCCGCCGCCCTTGACCGGCTTGGCCGCCGCGAACTGGAACTCGCGCGACCAGGCGGTGAAGCCCTTGCGCTGGCCGGTGACCAGGCCGTCGAAGCCGGCGACCGCCGCCTGCAGCGCCTCCAGGATCGCGGCCGAGGCCGGGTCGGTCCACAGGGTCGCGCGCAGGGCGTCGGCGTCGTCCCAGTTGGGGCCTTCGGAGGGGAAGGCCTCGGACAGGATGTGGGCGGCGCGGTTGACGCCCAGGCCATGGGCGTCCTTGAGCCACTGGACGCGGGCGCGAGGCTTGGCCTCCGGGCAGTCGCGGCGCACGATCTCGACCCACTGGGCCAGGGTCTTGCCGGTGTCGCGCTCAAGGCTGGCCTGCACCGAGGCGAACCACTTCTTCTGGCGTTCGGTGAGGTGCTCGGTGGAGCCGTCCTTCATGCCCATGCTTGCGCCCCTCCCGAGGTTTGCTACGACCGCCCTGCAAGACAGGAGACGATCATGAGCCTTCACGGAAGCTACGACACGGGCAACATCTTCGCCAAGATCATCCGCGGCGAGATCCCGGCCGTGAAGGTGTTCGAGGACGACCAGGTCCTGGCCTTCATGGACGTCTTCCCGCAGTCCCGCGGCCACGTGTTGGTGATCTCCAAGACCAGCCAGGCCCGCAACCTGCTGGAGGCCGAGACCAAGACCCTGGGCCGGCTGATCGGCGCGGTGCAAAAGGCGGTCCAGGCGGTGACCGCGGCCCTGAAGCCCGACGGCGTGGTGGTCACCCAGTTCAACGGCGCCGCCGCCGGCCAGAGCGTGTTCCACCTGCATTTCCACGTCATCCCCCGCTACGAGGGCGAGGCGCTGGGCCGGCACGGCGAGGGTATGGCGGATGTCGAGGAACTGAAGGCGCTGGCGGAGAAGATCGCGGCGGCGCTGTGAGAGCGCCCGCCGTCAAGGCCCTAGCTTGAGGATGGCGGTGGCCAAGCCGACGATCGCGGTCACGCCACCCATCAAGGCGAAGCTCTGAAAGCGGAGCTTGTCGTTCAGTTCGGCCAGGATCTGGTTCTTGGTTATGGCCAAGTCCGCCTTCAGGCCCTGGATGTCCATCTTGGTCGTGCTGGCCAGATCGGCCAAGTCGGCCTTCGTCGCCATGTCGGCGATATCAGCTTTTCTCACTATGTCGGCGATGTCAGCTTTCGTCGCCATGCTGGCGAAGTCGGCCTTGGTCGCCATGTCGGCGATGTCGATCCTTGTCGCTAAACCACAGACATCTGGAAAGTGCGCCGCCGACTGCACCAGTTCCACGATCGCCTCGGCCGCACGTTCTTCCAACCCCGCGTCGCGGAGGCGTTTCGAGGCGCTGAGGGTGTCGAAGGCGACGTTCATGCGATCAACCTAGTCGCGTGTTCTCGTTTTGTCCAGTCGTCATTCGCGAGCGAGAAAAACAAGAAGGCCCGGATCGCTCCGGGCCTCCCGCTGTCTTGCCGCTGGTAAAGCCTATTCGGCCAGGGCCGGTTCGGCTTCGTCTTCCTTGGGAGCCTTGCTGGGCTTTTCCGGATTGCTCTCGATCTCGAAGTCGATCTTGCTGTCCTTGAGGATGACCTTGACGTGGCCTCCCCGGACCAGGCGTCCGAACAGGATGTCGTCGGCCAGCGGCTTCTTGATGTGCTCCTGGATGACCCGCGCCAGGGGGCGGGCGCCATAGAGCTCGTCGAAGCCGTTCTTGGCCAGCCAGTCGGCCGCGTCGTCGCTCAGAGAGATCGTCACGTTCCGGTCGGCCAGCTGGACTTCCATCTGCAGGACGAACTTCTGCACGACCATCCGGATGATCTCCGGCGTCAGCGGCTTGAAGGCCACCACCGCGTCGAGACGGTTGCGGAACTCCGGCGTGAACAGGCGCTTGAGCGCGGCCTCTTCCTCGCCCTGCACCTTGTCGCGGCCGAAGCCGATCGCCTGGCGTTGGGCGTCCGAAGCCCCGGCGTTGGTGGTCATGATCAGGATGACGTTCCTGAAGTCGACCTTCTTGCCGTTGCTGTCGGTCAGCACCCCGTGGTCCATGACCTGGAGCAGGATGTTGTAGACGTCCGCGTGAGCCTTCTCGATCTCGTCCAGCAGCACCACGGCGTGCGGGTGCTGGTCGACGGCGTCGGTCAGCTGACCGCCCTGGTCGTAGCCGACATAGCCGGGAGGGGCCCCGATCAGGCGGCTGACGGTGTGGCGCTCCATGTACTCCGACATGTCGAAGCGGATCATCTCGATCCCGAGGGTCGAGGCCAGCTGTTTGGCGGCTTCGGTCTTGCCGACGCCGGTCGGGCCGCTGAACAGGTAGCTGCCGATCGGCTTTTCCGGATCGCGCAGGCCGGCCCGGGCCAGCTTCATGGCCGAGGACAGCTGCAGCAGCGCCTCGTCCTGGCCGAACACGGCGCGCTTGAGGTCCGCCTCCAGCTCGCGCAGGGACTCGGTGTCGGACTTGCTGACCGACTTGGGCGGGATGCGGGCGATCTTGGCCACGACGGCCTCGATCTCCTTGACGCCCAGGACCTTCTTGCGGCGGCCTTCCGGCAGCAGCATTTGGCCCGCGCCGGCCTCGTCGATCACGTCGATCGCCTTGTCGGGCAGCTTGCGGTCGGTGATGTACTTGGCCGACAGCTCCACCGCGACCTTCAGGGCCTCGTTGGTGTACTTCAGCTTGTGGAAGTCCTCGTAGTAGGTCTTCAGGCCCTTGAGGATCTTGATGGTGTCTTCCACCGTCGGTTCGTTGACGTCGATCTTCTGGAAGCGACGGACCAGGGCCCGATCCTTCTCGAAGTGCTGGCGGAACTCCTTGTAGGTGGTCGAGCCCATGCACCGCAGGGTGCCCGAGGCCAGGGCCGGCTTCAGCAGGTTGGAGGCGTCCATCGCCCCGCCCGAGGTGGCGCCCGCGCCGATCACCGTATGGATCTCGTCGATGAACAGCACCGCGTTGGGGTGGTTCTCCAGTTCCTTGACCACCTGCTTGACGCGTTCCTCGAAGTCGCCGCGATAGCGGGTGCCGGCCAGCAGCGCGCCCATGTCGAGCGAGTAGATGGTGGCTTCCGCAAGGACTTCGGGGACCTGGTTGGTGATGATCTTGCGGGCTAGGCCCTCGGCGATGGCGGTCTTGCCGACGCCCGGCTCGCCCACCAGCAGCGGGTTGTTCTTGGTCCGGCGGCACAGGATCTGGATCGCGCGTTCCACTTCGTTCGCGCGGCCGATCAGCGGGTCGACCTTGCCCTGGCGGGCCTTTTCGTTGAGGTCGACGCAATAGGCTTCGAGGGCCTCGCCGCCGGTCTTGGCGTTGGGCTTCTCGACGTCTTCCTCGACCGTGGCGCCCTTGGCCGCCTTGGGCTCGGACGCGCCGGCCTTCTTGGCGATGCCGTGGGCGATGAAGTTCACCGCGTCGTAGCGGGTCATGTCCTGCTCTTGCAGGAAGTAGGCGGCGTGGCTCTCGCGTTCCGAGAAGATGGCGACCAGCACGTTGGCGCCGGTCACTTCCTCGCGGCCGGAGGACTGGACGTGGATCACCGCGCGCTGGATCACGCGCTGGAAGCCCGCCGTGGGCTTGGCGTCGTCCTCGTCGTCGACGACCAGCGAGGCCAGTTCGACGTCGAGATAGGTCACGAGGCTCTTCTTCAGAGCGTTGAGGTCGACATCGCAGGCCCGCATGACGCCGGCCGCGTCGTCGTCGTCGGTGAGCGACAGCAGCAGGTGTTCAAGCGTGGCGTATTCGTGCTTGCGCTGGTTGGCGTAAGCGACGGCGCGATGCAGGGATTCTTCAAGTGGGCGCGAAAAAGAGGGCAAGGGGAGGCTCCTCAATCCTTTTCCATGGTGCACTGCAGGGGGTGCTGATGCCTGCGCGCCGAGTCGATCACTTGCGCGACCTTGGTCTCGGCAACTTCGTAGGTGAAAACGCCGCAAACGCCGACGCCATGCTGGTGAACGTGCAGCATGATCCGGGTCGCATCTTCGCGCGACTTGTTGAAGAAACGTTCAAGTACGTAAACGACGAACTCCATCGGAGTATAATCGTCGTTCAAGATCAGTACGCGATACAGCGAGGGCTTTTGTGTCTTCGGCTTCACTTCCGTGATGACCGAAGAGCCCGCGCCGTTGTTTTGTCCGCCTTGCTTTCGCTCGGCCATTGACCGCTTTCTCCCGGCGGGCCGAACAACCCGCCTTACATGGATTAGATATGGAAACGCGGCAGCATTGGAAGGGGCTGCCGCGCCGCTGCGCCGCTTTAACACAGGGGCGCCGCGCAAAGTGGCGTACCGCTTGGGATAGCGGCGATGGGGGCAGGTTGGTTGCCTGGGGTGAGGAGCGCAAATGGGGGCCGTTTTCACGCTCCGCAAGGGGCGGATGGGGCGACTCAGTGGCGCTCAAGGATCCTCCCCCTGTGGGGGAGGTGTCGGCGCAGCCGACGGAGGGGGAGTGATCGGGCGTTGCTGACACCCGGACTGACGATCCCAGAACTCCCCCCACCGATCGCTGCGCGATCGCCTCCCCCACAGGGGAGGAGCGACTACCCCAGCTTCACCAGCATCTTCCCCAGGTTCTCGCCCTTGAACAGCTTGATGAACGCGTCCGGCGCCCGCTCGACGCCGTCTTCCACGGTCTCGTTCCACTTGATCTGCCCCGCGCCGATCCAGCCGGCGATGTCCTTGAGGAACTGCGGGGCCAGGTCGTAGTGATTGGAGACGATGAAGCCCTCCAGCCGCAGGCTCTTGCCCACCGCCTGGATGATGTTGGATGGGCCGGTCAGCTTTCCGGTCTCGTTGTACTGCGAGATCATGCCGCACAGGGCGAAGCGGGCGAAGGGACGGGCCGAGTTCAGGGCCGCTTCCAGGTGCACGCCGCCGACGTTCTCGAAATAGACGTCGATGCCCTTGGGGGCGGCCTTCTCCAGTTCGGCGACCACGTCGGGCGTGGCCTTGTAGTCGATGATGTGGTCGACGCCGATGCTCTTGAGGAAGGCGACCTTCTCGGGCCCGCCGGCCGAGCCGATCACCGTGTGGCCCTTCAGCTTGGCGATCTGGCAGACCACCGAGCCCACGGCCCCGGCCGCGGCCGAGACGAACACGACGTCGCCGTCCTTCAGGGCCGCGATGCGCAGCAGGCCGACATAGGCGGTCAGGCCCGGCATGCCGGCCACGCCCAGGAAGGTCTGGGGCGGCAGGCCGTGGGTGTCGATCTTGGTCACCGCGCCCATCCCGCCGGCGGCCAGGGCCTTGGGCGAGACATTGAACGCTTCGCGCCAGCCGAACATCGTCGACACAATGTCGCCCGGCTTGAAGTCCGGGTCGTTCGAGGCCGTGACCTCGCCGATCGCGCCGCCCTGCAGCGCCTTGCCCAGCTCGAACGGCGGCACGTAGCTCTTCCTGTCGGTCATGCGGCCGCGCATGTAGGGATCGACCGACATCCACAGGTTCCGGACCTGGATCTCGCCGTCGCCCGGTGCGGCGACCTCGACGGTGGCCAGTTCGAAGTTGTCGTGCACGGGCTCGCCCACCGGGCGGCTCTTCAGACGGATTTCGCGCGACGTGACCATGGTCGTTCCTCCCGAGCCTCGTGATCGAGGCGCATTGTTCAAACGAACGTTTAGACCGGTCTCGCCCGCGCCTCCAGTGCTTCCCGCACGAAAGCGAACGGTTTAGACAGCCGGCATGACCCAAGATCTTCTCAAGGCGGGCGTCGTCGGCGCCGGCGTGTTCGGCGGTTATCACGCCAAGAAGTATGTCGAGCTGGGCGGCGTCGAGCTCGTCGCGGTGTTCGACATCGACCTGGCCCGGGCCCGGGCCCTGGCCGAGCCGTTGGGCGCGCGGGCCTTCGACGACATGGCCGCGTTCCTGGCCGCCGTCGACGTGGTCACAGTCGCCACCCCCGCCGTGCACCACGCCAAGGCCGGCCTGGCGGCGCTGAAGGCCGGAAAGCCGGTCTATTCCGAAAAACCCCTGGCCGTGACGCCGGCCGACGCCGACGCCCTGGTCGCCGCCGCCGCCAAGGCCGGCTTGCCCCTGGCCTGCGGCCACCAGGAGCGGGTGGTGTTCCAGGCCATGGGCCTGCTGGACATTCCCGAGCCGCCGCTGCGCCTGGAAGCTGTGCGCCGGGGCACGCCCTCGGACCGCAACCTCGACGTCTCGGTGGTGCTAGACCTGATGATCCACGACATCGACCTGGCCCTGGCTCTCTGCGACGGCGAGCCGGTGACCGTGGAAGGCGAGGGGGCGATCACCCGCTCCACCTCGCTGGACTGGGTGAAGGCCGAAGCCACCTTCGACAACGGCTTCACCGCCGTGTTCGACTCATCGCGCGTCGCCGAGGCCCGCGAGCGGACCATGAAGGTCGTCTACCCTTCCGGCGAGGTCGAGATCGACTTTCTGGCCCGCACCTTCCGAAACACCACCCCGTTCCCGCTGATCGAGGACTTCACCGAGACCCCGGCCGGCAAGGACCCCCTGGGCCAGAGCGTCGCCGGCTTCCTCAAGGCCGTGCGCGGCGAGGCGCCCCGCCCGGTGGTGACGGGCGAGGAAGCGGCGCGGGCGCTGGATCTGGGGCTGGCCGTGGAGCAGGCGGCGGGCGGCTAGGGAACCAGCAACAGACTCCCCGTCGTCCGCCCTGCCTCCAGGTCGGCCTGGGCCTTCCCGGCGTCCTCTAGCGCATAGGTTCCGCCGATCTCGACCGTCAGGTCGCCGCGGCCGAGCGCGCCCAGCAGGTCGGCGGCCGCCGCCCGGTAGCGGGGAACGTCCGCGACAAAGGCCATGACGCTGGGCCGCCACAGGGCGAGGCCCCGCTTGCCGAGGTCGGTGACCAGCACGGGCGGGACGGCGCCGGCCGCCTGGCCGACATTGACCACCAGGCCGAACGGCGCGACGGCGTCGAAGGTCCTGCGCAGATAGGCGCCGCCCAGGCCGTCATAGGCGACGTCGACGCCCCGTCCGCCGGTCAGGTCCAGGGTCTGGGTCACGAAGTCGGCGTCGCGGCCGACGATCACCTGCGTCGCCCCGGCCTCGCGCGCCACCTGGGCCTTGGCCTCGGAACTGGCCGTGCCGATGACCGTGAAGCCCAGCCGCGTCGCCCAGCGGGTCAGCACCTGTCCCAAGCCGCCCGCGGCGGCATGCACCAGCAGGGTCGAGCCCGGGACCGGCGGACGCGGGCCGCGCAGCAGCATCTGGACCGTCAGGCCGCGCAGCATGGCGCCGGCCGCCAGGCGCGTGTCGATGTCGGCGGGCAGCTTGACAGCCCGCGCGGCCGGCAGGTTGCGCGCTTCGGCATAGCCGCCCAGGGGCGCGCCGGCATAGGCGATGCGGTCGCCGACCGCGAGGTCCTCGACGCCGGCGCCGATCGCTTCCACCACCCCCGCGCCCTCGACGCCGAGCACGCCTGGCAGGGGCAGGGGATAGAGGCCGGTCCGGTAATAGATATCGAGGAAGTTGACGCCGGCCGCGTGCTGGCGGACCCGCACCTCGCCGGCGGCGGGCGGCGCGAGCGGACGACGGGCCAGCTGGAATTGGTCGACGCCGCCGGGGGCGAGAAGTTCGATGCTGCGGATCATGGGGGCTCTCCTTGGAGTTCCAGAGTGCGCCGGCGTCGATCTCCTGAAAATTCCATGATCTCGCAATCGCCATGTGCGAAAACGCACGGATGGACTGGGAAGATCTTCGCCATCTCGCCGCCGTCGGGCGGCTGGGGTCGCTCTCCGGCGCGGCCCGCGCCCTCGGCGTCGACCACGCCACGGTCGGCCGGCGTGTCGCGGCCCTGGAGGCGCGGACTGGCCTGCGCCTGCTGGAGCGCCGCGGTCGCGGCACGGCTTTGACCGAGGCCGGCGAACGGGTCGCGGCCCTGGCCTTCGACATGGAGGACCGGGTGCTGGCGGTCGAGCGCCTGGTCCAGGCCGAGCGCCAGCCGCCTAGGGTCGAGGTGGTGGTCAGCGCCCCGCCGGCCCTGGCGATGTTCATGCTGGCCGGCGGCCTGGCCGCCCTGCGCCGGGAGCAGCCGTCGATCACCGTCACCCTGCGCGGCGAGGCGTCCCTGGTGTCGCTGACCCGGCGCGAGGCCGACCTGACCCTGCGCCTGCAGGCCCCGGACGAGCCGACCAGCGTGGCCCGCAAGGTCGGCGAGATGGCCTATGCGCTCTACGCCGCCGTCGATTATCCAAACGAACCCGATGGCGACTGGGCGCTGGTCAGCTACGACGCCGAGATGGACCGCCTGCCGCAGCAGGCCTGGCTGCGCGCCTTCGCGGCCGGGCGGCCGGTCAGCTTCCGCAGCAACGACATGGCCATCCTGCAGCCGGCGGCGCGGGCCGGCCTGGGCGTGGTGCTGCTGCCCTGCTTCATGGCCGACCCGGACCCCGGGCTGCGACGCTGGTCAGGCGCCGCGCCGCCCAACCGCGGCCTGTGGCTGGCCGTGCACGAGGACCTGCGCCGGCTGGCGGCGGTGCGCGCGGTCGGCGACCACCTGGCGGCCGTGATCCACCAGCAGCGCGACCGCCTGCTGGGCGTCTAGCGCGTTCGACATCAGCCCTGGGGCGAAACCTCGTCTTTCGACAGGCTCAGGATGAAGTTTTCTGCTGTCTGGGGCCGTAAATGGTCCTCATTCTGAGCTTGTCGAAGGACGAGGACCACACACTGTCTTGAATGCCGAGCGCCTACTTCGGCGCCACCTTCACCAGCACCACGTCATTGGCCCGCATCGTCACCGACACGCTGGCAGCGCCCGTCTTGCCGATGGTCAGGGCCCGCGTCTCGGGCTTGTCCGTGGTCAAGGCGTTCAGGTCACTGACCTGCTGCTGGCTCAACGTCTTGGGCGAGCCCATCTCCAGATAGGCCGTATAGGCGTCGTTGGCCTTGAAGCCGGTGCGGAAGATCTGCACGTCGTAGCGGCCGGGCTTGAGGCCCTTCAGGTCCAGGCTGACCGGCTCGACGTCGCGGGTCGGCTGGACCTTGGTGTAGTAGGGGCGGTTGCTGACCGCCTGGACCGGCTGGCGGAAGGCCCAGACCAGGGCCTGGACGCCACCGTTGTCCGCCGTGGCCCAGGTCTCGGCGTCGGCGACCTTCACCGCCTTGTCGCCCAGCTGGTTCAGGTACTTGTAGGCGAACCAGGCCGGCTTGCGGATCCCTTGCGGGTTCATCAGGCCAAAGCCGCCCTCGAATGGCGCGGAGGGCGGGCCGGGTTCCTCGAACAGGTCGCTGTAGGTCCAGTAGCTCATGCCCTGCAGCAGGCCCTCGCTGGCCTTCAGCTTGCTGAGGATGTAGGGCGCACTGACATAGGAATCGTGCACCGGGTCGCGGGGCGTGTAGCTGGTGCTCCACTCGGTGAAATACAGCGGCAGGCCGGGCTTGAACGAAGCCTCGATCTCGCGGCGCACGCGGCGCACGTCGCCGACGATGGCGTCCGGCGAGGGCGACAGCTTGGTGTCCTGCTGGCCCTTCTCGTCCAGGAAGCCGCCGTCGACGCCGTAGGTGTGGGTGGTGACGAAATCGACCCCCGCGCCCGAAGCCTGGACGTGGCTGAGGAATTCGGGCGTCCAGGCCGCGCCGGCGGTCGAGGGGCCGCCGACCTTCAGCGCCGGGTCGATGGCCTTGATGGTCCGGGCGGTGTTGTCGTAGAGCTCGAAATAGGCCTTCTGGTCGGCCTTTTCCCAGAAGCCGTCCAGATTGGGCTCGTTCCAGACCTCGAAATACCAGGACCGCACCTCGGCCTCGCCGTAGCGCTGCTGGCAGTGGCGCACGAAAGCGTCGACCAGGGCCGCCCACTGCTTGGGGTCGGGGTGGGAGGTGTTGCCCTTCCAGTAGAAGATCGTCTGTTCCGAGGTCTTCATCGCGTCGGGGGTGAAGCCCAGCTCGACGAACGGCTTGACGCCCATCTTCAGCAGGCGGTCGTACAGCTGGTCGATCTTGGTCCAGTCATAGACCGGCTTGCCGTCGACGACGCGATAGGTCCCCAGCACGTCGTGGAAGATGGCGTGGAAGCGGACATAGCGGAACCCGAGCTCGTCGCGGGCGGTCTTCATCTGGGCCAGGCTGTCGTCGCGCAGCAGGGTGCCCGGATAGTCCGAACCCACCGACAGGTCGTAGAAGCGGTCGCGCGGTGTCGTCGGGGCCTTGGCGTCGATGGCGATGTGGCGGATGGCCGGCTTATTCTGCGCGGAGGCGGATCCCGCCAGAAGCGCCGCCAGGGCCGAGGCCAGGATCGCGCTGCGGAGCAAGGTCCGGGCGGGGGTAGTGGTCATGGCGGCGGGTCCCTTCCTGCAATGGTCCGCCCTCGTGCTGGAGCGGTGTCATTGGGACCGGTACCATTATTCTGGCCCCGCCGTATAGCCGCTTGGCGCCGACGGCGCGGCAGCCTGGAGGAGTAGGGGTTTGATCATGCGCGGCGGCCATGCTTCCGCGAACCGTTCGCAATGAAACGGGCGTCGAGCGCCCGGTTTCCGGTAAAAACTCGGCGTCCAACCCTTCCGTCGCGCCGTCAGCTGAGCTAACCACGGCGCACTATTTGGAAGGCGTACGATCATGACCAAGAAACCCGACGGCACCTGGGACAAGTCGCAACTCCCGAGCCGGCATGTAACCGAAGGGCCGGCCCGCGCGCCGCACCGCTCGTATTACTACGCCATGGGCCTTGGCACGCGGGAGATCGCCCAGCCGTTCGTGGGCGTGGCCTCGTGCTGGAACGAGGCGGCGCCGTGCAACACCGCCCTGATGCGCCAGGCCAACGCCGTGGCCAAGGGCGTCAAGGCGGCCGGCGGCACCCCGCGCGAGTTCTGCACCATCACCGTGACCGACGGCATCGCCATGGGCCACGAGGGCATGCGCTCGTCCCTGGTCAGCCGCGACGTGATCGCCGACTCGGTCGAGCTGACCATGCGCGGCCACGGCTATGACGCCCTGGTCGGCGTCGCGGGCTGCGACAAGAGCCTGCCGGGCATGATGATGGCCATGCTGCGCCTGAACGTGCCCAGCGTGTTCCTGTACGGCGGTTCGATCCTGCCGGGCCGCTTCCAGGGCCGCGACATCACCGTGATGGACGTGTTCGAGGGCGTCGGCGCCCATGCGGCCGGGACCATGGACGCCAAGACCCTGTGCGAACTGGAGCAGCACGCCTGTCCGTCGGACGGCGCCTGCGGGGGCCAGTTCACCGCCAACACCATGGCCTGCGTGTCGGAAGCGATCGGCCTGGCCCTGCCGCTGTCGTCGGCCCTGCCGGCCCCGTACCTGGACCGCGACCAGTACGCCGTGGCCTCGGGCGAGGCGGTGATGCGGCTGATCGAGCAGAACATCCGGCCACGCGACATCTGCACCCGCAAGGCGTTCGAGAACGCCGCCGTGGTCGTGGCCGCCACCGGCGGCTCGACCAACGGCGCCCTGCACCTGCCGGCCATGGCCCACGAGTGCGGCATCGAGTTCACCCTCAAGGACGTGGCCGAGATCGCCGCCCGCACGCCCTACATCGCCGACCTCAAGCCCGGCGGCCGCTACGTGGCCAAGGACATGGGCGAGGCCGGCGGCGTGCCGATGCTGCTGCGCACCCTGCTGGACGCCGGCCTGCTGCACGGCGACTGCATGACCGTGACCGGCAAGACCCTGGCCGAGAACCTGGCCGACGTGGTCTGGCGCGACGATCAGGACGTGATCCGCCCGGTCTCCGATCCGCTGTCGCCGACCGGCGGCGTGGTGGGCCTGTGGGGCTCGCTGGCCCCCGACGGCGGCATCGTCAAGGTGGCCGGCCTCAAGCACCAGGTGCACCGTGGCCCGGCCCGGGTGTTCGACGGCGAGGCGGCCTGCTTCGAGGCGGTGTCGAACCGCGACTACAAGGAAGGCGACGTCCTGGTCATCCGCTACGAAGGCCCCAAGGGCGGGCCGGGCATGCGCGAGATGCTGTCGACCACCGCCGCCATCTACGGCCAGGGCGTGGAGAACATCGCCCTGATCACCGACGGCCGCTTCTCGGGCGCCACGCGTGGCCTGTGCATCGGTCACGTGGGGCCGGAAGCCGCCGTGGGCGGTCCGATCGCCCTGGTCCAGGACGGCGACATCATCAGCATCGACGCCACCAAGGGCACGATCGACCTCGAGGTCGATCCGATTGAGCTGGAGAACCGCCGTCGTCACTGGCAGCCGCGTCGGCACGACTACAACAGCGGCGCGATCTGGAAGTTCGCCCAGCTGGTGGGACCGGCCTATCTGGGCGCGACCACCCATCCGGGCGCCGCCGAAGAAACCCACGTCTACGCCGACATCTGAAGCGCTATTCCGCCGCGTCGATCCGGGCGAGGGTCATCGAGGAGATCTGGCGGAAGGTCTCCTCGCCATTCAGTCGGGCCGACACCTCGTGCAGGAGCCGGTCGCCGTCGATCCTGAACAGGGTCCGGCCGGCGCCGCGCGGGGTGGTCTTCTCCAGCGTCAGCTGATCACCGTCCCACCCGCCGCGGGCCGGCGCGGTGGGCGGGAATCCATAGGTGTCGAACCAGAACCAGATCGCATCCAGGCGTTCCGGGTCGATCGTCAGGACGCCATGGCCGTGAAAGCGATGTCCGCCGGCGCGTTCCTCGGCGTAGTCCCCGATCAGGTTTATCGCGTCGGGATCCATCCTGAATGTCCAGCGGCCCGAGGTCAGGCCGTCCGGCCCGAACGGATTGGGATAAACCTGGCCGGCGCCGTCCCAAACGCCGACCAGGCAGCGAAGCCGGGCGCGCGCCTCGACAAGCGATTTCGTCATCTGACTCTCCGGCGGACCGTGGCGGGCCGTTTTGAACTGCCCGCGCCGGCGCTTCAATCCTTGCTTTTTCCGCGCCGCTCGACCTCGCGGTTGAAGCGATATTCCAAGAGGGTCTCGAACTCGCTGGGCGGGACGATCCGCCGGGCCATGTCGAGGGGGCCTGGAGGAAGATCGTGGGCGACGTGTCGGAGCCGGGGCTGCGGATCGGCCGGCGCGGCGACCGGCGCGAGGTCGGCGTCGGCCTCGGCGAGGCTGGCCGCGCGCTCGGCGTCGCTGACCTGCCCATCATGATCGGTGTCGGCCAGGTCAAGCCGGAGGCGAGGGGTTTGCTGGGCGGAAGTCAGGGCAGGGGCCAGCAGGGCCGCGCCGAACGCCAGGGCTGCAAGGGGACGCGAAACGGACATCCGGATCTCCCACGGGCTTGGTAACGGCGGCGAGCGCCGCCTCGCCTACTTCTTGATCTTCTTGAAATCCTTGTAGAATAGGTCTTCCGGCGGGCGGTCCTCCGGCGCGGGGGCGCGGAAGTCGTTGGGCCGCAGCAGGCCCTGGTCGAACATCGTGCGGCGCTGCTCCATCGCCGCCGCAGCGCGGGCCGAGGCGCCCAGCCTGACCGGCACGATGACCCCGCGATCGCGATCCAGCCAGGTCGCCGCCTCCTCGGTGCTGACCACGCCGTCGCGATCCGTGTCGGCCGGAGTCAGCGCCAGCGGTCGGGGCGCGGCCAGGGCCGGCGCGGCGCAGAAAACGGCGAGGACGGCGGCGAGAACCAGGCGCATCGATCGGGACTCCCCAAGGCTCGCAAGGCAAGCGGACAAGGCATTTGGGCGGTCAAACGCGCGAGGAGTCAAACGGGATCAATCGTCCAGGTCGAAAGGCAGCTCGTCCTGGTCGTTCCGGGACGGACGGTCGGCCTTGGAGACCGGCTTGTAGGTCTTTTCCAGGATCAGCGGGGGATCGTCGTCCAGGGCGTTCCCCAGTTCGTCGTCTTCCCTCAATTCGTCGTCCCAGGGGGCTTCCGCCGGATCGGCGGTGGTGCCGATCTCGTCGAAGAGCGGCGCGGTGGCGGTCGGGCGCGCCTGCGGCGACGTGGCGCTGACCGCCTCCAGGGCGGGCGTGTAGGGCTTGTGCGCGGCGCGGGCGACGTCCGGCTCGACGCTCGACGGCCGCGACTGGAGGGACGGCTCGGACGGCGGCGCGGCCCTGGCTCTCGGCGCCAGCGGGCGGCGAACGATGGCGTCGGCGCGCAGAAGCCAGCGGTTGGCCTCCTGGATCGCGTTGGCCGGCGAGCGGCTCTCCCGGTGCTGCTGGTCGCCCTCCAGCCACAGGTCCAGCTCGAAGTCGGGATGGCGCGGGTCGTCGAAGATCAGCTTCAGGGTCACCTGGGCGGCCTGCTGGACGATCTGGTCGATGGCCCGGCGCTGCTCGCCTCGGAACACCCGGCCGATGACCTGGCCGTCGACCGACAGCTCCGCGCCCATCAACTCGTCGATGCGGTAGATCAGGCACCAGGCGCCGCTGTCCCAGGCCACGGCGGCCTGGTTGGTGGTGAAGTTGAAGCCCGCGCCCCGGCCGCGCCCCTTGGCGACGATCACGGTCTCCGGCGGCCCCTTCAGCACATGGCGCAGGGCGCGGCGGATCCGGCGCTCCTCGTCCATGAACCAGATGGCGGCGCTGCCCACGAAGGTCACCGCGGAGGCCGACAAGGTCACGAGCAGCAAGAGACGCCAGAGTTCGCTCATGGGATCAGGCTAGCGGGAGTCCCTGATTTCGAACAGACGGGTTTCAGAGGTCGAGCTCGGCCACCACCGGCACGTGGTCCGAGGGCTTTTCCTTGTCGCGCTCGTCGCGGTGGATCGCCACGCCGGCCAGCCGGTCGGCCGCCTGGGGCGATAGCAGCAGGTGGTCGATGCGGATGCCCAGGTTCCGCGGCCAGGCGCCGGCCTGGTAGTCCCAGAAGGTGTAGCCGCCCGGCGCGCCGTCGGCCTGCATATAGGCGTCGGTGAAGCCCAGGTTCCTCAGGGCCCGGAACGCGGCCCGGCTCTCGGGCTGGAACAGGGCGTCGCCCAGCCAGGCCTCGGGATTGGCCACATCCTCGACCTCGGGGATGACGTTGTAGTCGCCGGCGATGACCAGCGGCTCCTCCAGGGCCAGCAGGCCCTGGGCGTGGGCGTGCAGGCGTTTCATCCAGGCCAGCTTGTAGGCGAACTTCTCGGTGCCGATCGGATTGCCGTTGGGCAGGTAGATGCCGACCATCCGCAACGGGGTCGGGGCGGCGATCACCGCCTCGATGTAGCGCGCCTGCTCATCGACCTCGTCGTCATGCAGGAAGGGCAGGCCCTTGCGCACGTCCTCCAGCGGGAACTTCGAGAGCAAGGCCACGCCGTTATAGGTCTTCTGGCCGTGGACGGCGACGTTGTAGCCCAGGCGCTCGAAGGCCTCGGTCGGGAACTTCTCGTCCAGGCACTTGATCTCCTGCAGCACAGCCACGTCGGGCGCGGCCGATTCGAACCATTCCAGGACTCGTTCCAGGCGGGCGTTGACGGAATTGACGTTCCAGGTGGCGATGCGCATCGAGGGCTCCAGTCGGCGGCGGGAGGCTAGGGCGCATGGGCGGCCCGCTCAAGTCGCGGTTCCGGATTTCCCGCAGGCCGGTCAGCGCGGCGCCGACATCGCGCCTTGCGGCTGCCCGGCCTGGAACGCCGACAACAGATTGGCCTGCACGCTCAAGACCAGGGCCGCGGCGGCCAACACCGAGGTGATCATCGTGACGATCACAGTCCAGCGCGTGGTTTTATTGTCCGCTTTCAGGGCGAGCGTCTGCGCGACGTTGTCGGCCTTGAGAGCCGCCATCTGCGCGGTGGCGTCTTCCTTCAGGCCGGCGATCTGAGTAGACGTATCCGTTCGCAACGCCGCCATTTGCGTGGAGATGTCGTCCCTCAAGGTCGCCATCTGTTCCAAGGTGTCTGTCCGCAGAGCGCCCATCTGCGCGAAGACGTCCGTTCGGAGCGCCGCCATCTGAGCGAAGATATCGGTTCGCAGAGCGGCCATTTGCGCCAGGACGCCGCGTTCGCCGGTGAGGATTTCACCCAGCCGATCGATCTTACCGCTAAGTTCGACGAAGCGGGTTTCCGTCCGCGCTTCGACGGCCTCCAGCTTGGCTTCGATCTCTTCGCGGGTCATGGGTCGATCCTGCGACTGGAGCGGGCCGGATTCAATTGGCTTTTCGGCGCGGCCATCCTCTCGACCATTCTCCAGCGCGAGCCCTGCGCAACCCGTTTATGGTTTGTTCTCAATTTTTGGCATAAGCGAACGCGTAGCACAACCTAAAAGTTGAGCCGCCTCAGATCGAGAAGCTGACGCCGCAGCCGCAGCTGGACTTGGCGTTGGGGTTGCGCACGCGGAACTCCGCGCCGGCCAGTTCGTCGACGAAATCGATCTCCGAACCCTTGAGCAGGGCCAGGGAGATCACGTCGACCAGGGCCGCGGCCCCGTCGCGCTCGACCTTCAGGTCGTCGGGCTGGGCGCTGTCGACCAGGTCGAACCGGTACTGGAAGCCCGAGCAGCCGCCGCCGTCGACGGCGACGCGCAGCATCACCGGATGGCCCTCGGCCTCCGAGATCGTCTGCAGCCGGCGGGCGGCGTTGGGAGAAAGCGTTACGGCGGTGTCGGTCATGGCTGTGGAAAATCCATACTTCGCCTATATGAGGGCGTGCGCGCCCCAGGGAAAGGGGCGATCAGCAAAGGCCTTCCATGTCGTCGTCTCCTTTCTTCGTCCAGCGCGCCCCCTACGCCGAGGATCCGGCCAAGTCCTTGGGCCGCCGCTTCCCGGAAGACGAGAGCCGCACGCGCACCCCGTTCGCCCGCGACCGCGACCGCATCATCCACACCTCGGCCTTTCGCCGGCTGAAGGAAAAGACCCAGGTGTTCGTCGCCCACGAGGGCGACAACTTCCGCACCCGCCTGACCCATTCGCTGGAGGTGGCGCAAGTGGCGCGTTCGCTGGCGACCGCGCTGGGCCTGGACAGCGACCTGGCCGAGACCATCGCCCTGGGCCACGACATCGGCCATCCGCCGTTCGGCCACGCCGGCGAGGACGAGCTGCAGTCGTGCATGAAGGCGTTCGGCGGCTTCGATCACAACGTCCAGACCTTCCGCGTCGTCACCGAGCTGGAGCGCCGCTATCCGGACTTCAGCGGCCTGAACCTGACCTGGGAGACGCTGGAAGGGATCATCAAGCACAACGGCCCGGTGACCGAGAAGCTGGGCAAGCCGTCGTGGAAGGCGATCTCCAAGTACGACAGCGAGTACAAGCTGGGTTTGAACACCTGGGCCTCGGCCGAGGCCCAGGTCGCGGCCCTGGCCGACGACATCGCCTACAACAACCACGACATCGACGACGGGGTCGAGGCGGGGCTGTTCACCCTGGACGAGCTGATGGACGTGCCGCTGATCGGCCCGATCCTGGTCGCCGTCCGCAGCGAGCGCCCGGACCTGGACCCGCGCCTGACCCGGCTGGAGGCCGTGCGACGGATGATCGGGGCCATGGTCGACGACGTGATGGGCGAGACCCTGCAGCGCGCCGCCGCCACCGGGGTGCAATCGGCCCAGGACGTCCGCGCCCTGGACCACGCCCTGGTCGCCTTCTCGCCGGACATGGCCGAGGACCTGGCGCGGCTGCGCCAGTTCCTGCACGCCCGGATGTACCGCCACTGGCGCGTCAATCGGACGCGCAGCCAGGCGCGCCGCATTCTCGCCGAGATGTTCAATCTCTTCTTGGCCGAGCCCGACGTCCTGCCGTCGGAATGGTTCGCCCGGTCGCAGAACCGCGACGAGGCCGGCCGCGCTCGCGTCGTCTGCGACTACATCGCGGGCATGACCGACCGGTTCGCCATCGAGGAACATCGCAAGCTGTTCCAGCTGGACGTCTGGAACTAGCCCGCGCGAAAGCGGGGCGGCGATGTTCACGGGTAGTTCTGGGCGGGCCCGGGCTCCGATAAACTATGTTGGCGCGCGTCCGATTCGCTGTGAGCGATCCCGCGCGCATGAAGTCTGGAGCCTCGACGCGAATGTCCGATCCCCACCGCGGCGCCTATACGCCGCCCACCGATGCGCCGCTCTCGTTCGACGCGCGTCAGCCTGTTCGCGGCTCGCGGCCCCTGCCCATGACCTTGATCATCAGCGCCGTGGTGCTGGCGACCCTGGTCGTCGCGGTGCTGCTGATCTATCGCGGCGGCGTGCGCGGCCCCAATGAGCCGCCGCGCACCGTCGGCGAGCCCGTCGCCCAGATGAAGGCCGCGCCGCCGGCCGGGACCGCCCAGCCGGCCGATCCGGCCTCGGGCCTGCAGATCTACAAGAGCGAGGCGCCCGAGGCCTCGCCGACTTTCGCCGCCCAGCCGGAGGCGCCGCTGGCCCGTCCAACCCCGCCGCCGCCCAGCGCCCCGGTCCAGACCGCGACCCTGCAGCCGGCCAAGCCGGCGCCGGCCGGCCCCAGCGCGCCGGTCTCGGCCGCCCCGGCGACCAAGCCCGCCGCCAAGCCGGCCCAGACCATCGAAGGCCTGGCCACCGCCGCGGTCTCGCCGCGCGCCACCGCTCCGGCCGCGACCAAGCCCGCCGCCGCGCCGGCGCCCACCGCCTCGGCCGGCGGCCCGGCCAGCGTGCAGATCGGCGCCCTGTCCTCGACCGCCCTGGCCGATAAGGCCTGGTCCGACGCCGCCCGCATCGCACCGGGCCTGGCCGCGGGCAAGGGCAAGCGGGTCGAGGCGATCGACAAGAACGGCACGACCCTCTACCGCACCGCCGTCACCGGCTTCGCCAGCCGCGCCGAGGCCAAGGCGTTCTGCGACGCCCTCAGCGCCGCCGGCAAATCCTGCTTCGTGAAATAGGGGAGCAGGGCCCATGGCCAGCATTTCCGCCGCCATTCTCGGCTGCGCCGGGACCACTCTGACGGCGGAAGAGGTTGCGTTCTTCCGGGACGTGAAGCCGTGGGGCTTCATCCTGTTCAAGCGCAACATCGCCGATCCGAACCAGGTCCGGGCCTTGACGGCGGCGTTGCGGGCGACGGTCGGACGCGCCGACGCCCCGATCCTGATCGATCAGGAGGGCGGCCGCGTCGCCCGCTTGGGCGCCCCCCACTGGAAGACCTATCCGCCCGGCCGCGCCTATGGCGAGCTGGTGGCCAACGACCCCCTGGTCGCCCGCGAGATCACCCGCCTGGGGGCGCGCCTGATCGCCCATGACCTGCTGTCGCTGGGCATCAATGTCGACTGCGTGCCGGTGCTGGACGTGCCCGATCCACAGGGCCACGAGATCATCGGCGACCGCGCCTATGGCGACACGCCGCAGCAGGTGGCGACCCTGGGCCGCGCCGCGGCCGAGGGCCTGCTGGCCGGCGGCGTGCTGCCGATCATCAAGCACATCCCCGGCCACGGCCGCGCCATGAGCGACAGCCACCTGGAGCTGCCGGTGGTCAAGGCCAAGCTGGCCGAGCTGGACGCCCGCGACTTCGCGCCGTTCCGCGTGCTGTCGGACATGCCCATGGCGATGACCGCCCACGTCGTCTACACGGCGATCGATCGGTCCCGTCCGGCCACGACGTCGAAGAAGGCGATCAGGAAGATCATCCGGGAATCCATCGGCTTCGACGGACTTTTGATGAGCGACGATCTGTCGATGAAGGCGCTGTCGGGCGACTTCAAGCAGCGCGCCAAGGACAGCTTGGCCGCCGGCTGCGACGTGGTCCTGCACTGCAACGGCGACATGGCCGAGATGAAGGCGGTGATGTCCGGCGTCGGCAAGCTATCGCGCGAGGCCCGTCGGCGGGTCCAGGCGGTCATGGGCCGGCTGGTCAAGGTTCCCGAGCCGCTGGACGTGGCGGAGGCCCGCGCCCGGTTCGACGCGGCTTTTGACGGACGCTTTGCGTGAGCACGGGCTTCCAGCCCACCCTCGACTTCGAGGCCGCCAACGAGGCGGCCGAGGACGGTGCGGCGCTGGTCATCGACATCGACGGCTACGAAGGTCCGCTGCACGTGCTGCTGGCCCTGGCGCGCAGCCAGAAGGTCGACCTGCTGCAGCTGTCGATCACCAAGCTGGCCGAGCAGTACCTGGCCTTCGTGCAGCAGGCCCGCCGCGTGCGGTTCTCGCTGGCCGCCGACTATCTGGTGATGGCCGCCTGGCTGGCCTATCTGAAGTCGCGCCTGCTGCTGCCCAAGCCCGAGCGTCCCAAGGCCGAGGAGCCGCCGGCCGAGGAGATGGCCGCCCAGCTGGCCTTCCGCCTGGCCAAGCTGGACGTGATGCGCAAGGCCGTGGAGGCCCTGAAGGAGCGTCCGATCCTCAAGCGCGACGTGTTCATGCGCGGCGACCCGGAGGCGGTGAAGATCGTTTCCTCGACCCGCTTCGAGGGCGACCTCTACGCCCTGATGACCGCCTACATCACCCAGCGCAAGCGCGAGCATGGTCGCCACTACGCCCCGCGCCCGCCCCAGGCCTACCCGCTGGAGGACGCCCGCGACCGCCTGCGCGACCTGCTGCCGGAGATGAAGGACTGGACCACCCTGTCGGGCGTCGCCCCGGTCGAGCGCTGGGAGGACGATCCGGACGGCCCGAGCCCCGCCAGCTACCTGGCCTCGACCCTGTCGGCCAGCCTGGAGCTGGTGAAGGAAGGGATCCTCGAGGCGCGGCAGATGGAGCATTTCTCGGACATCTACCTGCGCACGCGGGCCGAGCCGCTGGAGCCGATCGTATGAGCCCGTCCTCCAAGATCCTCCCCCTGTGGGGGAGGCGGCCCGAACGGGCCGGTGGGGGGAGTCGTCCCACCTCGGCCGTATCCCCCCTCCGATCGCTGCGCGATCACCTCCCCCACAGGGGGAGGATTTATCCATGACCATCGACCCGCTCTTCACCACCCGCTGCATCGAGGCCCTGCTGTTCGCAGCGGCCGAGCCGCTGAGCGTCGAGGACTTGGCCAAGCGCCTGCCCGAGGGGGCGGACATCGGCGCGGGCCTGGCCGACCTGCACGCGCGCTATGTCGGCCGCGGCATCGAACTGGTGCAGGTGGCCGGCCGCTGGCGGTTCCAGACCGCTACGGACCTGGCCTTCCTGATGACCGAGGAGCGCGAGGAGCCGCGGCGGCTGTCCAAGGCCGCCCAGGAGACCCTGGCGATCATCGCCTACCACCAGCCCGTCACCCGGGCCGAGATCGAGGCGGTGCGCGGGGTCCAGGCCAGCCGGGGCACGCTGGACGTGCTGCTGGAGCTGGGCCTGGTCAAGATGCGCGGCCGCCGCCGCACGCCCGGTCGCCCGGTGACGTTCGGCACCACCGACGCCTTCCTCGAGCACTACGGTCTGGCGACCCTGGGCGACCTGCCGGGAATCGCCGAGATGCGCGCGGCCGGCCTGCTGGCCTTGGACCTGCCGCCGGGCTTCTCCGTCCCCGATCCGATGGGCCTGCGGGCCGGCGAGGACGAGGACCCGCTGGAGGACGGCGACGAGGCGCCGGAATTCGCTCAGGATTTCCTGGGAGACCTGGAGCGGGGCTAGGGGCTTTACACATCGTCGCAGGCGCCCGCTTATCGTGCGGCGCCGCTTTGCCCCCCGCCTCGCGTCGGCCTATATTGTCAGAGATATTGTAACGACACGCCACAGCGGCTAATGGGCCGCTGTCGCAAGGAGCATCGTCGTCATGGGTAGCATGAGCTGGATCCACTGGGTGATCGTGATCGCGGTCGTGGCCCTGCTGTTTGGCGGGCGCGGCAAGCTGTCCGGCATCATGGGCGACGCGGCCAAGGGCATCAAAGCCTTCAAGGACGGCCTGAAGGACGATCCGTCCGACGATGTCGCCGCCAACAAGTCCACGGGCGCCCTGCCGCGCACCGAGGCCGAGAAGGAAGACCTGCGCAAGTCGTAGGAGATTCGTCGCGCCGCGCTTCCACGAGGGGAGGGCGGCCGCGACCATCGTTCACTTCGCGCGCGGGCCTTTCAAGGCCGCTCGCTCTAAGGCGCGTCCATGCTCCCTGATATCGGCGGAACGGAACTCCTGGTCATCGCCGCGGTCGCCTTGATCGTGGTGGGGCCCAAGGACCTGCCTGTGCTGCTCCGCAAGCTCGGCCAGTTCGTCGCCAAGATCCGCGGCATGGCCAACGAGTTCCGCGCCAGCTTCGACGAAATGGCCCGCCAGTCGGAACTGGACGAGCTGCGCAAGGAAGTCCAGGCCATGCGCGAGGGGCAGTACACCGCCCCGATGCGCGACGCCGCGGCCCAGGCCGGCGACGCCAGCCACGTCGACCAGGTGTTCGCCGACATCGACGCCAGCCTCAACAGCGGCGCCGTCAAGGTCTCGCCGCACGACGCCTACCAGCCGGCGACCCCGCTGGAAGCGCCCGTCCCCAACGTCGAGATCGTCTCCAAGCCCAAGCGCAAGGCTCCGGCCAGGAAGGCGGCGGCCGAAGCGACCGAGATCGTCTCCAAGCCCAAGGCCGCCAAGGCGTCCAAGGCCGACCTGTCGGTCCCGGCCAAGCCGGCCCGCAAGCGCGCCGCCAAGACCTCGACCAATTCGGATACCGCCTCGTGACCAACGCCATCGGACACGATCCGGAAGACGAGATCGAAGCCTCGCGCGCCCCGCTGATGGACCACCTGATCGAGCTGCGCATGCGGCTGATCATCTGCGTGGTCGCGCTGTTCGTCGGCTTCGGGATCTGTTTCGCCTTCGCCGACCGGATCTTCCTGTTCCTGGTCGAACCGTTCACCGTGGCCCAGAAGCTGCTGGCCGCCCAGCACGCCGGCGGCCATCACGGGCCGTTCGACCTGCTGCTGGCCCTGCTGGGCCTGAAGGACATTCCGGCCACCGACACCAAGGCCCTGGGCCTGGTCTACACCGCCGCCCTGGAGTTCTTCTTCACCAAGCTGAAGCTGGCCGGGTTCGGGGCGGTGGTCCTGACCTTCCCGGTGCTGGCCTGGCAGCTGTACCGCTTCGTGGCCCCCGGCCTCTACAAGAACGAGCGCTACGCCTTCCTGCCGTTCCTGATCGCCTCGCCGTTCATGTTCGTGCTGGGCGCGGCCTTGGTCTATTACGTGATGCTGCCGTTCGTGCTGTGGTTCTCGCTGAGCCAGCAGATCAGCACCGCCGGCATCTCGATCCAACTGCTGCCCAAGGTCAGCGACTACCTGACCCTGGTGACCACCCTGCTGCTGGCGTTCGGCCTGTGCTTCCAGCTGCCGGTGGTGGTCTCGCTGCTGGGCATGGCGGGCATCGTCTCCAGCAAGCTGCTGCGCGAGGGCCGTCGCTACGCCATCGTCGGGGTGTTCATCGCCGCCGCCATCCTGACCCCGCCCGACCCGATCAGCCAGATGACTTTGGCCATCCCGATGTGCCTGCTCTACGAGATCTCGATCTGGTGCGTGTGGCTGATCGAGCGCCGCAAGGCCAAGGACGAGCGCGAAGCGGGCAAGGACGTGGTGGCGGTCTAGCTCTCGACCGTCATCCTCGGACTTGTTCCGAGGACCCCTTTGTCCGCTGGTTTGTCGATGGGGATGATCCGCGAACGCACCGCTCCAAGGATCATTCTTCTTCTCGGTTGAAGCAGGGGTCCTCGGAACAAGTCCGAGGAAGACGGACGTTGGGGCGGTGGAGAGGCGAGACACCGCGCTTGGCGCCCCCGCCGACGCGCCTTAGAGAGGTCGCTTCTTAACGACTTCTCTTCCGAGCGTTCCGATGCACGACATCAAGGCCATCCGCGACAATCCCGAAGCCTTCGAAGCCGCCTGGTCGGCCAAGGGCCGCTCGGGCGCGGCCGCCGAGGCGGTCAGGCTGGACGCGACCCTGCGCGCGGCCCTGACCGCCTTGCAGGAGGCCCAGGCCAAGCGCAACGAGAGCTCCAAGCTGATCGGCATGGCCAAGGCCAAGAAGAATGAGGTGGAAGCCGCGCGCCTGATGGCCGAGGTCGAGCATCTGAAGGGCGTCATGGCCTCGGCCGCCCAGACCGAGGCCGAGGTCGGCGGACAGCTGAAGGACCTACTGGCCAGCCTGCCCAACATCCCCGCGCCGGAGGTGCCCAAGGGCGAGGACGAGGCGGGCAATGTCGAGGTCCGCCGCTGGGGCGATCCGTCCAAGCTGCCGGCCGGACGGCTGAACAATCCCAAGGACCACGTCGACCTGGGCGCGGCCCTGGGCGGCATGGACTTCGAGGCTGCCGCCCGGATGTCCGGCGCCCGCTTCGTGGTGCTGAAGGGCCAGATCGCCCGGCTGGAACGGGCGCTGGGCCAGTTCATGCTCGACCTCCAGACGGTCCAGAACGGCTACGCCGAGATCAGCCCGCCGCTGCTGGTCAAGGACGAGGCGCTGTTTGGAACGGGTCAGCTGCCGAAGTTTAAAGAAGATCTTTTCCAGACAAGCGTCGAATGGAAAGCCGCTTTGATGGCGGAGCTTGAGCGCGATCACCTCGAACGGCGACACCTGCCGGAATACAAAGCTGAGGCTGTGCACGACGTTGTCGCCCGGTTTGCGGAAAAGCACGCCGAAGAGGGCCGCCGCTGGCTCATCCCCACCGCCGAAGTCTCCCTGACCAACATCGTGCGTGAGCAGATCACCGACGAGGCCGAGTTGCCGTTGCGGATGACCGCCCTAACGCCGTCGTTCCGCTCGGAGGCCGGGGCCAGCGGCCGCGACACCCGCGGCATGATCCGCCAGCACCAGTTCTACAAGGTCGAGCTGGTCTCGATCACCACCCCCGACCAGTCCGAGGCCGAGCACGAGCGCATGGTCGCTTGCGCCGAGGCGGTGCTGAAGGCGTTGGAGCTGCCGTTCCGCACCATGCTGCTGTGCACCGGCGACATGGGCTTCGGCGCCCGCAAGACCTACGACCTGGAGGTCTGGCTGCCGTCGCAGAACACCTATCGCGAGATCAGCTCGTGCTCCAACTGCGGCGACTTCCAGGCCCGCCGGATGGACGCCCGCTTCAAGAAGGCCGGCGAGAAGGGCACGCACTACGTCCACACCCTCAACGGTTCTGGCCTGGCCGTCGGCCGCACCCTGGTGGCCGTGCTGGAGAACTATCAGGACGAGACCGGGCGGATCACGGTGCCGGATGTGCTGGTCCCGTACATGGGCGGCGTGACGCATATCGGGGGGGAGGGGTGATCAACCCGTTCATCCATCAGCCCTGTCATCCCGGACAAGCGCGCAGCGCGCAGATCCGGGACCGACGCGTGAACGCCGCGCTTCCGGCGATCCCGGATCTGCGCCCGGCTTCGCCGGGCTTGTCCGGGATGACAACCGTTGTTGAGGCGGCCGCCTGATGCGCATCCTCCTGACCAACGACGACGGCATCCACGCCGAGGGGCTGCAAAGCCTGGAGCGCATCGCCCGGACGCTGTCGGACGACATCTGGATCGTCGCGCCGGAGTACGAGCAGTCCGGGGCCGGCCGGGCCCTGACCCTGTCGGACCCAATCCGCGTGCGTCGGGTCGACGATCGCCGCTTCGCCGTCGAGGGCACCCCCACCGACTGCGTGGCCATGGCCGTTCAGCAGCTGATCGAGGGGCCGGCCCCGGACCTGGTGCTGTCGGGCGTCAATCGCGGCCAGAACCTGGCCGAGGACGTCACCCTGTCGGGCACGGTGGCCGGCGCCATCGAGGGCATGGCCCTGAGCATCCCGTCGATCGCCCTGTCCCAGGCCATGACCTATTTCCACGACGAGGTGGTGGCTCACTGGGAGACGGCCGAGCACTTCGGGCCGGGCGTCGTGCGCCGCCTGTTGGAGATCGGCTGGCCCAGGGACGTCATCATGAACGTCAACTTCCCGGCCCTTGCCCCCGAACAGGTCACCGAGGTGGAAGTCACGCGCCAGGGCTTCCGCGACTCGCACATGCGGAGCATGGAAAAGCGGACCGACCTGCGGGGTCGCGACTATTACTGGACGGGCTTTGTTCTCAAGCCGTCCACGCCGGCGGAGGGCACGGATCTGAAAGCCGTCTATGAGGGGCGAATCTCGGTCACGCCGCTGCACATCGACCTGACCCACAACCCGACGATCGCGGCCATGAAGGGCGTGCTCGGCGGCGCGCCGCCCAAGCTGGAGGCCGGCTCGTGATGGCCCAGGCCAAGGCCGACACGCCCGAGGCCCGGCTGCAGGCGCTGATGAAGGCCCTGCGCGCCCAGGGCGTCACCGACCCGGCCGTGCTGAACGCCATCGAGAAGACCCCGCGCGAGCTGTTCACGCCCGACTTGTTCAAGGAGCGGTCTTGGGAGGATTCGGCCCTGCCGATCGCCTGCGGCCAGACCATCAGCCAGCCGTTCATCGTCGGGCTGATGACCCAGGCCCTGACCCTGGAGCCGCGCTGCCGGGTGCTGGAGATCGGCACGGGCTCGGGTTACCAGACCGCCGTGCTCAGCCGCGTCTCGCGGCTGGTCTACACCATCGAGCGCTACCGCACCCTGATGAAGGAGGCCGAGGCCCGCTTCGCGGTGCTGGGCCTGACCAATGTCATCACGAAATTCGGGGACGGATGGGAGGGTTGGCCCAAACAGGCGCCGTTTGACCGCATTCTGGTCACGGCGGCGGCGCAGGATGAACCCGAAACTCTGCTTTCGCAGCTCAAGCCCCAGGGCGTGCTCGTCGCGCCCGTGGGCAAGGGGCCGGTGCAGAGCCTTCGCCGCTACGCCGGCGACGGAAAGGGGGGCTTCACGGTCGAAGTCCTGTGCGACGTGCGTTTCGTCCCGATCCTGGACGGCGTCGCCCGCGAATAGCGGGCCGCGCCGCCGGGTTTCTCCCGTGAGTCCTGCACGGGGTTCTCGGGGCGGGGCGCTATGTTTAATGATTGATTTACCCTTGCGACGGCGACTGGAGCCTCGCGAGGCAAAGGAGAGGCTATGAGGCAGTTGTGGACGCGCGCGGCGGTGATCGCCCTGACGGCTGGAACCCTCGCGGCCTGCGAGAGCACGGGCGGCGCGCAATACCCCACCCGGACGCAGACCCCGACGCCGAACTTCCCCATCGTCCAGGCCCCGCCGGCCAACCAGCAGCCTGAAGGGCCCTCGACCCCGCCGGACGAGCCGCAACCCACCTTCTCCGCGCCCGCCGGCAATGTCGGGGTCTCCAGCCAGCCCCTGGCCCCGGCGACGACCACCCAGCCGCCGCCGCCTCCGCCGCCCCCTCCGGTCGCCGAGACCCGACCCGCGCCCGCCGCCCGTCCCGTGGTGGTCACCACCGTCGGCGGCCCCGTGGTGACGATCGCCGGCCCGCCCAAGAGCTACAAGGTCAAGGCGGGCGACAATATCGACGCCATCGCCCGCACCCTGGGCACCACCCGCGCCCAACTGGCCAAGGACAACGACCTGAAGTCGCCGTACCGGATCCATCCGGGCCTGGTGCTGCAGGGGCCGGAGACCAAGGACGCCAAGGCCTATGTCGTCCAGACCGGCGACACCATGTTCGCCATCGCCAAGCGCTTCTCGGTCACGGCCGCGGCCCTGGCCGAGGCGAACGACCTGAGCGCCGGCTCGGCGATCCGCAAGGGCCAGAAACTGCGCCTGCCGGAAGGCTACAGGGACAAGGGCCCCAGCCGGACCACCGTGATGCAGCCGGTCGCCCAGGAGTCGGCGACCGGCGGCCTGCCGCCGATCGGCTCGACGCCCGGCCGCACGTCCGTTCCGACCCGCGAGGTCGAGGAGGACGAGGCCCCGGCCGGCCGTCCGGTCACCACCACGACCGTCAGCGTCACAGGGCCGGTGGTCGAGGTCGCCGGCCCTCGCCGCACCTACACCGTCAAGCGGGGCGACAATATCGACGCCATCGCCCGCAGCCTTGACACCACCCGCGCGGACCTGGCCAAGGACAACGACCTCGACGCGCCGTACCGCATCAAGCCCGGCCAGAAGCTGAAGGGCCCGGCGACCACGGCCAAGGCCTATGTGGTCCAAACCGGCGACACCCTGGCCAACGTGGCCAAGCGCTTCAACGTCAAGCCGGCCGCCCTGGCCGAAGAGAACAACCTGCGCACCTCGGCCGCGATCAGGAAGGGCCAGAAGCTGCGCCTGCCGTCCGGCTTCAGGGACAAGGGTCCGCTGAAGACCACGGTGACGACCACCCCGGCCGCGCCGCGTCCGACGACCCCGCGTCCGGTCACGCCGACGCCCAGCTACACCCCGCCCGCCGCGACGACCCCATCGACGCCGCCGGCCGGTCTGCCCTCGTCGCCGCGGCCCTATACGCCGTCGCCGGGCACGAGCTATCCGCGTCCGCCCAGCGGGCCGGTCTCGGCCCAGCCGGTGACGCCGCCGCCGTCGGCCGGCCAGATCATCGGCTCCAGCCCGCCGCCGACCGAGGCCGAGATCACCGCCGCCGGCCGCGGCCGCTTCGTGTGGCCGCTGCAGGGCGAGACGATCTCGGACTTCGGCGCCAAGGGCACGGGCCAGCGCAACGACGGCGTCAACATCCGCGCCCCGGCCGGCACGCCGGTCCGCGCCGCCGCGGCCGGCGAGGTCGTCTATGCCGGCAACCAGGTGCCCGGCTTCGGCAATCTGGTGCTGGTCAAGCACGCCGACGGCTGGGTGACGGCCTACGCCCACCTGTCGACCACTGAGGTCAAGATGCGCCAGCAGGTCGCCCAAGGCGCCACCCTGGGCGCGGTCGGCCAGACCGGCGGCGTCCCCGAGCCGCAACTGCACTTCGAGGTCCGCTACGCCCCGACCCCGAAGGACAAGGCGCGTCCGGTCGACCCGGGCCTGGTGCTGCCGAGATAAGCTCCTATCCCTCTCCCCTTGCGGGAGAGGTGACCTCCGAAGGAGGTCGGGTGAGGGGTTGAAAGTCATAACCGCCGCGATCAGCCGAGGGGCCGGTCGCGGCGGTTTCGTTGGGGGAAACCCCTCATCCGTCAGCTTCGCTGACACCTTCTCCCGCAAGCGGAGAAGGATCAGGTCAGTCCTGTCCCCAGCGCCACTTCCACGGGCCGTCGCTCTTGCGCCAGCTGACGACGATCAGGATCGCCGTCGCGGCCAGCACGATGCCAAAATGCAGCAGCGGATTGCGATCCATGAAAACGACGCCGCTGGTGACGACGACGACCAGGAAGCCGGCCAGCAGCGCCCAGCCCTCCCAACTACACGGCAGGCCGGCGCCGAACCCGTAGCGCTTCACGCGAAACCAAGGCTTGCCCATCCGGGCCTCCCGCAGGGTTTTACGCCGGCAAGTTTACACCCAGCTCCCCGGCCAGGTCACGGATGAACTGGTAGGCCACCCGGCCCGAGCGGGCGCCGCGCAGCTGCGACCATTGCAGGGCCCGGCGCTCGAGGTTCTCGACCTCCAGGCCGAACCGCTCGGCATAGCCGTGGATCGCCGCCAGGTAGGTGGGCTGGTCCATGGGCGGGAAGCCGATCCATAGGCCGAAACGATCGGAGACGCTCATCTCCTCCTCGGCGTTCTCGGCGGCGGCGATCGCGCCTTGCGTCTCGACATGGTCGCGCGGCATCAGGTGGCGGCGGTTGGAGGTGGCCACGAACAGCACGTTTTCCGGCGGGCCGGCCACGCCGCCCTCCAGGGCCGATTTCAGCGCCTTGGCCGCCGCCGCCCCGTCCTCGAACGACAGGTCGTCGCACAGCACCACGAAGCGTTCCGCACGGGCGCGCAACAGGTCGAACAGCGGGGGCAGGGCGGTGACCTCGTCGCGATCGACCTCGACCAGCTTCAGGGCCGGATATTCGGCGGCCATCCCCATGAAGGCGGCCTTGGTCAGCGAGCTCTTGCCCGTGCCGCGCACGCCCCACAGCAGCACGTGGTTGCAGGGCAGGCCGACGGCGAAGCGGCGGAGATTCTCGACGAACCGGTCCTTCTGCCGCTCGACGCCGATCAGCAGGTCCAGCGGCATCGGATAGTCGGGGGCGGGGACGAAGCCGCCACCTTGCGGTTCATGCCGGAACAGTCGTCCGGCGGCGAAGTCGGGGGCGGCCGGAGCGGCCGGGGCCAGGCGCTCCAGGGCGTCGGCGATGCGGGCGAGCAGGGGCAGGGCGGCGTCGTTCATGTGTTGCTCCCTAGCCCCACCCAGCCGTCATTGCAAAAGGGGAGGTGAACGCATAGCTTCCGCCGACTTGGCGGACCCCCCATGTGGGCGGGGACGCTACTCGAATTTCTTGGAGACGACATGTCCGGTGGACTGCAAGCCCAACTGATCCAGATCGCGCCCATCATCCTGATGGTCGTGCTCTTCTATTTCATGCTGATCCGCCCGCAGCAGACGCGCGCCAAGCAGCACGCCGCGGCCATCGCGGCCGTCAAGCGCGGCGACAATGTCGTGCTGTCGAACGGCATGCTGGGCAAGGTCGTCCGGGTCGAGGAGACCGAGGTCGGCGTCGAGGTCGCCCAGGGCGTGACCGTCAAGGTGGTCAAGAGCATGATCGCCGAGATCCGCGCCAAGGGCGAACCCGCCCCGGCCAACGATCCCAAGAGCTGATCACCCTTCGCGCCGAACACGAGGCGCCGCCCGCCACTAGACGCTGAAAAGCGTCGTCCAGAGCCTGTAATCCATGCTGACCCTCTCCCGCTGGAAAGTCACCGCCGTCATACTGTCGGTGATCTTCGGCATCGTCTTCTCCCTGCCCAACGTGCTGCCGCAGAAGATGCTCGACGCGCTTCCAGGCTGGGTTCCCCACCAGAAGCTCAACCTGGGGCTCGACCTGCAGGGCGGCTCGTACCTGCTCTACGAGGTCGACACCGACGCGCTGCGGGCCGAACGCCTGACCAACATGGTCGAGGACGTGCGCACCACGCTGCGCAACGACCAGATCGAGTTCGGCGAGCTGGGCGAGGCCGGCGGCGTCGTGCGGGTCCGCATCACCGATCCGGCCAAGGTGGATCAGGCGGTCAGCCTGCTGCGCCGCTCGATCGGCGGGCCCCTGGCCGGCGCCATCGGCGGGCGGGACACCTCGGTCAGCAACAAGGGCGACGGCCGGCTGGAACTGACCTTCGTGCCGGAGGCCGCCAAGGCCGACGCCGTCAAGGCCGTGGACCAGTCCATCGAGACGATCCGCCGCCGGATCGACGCCCTGGGCACCAAGGAACCAACCATCACCAAGCAGGGCAGCAACCGGATCGTCATCCAGGCGGCCGGCGAAAGCGACCCGGCCCGCCTGCAGGCGGTGATCGGCCAGACCGCCAAGCTGACCTTCCAGATGGTGGACGAGACGGTCTCGCAGGACGACATGGTCGCCGGCCGCATCCCGCCCGGCGTCGTGGTCATCCCGAGCACCGAGCCCGGCAGGCCGCCGATCCCGGTCGCCAAGCGCGCCCTGGTGACCGGCGAGGACCTGGTGACCGCCAACCAGGAGTTCGACCAGAACGGCGCGCCCGCCGTCGGCTTCCGCTTCGGCGGCGCCGGGGCCCGCAAGTTCGGCGACGCCACCACCCGCAATGTCGGCAAGCGCTTCGCGATCGTGCTGGACGGCAAGTACATCTCCGACCCGCGCATCAACCAGCCGCTGCCGGGCGGTTCGGGCATCATCACCGGCAACTTCACGCCGGAAAGCGCCGCCGAGCTGGCCCTGCTGCTGCGCTCGGGCGCCCTGCCGGCCAAGCTGAACCTGGAAGAGCAGCGCACCGTCGGGGCCGAGCTGGGCGCCGACGCCGTCCGGGCCGGGGCCATCTCCCTGGCCATCGGCGCGGCGGCGATGTTCGTGTTCATCATCCTGGCCTACGGTCTGTTCGGGGTGTTCGCGGCCCTGGCCCTGGTGGTCAACGTGCTGCTGATCGTCGGCATCATGTCGATGACCCAGGCCACCCTGACCTTCCCCGGCATCGCCGGCCTGATCCTGACCCTGGCGGTGGCGGTCGACGCCAACGTGCTGATCTACGAACGGATGCGGGACGAGGCGGCGGCGGGACGATCGCCGATGTCGGCGGCCGACACCGGCTTCCGCCGGGCCATGGTCTCGATCATGGACGCCAACATCACCAGCCTGATCTCCGCGGCGATCATGTTCGGGTTCGGCTCGGGCCCCATCAAGGGCTTCGCCTGGACCCTGTCGATCGGCGTGTTCACCTCGGTGTTCACCGCCATCATCATCACTCAAGTGCTCATCGGCTGGTGGTTCAAGACCGCCCGTCCGAAGAAGCTGCCGATCGCTTAGGTTCCCATCATGGCTTGGCCCCTTATCCGCCTGATCCCCCGCCAGACCCACTTCCGTTTCGTGAAGTGGGCTCCGGTCGCCGCGGCGATCTCCGCCCTGCTGATCGCCGGCTCGTGCGTCTCGTTCTTCACCCAGGGCCTGAACCTGGGCATCGACTTCAAGGGCGGCGTCGCCATGGAAGCGCGCATGCCCACGCCCATCTCCGGCGACGCCCTGCGCACGGTCGCTCGGGCGACCGGCGCGCATGACGTCCAGGTGCAGGACAACTTCGGCTCGCCCAACGCGGCGATGATCCGCTTCCTGCCCACGGCCGGCGGCGACGCCATGGCCGAGGCCAACCGGGTCAAGGCCGAGATCATCTCCAAGTTCCCCGGCATGACCATGCCGGCTCCGTCGGTCATCGGGGCCAAGGTCTCGGGCGAGCTGCTGATGGGCGGCTTCAAGGCCCTGGGCATCGCCCTGGTGCTGATGCTGGGCTACATCTGGTTCCGCTTTCAGTGGCAGTTCGGCGTCGGCGCGGTGGTGGCCGTGTTCCACGACATCATCCTGACGCTAGGCCTCTTGTCAGTGCTGCAGATCGAGTTCTCGATGACCTCGATCGCGGCCCTGCTGACCGTGATCGGCTACTCCATGAACGAGAAGGTCATCACCTTCGACCGGCTCAAGGAGAACCTGCGCAAGTACAAGACCACCCCGCTGCGCGACATCATCGACCTGTCGGAGAACGAGCGTCTGTCGCGGACGATCATCACCGGCTCCACGGCCCTGCTGGCCCTGGGCGGCACGATGGTGTTCGGCGGCCCGGTGCTGTTCCCGCTGGTCTTCACCATGACCTTCGGCATCCTGATCGGCACCTATTCGTCGGTCTATATCGCTCTGCCGCTGATCCTCGTCTGGGGCGTCAAGCGGGGCGACGAGGAAGCCACGCCGATCAAGCTCGGCGCCGGCACCCGGCCCTGATGCTGCGCCAGCCGCCATCGATCGACGCCTGGGGCGGCGGCGGATTCCGCGTCTCCGGCGACTGGCGTCCGGGCTCGCTGCTGATCATCGACGACCAGCCGCGGTCCTGGAGCGCCACCAGCCTGGCGACCCTGACGCCGGAAGACTTCGCCGAGGTCTTCGCGGCCGTCGGGGCGGTGGAGTTCGTGCTGCTGGGCGTGGGCCTGGTCAACGCCCTGCCGCCGCGCCCCGTGCGCGACGCCCTGAAGGCGGCGGGCGTGGGGCTGGAGTTCATGAGCACCGAGGCCGCGGCCCGCACCTACAACGTCCTGGCCAGCGAAGGCCGGCGGCTGGCGGCGGCCCTGATCGCCGTCTGACGCTCGACGCCGCCTTCGAACGCTCCTTCGTTGTCATCCCGAAAAGCGCGCAGCGCTTGTCCGGGACCCAGGGCAACCGCAAGGCCTTCCGCCCAGTCCCCTGGGTCCCGGACAGCCTCTGCGAGGCTTCCGGGATGACAACCTGGGTTTCGCCTGTTCGCCGGCGCCCTGACTATCCAGCGTGTCCCTTTGCCGACTCCGCCGGGCGCCCTATACCTGACCCCACAACAGGGGCATTAGGGGGCCTGGACATGACCGGACTACTTTCCAATTTCCGCAACACCATCATCGTCAGCGTCCTGCTGGCGCTGGTGATCGCGTTCGGCTTCGGCCACAGCCCGCACGGCTTCGACCAGGCCTATTTCCAGGCGGTGTTCCGCCTGCTGCACGTGTTCTTCGGCATCCTGTGGATCGGGCTGCTGTACTATTTCAACTTCGTGCAGATCCGCGTCATGCCGCAGATCCCGGCCGAGCTGAAGCCGGCGGTGTCCAAGTACATCGCCCCCGAGGCGCTGTTCTGGTTCCGCTGGGCGGCCCTGGCCACCTGGGTGATGGGCGTGGTCCTGGCGTTCAGCCGCGGCTATCTGGCCGAGGCGGCGACCTTCGGCCTGTGGGGCGGCTACGAGCGCGGCGTCGACATGGGCTTCACCTTCATCGGCCTGGGCATGTGGCTGGCGACGATCATGTTCATCAACGTCTGGGGCGTGATCTGGCCGAACCAGAAGAGGGCCCTGGGCATCATCGAGGTGGACGCCGACGCCAAGGCCAAGGCGGCCAAGATGGCCATGCTGTTCTCGCGCATCAACACCCTGCTCAGCATCCCGATGCTGGCGACGATGACGATGTACCAGACGCTGTTCAACTGATCGCCCGACCATATCGAACGAAGAAGGCCCGCGGGATCCGTGGGCCTTTTTCTTTTGGGCCAGGCGGCGCATAAGCCGCGCCCATGACGACCCCGAAGACCACGCTGGACACCGCCCACCGCAATGAGGCGCCGGACACGGACCTGGACGCCCTGGTGCGCCGCGTCGATCCCGACCGCTGGCTGGCCAGCCGGTTCATCGCCGATCCCAAGGCCCGGACCGACGTGATCGCGCTGTACGCCTTCAACTACGAGCTGGCCCGGGTGGCCGGCGGGGTCAGCAACGCCCTGATGGGCGAGATCCGCCTGACCTGGTGGCGAGAGGCCATGGAGGAGATCGCCGCCGGCCAGCCGCCGCGCCGCCACCCCACGGTCGAGGCCGTGGCCGCCGCCGGCTATCCCCTAAGCGCCCTGGCCGAGATGGCGGAGGCCCGGATGGCCGATCTCGATGCCGCGCCGTTCGAGACCGAGGCCGAGGTCCTGGCCTATGTCGACGCCACGGCCGGGGCGACGGCGATGCTGGCCGCCTGGCGGCTGGATCCCAAGGCCGATCCCCACGCGGTGCAGGACGCCGCCCGGGCCTACGGGCTGGCGGGGCTGTGGCGGTTGGGGCGGGCGGGGGTCCAGCGGCTGCCAACGGACTGGTCGCAGGCCGACGTCCGCCGGCGGGTGGGGGAGGCGCGGGCCAAGGCGAACCTGGCGCTCAAGGCGTTGCCGGTGGCCGCATTCCCCGCCGCCGTCCCGGCGGCCCTGGCAACGGCCCAGACCGGCGGGCGCGAACTGGGCGAGCTGGAAAAGCGCCTGCGTCTGACCTGGGCGGTGGCGACCGGGCGGGTCTGATATCGAGTTGGAACGGTCGGGGACAGGCGCATGCGCCTGTCCCCATTCGTGGCTGACCCTAGTTCCCGCTCTTGGTCCACTGGTCCAGCCACTTCAGGACCTCGTCGTGCCATTGCACCGAGTTCTGGGCCTTCAGCACCCAGTGGTTCTCGTTGGGGAAATACAGCAGCTTGCTGGGCACCCCCTTGCGCTGCAGGGCGGTGAACGTGCCGATGCCTTCCTCGAGCGGCACGCGGAAGTCCTGGCCCCCCTGGACCACCAGTTCGGGCACGCTCCACTGGTCCACATGGTCGGCCGGGTTGAACTTGGAATAGGTCGTGCCGGCCTGGTAGGGCGGGCCGCCGTTCTCCCATTCGCTGAACCACAGCTCCTCGGTCGAATAGCCCATGAACCGGCTGTCGAAGATGCCGTCGTGGTCGACCAGGCACTTCCAGGGCTCCTTCCACTGGCTGGCGATCCAGTTGATCATGAAGCCGCCGTATGAGCCGCCCAGGGCGCAGGCGCGGTCCTTGTCCAGGAAGCCGTACTTGCCGGTGGCGAAGGCCCAGCCCTTCTGCAGGTCCTCCAGCGGACGGTCGCCCCAGTGCTGGCTGATCGCGTCGGTGAAGGCCTGGCCGTAGCCGGTCGAGCCGTGGAAATCGATCATCACCACCGCATAGCCGGCGCCAGCGTAGGTCTGGGCGTTCCAGCGGTAGTGGAAGAGGTTGCCGAACGAGCCCTGCGGGCCGCCGTGGATCAGGAAGGCGACCGGATATTTCTTGGCCGGATCGAAATTGGCCGGCTTGACCACGTAGCCGTGGACGGTCTCGCCGTTCCAGCCGGGGAAGCTGAACTGCTCGGGCTCGCCCATGGCGACGTCCTTCAGCGCTTCGGCGTTGTTGTTGGTCAGTCTGACGGGCGTCTCGCCCTTCTTGACCGTCGACTGGGCGTAGAGCTGGGCCGGGCCTTTCAAGTTGTCCTGGGCGTAGACGATCGATTGCGGGCCGACGCTGAAGCCGCTGACATGGCCTTCGCCGGTCAGGGCCGTGACCTTGCCGGTCTTGACGTCGACGGCGAACAGCTTGGTCTGGCCGACGTCCTCGGCGGTCGTGTAGATCGTCTTGCCGTCGGCGCTCCAGGCGATCGACTGGGCCGAACGGTCCCAGGCGGGGCTCAGTTCCCGGACCTTGTCGCCTTCGCGGATCATGATGGCGAAGCGGTCGGCCTCGAAGCCAGGGCGCTTCATGGCCAGCCAGGCCTCCGTCTTGCCGTCGGGCGAGACGCCGGGCTGGGCGTCCCAGGCCTTGTTGGCGCCGGTCGTGTTCTGCGGCTTGGCCGAACCGTCCAGCGGCGCGCGCCACAGGTCGTAATTGGTGCTCCACGATTCCTCGCGGTCGGCCGGCTTGGCCGAGAACACCACCGCCTTGCCGTCCGGCGTGATGGCGAAATCCTCGTCGCCGCCGAACGGCTTGGTCGGCGTGTCGCCGTTGAAGCCGTTCATCAGCGCCACCGGCGCGCCGGTGGCCACGCCGGTTTCGTCCAGCTTCAGGGCGTAGAGGTGATTCTGCGTTCCGTCCGCCCAGGTGTCCCAGTGGCGGATGAACAGCTTGTCGTAGACGACGCCGGTGGTCTTCCGCCCGCCCTTGGCGGCCAGCCTGTCCTTGGTGCACTCCAGCGTGTCGCAGTCGGGGAACACGGCCTGGGCGATGACGATGGTCTTGCCGTCGGGCGCGATCTTGAAGGCGCCGACGTCGAACGGGGCCTTGGTCACCTGGACGGCGGTCTCGCCGGCCGCGTCGGTGCGATAGACTTGGTCCAGGCCGCCGGTCCGTCCCGAGACGAAGTACAGGGCCTTGCCGTCGGGCGACCAGCGGGGGCTGCTGGCGCCGCCATCCGAGACCGCCAGCCGGCGCGGGGCCATCCTGGCCTTCAGGTCGGCGATCCACAGCGACATCGAGGCCTTGTTGGCCGCGTAGTCCATCGTCCGTACGCTGTAGGCCACGAAGCGGCCGTCCGGCGATACGCGCGGATCGCTAATCCGCTCCAGCTGCACCATGTCCTTGGCGGTGAAGCCGCGGGTCTCGGCGGCGACGGCGGCGGGCGCTACGGCGAAGGCGGCGACGGACAGGGAGAAGGCGGAAGCGGCTAGGCGCAAGGTCTTGGTCATCGAAGCGGTATCCACGAGGCGTTGTCGCCGGAAAGAGGCTGGAGCCTAGCGACGACATGCCAGCGAAGCCAGAGGAAGGGCAAGATCGCCCCTTGAGTCTCCAAGCTTCGCAATGCGACGAAAAAATGACCGTCAAGCGTCCAAAAAAGCCGTCAAAAACAATCGGCTAGGAGGGTAACAATCGGAAACAGGACTTGCTTTGCCGCGACGCAGCATTTTCCCTAGATGTTAGACGGGGCGAGAAGGCGGTCGATGAACCGCCCCGCTGGTCAAGGTAAGGGTCTCACGTGTCGGCTTCGGCCTATTTTCAGCATACGGTCGCCGGACCGGTCATCTTCGCCGGGGTGGGTCTGCACACCGGCTCGCACGTGCGGGTCGCCGTGCGCCCGGCCCCGGTCGACGCCGGCGTCGTCTTCGTGCGCACCGATGTCCACGACCGGGACAACCGCGTGCCGGTCGGGCCGGACGCCGTCTGCCAGACCCAGCTGGGCACCGTCATCAACAACGCCGCCGACGTGCGCGTCTCGACCATCGAGCACCTGATGGCCGCCCTGGCCGCCCTGGCCATCGACAACTGCGTGGTCGAGCTGGACGGTCCGGAAGTGCCGATCATGGACGGCTCGTCCGAGCCCTTCGTGCAGATCCTGGACCGCGCCGGCCGCCGCAAGCAGGAAGCCGCCCGCCGCTACATCGAGATTCTCAAGACCGTGACGGTCGAGGAGGGCGACAAGCGCGCCAGCCTGTCGCCGTCGGACCGCTTCGAGGTGGCCTTCGAAATCGCCTTCGCCAGCAAGGCCATCGGCCGCCAGCGCGTCGACCTGACCGTCGACGAGGAATCGTTCCGCGCCGAGCTGTCCGACTGCCGCACCTTCGGCTTCGTCCGCGACGTCGAGGCCCTGCGCGCCATCGGCTTGGCCCGCGGCGGCACGATGGAGAACGCCGTGGTCATCGACGGCGACCGGGTGCTCAACCCCGAGGGCCTGCGCCGTCCCGACGAGTTCGTGCGCCACAAGGCGCTGGACGCGGTGGGCGACCTCTATGTGCTGGGCGCGCCGATCATCGGCCGCTTCGAGGGCGTCCTGGCCGGCCACGGCCTGAACAACGCCGTCGTCCGGGCCCTGATGGCCAACCCGTCCGCCTGGCGGATGCGCGCCCATTCGGTGGAATTGGCTCAGGCCGTCTGACGATCCGATACCCAGGCGCAGCTCTTCGACCTGATTTGGTCAAAAAGCCGATGTCTGTAGGGTTTGGGCGGATTCCCCGGGGGATGCGTCTTGGGGCGTATCCTCGTCACGGCTCGGCTTCCATTTGCGCCCGCATCGGCGTGGTGTAGAAGCCTTGCACGGCGCAGGGGCGCACGTTTGCTTCGAGGGTGAAAAGTCCGTGCTTCGTAATATCTCGGGACGCAAGGTGGCCATGGTCGCGACCGCCGTGCTGGTCGCCCTGTCGGTCTCCGCCTGCGCCGGCAAGCGCAAGAAGCCGAGCCTGGCCTACGAAGAGCGCCCGGTGGAGTTGCTCTATTCGACCGGCGCCAACCGCCTGGACCGCGGCAGCTGGAACGAGGCCGTCGACTATTTCCGCGAGGTCGAGCGCCAGCACCCTTATTCGGAATGGTCGCGCCGCTCGATCCTGATGACCGGCTACGCCCACTACATGGGCAACCAGTACAACGAGGCGATCTCGGACGCCGACCGCTTCATCGGCCTGTACCCGGGCAATCCGTCGGCCTCGTACGCCTACTACCTGAAGGCCGTCTGCTATTTCGAGCAGATCGTCGACGTCAACCGCGACCAGGCCGCCACCGAGCAGGCCATGGCCGCCCTGCGCGACGTCGTCCAGCGCTACCCCAACTCGGAATACGCCCAGGACGCCCGGCTGAAGATCGACATGGTCAGCGACCAGCTGGCCGGCAAGGAAATGACCATCGGGCGCTACTATCTGCGCAACGGCCAGACCCTGGCCGCCATCGGCCGGTTCCGCACCGTGGTCGACCGCCACCAGACCACCTCGCACGCCCCCGAGGCCCTCTACCGCCTGGTCGAGAGCTACCTGACCCTGGGCCTGCTGGACGAGGCCAAGCGCAACGGCGCGGTGCTGGGCTACAACTTCCCGGGCGATCCCTGGTACGCCGAGGCCTACAAGCTGCTCACCAACAACGGTCTCAAGCCCGCCGTCGAGCCGCTGAAGGCCGGCAACAAGAAGAACTTCCTCGACCGCCTGATCCACGACAAGGACGACACCCTGGCCCCGCCGGGCGCGGCCAAGAAGAAAAAGGGCGGCCTTAAGGGCGTCCTGGGCATGTAGGCGCAAACGTCCGATTTTGACGGGCCGATCCTCCAGGATCGGCCCGTTTTTCGTTTCGGAAGGTCCTTCGATGGCGACGAGAACAGCCCGGGAACGAGGCCCCTTTGAAAAATGCTGATTCCCGGCGATCCTAGGCCCATGCTGATCGGCCTTTCCATCCGCGACGTCGTGCTCATCGAAAGCCTGGACCTGGCCATCGGCCCGGGCCTGACCGCGCTTACCGGCGAGACCGGGGCGGGCAAGTCGATCATCCTGGACGCCCTGGGCCTGGCGACGGGCGCGCGGGCCGACGCGGGGCTCGTTCGTCGAGGGGCCGCCGGCCACGCCAGCGCCACGGCCATCTTCGCCCTGCCGGCCGACCACGCCGCCTTCGCCTATCTGGACGACAAGGGTCTGGACTACGCCCGCGACGAGGACCTGGTCTTGCGCCGCCAGCTGTCCCCCGACGGCCGCAGCCGCGCCTTCGTCAACGACCAGGCCACCAGCGTCGGGGTGCTCAAGGACCTGGGCGCCCTGCTGCTGGAGGTCCATGGCCAGCACGAGACCGTCGGCCTGCTGGACGTGCGCACCCACCGCACCCTGCTGGACGCCTTCGGGGCGGTCAGGGTCGGCGCCGTCGCCTCGGCCTGGAGCGCCTGGCGCGCCGCCCGCGAGAAGGCCGCGGCCCTGCGCGACCTGGCCGACCGCGCCGCCGCCGAGACCGAGGAACTGACCTTGCGCCTGTCGGAGCTGGACCGCCTGGACCCGCGCGAGGGCGAGGAGACGGCCCTGGCCGAGGAGCGGGCCCTGCTGGGCTCGGCCGAGAAGGCCCTGGCCGACATCGCCGCCGCCAGCGAAGCCCTGGGCGGCGACGCCCTGTCGGGCAAGCTGGCCAGCGCCTTCCGCGCTCTTGAGAGAGCGCGGGATCGCGCCATCCAGGCCGGCGCGCCGGCCGATGGTCCGGCCGTCACCAAGCTGGCCGCCGCCTGCGAGGCGGTCGACCGCGCCCTGGTCGAGGCCCAGGAGGCCGCCGCCGCTATCGACGCCGCCGCCGAGGGTTTCGAGTTCGAACCCGACCGGCTGGAGAAGGCCGAGGAGCGATTGTTCGCCTTGCGCGGCATGGCCCGCAAGCTGAACGTCGCCGTCGAGCTGCTGCCCGACAAGCGCGCCGAGTTCGCCGCCCAGCTGCAGGCCATCGAGTCCTCGGCCGAGGCGCTGACTGCCGCCGAGCGGGAGGCCGCCGACGCCCGCGCCGCCTATCTGTTCGCCGCCCAGGCCCTGTCGGCCGAGCGCCGCGCCGCCGGCGATCGCCTGACCGCCGCCGTCGAGGCTGAGCTGGCGCCGCTGAAGTTGGAAAAGGCCCGGTTCCGGGTCGCCGTCGAGCCGCTGGACGAGGACCGGGCCGGCCCGACCGGCGCCGACCGCGTGGCCTTCGAGATCTCGACCAATCCCGGCGCGCCGTTCGGGCCGATGGAGGCCATCGCCTCGGGCGGCGAGCTGGCCCGCTTCGCCCTGGCCCTGAAGGCGGCCCTGGCGGGGCGCGAGGGGCCCCAACCGCTGATGATCTTCGACGAAGTCGACCAGGGCGTCGGCGGGGCCGTGGCCGACGCGGTGGGCCTGCGCCTCAAGCGCCTGGCCGATGGTTCGAGCGGGAAGGGCGCGCAAGTGCTGGTGGTCACCCACTCGGCCCAGGTCGCCGCCCGGGCCGACGCCCACTGGCGGATCTCCAAGTCGGGCGACGACAGGTCGATCCGCACGCGGGTTGAGCCGCTGTCGGCCGCCGAGCGGCAGGAGGAGATCGCCCGCATGCTGTCCGGCGCCGAGGTCACCGAGGCGGCGCGGGCCGCGGCCAAGGCGCTGATCGGCTGAGGTCCTGCGTCCTTCGAGGCCCGCTGCGCGGGCGCCTCAGGATGAGGAACTCAGTGCAAAGGTTGTCCTCATCCTGAGGTGCGAGCCGTAGGCGAGCCTCGAAGGATGCTGGGCGCCGCCGTCAAGCCAGCGCCGGCTCGGCCTTGGGCGCCACGTCCTTGCGCGACCAGCCCTTGATCCAGGCCTGCAGCGGCGTGTCGACGAAGCGCTCGAACAGCCAGGCGGCGATGACGCAGGCGGGCAGGGCCATGGCCCAGGCCGTCCACAGCAGTGGACCGTCGAGCCCCAGCTTGTTCGTCGCGGCGCGCAGCAGGCCGAACCAGACCACGGCGACCAGCTGGTTGGTCAGGAACAGCGAGAACGACAGGCGGCCGGCCAGGCCGGCCCAGCCCCAGCCCTTGGCGCCCGAAGCGCCGGCGGCGTAGATCAGCAGGGCCAGCAGGGCCAGGCTGGCATGGTCGAAGCGGCCGAAGACCTGCAGGGCCACGACGCCGACGCCGGCCGCGATGGCCAGGCCGTCGGCCCAGCGGGACGAAATCGCCGTCGGCAAGCGGGCGACCAGCATGCCCAGGGTGAACAGCGGGATCCCGCGCACCAGGCCGAACCGCAGCGGCAGCTGGTGGCCCGGGATGCCGGTCACGGCCTTGGCGGCATAGTCCACGGCCAGGAAGATCGCCACGCCGATCAGCAGGGTGGTCCAGGGCGAGCGGATCCTGGCGGTCGCCCGCCAGGCGGCCGGGAAGCCGGCGTAGCAGACGATCAGGGCCGACAGGGTCCAGGTCGGCATGTTCCAGCCCGACGGGCCGGGCACGAACCAGGCCTGCATCAGGAAGACCTGCGGCAGCAGTTGGGGCCACTGGAACCACTGCGGGTTCTGCGGGGCCAGGCCGACGGCGCCGGTCCCCAGGACGAAGGCGACGAACAGCGCCAGCATCACCAGGTGGGCGGGCCAGATGCGCAGGATGCGGCGCTTGAGGAACTCGCCGGTGGTGACGTCGTGGCCGAGCAGACGCGGTCCGTAGGTGCGGGCCAGGACATAGCCCGACAGCATCAGGAAGAAGTCGGTGGCCAGGTAGCCGCGGCCTAGGGCCGGGTGGATCGCGAACAGCGACACCGGGGCCCTCTCGGCCACGTGATAGAGCACGATGAACAGCGCGGCCACGAACCGCAGCAGATCCAGGGCGCCGCCTCGGGACAGGCCGATGTTCCGGCCTGGACCGTTCTGGGACATCGCGGCGGTCTGGGACATGGGGAAAGGGCTCCTTTGGCTGACGGCAGCAAGAGCTGGGCCAGTGTGGGGCTGCAGGATCAGCGGGGACGCGCACTCACGGCAAGGCGCCAGCTAGGTTGCAGGGCGCTTGGGGTGAGTACGTGTCCCCAACGGACCCGCTGAGTTTGGTGTTGAGGTCCCATGACGCCGTGGGTGGCGTTGGGGACATGCACTCACCCAGGGGCCGCGGGTCGCTTGGCAAGGCCGTGCCGTGAGTGCACGTCCCCGGCTTGCGCTCAGCGTTCAGCTAATAAAGTTTCAGGATTTCAACGCCCTGAACTTTCTCGACCCGATTTGATCCCCACCCTTCCAGACCGCCGTATCCTGTCCTCACCTCGTCGCGGGGAAAGGGCGCATGGCCAGCGACCGATGCGGCGGCGGGGGGCGATCGAGCGGGACTGGGCTGGAGGGGGTTACTTCAGCGTGTCCGGGGCCTTCCATCGTTGGGGAGCCCGCCCGCCGTCGGCGTCGAACGGGGATAAAGCGCGAGTATGCCCATAGGCCCGCGCCCCCGGCGTCCGGTTTCTCCCGAAAGGGATCGAGACCGGGTCCGGCTAAGCCTCAACAGGGCTGCCCACCGGACGCTGGCGGAAAACGACCGCGCGGAGCGATCGGCTTCGTCGAAACGGTAACAAACTTAAAGAACTCCGGACGATGTCCGGCGCTCCGCGTCCCTTTCCATATGCTCAGCGGCCAGCCGCATGAGGCGGCGAAGCCGTGCCAATCAGATCCTCCCCCTGTGGGGGAGGTGTCGGCGCAGCCGACGGTGGGGGTAGTGATCGGCAGGCGGCCACAACCCGGATCGACACCCCCAAAACTCCCCCCACCGATCGCTGCGCGATCGCCTCCCCCACGGGGGAGGGGCGCACGATCCGACACAAGACATCTCCCCCGATCCCCCGCCCCCCGCTAGTCTGCCCCCGTTCTCCAGCCTCCGGATTCGCCCGTGTCCCAGATCGCCGTCGCCGACCTCACCAAGGACCAAGCCGACGCCGAGTTGGCTTGGCTGGCCGACGAACTGGCGGCGCACGACCTGCGCTATCACCAGCAGGACGCGCCGACGATCAGCGACGCCGAGTACGACGCCCTCAAGCGCCGCAACCTCGACATCGAGGCCCGATTTCCCGAGTTGATCCGCGAGAACTCGCCGTCGATGCGGGTGGGGGCGGCGCGGGCCGAGCAGTTCTCGGCGGTCGAGCACGGCGTGCCGATGCTGAGCCTGGACAACGCCTTCTCCAACGACGAGGCGACCGAGTTCGACGCTCGTATCCGCCGCTTCCTGCGGCTGACGACCGAGCCGGTGTTCTACACCGCCGAGCCGAAGATCGACGGCCTGTCGGCCTCGCTGCGCTACGAGAAAGGCGTGCTGGTCCAGGGCGCGACCCGGGGCGACGGCAAGGTGGGCGAGGACGTCACCGCCAATCTGCGCACCCTGGCCGACATCCCCCACCGCCTGAAGGGCTCCGGCTGGCCGGACGTCATCGAGATCCGCGGCGAGGTCTATGTCGAGCTGGAGGCCTTCGCCGCCTTCAACGCCGCCGCCCTGGAGGCCGGTCAGCGCACCTACGCCAACCCCCGCAACTTCGCCGCCGGCTCGCTGCGCCAGATCGACCCGAAGATCAGCGCCCAGCGGCCGCTGCGGTTCTTCGCCTATGCCTGGGGCCTGGTCAGCGGACCGTTCGCGGCCGGCCAGTGGGAGGCGCTGGAAAAGCTCCACGACTGGGGCTTCGTCACCACCGCCCCGCCGGCCCGGCGCGTCCAGGACGCCCAGGGGCTGCTGGACGCCTATGCCGAATTCGAGGTCCTGCGGCCCAAGCTGCCGTTCGACATCGACGGCGTGGTCTACAAGGTCGACGATCTGGAGCAGCAGCGCCGCCTGGGCTTCGTGTCGCGCTCGCCCCGCTGGGCCATCGCCCGCAAGTTCCCGGCCCAGCAGGCCCGCACGATCCTGGAGGCCATCGACCTGCAGGTGGGGCGCACCGGCGCGATCACCCCGGTGGCGCGGCTGAAGCCCGTGACGGTCGGCGGGGTCTCGGTGACCAACGCCACCCTGCACAACGCCGACGAGATCGAGCGCCTGGACGTCCGTGTCGGCGATACCGTGGTGATCCAGCGCGCTGGCGACGTCATCCCGCAGATCGTCCAAGTGGCCCTGGATGAGCGGCCCAGCCCCCCGCCGAAACCCTATCAATTTCCCCACGAATGCCCGTGCCCGTTGAAGACGCCGCTGGCCCGCGAGGTCAACGCCTCGGGGACCGAGTCGGTGGTCCGCCGCTGCACCGGCGAATTCGCCTGTCCGTTCCAGCGCATCGAGCACCTTCGCCACTTCGTCTCCCGCCGCGCCTTCGACATCGAGGGCCTGGGCGAAAAGCAGCTGGCCGCCTTCTTCGAGGCCGGGTGGATCAAGGAGCCGGCCGACATCTTCAAGCTGGCCCGCGACGAAGAGAAGCTGGCCGAGCTTCGGACGCGGGACGGCTATGGTGAAACGTCGGTCGCCAACCTGGTCAAGGGCATCGAGGCGCGGCGGACCATCGGCCTGGATCGGGTGATCTACGGCCTGGGCATGCGCGACATCGGCGAGACCACCTCGACGGTCCTGGCCCGCAATTTCAACCGTTTCGAGGACCTTCAGGCCGCCGCCGAGCGGGCGGCGGGGCAGCTGCCGGGCGCGGTCTATCTGGAGCTGGCCGGCGCGGCTGGGGTCGGTCCCAAGGCCCGCGACGAGCTGGCCGAGGCGGGCAAGGGCGGGCTGAAGGCCGATCCGTGGCCGGAGGCCGACAGCCTGGAGGTCAAGATCGGCCACGCTGTGCCCAAGCTGAACAAGCCTGCCCGGGCGGCCCTGGCCGAACGCTATGGCGACTGGGATGGTTTCGCCCGGGCCTTGGCCGAGGCCGGGCAGGGCGCGCCGGGCGAGGACTACCTGCAGCTGGCGGCCATCGACGGGATCGGTCCGGTGGCGGCCCAGTCGATCGCCCGCTTCTTCGCCGAGGAACACAATCGGGAGAAGGTGGCCAACCTGATCGCCGAGCTGGACATCCAGCCGGTGGCCAAGCCCAAGACCGACACCGCGGTGGCTGGCAAGACCATCGTCTTCACCGGCGCGCTGGAGAAAATGACCCGCGACGAGGCCAAGGCCCAGGCCGAGGCCCTGGGCGCCAAGGTCGCCTCGTCGGTCTCGAAAAAGACCGACCTGGTGGTGGCCGGCCCCGGGGCGGGCTCGAAGCTGAAGACCGCGACCGAACTGGGCGTCGAGGTGATGACCGAGGACGAGTGGCTGGCCATGGTGGGAAGCTAGGGATGAGCGCTCCAGGTGAAACCCACCTCACGGTTGTCATCCCGGAAAGCGCGCAGCGCTTGTCCGGGATCCAGGTGAACCGCACCGCATCAGCCCAGTCCCCTGCGTCCCGGACAGCCTCTGCGAGACTTCCGGGATGACAACCTATTTTCAGACTGTTCGGCCTCAAGGTCGTCCGACTTCCAGGGCAAGAACCTGATGCCTGTCGTCGCCATCGACTTCGAGACGGCCAACGAGCAGCGCTCCAGCCCCTGCGCCATCGGCCTGGCCTGGATCGAGGACGGGCGGATCACGCAGGTCGAGCACCACTACATCCGTCCGGCCGAGATGCGGTTCTCGGGCTGGAACGTCGCCGTCCACGGCATCCGGCCGGCCGATGTGGAGGACGCCGACGAATTTCCGGCCGTGCTGTCGCGCCTCCAGGACCGGCTCGAGCGGGCGACGGTGATCGCCCACAACGCCGCGTTCGACATCAGCGTGATGCGCCGCACCTGCGAGTTCTACGGCCTGGCCTTCCCGTGTTTCGACTACCTCTGCACCGTGCAGGTGGCCAAGAACACCTGGCCGCGGCTGCCGTCGGCCAAGCTGAACGCGGTCTGCGACTTCCTGGGCGTCGACTTCAAGCACCACGACGCGGCCCAGGACGCCTATGCCTGCGGCAGCGTCGCCCTGGCGGCCGTCGAGGCGGTGGGCGTATCGCATGTCCGCGAGCTGCCGGGCAAGCTGGGCATGGTCGCCGGCCGGCTGACCGCGACCGGCTACACGACCTGTTCGAGCTCGGGCCTGAAGCGACGTGCGGTCTAGTTCGGCTAGCCTTGTTCGAACTTGGCCATCAATTCATGGCCGGTTTAGCCGAACGCGCGTTAGAAAGGGGCGACAACTCCGGGAGAAAACGCCAATGAAACTGCCCATCCTCGCCGCCGCCCTGACCCTCGTCGCTGCTCCGGTCTTCGCCCAGGACGTCACGGGCCTGTGGCAGACCCAGACCAACGGCGGCCAGGTCGAGATCAGCCGCTGCGGCAACAGCCTGTGCGGCAAGCTGGTCAGCTCGGACCACATCAGGAGCGACCCGTCGGTCAAGGACGAGAAGAACAAGGACGCGTCCTTGCGCAACCGGCCGCTGAAGAACATGCAGATGCTGTACGATTTCACCGGCGGGCCGACCAAGTGGACCGGCGGCAAGGTCTACAACGCCGCCGACGGCGGCACCTATTCGGGGACGATCACCCTGCTCTCGGCCAACGAGCTGAAGCTGAAGGGCTGCATCGTGGCCCCGCTGTGCAAGACCGAGAAGTGGACGCGGATCAAGTAGGCCATGGTGCGGGGACGGGCCTAAGAGCCTGTCCTGGACTTCGTCTAACCCGTCACCGTGTAGATCATGATCCCTGTCGCCACCGACAGGTTCAGGCTGTCGGCCCGACCGCGCATCGGGATCTTGACGTTGACGTCGCAGGCGGCGGCCAGTTCCGGCGGCAGGCCCTGCTGCTCGTTGCCCATCAGGATCAGCGAGGGCTTCACGTAGTCGGCGCTTTTGTGGTCGACCGTCGCGGTCAGCAGGGTGCCGACCACCGAGCCCGGCCAGGACTCGCGCCAGGCCAGGAACTCGGCCACCGAGGCCTTGGCGATCTTGACCGCGAAGATCGAGCCCATGGTCGCCCGAACCCCTTCGACCGAGTAAGGGTCCACGCAGTCGCCGACCAGGATCACCCCGCCGCAGCCGGCGGCGTCGGCCGTGCGGATCACCGTGCCCAGGTTGCCAGGATCGCGCACGGCCTGCATGGCCACCCAACACGGGGCGCTCTCCGCCACGATGGCCGACAAGGGCGTGTAGACCTGCTTGAAGACACCGACCACGGCCTGGGGATTGTCGCGCCGCGAAACCTTTTCGAGGATCTCACGATTGACCTCGATCACCTCGCCGCCGGCCTTGAGGCAGGCCTGGCTGGCCTTCTGCAGCATCGGATGGTCGGCGGCGTCGCGACCGTACATCAGGATCTTGGGCGCGTGGCCGCAGTCGATCGCCTCGATGACGATCTTCAAGCCCTCGGCCAGGAACAGGCCGCTGTCCTCGCGCTCCTTGCGCATGTGCAGGGCGCGGACGGCCTTGACGGTGGCGTTCGACAGCGAGGTGACGGTCTTCGGTGCGTGGGGGGCGTTCATCGCGATCACCTTTCCGAAGCCCAGCGGGCGAAGAACGACAGGCCGATCTGGCGGTCGCCCTTCTCCTCGACCAGCGACAGCTCGCCCCAGTCGATGACCCCGTCGCGTCCCTTCAGCTCCTGGGCCAGCAGGCCCGACATCGCCGCGCCCGAAACCCGGGCGGCATAGGCGTTCATCAGTAGGAACGAAGCGTCAGGCGCCAGGATCTGGGCGCAGTTGGCGGTCAGCTCGGCCAGGTCCTCGAACAGGCGCCAGACCTCGCCGTCGGCCCCGCGGCCGAACTTCGGCGGGTCTAGGATGATGCCGTCATATTGCGAGCCGCGGCGCACTTCGCGGGCTACGAAGCGGCGCGCGTCCTCGACGATCCAGCGGATCGGCTTGTCGGCCAGGCCGGCGAAGGCGGCGTTCTCGCGGGCGAAGCCGACCGACTTCTTGCTGGCGTCCACATGGGTGACCGCAGCGCCGGCGGCGGCGCAGACCAGGCTGGCGACGCCGGTATAGCCGAACAGGTTTAGCACCTTGGGCTGGCGGCCCTTGAAGGCGCGGACCCGGGCGTCCTGCCACGCCCAGTTGGCGGCCTGTTCGGGGAAGAAGGCCAGGTGGCGGAACGGGGTGAACTGGCCATGGAACTTGGTCTCGCCCCAGGCCAGGTCGAACTTCTCCAGCGGCTTGCCCTTGAAGCGCCAGCGGCCGGCCTCGTCCTCGTCCGACGGATCGAAGACGGCGTCGGCGTTGTCCCAGACCTTCTGGTCCAGGCGCGGGGCCCAGAAGCACTGCGGCTCGGGCCGCACCACGGTGTAGCGGCCGTAGCGCTCCAGCTTCCTGCCATGGCCGCTGTCGAGCAGGGCGTAGTCGGCCCAGCCGGTGGTGCGCATGACGAGCGGGGCGGTGGCGATGGTCGGAGTCATGTCCCCGCCAATACGCGCTCAGGGCAAGGCCCGTCCAGTCCGCGCCAGCAGGCGAGGCAGCGACCGGTTCGCGGAACGGGGCGTATGCGGGGTCTTGTCCCAGTGGAACGGCGCGACGACGAACTGCCAAAGCGCCTTGGCCGCCGCGACGCTCTGGAGCGGCCAATAGAAGATCGCGCCCAGTAGGGGGAGGGGGCGTTGCCGATGCCCGGCCCGTCGTTGGGCTTGAGCTCCGGCGAGCGCGATACAGGTCCAGCCGAAGAACACCAGCATCCAGTCCATGGCCGGCACGGCGGGCAACAGGTCGACCGTCGACCCAGCCCACTGCAGCAGGAGCCAGGCGAACAGAGGGCCGTGCAGATGGGACGAGGCCAGGGGCAAGGCCAGGGTCAGGACGAACGCGACGGCCCCTCGCGGGGTTCGCACGACGGGCCCTCGAGCGTGAACGGCCAAGGTCTGGAGGTGCCCCTTGATCCAGCGCGCCCGTTGCGGCGTCCAGACCCTCAAGGTGGCGGGCGAGGTCTCGAGGGTAGGCTGGCTGATGACATCCAGCCGATAGCCCTCCGCGGCCAGGCGAAAGCCAATGTCGGCGTCCTCGGTGACGTTGTACGGATCCCAGCCGCCGACGGCGCGCAGGGCCTCGGCGCGGAAGTGGTTGCTGGTGCCGCCGAGCGGGAAAGGCAGGCCCCAGCGGGCCAGGGCCGGCAGGAAGACCTCGAACAGCACGGCGTATTCGAGGGCGAACTGGTCGGGCAGGAAGCGCGGGTCGGGCTCGATCCGCAAGGGCGCCTGCAGGCAGGCCAGGTTCGCGTCGGCCTGGGCGAAGCGCGCGGCGGCTTCGCGCAATTGGCCGGGATGCGGCGCATCCTCGGCGTCGTAGATGACGACCAGGTCGCCATGCGCCCGTTCCAGGGCCACGTTGCAGGCGCGTGGCTTGGTCTGCGGCGAGCCGGGCGGCGCGACCAGCACCTGGAAGCCGGCTGGAAGGTCCGGGGCCGCGAAGGCGGCCTGGGTCTCATGGTCGTTGGCTTCCAGGGCGATCAGCACCTGAAGGCGGTCGCGCGGATAGTCCAGCCGTGTGAGATTGGCCACCAGCTCCGCCGCCACCGACGCCTCGCGATAGAGCGGCACGATGATCGTATAGCCGGGCAGGGCTTCGTCGGGCAGCGACGCCGCGGCGATCGGCCGGCGCGGCGTGAAGGCGGCGACCAGCTTGACGGCCGAGTGGCCCATGAAACCGACGAAGAACAGCAGGTGAAAGCCTTCCAGCGTCGCCCGAGTCTGGAAGGTCGCCAGAAGGAGCAGGAGGGTCAGCAAGACCGCCAACCCGATCAATTGGCCACGCGACAGGCGGCGATGAGCGCCGTCGGGCAAGGCCGCGGCCACCGGTTCGCTCCTGGGCGCCTCGATCCAATCCCTGTCGACCGGTTTGTTCCCAAACACGCGTCGCCGCTGGTCTCTTTCTTCTCGCGCCATTGCCCCCGCCGCGAACAATCGGATCCAGCGAGCAGATAGCGAATCTTCAACCTTGAAGTGTCAAACAGAAAAACACGTGTTTTGGGGAAATCCTCGGGAGTTGCGACGCATGGGTGATTCCCGTTTAGTGTCGGGTTCGGGGACGAGGTAGGGGAAAGCCAAATCGTGACGGTCGCGCTGAAGAAGCCGCACAAGTCGGCCCGCAAGCCTAAAGGCGACGGCCATTTGCGTCGCGGAGAGATCCTGGCCGCGGCCGAAAGGATCTTCATCGCCGAAGGCTATGCGGGGGCGACGATCCGCAAGATCGCCGACGCCGTGGGCGTCTCCTCGACCGCCCTCTACATGCACTTCCGCGACAAGGACCAGATCCTGCTGGAGATCAGCGACGACGCGATCGGCCAGCTTCTGGCCGTGAACGTCGACATCGCCCATCGGCCGATCGACGCCGTGGCGCGGGTGCGGCTTATGCTCGAGGCTTACATGAAGTTCGCGCTCGACAATCCCAACACCTATCAATTGGTGTTTTGCGGTTCGCGCGACGTGATCTCCAAGGAGAAGCAGGCCGCCACCGCCGAACTGGGCGATCGCTGCTTCGCCGAGTTCAGCGGTCCGATCCACGAGATCGCCGCCGCCGGCCGTCTGCGCACCGGCTCCGGCGAGAGCGCCGCCCAAGTGTTGTGGGCCGCTTGCCATGGCCTGGTGGCCCTGCTGATCACCCTGCCCGACCGCAATTGGGCTCCGCGCGAGGAGCTGATGAAGGTCACGCTGGACGGGCTGCTGCACGGTCTGGTGACGGACTGACACCCATGCGCGCCGCTTTGCTCGCCGGCCTCGCCGTCGGCCTAGCGGTGATCGCGACGCCCGCCGTCGCCCAGACCAGCTCCCAGCGGGTGATGTCGCTGGACTCCTGCGCCGACCAGTATGTCCTGGCCCTGGCGGCGCGCGAGACCATTGTCGGCGTCTCGCCGCGCGCCGCCGCGCCGGATTCCTTCCTTCGCGTCAAGGCGATCGACCTGCCGAAACGGCGGACGACGCTGGAGGCGGTGCTGGGCGCGCGCCCGAATGTCGTGGTGCGCCAATGGGGCGGCGACGCCCGTCTGACGGCCGCCCTGGCACGGCGCGGCGTGCGCACGATCAGCCTGGGTGACGCCACCGATTTTGACGGCGTGCGCGCCAATGTCCGCCAGGTGGCCCACGCCTTGAATCGCGGTCCGTCGGGCGAGGCCCTGCTGGCGCGCATGGACGCCGACCTGGCGCGTTCGGCCGGTGCAGGCCAGGGGCGGGCCGCCTTCTACCTGACGCCAGGCGGCTATACGGCCGGTCCCAGCACCATGATCGATGCCATGCTGCGGGCGGCGGGCTTCACCAACGCCGCGGCCCAGCCCTATTTCTCCCCCGCGCCGCTGGAGAGCCTGGTGCTGAAGCCGCCGAAGGCGGTGGTGCTGGGCTTCTTCGACCTGACCCGGGCCGGGGCCGACCGGTGGGGGCCGGGACGTCACGCGGCGCTGCGCCAGGCGACACGGGGGCGAGTGGTCGCCTCGCTGCCGGGGGCCATGCTGGGCTGCTCGGCCTGGTTCGCCGCCGATGGGGCGCGGGTGCTGGCGGAGGCGGCGCGATGAGCCCGCGTCGTCTGGAACTGGGTCTGCTGCTGGTCCTGGTCGCGGCGGCGATGGTGGCCATCGGCCTGGGCGAGAGCTCGCTGAACGCGGCGCAGTACCATCAGGCCTTGACCGACCTTGGATCCCCGCCGGCCGAGGTGCTGTGGGCCATCCGGTTGCCGCGGGTGCTGATGGCCTCCCTGGTCGGGGCGGGCCTGGGCCTGGCGGGCGCGACGATGCAGGGCCTGCTGCGCAATCCGCTGGCCGAGCCCGGGGTGCTGGGCGTCTCGGCCACGGCGGGCCTGGGCGCGTCCCTGGCCATCGCCGGCGGTCTGGCGGCCTTCCCGGGCGCGATCGAGCTGGCGGCCCTGGCTGGGGCCTTGGCCGCCGGCGCGGTGGTCGTCGGCCTGGCGGCGCGGTTTCGCGAGCCCGAGGTGCTGATCCTGTTCGGGGTGGCGTTGTCCGCCTTCGCCGGCGCCCTGACGGCCCTGGTCTTCAACCTGTCGCCGTCGCCGGTCGCCATCGCCGAGGTGCTGGCCTGGCTGATGGGTTCGGTCGAGAACCGCGACTTCACCGACATCCTGCGGGGGGCGGGGCCGATGGCGGTCGGGGCGGGGCTCTGCCTCTACGCCGCCAAGGGCCTGCGGATGCTGACCCTGGGCGAGGAGGCGGCCCAGATGTCCGGCCTGCCGATGGCGCGGCTGCGGGTGGCGGCGGTGGCGGGCTCGGCCTTGCTCGCGGGGGCGTCGGTCGCGGCGGCGGGGGTGATCGGCTTCGTCGGCCTGGCCGCGCCGCACCTGGTGCGGACCGCCGTGCGCGACGATCCGGGCCGGCTGCTGCGGCCCTCGGCTCTGGCGGGAGCGGTGCTGCTGGTCGCCGCCGATCTCGCCGCCCGCCTGATCCCGACCGAGCAGGAACTGAAGCTGGGCGTCGTCACGGCCCTGTTCGGCGCGCCCGTCTTCGCCTTGTTGGCCTGGCGCGCGGCGCGGAGCTGGCGGTCGTGACCGCGGCCTGGACCATCGCGGACGCCAGGGCCCGGCGCGGCAAGGCTCTGGTGTTGGACGGCGCGGCCCTGAGCGTCGCGCCGGGCGAGGTGCTGGGCGTGGTCGGCCCCAACGGCGCGGGCAAGACCAGCCTGCTACGGGCGGGTCTGGGGCTGATGCCGCTGGAGACGGGGCAGGCGCGGCTGGCCGGACGTCCGGTCGTCGGACTGGACCCCGTCGAGCGGGCGCGCCTGGTCGGCTACCTGCCGCAGGAACGCCGTCTGGCCTGGAACCTGCCGGCCCTTGAGGTCGCCGCTTTCGGCGCGCCGGACCTGCCGTCCAGCCAAGCCCTGGCCATCGCCCGAGAACGCCTGGACCGGGTGGGCGTGGCCGATCTGGTCCAGCGCGGCGTGCTTGACATGTCGGGGGGCGAGCGGGCCCGGGTGCTGCTGGCCCGCCTGCTGGCGACGCGCGCGCCGCTGCTGGTCGCCGACGAGCCGGTCGCGGGGCTGGATCCCGACGCTCAACTCCTGACGCTCGATCTGCTGCGCGCCGAGGCGGCCGGTGGGGCCGCCGTGGTCGTCACCCTGCACGACCTGGGCCTGGCGGCGCGGTGCTGCGATCGAATCCTGGTGCTGGACCACGGCCGCGTGGCGGCGGAAGGCGCGCCGGTCGAGGCATTGTCGCCGACCGTTCTGGCCGAGGTGTTCCGGCTGGACGGCGCTCTGGTCGAGACGCCGGCGGGTCTGATCGTGGCGGCGCGACGGGCCTCGTCCTCTCCCGCGAAAAGGTCGGTTTAGCGCGTTCCTGGCACGTAGCCGCCTTGCGGGATCGCCGTCGTGCTTCCCCCGATCGGCGGCAGGCCGCTCGGCGTCGCGCTCGTCGGACCCGCATAGCTGTAGCCCCCGCGCTTGAGGTCGCTCGACAGGGTCAACGGGGCCACGCCGCCGTTCAGGCGGGCGCGGTAGACCATCGTCGTCTCGATGGTCCGCATCACGTAGTTGCGGGTCTCGGAGAACGGGATGCACTCGATGAAGTCCAGCGGATCGGTAGTCGCGCCGCGCGGGTCGCCGCATAGCGAAACCCAGGCGGCCGGCCGGCCGGGGCCGGCGTTATAGGCGGCGGCGGCCATGATGTACGAGCCGCTGAAGTTGCTGACCATGCTGCCCAGATAGGTCGAGCCCAGGCGCATGTTGTAGAACGGGTCCGACAGCCGATCGACGCTATGGCTCTCGCCCAGCTGCCGCGCGACGATGGCGGCGGTGGCCGGCATCAACTGCATCATGCCGCGCGCCCCGGGGGCGGAGCGGGCGTTGGGGTCGAAATTGCTTTCCTGGCGCGAGATCGAATAGACGAAGGCCGTCTCTGCAGCGCCTGGTCCCGGGGTGAACAGATGGTCAAGCAGCGGGTAGCCGCGCTCGGGCAGGGTGAATCCGCGCTGGGCGGCGGTGCGGACCGCACGCATGGCCAGGTCCGGATCGCCGTAGCTGCGAGCCAGATCCACCAGCAGGGCCTCTTCTTCCGCCGACGGCAGCTGGTCGTCGATGAACAGCACGAAGATCCGCACCTGGTCGCGCGCCCCGGCCGCCATCAGGGTGCGCACCGCCCGCACCAGTTCGCGGCCCTCGAAGCGGGCGCGGTCGGCCTGGGTGATCGTCGGATCCTTGTCGAGGCGGATCTCCTTGATCCCGGCCTTCTCGGCGGCGAGCTGACCGTAGAAGGTGGTGATGTAGCGCGACCCTTCGGCATAGAAGGCCTGGGCGGCGATGCCGTCGCCCTGGGCCTCGGCGGCCCGCCCCTGCCAGTAGAGGGCGCGGCCGCGGGTGATCGGCGAGGCGCCGATCTCGGCGATGCGGGCGAAGTGGGCGGCGGCGCGGTCGGCGTCCTTCAGGCGGGTGAGGGCGATCCAACCAGCGTAGAACTCGCTCTCGGCCGCGTCGGCGCCCTCCTTCAGGCGAGCGTTGGCCGCGGCGTAAGCGCCAGCGCCGTCGCCGTTCTTCAGGGCCGAGACCACCAGCTGCTTGCGCTCGCGCCAGATGGCCGAGGCCGCGTCACCGCTGGGCGGCGGGGCGGGGAACTGGGCGGCCAGCGGCAGGGCCAGGGTGTCCAGGCCCTTGCGACGCAAATAGGCTGCGCGTTCGAAGACGACGCCGGGCTGGGCCTGTTGGGCCGGCGTCAGCGCGGCGTAGAGGTCGTTGGCGTTGCTGGCGTTCGAGCGGAAGGCGATGCGCGCCTGGGCCACCGCCTGCTGGTCGTAGGGCAGCAGGGCGACCATGTCGCGGGCCGCGGGGCCTTGCGCGCCGTACAGCAGAACGTCGGCGCGGCGGACATGGTCGTCGGTCGTCAGCAGCGCGCCGAAGCGGGCCAGCATCGCGCGCTGGGCGTCGAGTTCGAACACCTGGTCGCGCCACCAGCGGCGAATAAGGCTGGTCGCATCGCTGCCGCGGCCGGCGGCCTGGTAGGCGGCGGCCAGCGACAAGGCGCCTTCCGCGGTCTGCGGGTCGCGGCCGCCGAACCAGGCGATCATCCGCTGGGCGTCGAGGCCGGAGACGGCCAGGGCCTTTTCGGCGGCGTTCTCGCGGCGCTGGGCGCGGGGCCAACCCGTCAGGTCGCGGCGCGCCTGGTCCAGTTCGAAGAAGCTCATGCTCTCGGCGCCGGCGTCGACCAGCGCCCACAGGGCGATCTTGCGCGACAGCGGATCCTGGATGCCGGACATCGCCATGCGGATGGTGGCGGGGTCACGGCTGCTGACCGCCATGCGCAGGTTGGCGGCGTCGGCCTCGGCGGGCGTGGCGTAGGTCGCGGTCGGCGGTGTGGTGATCAGGCCTTGGGGTGTCGCCGAGCCCGTATAGGGCTGCGGCGCGCGGGGCAGGTCGACGTCGTCCTGGGCAAGCGCCACCCCAAAGAGCGCCACCACCGCGGATCCGCCCAGCAACACCTTACCCAACAACCCTGACGCCAAAACGTCGTCTCCCTTCGATTCTCTGGCCCACACGGGCTGCATTCTCGCCGTTTTCCGATAGCGGCGGGGCCGATTTGCGGCGCTTGCGATCCCGGATTTGCACCTATAGACCGCTTCGCGACGGATTGACCCTTGCAGAAACGTCCCCAAATCGGTGCAGAGCGTCACGGACCGGTTGCGGGACATGGGAAGCGGGACATATTGTCCGCCCCCATCCTCAGGCCGCAACCGTCGCGGCGCGTTTCTCACGGCAAATTGCAAGTCATGGCTCATTCTCCGTTCAAGGGCGTCATTCCGGCGCTGGTCACGCCATTCCGCGACGGCGCGGTGGACGAGAAAGCCTTCGTGGCCCTGGTCGAACGTCAGATCGCCGGCGGCGTGCACGGCCTGGTGCCGGTCGGCACCACGGGCGAGACCGCCACCCTGAGCCATGACGAACACAAGCGTGTAGTCGAGCTGTGCGTGCAGACCGCCCGCGGCCGCGTGCCGGTGATCGCCGGCGCCGGTTCCAATTCGACCGCCGAGGCGATCGAGCTGGTCGCCCACGCCAAGGCCGTCGGCGCCGACGCGGCTCTGGTGGTCTCGCCCTACTACGTGCGCCCCAGCCAAGAAGGGGTCTACCAGCACTACAAGGCCATCAATGACGCGGTGCAACTGCCGGTGCTGGTCTACAACGTGCCTGGGCGCACGGGGTCGGACGTCGCCAACGAGACGCTGGAGCGGCTGTCCAAGCTGCCCAACATCGTCGGCATCAAGGACGCCACGGGAGACCTGACCCGCGCCAGCTTCCAGCGGATCATGTGCGGTCCCGACTGGGTAATGCTGTCCGGCGACGATCCCACGGCGCTCGGCTACGTCGCCCATGGCGGCCACGGCGTGATCTCGGTCACCGCCAACGTCGCGCCGGACGCCTGCGCCACCTTCGTCAATGCCTGCCTGAACGGCGAATGGGAGACCGCGCTCTACTGGCAGGATCGCCTTGTGAGGCTGCACAAGGCGCTGTTCCTCGACGCCTCGCCGTCGCCGACCAAGTTCGCCATGGCTCATCTGGGCTTGTGCGAGGCCGACGTCCGCCTGCCGATCGCCCCGTGCAGCGAGGCGGTGAAGGCTGCGATCCTGGAGGCCATGCGCGAGGCGGGTCTGGTCTGATGACCAAGCCGATCGCCGAGAACCGCCGCGCGCGGTACGACTACTTCATCGAGGAGACCTTCGAGGCCGGGCTGATGCTGACGGGCACCGAGGTGAAGTCGTTGCGCGTGGGCCGGGCCAACATCGCCGAGTCCTACGCCTCGGTGGAAGGGCGCGAGATCAAGCTGATCAACGCCGACATCCCGCCCTACGGCCACGCCAACCGCTTCAACCACGAGCCCCGTCGGCACCGGAAGCTGCTGCTGCACCGCAAGCAGATCGACAAGCTGATCGGCGCGGTGCAGCGCGACGGCCGCACCCTGATCCCGCTCAAGCTCTATTGGAACGAGAAGGGCCTGGCCAAGCTGGAGATCGGCCTGGCCAAGGGCAAGAAGAACCACGACAAGCGCGAGACCGAGGCCGCCCGCGACTGGCAGCGCGACAAGGCCCGGCTGATGAAGGGCGACCGGGGGGACTGATCGCCGAGCACCAAGCCTCGCGGCTATCGAGCTTGGACAGGCCTGGCCGCGATCAGTTCCACCTCCAGCAACAGGTCCGGACGGACAAGGTCCGCGACGCCGACCACGGTGCTGGCCGGTGGCGGAGCCTTGCCGAAGAAGTCGCCCGCCGCCTGGCGGTAGGCGGGCAAGGTGGTCTGGATGTCGACCAGGAAGCCGCGGATCTGGATCACGTCGGCGGGCTTCAGACCGCGCGCGGCCAGGGCCGTGCGCAGGTTGCGGAACACCGCCTGCGCCTGGCCTTGGGCGTCGGTCGGCGCCGCGCCATCGGGACCCTGGGCGGTCAGGCCCGATACGAAGACCAGGGCGGTGCCGGCTGGAACCTCGACGACATTGGTGAAGCGGGGGCTGGTGAACAAGCCCGCCGGATTGTCGCGAATGACGGCGTCCTGAGCCAAGGCCGGCGACGTACAAGCCGTCAGGATCGTTGCGGCTATCAACAGGGTCTTCATCACCGTTGGTTCCCTAAAGCTTCGTGGCCAGCCAGATCACATGCCGGGCGCCGCGTCCCTTGTGGGCGCGCACGCCGATCTCCTCGACCCCATAGCCCGCCCGTTTCAGTCGCGTGGTGAACGCGCTGTCGCGGGTCGAGGACCAGACTTCCAGCACACCGCCAGGCCGCAGGGCGCGCTTGGCGGCGGCCAGACCCGAGGGGCTGTAGAGGCCGTCGTTCTCCTTGCGGCTGAGGCCGCCGGGGCCGTTGTCGACATCCAGCAGGATGGCGTCGAACGCCGCTTCGCCGGCGCGGATCGGCTCGCCGACATCGCCCTGGTGGATGCTGACGCGGGGATCGTCGAGGCTGTCCCCGTGCAGGTCCGCTAGCGGCCCCCGCGCCCAGGCGACCACGCCGGGCACGAGTTCGACGACGACGATCTCCGCGTCGGGCCCGAAGGCGGCGAGGGCGGCGCGCAGGGTGAAGCCCATGCCCAGCCCGCCGATCAGCACGCGGGGCTTGAGGCGCTGGCCGACGCGCCCGAAGGCCAGGGCGGCCATCGCCTCTTCCGAGCCGCTGAGCCGGCTGTTCATCAGCTCGATGCCGCCGGTCATGATCGAGAACTCGGTCCCACGCCGCATCAGCCGCAGGTCTTCACCGTCGCCGGGCACCTGGGCCGTGTCGAGATGCTGCCAGGGGATCATGGGAACGCGTTCCGATGGGAAGGGGACAAATGTCCCTCCCTCGAACGGCCGCTTGACGCAAGGACCCAGCGGCGCGACCCTCCAACCTAACAATGATAACCTACGGAGGATCCGCTCATGGCCGACGGTGCATCGCCCATCACCACGTCGCTCAAGGACAAGGTCAGCGAGGCCGAATGGAAGGCCCGCGTCGATCTGGCCGCGCTCTATCGCCTGGTCGCTGTCCACGGCTGGGACGACATGATCTTCACCCACATCTCCGCCCGCATTCCGGGACCGGAACATCATTTCCTGATCAATCCCTACGGCATGTTCTTCGGCGAGATGACCGCCTCGTGCCTGGTCAAGGTCGACCTGGACGGCAACGTCATCGACAAGACGCCCTACTTCATCAATCCGGCGGGCTTCACGATCCATTCGGCGGTCCACGCCGCCCGCGAGGACGCCCATTTCGTCATGCACCTGCACACTGACCAGGGCGTGGGGGTCTCGGCGAACAAGGACGGCCTGCTGCCGCTGTCGCAGCAGTCGTTAATTGTCTTGCCTCAACTCGCCTATCACGATTATGAAGGCATTGCTCTCAACCTTGACGAACGGGAACGCCTGGTGGCCGACCTCGGCGAGAAAAAGCTGATGATGCTGCGCAACCACGGCACCTTGTCGGTGGGGACGACGGCGGCTGAGTGCTGGCTGGGGATGTTCTTCCTGGAACGGGCCTGCGCCCAGCAGGTGATGGCGTTGAGCGCGGGCCGCGCGAACGTGCTCGAAGCGCCCGAACAAGCCCAGGCCGAGGTCCGCAGCCAGACCGGCATGGGCATGGGCATGATCGCCGGCCTGGCGTGGCCGGGCTGCTTGCGCAAGCTCGACCGGGAGTCCCCCGGTTACGCGGATTGACGCCCAGACGGCGAAAACGAAACGCCGCCGTGGCCTTCGGGGCCGCGGCGGCTTTCTTTTGCGCGTCGGGCGGCCTGTCCGCTCCCGCCTGGGCGGGCGCCTGGCCGATGAAGGACGGCGAGGGACTGGCCATCCTGAAATACGAGGACCAGAAGGCGGACACGGGTTTTGACCCCGACGGCGTGGAGGTGGCGATCGCGCCCCGTCACGACCAGACCTTGTCGCTGTATGGCGAGTATGGACTGACCGACCGACTGACCTTGCAATCCAAGACGGCCCTGACTCGCGGCCACGACAGTTTCGTCGACTATGAGGGTTTGGGGGCCGTCGAACTGGGTCTTCGGTACGCGCTGCTGCATAGGGATCGATCAGTCGTCAGCCTTTATCTGGGCGCCGCTCGGGACGGCGTGGGGCGCAATGCGGGGTATGCGGCGCCAGGACAGGGCGACATGGATCTGGAGGCGCGCCTGCTGGCGGGGGTCTCGGGCCGGTGGCGTACGACGCCCGTCTTCGCCGAACTGCAGGTCGCCCGGCTCAAGCGCAGCGGCTTGGCCGACGAGACCAGAATCGACGCCACGATGGGCGTCAGACCCACGCGCCGCTGGCTGTTGATGGTGCAAACCTATGCTGGCCAGGCGGATTCCCGGCCTGTTAGATCGCGCTGGTCCAAGAGTGAGATCTCCCTGACGCGCGACCTGGGCGCTTGGAGTCTGCAAGCCGGCTGGCGTCAGGCGATCCTGGGCCGCGAAACCCCCGCCGATCGCGGGCCGGTCGTGGCGGTGTGGCGGCGGTTCTAATATTTCAGCGCTGTAATACTTGGTCATCCGTGTGTCACTGGACGCAGGCTAGGGCTGGCGGCTAATGAGCCGCTTTGTATTAGCTGAGCCGTTCTTTCCCGGCGCCCGGAGCCTTTCGTGATCCGCAGACACTTCTTTCTCGTCGCGGCGGTCGTCGCTGTTCTGCTGATGCTGGTGGCTGGCGGCTTGAAACTGGCTTTCGGCGGCAAGGCGCCAGGGCAGGGCGGCCCGGCCGGCGGTGGACGGGCGACCCCGGTGTCTCAGGTCGTCGTCCAGCCACGCGCCTTCACCGATCGGATCGAAGTGCTCGGCGTCGCCAAGGGCCGCCAGTCGGTCACCCTCACCTCGAACACGGCCGAACTGATCACCGCCGTTCACTTCAGCGATGGGCAGGCCGTCACCAAGGGGCAGGTGCTGGTCGAGCTGAAGGCCGACCAGGAGACCGCCGGCATCGCCGAGGCTCAGGCGCAGCTAGCCCAGGCCGAACGCGAATATACGCGATGGAAGACCCTGGCCGAGCGCGGCATTGCTCCGCGTGCTTCGGCCGAGCAATACATGGCCGCGCGCGACACAGCCAAAGCCGCCCTGGCGGCGGCCAGCGCCCAGAAGCTGGACAAGGTCATCCGCGCGCCGTTCTCGGGCCGGGTGGGCATTTCGGACATCGCCCCAGGAGCCCTGATCAGCCCCGGAACCCCCATCGTCAGCCTGGACGATGTCTCGCTGATCCGTGTCGACTTCTCCGTGCCCGACCGCTACCTGCCGATCCTGCGCGAGGGCCTGGCGATCACCGCCAAGCCCGACGCCCTGCCGGGCGAGATGTTCACGGGCCGCATCGCCCAGATCGACACGCGCATCGATCCGGCGACCCGCGCGCTGAAGGCGCGTGCCGAGTTTCCCAACGCCAATGGTCGTCTCAAGCCCGGCATGCTGATCAAGGTCGGCATCGACCAGGGGCAGCACCAGGGCGTGGCCGTTCCCGAGGCGGCCGTGCAGTTCGAGGGCGCCCAGGCTTCGGTGTTCCTGATCGCCAAGGGACCCAAGGGCCTGGTCGCGCGCCGCGCCTCGGTGCAGACCGGCGTCGACGCCGACGGCTTCATCGAAATCACCTCGGGCCTGAAGGCGGGCGACAAGATCGTTGGCGACGGCCTCAACCGCGTGCAGGACGGCGCGCCGGTCAGCGTCGGCGGCGGCAAGCCTCAGGGCGGCCCTCAAGCTGGCCAGGGTGATCGCAAGCAGAAGGCCGGCTGATGCTTTCCGACCTTTCCGTCCGCCGCCCGGTCTTCGCCGCGGTCGCCGCCATCATTCTCTGCGTCATCGGCCTGGCCGCCTTCAAGAGCCTGCCGATCCGCGAGCTGCCGAGCGTCGATCCGCCGGTGGTGTCGATCTCGACCGCCTATCGCGGCGCCTCGGCCGAGGTCATCGAGGAGCGGATCACCCAGATCATCGAGCGACAGGTCGCCGGGATCCAGGGCATCGACCGGGTCAACAGCTCCTCGCGCGACGGCCGCTCGCAGATCACCATCACCTTCACCCTCGACCGCGATCTCGACGCGGCCGCCAACGACGTGCGCGACGCGGTCAGCCGGGTGGCGGCGAACCTGCCTGATCAGGCCGACCCGCCGCAGATCGCCAAGGCCAACGCCGACTCCTCGCCGATCATCGTCCTGAACCTGACCTCGAGCACGCTCAGCACCCTGGAGCTGGCCGACTACGCCGACCGCTATCTGGTCGAGCGGATGTCGACCATCCCCGGCGTGGCCCAGGCCAACCTCTACGGCGCGCCGCTGTACGCCATGCGCATCTGGCTGGACGCCGACGCGATGGCCGCCCGCGGCGTGACCGTCGACGACGTCGAGAACGCGCTGAACGCCCAGAACGTGGAACTGCCCGCCGGCGCGCTGGAAGGGGCGACCAAGGACTTCACGATCCGCGTCAGCCGCGCCTATTCCAAGCCCGAGGACTTCCTGAAGCTGCCCCTGCGCGCCGGGAACGCCGACGGCTTCGTGGTCCGCCTGGGCGACGTGGCGCGGGTCGAGGAAGGCGCGGACGAACGCCGCAAGCTGTTCCGGGGCAATGGCGTCAACCAGGTCGGCATCGCCCTGACCCGCCAGTCGCAGGCCAACGACGTCGCGATCTCGGAGGCGGTCCGCAAGGAAGTCGAGACGATCAACAAGACCCTGCCGGCCGGCTCCAAGATGATCGTGGCGATCGACAACTCGGTGTTCACCGCAGAGGCGATCCACGAGGTGTGGATCACCATGGGCATCTCGATCGCCCTGGTCGCCCTGGTCAACCTGCTGTTCCTGGGCAGCTGGCGCTCGGCCCTTATCCCGTCGATCGTCGCGCCGATCTGTATCCTATCGACCTTCATTGTGCTGGCCCCGCTGGGCTTTTCGCTGAACCTGCTTACCCTGCTGGCCCTGGTTCTGGCGGTCGGCCTGGTGGTCGACGACGCCATCGTCGTGGTCGAGAACATCCAGCGTCGCGTCGACGAGGGCGAGCCCGCGCCGGTGGCGGCCCTGCGCGGCACCCGCCAAGTGTTCTTCGCCGTGGTGGCCACCACCGTGGTGCTGATCTCGGTGTTCGCCCCGCTGATGTTCCTGCCCGGCTATATCGGCCGGCTGTTCGTCGAGCTGGCCGTGGCCATCGCCGCCGCCGTGGGCTTTTCGGCGCTGCTGGCGTTGAGCCTGTCGCCGATGATGGCCTCCAAGCTGCTCAGGCCGGCCAACGCCAACTGGCTGTCGCGCCGGGTGGACCGCGCCATGGACGCGCTGAAGGACAGCTATCGCCACTCGCTGGAAGGCCTGCTCGGCAAAGGTTCGGCCACCTTGGTCACCGGCCTGTCGGTGCTGGTCCTGGCGGTCTGCGCCGGCGGCCTGTTCGCCCTGCTGCCGCAGGAGCTGGTGCCCGCCGAGGACCGCGGACGCGTCGACGTGACGATCAACGGCCCCGAGGGTAGCGGCTTCGACGCGACGGTGAGGGTCGCCGACAGGATCGAGAAGATCCTCGACCAGTATCGGAGGGACGGGGTGGCCGAACGCACGATCATCACCGTGCCGCGCTTTGGCCAGAACCAATTCAACACCGGCAACGCGGTTATCGCGCTCAAGCCGTGGGGCGAGCGAAACAAGTCCGCCGACGACGTCGCCGCCGAGCTCAACAAGAGTCTCTCGAAGATCACCAGCGTCCGGGCCGTGGCTTCGGTGCGCGGCGCGTTCCAGCGTGGCGGCGGTGGAGGCGGTGGTGGCGGCACCAACGTCGACCTGATCGCCGTGGGCAACGACTACGTCCAGCTGGCCAACTGGCTCAAGCCCATCCTCAGCGCCTCCCAGGCCAATCCGGGGCTGTCGCGGCCGCGCCTCGACTACGAGCCGACGGCGCCGCGCTTGTCGGTGCAGATCGACCGCGACAAGGCCGCGACCCTGGGGGTTTCGCCCCGGTCCATCGGCCGGGCGCTGGAAACGATGTTCGGCTCGCGCCAGGTGACCACCTACATCAAGAGCGGCCAGGAATACGACGTCATCCTGCAGACGGCGCTGGACCAGCGTCGCGGCATCGAGGACCTCAACCGTCTGCAGGTGCGGACTCTGTCGGGCGCCTTGGTGCCGTTGTCGACGGTGGTCACCACCGAGCTGCGCGGCGACACCCCCGATCGGCCGCGCGTCGATCGCCTGCGGTCGGTGACCCTGACCACCCAGCTGAACCCCGGCTATACGGTCGCCGACGCCGTGACCTTCTTCCAGGACCAGGCCGCCGCTCATCCTACGCCCGGCGTCAGCGTCAAGTGGGGCGGCCAGGCCAAGGATTATCTGGAAGCCTCTGGCGCGGTGGGCCTGGCGTTCGGCCTGGCGCTGCTGCTGGTCTTCCTGGTGCTGGCCGCGCAGTTCGAGAGCTGGATCCACCCCGCGGTCATCATGCTGACCGTGCCGCTGGCGGCCTTGGGGGGTCTGTTCGGTCTGCTGATCACCGGCTCGACGATCAACACCTACAGCCAGATCGGGTTGATCATCCTGGTCGGCATCGCCGCCAAGAACGGGATCCTGATCGTCGAGTTCGCCAACCAGCTGCGCGACGAGGGCTTGAAGGTGCGCGAGGCCGTGATCGAAGCGGCGGCGCTGCGCCTGCGTCCGATCATCATGACGTCGATCTCGGCCGCCATGGGCGCCTTGCCGCTGATGCTGTGGGCCGGGGCCGGCGCGGGCAGCCGCAAGACGATCGGGGCGGTGATCTTCACCGGCGCGATCTTCGCGACCCTGCTGACGCTGTTCGTGGTGCCGGTGTTCTACAACCTGCTGGCCCGCTTCACGAAGTCTCCGGAGTGGACTTCTCGGCAGATCGAGGACTATGAAGCCCGCGAGAAGAGCGGGGAGGGGCATGCCTCACCCGTCTGAACTGGGTGAGGAAGCATGGCTGAAGCCGTATTGGCGGCGAAGCGGCAGGAGCTTGCGCTTCTGCGACGCATCGAGGAACGCATTCTCTGGCTGGCCTCGTGGACGATCCACAACGCCAACCACCTGCGTGAGAGCCGCGACGGGCTGAAAGTCGGTGGGCACCAGGCCTCCTGCGCCTCGATGACCACCCTGATGACGGCGCTCTACATGAAGGCGCTGCGGCCGCAGGACCGGGTGGCGGTCAAGCCGCACGCCAGCCCGGTGTTCCACGCCATCCAGCACCTGTTCGGTCGCCAGAGCCTGGAGAAGCTGAAGGCTTTCCGCGCCCTGGGCGGCGCCCAGTCCTATCCGTCCCGAACCAAGGACACCGACGATGTCGACTTCTCGACCGGTTCGGTGGGACTGGGCGTGGCGATGACCGCATTCGCCTCGCTGACCCAGGACTATCTGGCGGCGCGCGGGGCGGTGAAGCCTGAGCGGATGGGGCGGATGATCTCGCTGCTGGGCGACGCCGAGCTGGACGAGGGCAACATCTACGAAGCCCTGATCGAGGCCTGCAAGCACGACATCCGCAACACCTGGTGGATCGGCGACTACAACCGCCAAAGCCTGGACGCGACCACCCAGGACCGGATGTTCACCCGCTACGGCGAGATCTTCGAAGCCGCGGGCTGGACTGTCGAGACACTGAAGTGGTCCCGGCGTCAGCGGGAGGCGTTCGCCAAGCCCGGGGGCGAGGCGTTGAAGGCCTGGATCGAGACCGCGCCCAACGATCTCTATGCGGCGCTCAGTTATCAGGGCGGAGCCGCCTGGCGCGAGCGGCTGAACACCGACCTGGCCGAAGACGCCGCCGCTCTGAAGCTGGTCGCGACCTACAAGGACGTCGACCTCGGCGAGTTGATGACGGAATTGGGCGGCCACTGCATGGAAACCATCCTGGAGGCCTTCGAACGGGCCAGCCAGGACGACGCCCCGCGTTTCTTCATCGCCTACACAGTCAAGGGCCTGCGCCTGCCGTTCCAGGGGCACAAGGACAACCATGCCGGCTTGATGACCGAGTCCCAGATCGCCGAGTTGCGCAAGCGGTTGGGCGTGGTCGAGGGCGAGGAATGGGACGCCCTGTCGGGCCTGTCCGCCGCTGAGCACACCGCGCTGAAGGGCCTAGTCGCCCGCGCGCCTTTCGCCGCCCAAGTTGAGCGCGATCACGTCGCGCCGTTCATCGCGATCCCCACCGCCGAAGACCTGCTGGTCCCGGTCGCTGGAGGCGGCGAGCAGTCCACCCAGGCGGCGTTCGGCAAGGTGATGTTCGAGATCGCCCGCCGGGACGACGAGTTCGCTGGCCGCGTGGTGACGACCTCGCCCGACGTCACGGTCTCGACCAATCTCGGCGGCTTCGTCAATCGTCGGGGCGTTTTCCAACGCCGGGCGCACGAGGACGTCTTCAAGCGCCGGCGGATCCCCTCGGCCCAGGTCTGGTCCAAGGGCGAGACCGGTCAGCACATCGAACTGGGCATCGCCGAAAACAACCTGTTCATCGCCCTGGCCGCCCTGGGCCTGACCGCGCCGCTGTTCGGCGAGCGCCTGTTTCCGGTCGGCACGCTCTACGACCCGTTCATCGCCCGTGGCCTCGATGCGTTGAACTACGCCTGCTATCAGGATGCCCGCTTCCTGCTGGTGGCCACGCCTTCGGGGCTGACGCTCGCGCCCGAAGGCGGCGCGCACCAGTCCATCGGCTCGCCGTTGATCGGCATGAGCCAGCCGGGCCTGGACAGCTACGAGCCGGCCTTCGCCGACGAAACGGCGGTGCTGATGGCCCACGCCTTCGGCCAGATTCAGGCTGAGCAGGGCGCCTCGACCTACCTGAGGCTCTCGACCCGCGTGATCACCCAACCGGAGCGGTCGGACGACGCCTGGCGCGGGGGTGTGGTCGAGGGCGCCTACTGGTTGCGTCCGCCGGCGGCCGGCGCGCGCCTGGCCATCGCCTATGCCGGCGCACTGGCCCCGGAGGCCCTCGCGGCCTTTGAGGCGGTGCTGGAGGACGAGCCGGGTGCGGGCCTGCTGGCGGTAACCTCGGCGGACGTCCTGCACCGTGACTGGACCGCGGCGGGCCGCTCGCGTTGGACGAACGACAAGCCGCGTGTTTCAACGATCGAAACCTTGTTGGAACCGCTATCCCGTGACGCCGGTCTGGTGACGGTAATCGACGGCGCCCCCTCGACGCTGTCCTGGTTGGGCTCGGTGCGCGGCATGCGGCTGCGGGCGCTGGGGCTGGAGGCTTTCGGCCAGTCAGGTGACCTGCCGGATCTCTACGCCAAGTACCGTCTGAACGCCGACGCCATCCTCGACGCCTGCGCCGACCTGCTGATCTAGGCGGGGCGATCGGGGCCTAAGTCGACGCTCTCAACCAGGCCGTCGCGGATCGCATAGGTTGCTGTGACACGGCTGTCTGACCAGAGGCGACCCGAGCGATCATGGACGGATACTTGTAGTTCGGCCTGAACGCGGCCATCGGCCAAGGTTCGCACCGAAATCAAGTCGATATTCGGCGCGAGGGTTTCAAACAGCTTTCGGTAAAAGGCTCGCACGTCATTCCGTCCGATCACCTCGCCCTCATCCAAATAGTTCCGGAATCGAGCCTGGGGGTGAAAAAGGCACGCCGCTGCGTCGGCGTCGCGACGGCCGATCGCTTCGTGCAGCCGAACGACAATGTCGCGGGCGTCGGCCATCGTCAGGCCTCGCCGCCAAGCGTCGGCACGGCGAAACGAGCGGTGAAATCCCGCTGGCGGGGTGTTGGACGGACCTTGGTCGGCAGCGCATGCGCGTCTTCCATGGTTATTCGCCCATCAGCCTTTCGGAGGCTTGTAGCCAGTCTCGACCTTTAGATAGGCGATCAGATCTATGCGGTCCTTGGGATCGTGCAGTCCCGCGAAGGTCATCTTGGTGCCCGGCATGAAGCCGCGTGGATTGTCCAGCCACTTGTCGAGGTGCTCGGCGTCCCAGTCGAACCCAGCGGCTGCGACGACAGGCGAATACTTGTAGTCAGGCTTGCTGCCCGCCTTGCGACCGAACACGCCATAGAGGTTGGGACCGGTCATGTTGGGGCCCCCTTCGGTGATGGTGTGGCACGAGCGGCAGAGTGCGAACTTGCTCTGGCCGTTCATCAGGTCGCCGGTGTTGTAGGGGGCGGGGAGCGCAGCCAGCAAGGCCTGCTTTTCCGCGTCGTTCGGCGTCGCCGCCGGCGTCGAAACGGCTGATCCGCTGTCGGAAGCCTCCCCGCTGGGCTTCGAGCAACCAACCAAAAGAACGCAGGCGACCGTCGCGACGGCGAGTTGAAACTGACGCATCCACTAATTCCCGACTGACATTATGCCGCAAGCTGTGCGGCGTGGCGCCGCATTCATTTTCTGGCCCAACTGTGGGTCCTGCATCCAATATATAACGCTGTTATCCGGTCAAGGTCTCGCCACGTTTCAGAGAACGCCCTGCGACAACGCGCGTTATCTCACAGAATGTAAAAGCAAAATGCCCGATTACAAACCGTGGGTCTGCACATAAAAAATTGACCAGAATTAACCATAAACGTACCCAGAAAGCGCCGGAGGGGCTGCTCCGGCGACCGGGTAGGAAAACGGATCATGGACTGGAACGAAGAGCGCACCGCCACGCTTCGCAAGCTGTGGCTCGAGGGTATGAGCGCGAGCCAAGTAGCGCGGCAATTGGGCGGCGTCAGCCGTAGCGCGGTGATCGGCAAGGTGCACCGTCTGGGCATCACGGTCCGAGAAGTCCCCACCCGCCAACGCGCCGCCATGCGCACCGCCGTTCGAGCCCAACCCCGGGCCCGTGTGGTTCGCGACGCCGCCGCCACCCAGCGTCCCGCTCTTCGTCTGCTCGAGATCGCCGAGATGGCGCCGACCGCGAACATCCTGGGCCTGGAGATCCATTCCTGCCGTTGGCCGATCGGCAATCCTGACTCCCACGACTTCGGCTTCTGCGGCCGTGAGAAGACCGCCCGCGGCTCCTATTGCGACGATCACGCCCGCGGCGCCTTCCGCAAGCTGGTTTCGCCATCGGACGTCAAGGCATGGGCCCGCCCAGCCGCCCGGATCGAACGCCACACCGCCTGACCGTCGACGAAGCCAGAACACCAGGACACTTTCCAATGAACATGGTCTTGATCGAGAACACAGCTGGCAGCAGCCAGGTGATCACCATCATCGAAGAGTTCGCCGGCCATTCTGTGTCGCGCGATCTCAATCCCGGCGAGCACACCCGCATCCCCGTCGGTCAGTTCAAGTCGATCGTGGTGCGCGAGACCTATCCCGACGACTGGCTGACCCGAGCTCGGGCGCGCAATGCGACGATGCCGGAAGCGATCGCCAGCCGCGCCGCCTGATCCATTTTTCAGGCGCCATGGGCGAGAAATACACAGCCTCCGCGAACTTTGTTCGCGGAGGCTGTTTCGTCTGGAACCGTATGTTCGACGCGACGTTAGCCACGATCGAACGATGTTCGCCATTGTTCACGCCAGGGGGAACGGCGTCGAGTTCCAAAAGCATGCAGACGCGTGCGTTCGCGCGCGGATAAGCGGAGCCGTGATTGTATGTGGCTTCCGCGTGTGACATGTAAGCGCGCCATTTGGCGTGGGGGGAACCATGTCAGAGCAGAAGCAAGGGGAGGGCCGCGGTTTGCCGTTGCCGACCTATGTCAGCTATCTGATGTACCAGACTGAGCAACATAGGCGCGCCCTGGCGGCCGACTGTATCGCGCAGCATGGATTGAGCTTCGCCAAGTGGGTGGCGCTGGCTTCGCTGGCGCGGTTCGGCGAATGTTCGATGACGCGCCTGGCGCGACTGTCGGCAGCGGATCGTACGACCTTGACCCGTTCGGTCGATGGTCTGATCCGTGAAGGTCTGGTCGAGCGCGGGGCCCAGGCGTCGGACCGCCGCAAGGTGGTGGTCCGTCTGACGGCGGAAGGTCATGCGGTCCTGGGACGAATCCGCGAGGACATTCACCCGATCAACCAGGAGGTCTGCGCCGAGCTGACCGAAGAGGAGCAGGTCAATCTGGCGACCTATCTTCAAAAGATCCTGGGCGGGCTGATCACCGAGCCGGAGTGGAAGCACGAAGTGCTGTCTTTCGGACCCGGTCCCGTAGAACCGGCCTGGAACCGGGGTTGACGGGCGAACTTCGGGTCTAGTCGTCGCCGCGAGGTCTTCCCCGAAGGCTCTTGATGCCGGCGCGTTTGCCCTTGGTCTCCAGCCGCTTGAGCTTGCTGGAATAGGTCGGCTTGGTCGGTCGGCGGGGCTTGGGCTTTTCCGTCGCGCGGCGGATGAGCTCGACCAGCCGGTCGCGGGCTTCCTGCCGGTTCATTTCCTGCGAGCGGCTGCCCTGGGCGAACAGGACGATCACGCCGTCCTGGGTCAGGCGGCTGCCGGCCAGGGCCTCGAGCCGCGTCTTGACCTCGTCGGGCAGGGTGGGGGAGTTGCGCACGTCGAAGCGCAGCTCGATCGCCGTGCTGGTCTTGTTTACATGCTGGCCGCCAGGGCCCGAGGCGCGGGTGGCCTTTTCGACGATCTCGTCGTCCTCGATCCGCAGCCAGGAGGTGATCTCGATCATCGGACCATACGCCTGGCCTTGACCACCGCGGTGTCCAGCGCCTGCAGGAATTTGGACCGGTCGGCCGGACCGAAGGCCTTTGGACCGCTGGTGACCTCGCCCATCGATCTTAGATGCTCGCCGATCATCCGCGAGGCGAGGGCCGAGCCGATGGTGTCGAGGGTGAACAATCGGCCCGTCGTGCCCAAGGCCTGGCCGCCGGCTTTCAGCACGCGATCGGCCAGCGGAATGTCGTTGGTGATCACCACGTCGCCGGGGCCAGCCCGCTCGGCGATCCAGTCGTCGGCGATATCGGGGCCGGCGTCGACCACGATCTGCTCGATGGCGGGCGTCAAGGGGACGCGAATCCAGCTGTTGGAGACCACGAAGGTCTTCAGGCCATAGCGGGCGGCGACCTTGTAGATCTCGTCCTTCACGGGGCAGGCGTCGGCGTCGATGTAGAGAACGGTCATGCGCCGTCTCGTAGCGCCTTCCCCAACCGGGCGCCAAGCGCCGCGACGGCTTCGACGGCCACCGGCAGCACATGGGTGAAGTTGACGAAGCCATGGGCCTGGCCCGGATAGGCCCGTAGTTCCACCGGCACGCCCGCCGTCTCCAGAGCCTGGGCGTAGGTCATCGCGTCCGGGCGGACCGGGTCGAGCCCCGCGCCGCTAACCAGAAAGGTCGGCGGCGTGGCCGAGCCGACGGCCTCCAGCAGGGAAGGGGCGCGAGCCTGGGCAAGTTGGGCGTTGATATAGGCCACGGCGAGCCTTCCGATCAGCCGGGCGTCCCGCAGCAGGGTCTGGGCCCAGATCTCGTCGTCCAGGTGGACGAGGGGGTAGAACAGGCCCTGAGCCTTTACCGCGCCGGGACGACGGGTGTTGGCTTCGTTGGCCACTGTGGCGGCCAGATAGGCTCCGGCGCTGTCGCCGGCCACCGCGATGCGGTCGACATCGACGCCAAGTTCGGCGGCCTGGTCCAGCAGCCAGGCGAAGGCGGCTCGGGCGTCGTCGATCTGCGAGGGGAAGGGGTGTTCGGGCGCCAAGCCGTAGGCGGCCGACACGACGCGGACACCCGCGGCGTCGGCCAGACGCTGGCAGAGCGCGTCATGGGTCTCGATGTCCGAAATCACGAAGCCGCCGCCATGGAAGAACAGGATCGCGGGCCCCACGGCGGGGGCGTGGAGGGGCACATAGAGCCGGGCGGCGCGCTTTCCGCTGGCGGCGGGATAGTCGAGGTTGCGGATCTGTGCGAGGCGCGGAAGCTTGCGGTCGCGGTGGGCGACGGCGAAGCGAACGGCGCGGCGGACACGTTCGAGGCCGAAGCGGTGGGCGCCGGTCACCCGTTCGGCGAAGACGCTGGTCAGGGGCGCGTTCATCGGTCTTTACCTTGGCCGTCGAGCGCTGAAGGTTTAGCCGGCGCTAGTTCGGCTGTCCACGTCGAGCTCTGTCGGCGAATCGACCTGCGATCAGACCTGCCTTCGCTTCTTCGCGGCCTTTTCCTTCGCTCTCCGGGCCTAGGTTTTCGCTCAGGGTTTGGGCGCCGATCACGCGGTTGCACGCGATGCATACAAACAGGCGTTCTCCACAGCTTCACCTTGAGGCGTGGCGGTCTTGCCCTTGATTGGCCATTTCGGCGCACTAGTTATCAACCCGTGGAGCCGCCCTTGGCGCTCCTGCCCTTCCTGGGCGTTTCCTCCCTAATGACTGCCCGGCCTTCGTGCCGGGCTTTTTTTGGCTGTTTGGTGGCCGGGCGGCGGCATGGTCCGACGGCTTGGAAACACATCGCAATATCGCGACAACATCCCCCTGGGACTGTGCCCGTGACCGCTTTCGGTCGTCACGTCTGGGAGATCAAGACGCACATGACCTTCGCCAAACTGTTCGGAGCCGCCACCGTGACCGTCGCCGCCCTGAGCCTAACCATCGCGGCGCCCGCGTCGGCGAGCGGGCGAGATCCGCATCATTGCCACGGGCACAAGGTTTGCAAGTGGGAGCGCCATCACGGCCAAAAGCAGAAGGTTTGCCACTGGGTGCGAAACTAGAACCTTTGTCCGGGCGGGGCGGGCGTCTGGACAGGCCTGCGCATCATAGTTTGATCGACGCGCCCCGGCGCGCGCCGTAAACTCGGGCTCTAAGCGGCTTGGTCGTCGATCGAACGATGGCCCTAGTGGAGACCCGGGTATGGACAAGGCCGAAATCAATCGCGTCGTCGAGCGACACAAGGCCGAGCAGGAGGCGCTCGATCAGCGCCTGGAGGCCCTGCGCAGCGGCAAACTGCAAGTGGGCGCACGGACCGAGGACGGCTCCGTGGAGGACGAAACCCACGTCCACATCGGTGAACTTGAGCGGCTGCGGCAATGGCTGGCCGAGAACGTCGCCCGCTATGAGGCGCTGCTGGGCGCCTAGAGCATCGCGCGAAAAAGTGGATGCCGGGTTTTCCGCAAAAGCGATGCGAGAACAAAAATCTAGAGCAAGCCGAGCGATTCTTATATCGCGCGGCTTGCTCTAGACGGTGGTCTTCAGGCCTCGCAGGCCGACTAGGCCGATCGCCGCCATCAGGCGGTCGACCGTCACGCCCTCGACGGTCGGCGCCCACTTGGCCAGCCAGATCAGCATGCCCAGCAGCAACTGCACGACCAACGACGACTCGCATGGGACGATCGAACCATCGTCCATGCCGTCCTGTATGACCCGTTCCAGGCGGCGGGTTAGGTGTTCGCTGCAGGCGGCGATCGCCTCGCGCTGGTCTTCATCCAGATAGGATCGATCGCCGAAATAGAGCAGCGGCCCATTCCGGGCGGACTCCACGAGCAGGGCTCTCAAAAACCGTTCCAGCCTTTCGAAGCCGGTTACGCCATCGGCGATGTTTTCGCTCAAGACCCGGTCGAAGCGCTCCAGCGAGCTTTGGTGACAGGCGAAGACCAGCGCCTGCTTGTTGGGGAAATAATAGTAGAGCGCCGCGTCGCGTAGATCGAGCGCGGCGGCGATCTCGGTCATGGTGGCCAGGGCATAGCCCTTGATGTTGATGATCTCCGTGGCCGCCCGGAGAATGGCGTCCCGCTTCTTGGCCGACTTAAGGCTCTGGGACAGCGATCTTTGGCAGTCCGGCGCGGCCGTGACGATGTCGTCTTCGCCGGTCAAGGCTCCCCTCCCTCTGATGTTCTCTTCACGGAACTTCCGCAGTGGTAGCGGTCGGACGTCTTCCTGAGCAAGCGGGTTGAAGACGGCGTTCTGTTTCGTCCTATATTTTCTAACTTGCCCTAGAATATCGGGGGTGTACTAGAATCGCGCCTAACGACGCGAAGCCCCGAGACAGGGGCCGCGCCTGGGGGGAAACAGAGATGGCTGCGAACGCCATGCAGAGCCGCGTTCGCGCTCCCTCAAGGGTAGCGACCTGGCCACCGTACCGCTCAACCGAATTTAGGATCGCCGAAGTGGCCGCATCGACGCGGATCGCCTCGGCATGCGCATCGCCCATTCAAAACGACAAGAACAAGATCCAGGGAGAATAACGTGAAGAAGGTGCATTTCGTCGGCGCGTCGCTGCTGGCCTTGGCCGTGGCCGGGCCTGCCTTGGCGCAGGGTCAGACACCGCCCGCCAACACCGCCTCGACCGTCGAGGAAGTCATCGTCACCGCGACCAAGCGCGAGCAGACGCTGCAGGACGTGCCGATCTCGGTGGCGGTGACGGGCCAGAAGACCATCGAGCGCGCCCAGATCCGAGACCTGATTGACCTGCAGTCGGTCGTGCCATCCTTGAAGGTCACCCAGCTCAACGCCGCCAGCCAGACCAACTTCGTCATCCGGGGTTTCGGCAACGGCAACGGCAACGACGGCATCGAAAGCTCTGTCGGCGTCTTCATCGACGGCGTCTATCGCTCACGCTCGGCCGCCGCCCTGGACGACCTGCCCGAGGTGGAGCGCGTCGAAGTGCTGCGTGGACCGCAGTCGACGCTGTTCGGCAAGAACGTCTCGGCCGGCGCTATCAGCATCGTGACCAAGCAGCCGCAGTTCGAGTTCGGCGGCAAGGCCGAGGTCAGCCTGGGCAATTACGACCAGCGGCAGGTCAAGGCGACCGTCACCGGCCCGCTGAGCGATACGGTCGCCGTGCGCCTGTCGGGCAGCGTGAACAAGCGCGACGGCTATGCGACCAACGTCACCACCGGCAACGACGTCAACAATCGCGATCGCTGGTCGATCCGCGGCGACCTGCTGTGGGTCCCGACCGATCAGACCCAGGTTCGCATCATCGCCGACTACAACAAGATCACCGAAGTCTGCTGCGCGGTGAACGCGGTCTATAACGGCCCGGCCACCCAGTTTATCGGCGCGCCGTCGCCGTTCGGCCTGGGCAAGCCGGTCGGCGATCCGAGCAAGATCTTCGACCGCGACGTGGTCTTCAACACCGACCCCTCCAACCGTCTAACCGGGCAGGGGATCTCGGGCCAGCTCGACCACGACCTGGGTTTCGCCAAGCTGACGGTGATCACCGCCTATCGCAAGCAGACCAGCGCCTCGTACCAGGACGTCGACTTCACCGGCGCCGACCTGGCCAACAAGGACGACGGCAACACCATCAAGACCTTCACCCAGGAACTGCGCCTGGCCTCGAGCGGCGATGGACCGTTCAGCTGGCTGGTCGGCGGCTTCTACCAGGACGAAAAGCTCGATACGGGCCGGACGATCGACTACGGCGGCGACATTCGCGCCTATGCCGAAGGCTTGAGCGGCCGGGTTCCGGCGGCTCTGCTCGGCGCCTTGCCGCCCGCCCTCCGCCCGGCCCTGACCGGCCGGTCCAATCTCTACGCGCTGGAGTTCCTGCAAAGTCTGGCCACCCCGTCGATCGTCCCGGGCAAGACCTACTTCCAAGCCGGCCAGGGCATCGACGACGACTATGCGATGAAGCAGCGGTCCTATTCGCTGTTCGGTCAGGCCGACTACAAGATCACCGACAAGCTGACGATCACCGGCGGCCTGTCGTATCTCAATGATCGCAAGCGCGTGGTTTCGAACGTGGTGCTGCGCGACCCGTTCTCGGCCCTGAACCTGCAGAGCGTGCCGCAATTCACGGCCCTGGGCCTGCCGGGCAATCTGTACGGCGCCCTGGGCAGCCTGCAGTTCTACTACGGCAACTCGCCGACCCACGGCCCGGTCAACTTCCCCAACGCCAATGAGTCCGGCGAACTGAAGGGCGACAAGGTCACCTACGCCGTCCGCGCCGCCTACGACTTCGGCTGGGTGAACGCCTATGTCAGCTATTCGACGGGATGGAAGGCGGGGGCCTACAACCTGTCGTCCGACAGCCGGCCGCCGAACGCCAACGGCGTAGGCCGCACCGCCGCGCCGGAAGACGTCAGCGTCTACGAGGCCGGTCTGAAGGCCAACTTCCAGGGCGGCTACCTGAACCTCGCGGTCTTCGACCAGTCCATCAAGGGCTTCCAGTCCAACGCCTATACCGGCATCGGCTACAGCCTGGTCAACGCCGGCGAGGAGTCGGTGAAGGGCTTCGAGATCGACAGCGCCTACCGGCCGATCGACTGGCTGTCGCTGACAGCGGCGGCGACCTACCTGAATCCGAAGTATGACTCGTTCACCGGCGCGGCCTGCGTCAACTACGACACGACCCGCTGTCCGGTGAACCCGGCCACCGGCCTGCGGCCCAATTTCCGCGACCTGACCGGCGATCGTCCCGCGGGGATTCCGAAGTGGAGCGTCTCGACCTCGGCGACCGTTTCGCATGATCTCGGCAACGGCTATGCCGGCTATCTGCGCGTCGAATACGACTATGTCAGCAAGACACAGCTGACCGAGACGACCCCGCCGAACCTGTCGAGCTGGGGGCAGAACGTCGTCAACGCCAGCCTCGGCGTCACCAATGACGCCCATCAGGTCGAGATCACCCTCTGGGCGCGCAACCTGACCAATGACGAGAGCCTGATCTCGACATTCCCGACCGTCGCCCAGGACGGCAGCTACAGCGGCTACCCGACTCCGCCGCGCACCTACGGCGTGACCCTGCGCAAGACGTTCTGATTCCATCGTCGGAGCGCATGTCGCCGCTCGGTCCCTTGCGGATCGGGCGGTTGTCTTTTTGCGCTTTGTCGTCAGGAGAGTGGTGCCGGTTGAGGGGATTGAACCCCCGACCTTCGGTTTACAAAACCGCTGCTCTACCGCTGAGCTAAACCGGCGCCGGTCCGCCGGGATCCGGCGGCGGCGTTCTCCTTAGCCGCAACCGACGGGCTCGGGCAAGGCCGCTCACCTCGTGAGTTGCCGTGTCGCGAAACCGGTTTAAGGTGGCCTCAAACGATCGTTCGACGGGGAGCGCGAATGCGGGTGATGATGGCGGCGGCGATGACCGCCCTGGCTCTCGTCGGCGCGCCAGCGTGGAGCGCGCCCAAGGCCGCGTCCGTCGCGGTCCTGGCGCCGGCCGCCCCCGACAACACCGGCTTCTCGCCCGAACGCCTCAAGCGCCTGGACGGCTATATGCAGGGCCTGGTCGACCAGGGCCACCTACCGGGCGCGATCACGCTGGTCGCCCGCCACGGCAAGATCGTCAGCTACGAGACCTTCGGCAGGACGGCGATCGGCGGCGCGCCGATGGCCAAGGACACGATCTTCCGGATCTACTCCCAGACCAAGCCCGTGACCGGCGTGGCGATGATGATGCTGTTCGAGGAGGGCAAGTGGCGCCTCGACGACCCGGTGACGAAGTTCCTGCCCGAACTGGCCAACCTGCGGGTCTACAAGAGCCAGAACCCGGACGGGACCTTCGTCACCGAACCCGCGGCGCGCGCGCCGACCATGCGTGAGATCATGAGCCACACCGGTGGCTTCGCCTACGGCCTGCGCACCGACCAGCCCGTCGAGAAGGCCTATCGCGACAGCGGCTTGCTGGGCTCCAAGACCCAGGCCGAGTTCCTGGCCGCGCTCGCCAAGCTGCCCCTGGCCAGCCAGCCCGGAACCGAATGGCGCTACAGCGTCTCGGTCGACATCCAGGGCCTGATCGTCGAGCGATTGTCGGGCATGAGCCTGGCCGACTTCATGAAGACCCGGATTTTCGACCCGCTGAAGATGACCGACACCGCCTTCTGGGTTCCGCCGGCCAAGAGCGAGCGTCTGGCGGCGCTCTACATGATCGATCCCAAGGCGCGGAAACTGGTTCCGGCCGACAGCTTCATGGTGCTGGACGTCACCATGCCGCCGGCGATCGCTTCGGGCGGCGGCGGCCTGATCTCGACCACCACCGACTATGCCCGCTTCGCTCAGATGCTGCTGAACGGCGGCGAGCTGGACGGGGCGCGCATCCTGGCGCCCGGCACGATCAAGCTGATGGCGTCCAACCACTTGTCCGACGTGGTGATGGCCGCGCCCGGCGCCGCCTTCTCGCCGGCCAGGGGCGTCGGCTTCGGCCTCGACTTTGCGGTGGTCGCCGACCCGGCCCGGGCCGGCACGCTGCGCGGGGAGGGGACCTATAGCTGGGGCGGGGCGGCCGGCACCTGGTTCTGGATCGACCCGAAGAACGACCTCTTCATGCTGGGCATGATCCACATCCTGGGCAAGGAGGCCGATCCGGCGCTGGCCCACATCGACGAAAACGCCGCGACCCTGGTCTATCAGGCCCTGGTCGACCCGGCGAAATAGGGCCCGTTGGGCCGACAAGAACAAGCGTCAGGGAGTGCGCCATGAAGGCCGCCGTCTATTACGAGACCGGTTCGCCGGACGTGCTGAGGTACGAGGACGTCGCGGATCCGCCCTGCCACCCAGGCGGCGTGGTCATCCGCGTCGAGGCGGTCAGCATCGAGGGCGGCGACACCCTCAATCGCGGCGGCGGCCAGATGGCCGGCAGCCCGCACATCGTCGGTTACCAGGCCGCCGGCGAGATCGTCGAAGTGGGGGCCGAGGTCACGCACCTGAAGGTCGGCCAGAAGGTGGTCACTGTGAACGCCTTCGGTTCGCACGCCGAACTGCGCAGCGTGCCGGCCCGCAACGCCTGGCCGGTTCCCGACGGGTTCGACATCCAGAAGGCCTCGGCCATTCCGGTTCCGTTCGGCACGGCGCACGAATGCCTGTTCGGAGCCGGCCACCTGAAGGCCGGCGAAACGGTGCTGGTCCAGGCCGGGGCGGGAGCGGTCGGCGTCGCGGCGATCCAGCTGGCCAAGCGAGCCGGGGCGACGGTGCTAGCCACCGCCTCCAGCGACGCGCGGCTGGAGCGCCTCAAGCCCTTCGGCCTGGACCACGGGATCAATTACGGCCGCGACGACGTGGTCGAGCAGGTAATGGCCCTGACCGGCGGCAAGGGGGTGGACCTGGTGGTCGACCCGGTCGGCGGTCCGACCCTGCAGGCCAGCATTCTGGCCCTGGGCTATCGGGGGCGTATCTCGCTGGTTGGCCAGGCGGGACGCGAGCCGACCAAGGTCGACGTGTCGTCGCTGATGATCGGCAACCGCAGCCTGACCGGCGTGTTCCTGGGCGCGGAGATCATGACCGACCGCGTGCACGACATGATCCAGACCCTGATCGACCAGGCCGCCCGCGGCGAGCTGCAAGTGCTGATCGACAAGACCTTCCCGCTCTCGGAGGCCGCGGCGGCCCACGCCTATATCGAGAGCCGCCAGGCCGTCGGTCGGGTGCTGCTGATCCCATGACCGGCAACAGGGGGGCTTGCCCATACGGGCGCCAGATATCCGATCGTCCAGGCCCCGATGGGCTGGATCGCCCGCTATCCCCTGGCCAGCGCCCCTTCGACATCACCCAGCGGCTGGGCGCGCTCGGCGCCGGCCGCCATTTCTGAAGGACACCATCATGATGCAGAACCTGTTTTCCCTGAAGGGCCGCGTGGCCCTGGTCACCGGCGGCTCGCGCGGGATCGGCAAGATGATCGCCGAGGGCTTTCTGACCTATGGCGCGCGCCGGGTCTATGTCTCGGCCCGCAAGGCGGCCGCCTGCGACGCCACGGCCGAGGAGCTGTCGGCGATCGGCGAGTGCGTCTCGCTCCCGGCCGATGTCTCGACGCTGGAAGGCATCAACGGCCTGGTGGCGCGGATCGCCGAGCGCGAGGACAAGCTGGACATCCTGGTCAATAACGCCGGCGCGGCCTGGGGCGCGGCGTTCGACGAGTTCCCCGAGAGCGGCTGGGACAAGGTCGTGGACCTGAACATGAAGACGCCGTTCTTCCTGACCCAGGCCCTGATCGGTCACCTGCGAGCGGCCGGCAAGGATCACGTAGCCAAGGTGATCAACATCGCCTCGATCGACGGCCAGTCGGTGACCACCGATGAGACCTATCCCTACGGCGCCTCCAAGGCCGGCCTGCTGCACATGACCAAGCGCATGGCCCTGCGCCTGGCGACCGACAACATCGCGGTCAGTTGCATCGCGCCGGGGGCCTTCGCCTCGGATATGAACAAGGTCGCCCGTGACCATGCCGACACCGTCTCCAAGGCCATTCCGGCCGGCCGGATCGGCACGACCGAGGACATGGCGGGCGCGGCGATCTACCTGGCGTCGCGGGCCGGGGACTATGTGACGGGGTCGGCCGTCACCGTGGACGGCGGGGTCAGCTTCGCGCGCTGAGGTCGCCGCTGGGACAGGCGCATGCGCCTGTTCCCAAGCGTAGCTAGGGCTTACCTGGCGACGGGAAGCCGCCCAGCTCGGCCGGCTCGGCGTCGCTGAGCTCGACCCCGGCGTTGGAGCCGCAGCCCACCGGCTTGGGCGGGCGAGCGCCGCGCTCGCGGGCCGACATCAGCGCCCAGCCGCCGGGCTTGAGGATCTCCAGCGGCGAGTAGCGGGCCTTGTAGGCCATCTTCTCGCTGCCCGGCACCCAGTAGCCCAGATAGACATAGGGCAGGCCGTTCAGCTGGGCCTGGAGGATGTGGTCCAGAATGATGAACGAGCCCAGGCTGCGCTTGATCAAGCTGGGGTCGTAGAAGCTGTAGACCAGCGACAGGCCGTCGGCGAGCACGTCGACCAGCACGCAGGCGATCAGGTCGCCCGGGCCGCGGTCCTGCGGTCGCAGGCGGTATTCGATCAGGTGGGTGCGGACCGCCGTGTCCTCGACCATGGCCACGTAGTCGGGCCAGGTCATCTCGGCCATGCCGCCGTCGGCATGGCGGGTCAGCAGGTAGCGGCGCAGCAGCTCGAACTGCTCCAACGTGGCCTCGGCCTCGACCAGGTGGCGTTCCAGGTCGGTGTTGCGGGTCAGGACCTTGCGTTCCGAGCGCGAAAAGACGTAGTCGGCGGCCGGGGCGCGGGCCGACTGGCAGGCGCGGCAGGTCTCGCAGGCCGGACGGTAGGCGATGTTCTGCGAGCGACGGAAGCCTACCTGGGTCAGGCTGTCGTTGACGGTGGGGCCGTCGGACAGCGGCAGGTGGGCGAAGACCTTCCGCTCCTCGCGGCCGGGCAGGTAGGGGCAAGGCGTGGGCGCCGTCAGGAAGAAGCGCAGCTGTCGCGTCGGAAAATGCTGCGTCACGGAAAGCGTCCGATCCCTCTAGTCGTCACGCCCTGGATGCTGGGCCGATAAGGGATTAGGCGGCATCCGCGGCGGTTGCGCAAGCTCCGCGGCGCCGCCGAGCGTCATCACGTCGCAGGCGCCCTCAAAGCCCATCGGGCAGCACCGGTTTCTCGCGCAGCAGCACGATCGAGATGCGACGATTGCCCGCCAGGGTGGGGTCGTCCGCGTACAGCGGCTCGGAATTGGCCTTGCCCGAAACCTGGTAGATGCGATCCTCGTCGACCCCGGCGCCACGGAGCACCTGGCGAGAGGCGTCGGCGCGCTCGGCCGAAAGCGACCAGTCGCTGTCCGAACGCTTGCCGGCCGCGCTGGCGCTGGTGTGGCCCGAGATGGTGATGCGGTTGGGCAGCTGGTTGATGATCTTGGCCACGGCGCGCAGCAGGATGCGGGCCCGGTCGTTGGGCTCGCGCGAGTTCTCCTTGAACATCGAGCGGCCGTCCTGGTCGATCAGCTGGATGCGCAGGCCCTCGGGGGTCTGGTCGATCATGATCTGCTTGGACAGCTCGGCCAGTTCCGGCATTTCCTGCAGCGACTGGCGCAGCGACTGGGCGGCCGAGGCGAAGCTGTCCTGCTCCTTCTTGGCCAAGGCGTCGCGCAGGGCCTGCTCGCTGGCGGAATCGAGGCTGGCCGTGGTCGAGCTCTGACCGTCCTTGTCGGTCTGGGTGGGGGCTTCGGGCGCCATCTGCTGGACGACCGACATCTTGCCGTCGGCCTTGGCGCCGTCGTCGCCCAGCGAGGTGCCGCCCAGGATGCCGCCCGAGCCGCTGGTGGTGGACGAGATCGAGGCCGGAGCGAAATAGTCGGCGATGCCCTGCTTCTGCTCGGGGCTGGTGACGTTCAGCAGCCACATCAGCAGGAAGAAGGCCATCATCGCGGTCACGAAGTCGGCATAGGCCACCTTCCAGGCGCCGCCGTGGTGACCCCCGCCGACGACCTTCTTGACCTTCTTGATGACGATCGGCTGTTCGCCGCTGACGGCCATTGTGCTTAAGCCTGCTTAACCCTGTTCGATCGAACCTGACGGGTGGACGTTAAAATGCCGTTGCGATCGGAGCCGTGAAGGGCGATGGACGGCCGCTGCCATGAGGAGTTTCGCGGATGAAGACGGCGTTTATCGGCCTGGGCGTGATGGGCTTTCCGATGGCCGGCCACCTGCAGGCCGCCGGCCACGCGGTGACCGTGTTCAACCGCAGTCCCGACAAGGCCGCGCGCTGGATCGAAAAGCATGGCGGCGCCCGCCGTCCGACCATCGCCGAGGCGGTGGCGGGCGCGCAACTGGTCTGCCTGTGCGTGGGCAATGACGACGACGTGCGCGACGTCGTGGCGCAGGCGCTGCCGGCCATGGGCGAGGGCGGGGTGATCGTCGACCACACCACGACCTCGGCGATGGTGGCCCGCGAGATGGACGCCGCGGCCCGCGCCGTTGGCCGCTGGTTCGTCGACGCCCCGGTGTCGGGCGGCCAGGCCGGGGCCGAGAGCGGCCAGCTGACGATCATGGCCGGCGGCGACCCGGCCGCCTACGTCCGGGTCGAGCCGGTGCTGGCGGCCTACGCCAAGGCCATCCGCCTGATGGGGCCATCGGGCGCGGGCCAGCTGACCAAGATGTGCAACCAGATCGCCATCGCCGGCGTGGTCCAGGGCGTGGCCGAGGCGCTGCACTTCGCCAAGCGGGCGGGCCTGCCGACCGACGACGTGCTGGCGGCGATCTCCAAGGGCGCGGCCCAGTCGTGGCAGATGGAGAACCGCTGGAAGACCATGTCGGAAGGCAAGTTCGACTTCGGCTTCGCGGTCGATTGGATGCGCAAGGACCTGGGCATCGCCCTGGCCGAGGCCGCCGCCAACGGCGCCAACCTGCAGGCCACGGCGATGATCGACGGCTTCTACGGCGAGGTGCAGGCGATGGGCGGTCATCGGTGGGACACCTCGAGCCTGGTGGCGCGGTTGGAGAAATAGGGCGACGACCACTTGCCCCCAACGGACCGCCTTTCGACGATCCTCCCCCTGTGGGGGAGGCGATCGCGCAGCGATCGGTGGGGGGAGTTTTAGGGTCGAAGATCCGGGCTATGGTCATTGGCCGATCACTCCCCCCTCCGTCGGCTTCGCCGACACCTCCCCCACAGGGGGAGGATCTTGGATGCACGGCTTGGCCGCCTCACGCGGCTGGCCGCTGAAGGTATGGAAAGGGACGCGGAGCGCCGGACATCGTCCGGAGTGTTTGAGTTTGTGTACCGTTTCGACGAAGCCCGATCGCTCCGCGCGGTCGTTATCCGGAAGCCCGCGGCGCTGAGCCCTGTTGGAGCCTCGCCGCCTTGAAGCCTCCGACGGGCGGGCCAGGTCAACGAACCCCGGTCCCGGACCGCGAGCGCGTCACCGCCCGCCTGTTGCTCCGCCAGCCCTCGCGCCACGTCGTTTTTGTGTTCCAGGCCCGACCGGCTCCAGAGACGCGAGGTTTGGTCCCAAGGGACCGCCGACGGAGCTCCCCGCTCGATCGCCCCCCGCCGCCGCATCGGTCGCTGGCCATGCGCCCTTTCCCTGCGACGAGGTGAGGTCAGGATAAGGGCGGTCTGGAAGGGTGGGGATCAAAACGGGTCGAGAAAGTTCAGGGCGTTGGAATCGTGGGGGTTTGTCCGCTGAACGCCGAGCACAGCCGGGGACGTGCTCTCACGGCAAGGCCTCGCGGATCGATCCACGGCAAAGAGAGTGAGTGCATGTCCCCAACGCCATCCACGGCGTCACGAGACTTCAGCGCCGGACTCAGCGGGTCCGTTGGGGACACGCACTCACCCCAAGCGCCCTGCAAATCGGCCGGCGCCTTGCCGTGAGAGCGCGTCCCCGACTGTCTCCGCGATCGGATCCCTCAGGTCGAGGGCGTTACCGCCCTTCGACCCACAGGTTCAGCGGCTGCTTTTCCTCGTGGCGCACCAGGATCATGTAGCCGACCGCGAACACCACGATCCCGGCGATCAGGCCGCCCCAGAAGCCGGCCGGGGTGGCGAACCACAGGGTCAGGGTCGGAATGACGGTGGCCAGGCCCAGCATGCACCATCGCAGGAGGATGCTGAAGCCGTGATAGGTCTGCTCATGGGCCAGCAGTTCGGGTCTTCCGGTGTCGTTGAAATCGGCGTCCATGCGTCACCTCCGCTTGTCGTTGAGGTCGGACCCGGCCGTCGTACGCGGCCTCGGGCCGAACACTAGGAACACCCTAGGCCCGTTCGAGGTTTCGCGCGAGGGCCTCGACCTTGACGGGAGGCGTGGGGGTGGCGCCTATGAGCGCGCGAGGGCGGGGGCGCGACCATGGCGGCGAACGGCAATCTGACGGGCATCTGGCAGGGGCTCTATTCCTATCCTGGAGCGTTCGCGCCGGTCGGCTTCACAGCCACCCTGATCGAGAGCGGCGCCTGGCTCAGCGGTTCGATCCACGAAACGGCGCAGGACGAGTGGGGCGACTGGTGCGAGGTGTTCGCCACCCTGCTGGGCAAGCGCGCCGGCCAGGCGGTGGCGTTCACCAAGACCTATGACGGCACGAACGGCTGGACCCACGCCGTGGCCTATGATGGCGCCCTGAGCGCCGACGCCACCGAGATCGGCGGCCAGTGGTCCATTCCCGCGGTGTGGTCGGGCAAGTTCCTGATGATCCGGCCGGAAGGGCGGCGGGCCACGATCCTGCGCGAGGCGTTCGAGCGGATCTAGGTTTCGCGCGCAAAACTGGACGCGAATGTCGGAATCCAAGAGCCGTTGTCATCCCGGAAGCCTCGCAGAGGCTGTCCGGGACCCAGGGGACTGGGCGGATGCGGTGCGGTTCACCTGGATCCCGGCCTTCCGCTTCGCTACAGCCGGGATGACAACGTTTGGGGCTGCTAGAACCAGGATCTAGGCGGCGAGCGCCGCCAGCACCACCCGCATCAGCGGGGCCAGCACGATGTCGCCCGGCGCGGCGGGGTCGATCCAGGCAAGTTCCTCGATCTCGGCCCGGGCGGCGACCTGGCCCTCGACCGTCGCCAGGTAGGTGGCCGCCCGCACGGTGAAGCCGGGCTCGTTGGCGGCCGGGGCCTCGAAGGCGCCCAGCAGGGTCGCGCCGATCAGCCGGCAGCCGATCTCCTCGTCCAGTTCGCGCGCCAAGGCGGTCAGGTCGTCCTCGCCGGGCTCGCGCTTGCCGCCCGGCTTCATGAAGATCGCCGTGCCGCGCTTGCGGACCACCAGCATGCGGCCGGCCGCGTCGCGGATCACGGCGGTGACGATGTCGATGCTGGGCGGGGTCATGCGTCCAGCCTAGCCGCTCGTTCGAGTCGCGTCAGGGCTCGACCGCCGCCAGGATGTGTTCCGTCAGCAGTTTCTCGGAGATCGCGTGCGGCTGGCGGACGCCAAAGTTGGTGGTGGTGATCACCGCCACCAGGGCCAGGTCGGGCACGATCACGACCTTGTTGCCGCCCGTGCCGCTCATCACCCAGGCCTTGTGGCCGCCGAAGGTCTGCAGCCAGATCAGGTAGCCGTAGTCGGCGTCGGATTGGGCCTGGGCGTGCGGCGCCGTGGCGGCGGCGACATAGGCCGCGGACAGCACCTGCCGGCCGTTCCAGCGGCCCTGGTCCAGATAGAGCTGGCCCAGTTTCAGCAGGTCGCGGCTGCGCAGGCCCAGCCCGCCGCCGCCCTGGGCCAGGCCCAGGGGCGAGACCTGCCATTCGGGCTTGTCGATCCCCAAGGGCCCGAACAGAACCTCGTCGGCGAAGGCGGGCAGGGGCTTGCCGACCGCGCCCTGGATCACCGCCCCCAGGGTGGTGACGCCGGCGGTGCAGTAGCTGAAGGCACGGCCGTAGGGCGAGGCCTCCGGCTTGGGCGACCAGGCCGGGAAGCCGCGCACCGGCAGGTCGAGATAGAAGCCCACCCAGTCCTCGATCAGGTACATGCGCTCCTCGTTGCCGCGCGAATATTGGTTGTCGTCGTCGCATTCGGCGATCGAGCTCATGGTCAGCAGGTCCTCGACCGTGACCCTGTCCTTGCGCGGATCGGGATTGGCGGCGGGCGGGCGGTCCTTGAGATAGACCTTGATCGGGGCCGAGACGCCGGGAAGGGCGTGGCGGTCGAGCGCGGCGCCGGCCAGCATGGCGGTCACCGTCTTGGTCGCCGAGCGGGTGTTGCGCCGCGCCTCCGCACCACCGTCGGGCTTGCCGTCGTCGTAATAGGCCTCGAACGCCAGCTTGCCGTGGCGGGCGATCAGGACGCTGGTGATCTGCTGGAACTGGCCCGCCTTGATGGCGGTCGACATGGCCTCGAGCCGGGCGGCCGACAGGCCTTCGGCGGCCGGCGCGGCCGTGGGCCAGTCCGACGGCGCGGCTTGAACGGCCACCGGGACGGCCAGGAGCAGGGCGGCGGCGAGCAGCAGCGATTTCACAGGACTCTCCGGGCGAAGGTGCCAAGGGGGCTTGAGGGCCTCGTCTAGCCGGCCGCCTGGACCGCGTCTTGGACGGGTGAAACATCCAGCGGCCGTCCGCACAGTCGCGCGAACTCGCCGGGGGTCACGCCATAGGCCCGATGGAACTGGCGGTTCAGGTGGCTCTGGTCGCAGAAGCCGGACGCCAGGGCGATCTGGCCGATCGAGGCGCGGCCGCGCATCAACAGGTCGGCGGCCCGTTCCAGGCGGCGGGTCCGCAGGCGCTCGCCGGGCGCCGCGCCCAGCCATCGGCGATAGCCGCGGGCCAGGTGGACCGGGTGGACGCCGGCCGCGCGGGCCACGTCGGCGATGGTGATGGGCTGGTCGAAGCTGTCGGCCAGGAAGGTCTCGGCCGTGGCCAGCCACGGCGGCGGATGGTCGCCCTCGCCGGCGGGCGTCATCGCCTGGCCGGCCAGCTCCAGGCCCAGGCTCTCCAGGGTGACCGGGTCGGCGTCGCGGCTGAGCAGGGCGCGGGTCAGGCGCAGGGCGGCGCGGCGGGCGACCGGGCCGGTCAGGCGCAGGGCATCGATGGCGACTCGCCTGGAGACCCCGGAAAGCTCGCGCCAGACGGGGGCCTCGAAGCTGACCGCCAGGAAGTAGCCGCCGGCGGCGACGAAGCGGTCGCGATGGATCACGCCGGGCGGGTTGTAGACCAGGACCGGCCCCTCGGTCTCCGGGCCCCAGGCGGTGGTCAGGTAGCGGCCGTGGGTGGCCAGGACGAAATGGGCGTCGTCGTGGCTGTGCTCGTGCACGTCCTCGGCGCTGGTGGTGGCCGACAGGTGGGCGAGGCGGATCTGGGGCAGGCGGCGCTCGACGGTGGGCGCGCCGTAGAACCGTCCCTGGCTGAAGGCGGTCCTCGGCGCGGCCATGTCAGCCCAGCTTTTCCGCCGCCCAGGGCGCGAAATAGCTGATGATCCCGGCCGCGCCGGCCCGCTTGAAGGCGGTCAGGCTTTCGAGGATGGCGCGCTCCTCGTCGATCCAGCCGTTCATGCCGGCGGCCTTGATCATCGCGTACTCGCCCGAGACCTGGAAGGCGTAGGTGGGCATGCGGAACTCGTCGACCAGGCGGCGCAGGATGTCCAGATAGGGCAGGCCCGGCTTGACCATGACCATGTCGGCGCCCTCGGCGATGTCGAGGGCGACCTCGCGGATCGCCTCCTCGCTGTTGGCCGGGTCCATCTGGTAGGTCTTCTTATCGCCCTGGCCGGCCGAAAGTTTCGCCGAGCCGATGGCGTCGCGATAGGGGCCGTAGAAAGCCGAGGCGTATTTGGCGGCGTAGGACATGATCATGGTGTCCTGAAAGTTGGCCCCTTCCAGGGCGGCGCGCAGCTTGCCGACACGGCCGTCCATCATGTCGGACGGGGCCAGGATGTCGGCGCCAGCCTGCGCCTGCATCAGGCCCTGCTCGATCAGCCGCTCGATGGTCGGGTCGTTGAGGATCCTGCCGCCCTCGACCACCCCGTCATGGCCGTGGTCGGTGAACGGGTCGAGCGCCACGTCGCACATGATCCCGACCTCGGGCGCGGCGTCCTTCATGGCCTTGACGGCGCGGGGGATCACCCCGTCCGGATCGGCGGCGATCGAGCCGGCCGGGTCCTTCCGGGCCCCGTCGATGTGCGGGAAGATGGCGATGGCCGGGATGCCCAGGTCGCGGGCCCGCACGGCGGCCTTGGCGGCGTCCCTGACGCTCAGGCGCTCGACGCCGGGCATGGAGGCCACCGGGATCGTCCCTTCGCCCTCGTGCACCACCATCGACCAGATCAGGTCGGACGGCGCCAGGGTGGTCTCGCGGACCAGGCGGCGGGTCCAGTCGGCCTGGCGCAGGCGGCGCAGGCGGGTGGCGGGGTAGGGGGCGAGGGGCGGCGTGGTCATGGCCTAGGGTTTCGCGCGGCGGGCGGCGCGAGGCAAGGCGGTTGGTTGCTTAAGGGCGCTCGAACTACGGGGCGTAGTTGACGTTTTCGGCGCGCGCCTGCTGGACGCCGTCGATCCGGCGCCAGACCTGCGACTTGCAGATCAGCCCGCCCAAGACGCAGCCCTTGGCCTTCATGGTGCGGCCGTCGATGAACTCGGCGGTGCCGACCAGGGTGACCTTCAGGGTCGGCACGAAGACCTTGCCGCGCATGTTGCCGTTGCGGGTGGGCTCGAAGTCGCGCAGCAGCTGCTGGCCGACCAGGGTGGTCAGGCCGCTCTTGCGCGCGTCCGCCTCGGCCTTGGGGCTGGCATAGACCACGGTGCCGCAGGTGCTGGTCCCGCAGCTCTTGATCGCGACCCGGACATTGTCCTTGGGCCCCGTCCAGATACCCAGGTCGGCCGCCTGGACCGACGACACGCTGGCAAGGGCCGCGAGGGCGGCGAAAACGGCAATGAGCTTACGCATGACAGAAAGACGACGCCTCCGATGGCCGCGATTTGATACTCGAGGACGGGCGGATCAAGGGCGGTGCGACACTTCGTTCCGACTTTTTGCGCACTGCGGCATTCAAAGTCGGCAAGTGAGATATGATTGACACAGTCGCCGGCGCGCGGCAGGTCAGCGGCCAAGAAGGCGAGGGGTTCACCCTGCCCCGCTTGGGAGGATATCGCGCATGGATTTCGCGCTCAACGACGATCAACGCGCTATCTGGGACATGGCCTCGGGCTTCGCGGCGGAACGCCTTGCCCCGCACGCCGCCGAATGGGACGAACGCAAGCACTTTCCGGTCGACGTGCTGCGCGAGGCGGCGTCCCTGGGCTTCGCGGGCATCTATGTCCAGGACGACGTCGGCGGCAGCGGGCTGTCGCGCCTGGACGCCTCGATCATCTTCGAGGCGCTGAGCTACGGCGACGTGCCGACCGCGGCCTATCTGACCATCCACAACATGGCCTCGTGGATGATCGACCGGTTCGGCTCCGACGACCTGCGCCGACGCTACCTGCCGCGCCTGACCACCATGGAGCTGATCGCCAGCTACTGCCTGACCGAACCGGGCGCGGGCTCCGACGCGGCCAACATGCGCACGACGGCGCGGCTGGACGGCGACCACTATGTGCTGAACGGCGGCAAGGCCTTCATCTCGGGGGGCGGGGTCTCCGACGTCTATGTGGTCATGGCCCGGACGGGCGGCGACGGGGCCAAGGGCGTCTCGGCGTTCGTGGTCGAGAAGGGGGCGCCGGGCCTCAGCTTCGGCGCCAACGAGCGCAAGATGGGCTGGAACGCCCAGCCGACCGCCGCGGTGAACTTCGACGACTGCCGCGTGCCGGCCGCCAACCGCATCGGCCAGGAGGGCGAAGGCTTCCGCTTCGCCATGATGGGGCTGGACGGCGGGCGGCTGAACATCGCCTCCTGCTCGCTGGGCGGCGCCCAGTTCGCGCTCGACACCGCCAAGGCCTATCTCGAGACCCGCAACCAGTTCGGCAAGGCCCTGAAGGACTTCCAGGCCCTGCAGTTCAAGCTGGCCGACATGGCCACCGAGCTGGAGGCCGCGCGCCTGATGGTGCGCCGCGCCGCCCATGCCCTAGACAACCGCGACCCGCAGGCCACCAAGCTGTGCGCCATGGCCAAGCGCTTCGCCACCGACGCCGGCTTCCAAGTGGCCAACGACGCCCTGCAGCTGCACGGCGGCTACGGCTACCTGCAGGACTACCCGCTGGAGCGCATCGTCCGCGACCTGCGGGTCCACCAGATCCTGGAGGGGACCAACGAGATCATGCGGGTGATCATAGCGCGCGAGATGTTCCGGCAGTGATGTGCTAATCTGACCATAACTGGTCAGAATTGGGAGTCTCCCATGCGCGAAGTCGGCGTGCTCGAAGCCAAGACCCACCTGTCGGCCCTGCTCGACGCCGTCGAGAAGGACGGCGAGACGGTGACCATCACGCGCCATGGTCGCGCGGTGGCCACGTTGGCGCCTGCGCTCCAGGCCGAGCCCGGCCTTGCGCGGAAGACGCCGGCAAAGGAGCTCGTCGCCCGATTCAAGGCGCTTCGCGATTCGATCGCCGCCGCCAATCCGGAGGTCGAGAAGCTGACCTGGGAAGACCTGAAGCAGATGGCTCGCGAGTGAAATCGGTCGTTCTGGACGCCTCGGCCGCCTTGGCCTGGCTGTTGCCTTCGCAGGCGACCGAGGCCGCGTCCGCCTTTCTAGGCCAAATCGATGCGACGATCTTCCAGGCGCCGGCCATCTTTGCGTGGGAGGTCTATAACGTGCTCGTCGGCATGGTGCGGCGAGGCCTGCTGACCACTGAGGGTTACGACAAGGCCTTATTGAACTATCAGCGGCTCAATATTCAGCTTCACGCCTCCGCGGCGGGAATCGAAGAGCTCGCGCTTTTGGCGCGAACGACGCGTCTCAGCCTCTTCGATGCATCCTATTTCGCGCTGGCTGTTGCTGAAGGCTGGCCTCTAGTCTCACGCGATGAAGCTCTGCTGACGGTGGCTGTCGCCAATGGCGTCGAGTGTTTTGACCTGAGATCGGCGACCTGAATGATCTATCTCTGCCGCCACGGCCAGACCGAGTGGAACCGCGCGCATCGGCTGCAGGGCCAGTGCGAGTCCGACCTGACGCCGCTGGGCCGCGCCCAGGCCGGGGCGATGGCCGATCTGCTGCATGACCTAGTCCGGCGCGACGCCGACCGGCCCTGGCGCATCGTCGCCAGTCCGCTGCGGCGGACGCGGGACACGGCCGGGATCATCGGCGGCAAGCTGGGCCTGCCCGTCGAGTTCGACGACCGGCTGATGGAGTTGACGGTCGGCGAATGGGAAGGGCGCCTGCGCGCCGACGTGCAGCGTGACCATCCCGAACTGTTCGCCGATCGCACCTGGTTCTTCGCCGCGCCCGGCGGCGAGACCTACGACCAACTGATGGCGCGGGTCGGCGGCTGGCTGGCCGAACAGGCCGCCGAGCCGGAGCGGCGGCTGATCGTGGTCAGCCACGGCATCGCCGGCCGCCTGCTGCGCGGCGCCTATGCTGGCCTGTCGCCGGCCCAGACGCTGGAGCAGGACGTGCCGCAGGACGCGATCTTTCGGCTGAGCGGCGGCCAGATCGACCGCCTCGACTGCGAACCGGTCGAAGACCCCGAACGGGCCAAGGAAGCCGCCAAGGAAGCCGTATGACCGACCAACCCGAAGTCCTTGTCCGCGTCCAGAAGAACGTCGGCCGGCTGACCCTGAACCGGCCCCAGGCGCTGCACGCCCTGACCCAGACCATGTGCGAGACGATGATCGGCGCGCTGCTGGACTGGCGGGACGATCCGGAGATCTACATGGTCGTGATCGACCATGCCGGCGAACGCGGCTTCTGCGCCGGCGGCGACATCCGCATGCTGGCCCGCAGCGGCGCGGGCGACGCCAAGGAGGCGCGGGCCTTCTTCCACACCGAATACCAGCTGAACCACCTGCTGTTCACCTACGACACGCCGGTGGTCGCCCTCCTGGACGGGGTGGTGATGGGCGGCGGCGTTGGCATCTCGATGCCGGCCCACTACCGGATCGCCACCGAGCGGACGACCTTCGCCATGCCCGAGACCGGCATCGGCCTGTTCCCCGACGTGGGCGGCGGCTGGTACCTGCCGCGCCTGCCGGGCAAGGCGGGGCTGTGGCTGGCCCTGACCGGGGCGCGGATCAAGGGCGCGGACTGCCTGCGGCTGGGCATCGCCACCCATTTCGTCGAGTTCGGCGCCGTCGAGGGGCTGAAGAAGGCGATCATCGCCGACCCCCGCCGCATCGAGGAGACGCTGAAGAAGTACCGCGCCGACGCCGGCAAGGCGCCGCTGGTCAGCTTCGAGCAGGACCTCAACCGCCTGTTCGTCGGCGACAGCGTCGAGCAGATCTTCGAGTTCCTGGAGGCCGACAGCAGCGACTGGGGCAAGGCCCAGTTGGCGACAATGAAGACCAAGTCGCCCCAGACCCTGAAGGTCGCCTTCCGCCAGCTGGAGGCGGGGGCGGCGATGACCGACTTCGCTGACAACATGGCCATGGAATATCGGATCGGCTCGCGCGTGGTCCGGCGGCACGATTTCCTTGAGGGCGTGCGGGCGGTGATCATCGACAAGGACAACGCGCCGAAATGGGATCCGGCCAAGCTTGAAGATGTGTCCGACGCCATGTTGGATGAGATTTTCGCGCCGCTCCCGGTCGATCAGGAGTGGTCGCCGCTGACGTAGCGTGATTGCTGCGCTAGCTTGCCCGCAACGAGAAGACGCCGTCGGAAGGAACACCCATGCGTAAGCCGCTACTCAGCCTCATCGCCGTGCTCGCCCTGGCGGGCTGCGCCACGACTCCGATGGGCCCCGCAGCGCCGCCGCCGCCTCCGCCGGCCGACGCGCCCGCCGCGATTCCCGCCAACATCGCCGCGGCCCTGTCCGATTCGAAGCGCCCGGCCGCCGACATGGTCCGCGACGAGAACCGCCTGCCGGGCCAGACCCTGGCCTTCGCCGGCGTCAAGCCGGGCGCCAAGGTCGCCGACCTGATCCCCGGCGGCGGCTATTTCACCCGCATCCTGTCCAAGGCCGTCGGGCCGCGCGGCCACGTCTACGCCTATGTGCCGGACGAACTGACCAAGCTGGCCAAGCGCGAGCCGGCCGTGACGGCCATCGCCCGCGACCCGGCCTACAAGAACGTGTCGGTGATCCTCAACACCCTGCCCAACTTCGCCACGCCGGAGAAACTGGACCTGGTGTTCACCGCCCAGAACTACCACGACATGCACGACAAGTTCATGGGGCCGGCCGACCTGTCGGTGGTCAACCGCCAGATCTTCCGGGCCCTGAAGCCGGGCGGCGTCTACCTGGTCGTCGACCACTCGGCCGAACCGGGCTCGGGCCTGCGCGACACCGAGACCCTGCACCGTATCGACGCGGAGGCCGTCAAGCGCGAGGTGACCGCCGCGGGCTTCATCTTCGAGGGCGAAAGCCGGGTGCTGCGCGACCGGTCCGACACCCGCAAGCTCAGCGTCTTCGACCCGTCGATCCGCGGCAAGACCGACCAGTTCATCTACAAGTTCCGCAAGCCGGCGGGGGCGCGGTAGGCGGCAAGCGCTTTAATCCTAAAAGTTGTCATCCCGGAAACCGCGCAGAGGTTGTCCGGGACCTAGGGGGCTGGGCGAAGGCGGTGCGGTTCACCCGGGTTCCGGAAGCGCTGCGCGCTTCCGGGATGACAACCTGTTGTGAAACATAAAAAGGGTCGGCCCACGAAGGCGCGACCGTCGCAGGGAGCATCCACATGACCCGCATCGCCTTCATCGGCCTGGGCAACATGGGCGGCGGCATGGCCGCCAACCAGGCCAAGGCCCAGCATCATGTGCGCGCCTTCGACCTGTCGGCGGCGGCGCTGGACAAGGCCGCGGCGGCCGGCTGCCATCCGGCGGGCTCGGTGGCCGAGGCGGTGGCCGACGCCGAGGTGGTGATCACCATGCTGCCGGCCGGACCGCACGTGCGCGGCGTCTATGGCGAGCAGGTGCTGGCCCACGCGGCCAAGTCGGCGCTGCTGATCGACTGCTCGACCATCGACGTCGACAGCGCTCGGGTCGTGGCCGGGCAGGCGAAAGCCGCGGGCTTCCGGTTCGCCGACGCCCCGGTGTCGGGCGGGATCATGGCCGCCGAGGCCGGGACCCTGGCCTTCATGGTCGGCTGCGACGCCGACGACTTTCCGGCCGTCGAGGCGGCGCTGGCCCCGATGTCCCGCGCGACCATCCATGCCGGCGGTCACGGGGCCGGCCAGGCGGCCAAGATCTGCAACAACATGCTGCTGGGCGTGTCGATGCTGGGAACCTGCGAGGCCTTCGCCCTGGCCGAGAAGCTGGGCTTGGCCGCCGACCGGTTCTTCGAGATCGCCAGCAAGTCGTCGGGCCAGTGCTGGTCGGTGTCGACCTATTGCCCGGTCCCGGGCGTGGGGCCCGCCACCCCTGCCGATCGCGCCTACGAGGGCGGTTTCGCCACGGCGATGATGCTCAAGGACCTGAAACTGGCCCAGGAAGCCGCCGCCAAGGCGGGCGCTTCCACCCCGATGGGCGCCCAGGCCGAGGCCCTCTACGCCCTGTTCGACGCCAACGGCTTCGGCGGCAAGGACTTCTCGGCCGTGCTGCAGATGCTGCGCGGCAAAATCGCCGACCTGAACTGAACCGGTTGGCGGATCCGTCGCCAGGGTGTTCACTCCAGGTGTTCATTGGCGCGATCAGTCTGTTCAATCGCGTAGTTCGACACGATAGGTAAACGCACCTATGTGGACAGCGTGCGTCGCCGGTGCGAAAAGCCGAGCCTTGAGAAGGGACCGGTCGGACTCGTCGAAGTCCGTCGGATGAAGTGACCATGGACTACAAAGCCGCGTTCCGCAGTGTCGTCGACCAGATCCGCGACGAAGGCCGCTACCGGGTGTTCGCCGACATGAAGCGCCATCGCGGGGCCTTTCCGCGCGCCACCTGGACCCGTCCAGACGGCGGCGAGAGCGAGATCGTGGTCTGGTGCTCGAACGACTATCTGGGCCAGGGCCAGAACCCCGTGGTGCTGGACGCTATGCATGCGGCGATCGACCATCACGGTTCGGGCTCGGGCGGCACGCGCAACATCTCGGGCACCAACCATCACCATGTCGAACTGGAGGCCGAGTTGGCCGACCTGCACGGCAAGGAAGCGGCCCTGCTGTTCACCTCCGGCTACGTTTCCAACGAGGCCAGCCTGTCGGCGCTGCAGAAGATCCTGCCGGGCCTGATCATCTTTTCCGACGCCCAGAACCACGCCTCGATGATCGCCGGCATCCGCAACGGCGGCTGCGAGCGCCACATCTTCCGCCACAACGACCTGGCGCACCTCGAGCAGCTGCTGGCCGCCGCCCCGGCCGACGCGCCCAAGCTGGTGGCGTTCGAAAGCGTCTATTCCATGGACGGCGACATCGCCGACATGGCCGGCACGGTGGCCCTGGCCAAGCGGTACGGCGCGATGACCTATCTCGACGAGGTCCATGCCGTGGGCATGTACGGCCCGCGCGGCGGCGGCGTGGCCGAGCGCGACGGCCTGATGGACCAGATCGACATCATCGAGGGCACGCTGGGCAAGGCTTTCGGCGTGATGGGCGGCTACATCACAGGCGACGCGGTGGTGGTCGACGCCATCCGCCTGGTCGCCTCGGGCTTCATCTTCACCACCTCGCTGCCGCCGGCCCTGACCGCCGGGGCGCTGGCCAGCGTGAAGTACCTGAAGCAGCACCCGGAGGTCCGCGAGGCCCACCAGGAGCGCGCCCAGACGCTGAAGGCGATGTTCAAGGCGGCCGGCCTGCCGGTGATGGAAAACGACAGCCACATCGTCCCGGTGCTGGTCGGCGACCCCGTCCACTGCAAGATGATCAGCGACATGCTGCTGGCCGACCACGGCGTCTATGTGCAGCCGATCAACTACCCCACCGTGCCGCGCGGCACCGAGCGCCTGCGCTTCACCCCCACGCCGTTCCACACCGACGAGATGATGCGCAAGCTGGTCGGGGCGATGGAAAAGCTCTGGGCCCACTGCAACGTGGCCCGCATGGGCGGCCACGCGGCTTAGATCTTAGTTCCTCCCCCCGTGGGGGAGGTGTCGGCGAAGCCGACGGAGGGGGGAGTGATCGGCCGATAGCCGGTCCTACGATCTCCGCTCCTAAAACTCCCCCCACCGATCGCTGCGCGATCGCCTCCCCCACAGGGGGAGGGGTAGGTCAGCGCCCCCGCATCTTCCCCTTGCCCAGGCCGATCGACTTGGCGAAGTCGGAGCGGCGCTCGGCGTAGGCCGGGGCCACCATCGGATAGTCGCCGGGCAGCGACCATTTGCGACGGTATTCCTCGGGGCTCATGTCGTAATGGGTGCGCAGGTAGCGCTTGAGCATCTTCAGCTTCTTGCCGTCTTCCAGGCAGACGATGTAGTCGCGCTGCACCGACCGCGAGACCGGCACGGCCGGCTTGTTGCGCTCGGCGGGCTGTTGTTCGGCCTGGGCGCCGCTCAGGGACGACAGGGCGCCGTGGACCGAGCGGATCAGCTCCGGGATCGCCGTGCGGGCGACCGTGTTCTGGGCCACGTAGGCGGCCACGATCGACGCGCTGAGGCCCAGAATATCGACGTCGTCGCCATGGTTTTCCGCCTCGCCGTACGCCGTCGCCATACTCTTTCCGCCCTGTCTTCGATCTGTCTGGAGGTCGCCAAAACGCCTGGCTGCCGGTTCTACCGGCGCCGCTTCCTTCGCAACGCCCCGGCTCGGGATGAGGTTCCCGGATTGATCGTGGCGCGAAGGGGGGTAAAGAGAGCGCGACCGAACTCGCCCGAGTCCGACCTATCGACAGGAGAGCGTCCATGACCGCACCGGCCAGCAACATCACCGCCGACAAGAACGCCTTCTTCGGGGCGGACCTGGCCGCGGCCGATCGCGACATCTTCGACCGCATCGGCCTGGAGCTGAACCGCCAGCAGAACCAGATCGAACTGATCGCGTCGGAGAACATCGTCTCGCGGGCGGTGCTCGAGGCCCAGGGCTCGATCCTGACCAACAAGTACGCCGAGGGCTATCCGGGCAAGCGCTACTACGGCGGCTGCGAATATGTCGACGAGATCGAGACCATCGCCATCGAGCGCGCCAAGGCGCTGTTCGGGGCCGGCTTCGCCAACGTCCAGCCGCACTCGGGCTCGCAGGCCAACCAGTCGGTGTTCATGTCGCTGCTGCAGCCGGGCGACACCTTCCTGGGCATGGACCTGGCCGCCGGCGGCCACCTGACCCACGGCAGCCCCGCCAATCAGTCGGGCAAGTGGTTCAAGCCGGTGTCCTACACCGTGCGCCAGCAGGACCAGCTGATCGACTACGACGCGGTCGAGGAAGTGGCCAAGGCCCACAAGCCCAAGCTGATCATCGCCGGCGGCAGCGCCTACAGCCGCCACATCGACTTCGCCCGCTTCCGCCAGATCGCGGAAGAGGTCGGCGCCTATCTGATGGTCGACATGGCCCACTTCGCGGGCCTGGTGGCCGGCGGGGTGTTCCCCAGCCCGATCCCGCACGCCCACGTGGTCACCACCACCACCCACAAGACCCTGCGCGGTCCGCGCGGCGGCATGGTGCTGACCAATGACGAGGCGATCATCAAGAAGGTCAATTCGGCGGTGTTCCCCGGCCTGCAGGGCGGTCCGCTGGAGCACGTGATCGCCGCCAAGGCCGTGGCCTTCGGCGAGGCGCTGCAGCCGTCGTTCAAGGCCTATGCCCAGCAGGTGATCGACAACGCCCGGGCGCTGTCCGAGGCGCTGCAGACCCAAGGGGTCAACATCGTCTCGGGCGGCACCGACAGCCACCTGATGCTGGTCGACCTGCGGCCCAAGGGCGTGACCGGTCGCGACGCCGAGCACAGCCTCGAGCGCGCCCACATGACCTGCAACAAGAACGGCGTGCCGTTCGACACTGCGCCGTTCACCGTCACCTCCGGCATCCGTCTGGGCACGCCGGCCGGCACCACCCGCGGCTTCGGGACGGCCGAGTTCACTCGCGTGGGCCAGCTGATCGGCGAGGTCGTCAACGGCCTGGCCGCCAACGGTCCCGACGGCAACGCCGAGGTCGAGGCCAAGGTGCGCGAGGAAGTCCTGGCCTTGACGGCAAGGTTCCCGATCTACAACTAATAGGCCTGCATCAGGCGGGAGGGCCTAGATCATGCGCTGCCCGTTCTGCGGCCACATGGAAAGCCAGGTGAAGGACAGCCGCCCGTCGGAAGACGGGGCGGCCATCCGCCGTCGCCGGCTGTGCCCCGAATGCGGCGGCCGCTTCACCACCTTCGAGCGGGTGCAGCTGCGCGAGCTGACCATCGTCAAGCGTTCGGGCCGGCGCTCGCCGTTCGACCGCGAGAAGCTGGTGCGCTCGATCTCGATCGCCACGCGCAAGCGGCCGGTCGATCCGGAACGGGTGGAGCGGATGGTCAACGGCATCGTCCGGCAGCTGGAAAGCCAGGGCGAGACCGAGCTGCCGTCGTCGGCGGTGGGCGAAATGGTCATGAAGGCGTTGAAGTCGCTCGATGACGTCGCCTACGTCCGCTACGCCTCGGTCTATCGCGATTTCCGGGAAACCAGCGATTTCGCGAAGTTTCTTGGCCAGGAAGGCCTCAGCGACGTCGCCGAGGATGAGCTATAGGCGCATTCTGTGATTCGGCCGTCGGCGACGGAGCCGGCGGTGCGGATTTGGTTTCGGGGCGAGGCCGCCATTCTACGATTTGGTTTCGGCGGCGAAGCCGCCGGGGCTACGATTCGATTTGGCGACGGCGCCGTTTGGTGCGAAGTGACCTGCCCCGTCGAGGAGAAGTCAAAGGACTATGGTGGAAGACAAGATTCGCCTGCTGATCGTGGAAGCCCGGCGCTATTCGGGGCTTTCCGACGCGTTGCTGCAAGGTGCGGCGCAGGCGATCGACGCCCAGGGCGCCGAGTACGACGTGATCACCGTATCCGAGACGATGCAGCTGCCGACCGCCATCGCTATGGCCGAGGAGGCGGGCAACCGTCCGGTCGGCGTGCGCTATGACGGGTTCGTGGCGCTGGGCGTCATCATCCGCGGCGAAACCTATCATTCCGAGGTCATGGCCAATGAGACCGCGCGCGGCTTGAACGACCTGTCGTTCGGCAAGCGCCTGGCCATCGGCTACGGCGTCGTCAATGTCGACGAGGAGGACCAGGCCTGGACCCGGGCCCGCGCCTCGGAAGGCGACCGCGGCGGCAAGGCCGCCCAGCAATGCCTCGAGATCGTTGGCCTGAAGCGTCAGTTGCTGGGACAAGCGCGATGAGCCGGGGCGATCGCATCCAACCCCGTTCGGTGGCCCGGCTGGCCGCCGTCCAGGCCCTGTACCAGATGGAAGTCTCCGGCGTCGGCGTCGACGCGGTGGTCCGCGAGTTCTCCGAGCACCGCTTCGACCGCGACGTCGATGGGCCGGACGGCGACCGCCTGGCTCAGGCCGACGAGGTCTTCTTCGCCGAGCTGGCCAAGGGCGTCGTCGCGCACCAGGCCGCCGTCGACCAGGCCATCGTCCGCCGACTGGCCTCGGGCTGGAAGCTGGAGCGCCTGGACGCCACGGCCCGCGCGGTGCTGCGCTCGGGAGCCTACGAGCTGATGCACCGGCCCGACGTGCCCAAAGAGGTGGTGATCGACGAATATGTCGAGATCGCCAAGTCGTTCTTCGAAGGACCGGAATCCGGTTTCATCAACGGCGCCCTGGACGCCATTGCGCGTGACGCCAGACGCTGACGACGACTGGTTCGACGAGCCGACGGCGCAAGCGCCGGCGGTCGACGACGCGTGGTTCGATGAGGCCGCGACGCCGGCCGCCGCGCCGCCCGTCGACGAGTTCGGTCTGATCGAGCGGCTGCTGCGGCCGCTGACCCGCGGCGACGCGGCGGCGCTGAGCCTGCTGGACGACGCGGCCGTTTTGCCCTCGCGTCCCGGCTACGACCTGGTGATCACCAAGGACGCCATGGTGGCCGGCGTGCACTTCCTGGCCGGCGAGGAGCTGGACGTGGTGGCCAAGCGGCTGCTGCGCACCAACCTGTCGGACCTGGCCGCCAAGGGCGCGGTTCCCTACGGCTATTTCCTGGCGGTGGGCTGGCCTTCGGGCACTACCCTGACCGACCGCGAGACCTTCGCCCGCGGCCTGGCCGAGGACGGCGTGCTCTACGATGTCAGCCTGCTGGGCGGCGACACGGTCACCACCTCGGGGCCGATGGTGGTCTCGGCCACCTTCCTGGGCTGGGTGCCCAGCGGCGACGCGGTGCTGCGCAAGGGCGCTCGGGTCGGCGACCGCCTGATGGTCAGCGGCACGATCGGCGACGGCTGGCTGGGCCTGCTGGCCCACTGGGGCGAGGTCGAGGATCCCGACGGCGGCCTGGTGCGCCGCTATCGCCTGCCGCCGCCGCGCCTGGCCATCCGCGACGCCCTGCGCGCCTACGCCCGCGCCGCCGCCGACGTTTCCGACGGCCTGCTGGCCGACGCCGCCCACGTGGCCAAGGCCAGCGGCCTGCGGGTCAAGGTCGACCTGGACCGCCTGCCGCTGTCGCCCGGCGCCCGCCACTGGCTGGGCGCCCAGCCGGAAGCCGGCGAGGCGCGGATGTCGCTGGCCTCCGGCGGCGACGACTACGAGATTGTCTGCGCCGTCGATCCCACCGACGTGGCCGCCTTCCAGGCCGCCGCCATGGCGGCCGGCGTGCCGGTGCGCGACATCGGCGAGTTCGTGGAAGGCGAGGGGATCTGCGCCCTGTTCAAGGGCAAGGACATCACCCCGGAGCGGCTGGGCTGGCTGCACGGGTAGCCGCTTCGATCGGCAAAGTGCTGATCTTAAAGTTGATTTTCTGAAGTCTGCAATCTCTGTGGCGTGGGGTGCGGCCGTTCAGCGCCGTAAGCTCAACCAGGGGCTTGCGATGATAAGGCGGTTTATCTACGCGGTCGTCGCGGGCTCGGTGATTGCAACAAGCAGCGCCGCGGCGCCCCAGAGCGATGCGGAAATCCGCAAGGCGATCATCCAGGCTTCGATCAACAGCTACTCGGGAAGCTGTCCTTGCCCATACAACGCCATGCGCAACGGTGCTGCGTGCGGCGGGCGGAGCGCTTGGAGCAAACCGGGCGGCTACGCGCCCAAGTGTTATCCCTCCGATGTTTCGAAGGAAGAGGTCGAGGCCCATCGGCGATCCGGGTTCTAGGCGACAGCGTCCGGTAGCAAAACCTCAAGCCTTCTCGGTTAAAGGGACGGGGCATGACCCGTCCTTCGCCCGTCGCCCGCCGCGCCTTCCTGACCGCCTCGCTGGCCCTGCTGGCGACGCCGGCGCTGGCGCGTTCGGCCAAGAAGGAGAAGAAGGGCGGCAAGGAGGGGGAGGGCGAGGACGCGGCCGATCCGGTGATCAAGCTGCAATCGATGGCCTTGCCGATCATCGCGGCCGGCAAGCTGGTCAACTACGTGTTCGTGCAGATGACCGTCACCCTGAAACCCGGCGTGCTGGTCACGGTGTTCGAGGGCAAGGAGCCGCTGCTGCGCGACGCCATCGTCCGCGAGGCCCACAGCAAGCCGTTCCTGCGCCCCGACAGCTACGTCGCCCTCGACGAAGCTCGCCTCAAGGCCTCGGTGCTGCGTGAGGTCAACGGCCTGATCGGGCCGGGCAAGGTGGCGCTGGTGACGGTGGTCAAGCAGACGCCGCGCAACTTCATGGCGCCGCCGGCCAAGCCCGGGGCGCCCAAGCCCGGGACGGCCAAGCCGGCGCAGGGCCCGGCGCCGGCCGGCGACTCCGATCTCGTCCCCTAGCGTTCGCGCAAGCGCCCAAGGCCGCCGCAAGCCTGACTGAACGCCGTTCCCGCAAGCGGTTGACACCCTGCGTCCATTTGGCACTGTCCATCCCTTGGCGCCGACCCGGCGTCATCAGGGAGCATCGAGGGGGCATGAGGCCATAGGCCCGCCCGTCGCGTGCGGCCGGGGGCGGTCTTTCCGATCGTGATCCTGTCGAAGCGGCGACCCCTCGTGATTGAAACGCGAAGAGGGCGACTGACCGATGAGTTCTTGGCTTTATGTGGCCATAGGGGCCGGACTGCTGGCGGTGCTGTACGGCGCCGTGCAGACCGCCTCTCTGATGCGGGCTTCGCCCGGCAATGCGAAGATGCAGGAGATCGCCGCGGCGATCCAGGAAGGGGCCCAGGCCTATCTCAAGCGCCAGTACACGACGATCGCCATCGTCGGCGTGGTGGTGATCGCCCTGCTGGGCTTCTTCTTCAAGTCGTGGGAGCAGCCGGTGGGCTTCGCCCTGGGCGCGATCCTGTCGGGCGCCGCGGGCTTCGCGGGCATGCTGATCTCGGTCCGGGCCAATGTCCGCACCGCCCAGGCCTCGTCCGAGAGCCTGGCGGCCGGTCTGAAGATGGCCTTCACCTCCGGCGCCGTGACCGGCATGCTGGTGGCGGGCTTCGCCCTGATCGGCGTGGCCGGCTACTTCGCCCTGCTGCTGTCCATGGGCCATGAGGGGACCGACCGCGTGGTGGTCGACTCGCTGGTGTCGCTGGGCTTCGGGGCCTCGCTGATCTCGATCTTCGCCCGGCTGGGCGGCGGCATCTTCACCAAGGGCGCCGACGTCGGCGGCGACCTGGTCGGCAAGGTCGAGGCCGGCATTCCGGAGGACGACCCCCGCAACGCCGCGACCATCGCCGACAATGTCGGCGACAATGTCGGCGACTGCGCCGGCATGGCCGCCGACCTGTTCGAGACCTACGCGGTGACCACGGTCGCCACCATGGTGCTGGCCGCGATCTTCTTCGGCGGAACCGAGGTGGTGTCGTCGATGATGCTGCTGCCGCTGGCCATCTGCGCCGTCTGCATCGTCACCTCGATCATCGGCTCGTTCGCGGTGCGCCTGGGCAAGAAGCAGAACATCATGGGCGCCCTCTACCAGGGCCTGATCGTCACCGGCGTGCTGTCGATCCCGGCGGTCTGGTACGTGATCCACCAGCTGGTGCCGATCCCGATCGAGCTGGACGGCCGGATGTTCACCGCTGACAACCTGTTCTACTGCGGCCTGGTCGGGCTGGCGGTCACCGCGGCGATTGTGGTGATCACCGAATACTACACCGGCACGGGCTTTCGGCCGGTGAAGTCGGTGGCCCAGGCCAGCGTCTCGGGCCACGGCACCAATGTCATCCAGGGCCTGGCCATGTCGCTGGAGTCCACGGCCCTGCCGGCCCTGACAATCATCGTCGGCATCCTGGTGGCCTATAATCTGTCGGGGCTGTTCGGCATCGCCATCGCCGTGACCACCATGCTGTCCCTGGCCGGCTTCATCGTCGCCCTGGACGCCTTCGGCCCGGTCACCGACAACGCCGGCGGCATCGCCGAAATGGCCGGCCTGCCGCCGGAAGTCCGCGTCACCACCGACGCCCTGGACGCCGTGGGCAACACCACCAAGGCCGTCACCAAGGGCTACGCCATCGGTTCGGCCGGCCTGGGCGCCCTGGTGCTGTTCGCCGCCTATACCGAGGACCTGAAGTTCTTCTCGGACAACGCCGCGCCGGGCAGCTTCTTCGACGGCATGGGCGCGGTGACCTTCGACCTGTCCAACCCCTATGTGGTGGTCGGCCTGCTGTTCGGGGGGCTGCTGCCCTTCCTGTTCGGCGGCATGTCGATGACGGCCGTGGGCCGGGCGGCCGAGTCGGTCGTGGCCGAGGTCCGCCGCCAGTTCCGCGAGAACCCGGGCATCATGACCTACGAGGTCAAGCCCGAGTACGGCAAGGCGGTCGATATCCTGACCAAGGCGGCGATCCGCGAGATGATCGTGCCGTCGCTGCTGCCGGTCGTTTCGCCGGTGGTGCTGTTCTTCGTGATCCAGGCCATCGCCGGCAAGGTCGACGCGTTCGCCTCGCTCGGCGCCATGCTGATGGGCGTGATCGTCACCGGCCTGTTCGTCGCCATCTCGATGACCAGCGGCGGCGGCGCCTGGGACAACGCCAAGAAGGTGATCGAGGAAGGCTTCACCGACAAGGACGGGGTGCTGCACAGCAAGGGCGGCGACACCCACAAGGCGGCCGTCACCGGCGACACCGTCGGCGACCCCTACAAGGACACCTCGGGTCCCGCCGTGAACCCGATGATCAAGATCACCAACATCGTGGCCCTGCTGCTGCTGGCGATCCTGGCCCACGGGGTGTGATGAAAGCCGTGCGTCCTTCGAGGCTTCGCTTCGCTACGCACCTCAGGATGAGGAAGTCAGCAAGATGTTCCTCATCCTGAGGCGCCCGCGAACGCGGGCCTCGAAGGACGCAAGGTACTAGACGACCCTGACATGACGACGCCCCGGAGGTTTTCCTCCTGGGCGTTTTCATTGGCGCGGGACGATCAGCCTAGCTGCGGCGGTAGTCCTGGCGGTCGTGACGCTCGATGCGGACCTGGCGGCTCAGGCGGTCGAAGCGGGCGTCCAGGTCGGCGCGCTCGCGCATCGACAGGCCGTTGGACCGGCGATAGCTGGCCTCCAGGCGGCTGAGCGAGCGGAACTCGCCCCGCAGGCGCAGGGCTTCGCCGCGGGTCAGCGAGCCGTTGCGGACGCCCTGGTCGATCCTGTGCTCCAGATTAGCCTGACGTTGGTTGATGGTCTGCCACGGGGCGGCCTGAGCGGCCAGCGGGGCGGCGGCGACGGTGGCCAGGGCGGCCAGGGCGAGAAGAGTGCGCTTCATGACTTAGTCTCCGACGATGTCCTGTCGGGCGCTCGGCGCGTCCGATGGCGGCCATAAAAGGCCATCTCGGCTGAATGTTCCCGAAGCCGGTCGTTGTCTTCCGTTCATGTGGCGGCGGTGATCAGTACACGTCTTCGGGGTCGAGGACCGGCGCGGGATCGGCCTGGCCATGGGCGTCGGCGAACACCGGGAAGTCGGTCGTCTCGGCTGCGCCGCGCCGTTCCTGGCCCACATAGTCGTGGTCGATCTTGCGCCGGCGGCACGGGCCGAAATAGGCCCCCGCCCGGACGAAGTCGCGCGGGTTGTTGATTACCTCGTTGACCCGGTGCAGCACGCCGCGCGCGGTCAGGGGCTTGGCCAGGAACTCGGTGACGCCGGCCATGCGGGCCTCGTCCAGGCTGGCGCGGGTGGCATGGCCGGTGACCATGATGATCGGCGTGTACGGATTTGCGCTGGCGGGCGAGGTGCGCACCCAGCGGATGAACGCCAGACCGTCGACCGGTTGCATCATCAGGTCGGTGAAGATGATGTCGACTTCGCGCTCGGTGACGGCCTTCAGCGCCTCGACGCCGTCGCTGGCCTCGAGGATCTTGCGCACGCCCAGCGACTTGAGGACCGTGCCGATGATCTCGCGCATCGGCGCGCTGTCGTCGATGATGAGCACCGTCAAAGGGCGCAGATCGGGCGCGCTCAAAGCTATCCCCCCGGAAGCCGCGACGGCCGCAGGGCCGTCACGCCCAAAGGATGGGGCGACCGTCGTTTAGGAATCGTTGACGGGACGACAAATTGTCGCAGGATTTCAGCCGCTTGTCCTTAACGGATCGTACGGCCAAGCTTTGCCAGGGAAAACGGCCTAGCGGCGGTCCTGCGGGCGGTTGCCCGGCACGTCCTGGTCGTCCTGCGGCAGCATGCCGCCGCGGCCGACGTTGCCCAGCAGCTGTTCGAGGATCGTCATCTCGCGGCCGCGGGTCGGGGTCTCATGGCCGTTATAGGCGATGACCTTGCCGTCCTTCAGCGTGTAGGTGTCGACCGAGGCGACCTTCTCGTCGGCCGGGCTGAACTTGATCGCCACCACGTCGCGCTTGATCACCCGCGGCTTGTAGAAGGCCACGCGGTCGGTGGTCTGCGAGATGTAGTACCAGGCGTTGGCGTCGAACGTGGAGGTGGCCGAGGGCGAGCCGAGCTTTTCGGTCACCGTCGACTTGCTGTCCACGCCCACCTTCATGTCGGCCGGCTTGGCCTCGATCGCCTGGAAGCCGGAATAGCTCGTCAGCGGCGTACAGCCCCCGGCGACGGCGGCGAGGCCGATGACGGCGGCGGCGAGAACGGCGGGACGAGACATTGAGGCTCCGGAACCTTGAGCAGGCTGACTTTGACCTATCGCCCGCGCGGGCTTAGTTCAATGGTCCGCGTGGATCGAACGGCTAACTAGTTCCGCGTCGCGGCGAAATCGAGGCGAACTGATGTTTCTGGACCGGCTGCTCAAACCCAGGCCCGCCAAGGCGGCGGGGGGCAAACTCTACGTCTCGGCGGTGGCTCAGGCCCGCTCGCCGGCGTTCTACGCCCGGATGGGCGTGCACGATTCGATGGAGGGCCGGTTCGAGCTTTTCACCCTGCACGTGGCCCTGCTGCTGGAGCGGCTGAAGGGCCAGGGCGACTCGGCGGCCGAGGTTTCGCAGGAGACCTTCAACGCCTATACCCGCGGCCTGGACGACGCCTTCCGCGAGATCGGCGTGTCCGACACCGCCGTCGGCAAGAAGATGAAGAAGCTGGTGGGCGCCGCCTATGGCCGGCTCAAGGCGTTCGACGAGGCCGCCAAGGCCTTGCCCGACCGGTCGGTGATGAGCGCCGCCCTGGCCCGCACCGCGTTCGAGGAGCGCGGCGAGGGCGACCTGGCGGGCCTGACCGACTATGTGGTCGCCGCGCGCGACCAATTGGCGGCCCTGCCGCTGGAGACCCTGCTGCAAGGAGAGGCCCAATGGCCGAAGGCGTGATCGATCCCTGGCCCTACAGCGTCACGCTGGGCCGCATGGGGCGCGGCCTGGAACTGCGTTTCGACCTCGACGCGGCGGCCCGCAAGGACATCGCCAAGACCCTGAACCTGGTCTCGCTGGAGTCTCTGGAGGCCGAGGTCTTCCTGCGGCCGTGGATGGACGGCGCCGAGGTCTCGGGCCTGATCCGGGCGCGGGTCACCCAGGTGTGCAGCGTGTCGGCCGACGAGTTCGAGGAGCCGGTCGAGTCGCGCTTCTCGGTTCGCGTGCTGCCGGCCGACAGCGAGAACACCTCGCCCGACGAGCACGGCGACCTGGCGCTGGATCCCGAGGGCGACGATCCGCCCGACGTGCTGGAGGGCGAGACCATCGACGTCTCCGGCTACGTCATCGAGCACCTGGCCCTGGAGCTGGACCCGTTCCCCCGCAAGCCGGGCGCGGTCTTTCAACCGCCGGCCGAGCCCGTGGACCTTTCGCCCTTCGCCGCGTTGAAGGCGTTGAAGAGCGACCCCGACGCCGGGGGAGACGGGGCCTGAAATGGCCCAGTCCTTCCGCTTGCGTGATATTCTCGCGGCTGTATCGTCCCGCCGCTTCGCCACCGCCCGCGAACGGGCGGTGCGCCGCTACAGGAGCCGATAGCGCCTCGTGCCTAACCCCGTAGTCATTTCGATCGACGCCATGGGCGGGGATCACGGTCCTTCCGTGATCGTGCCCGCCGTGGCGTTGGCCGCCAAGAGCCTTCCCGACGTCCGCTTCCTGCTGCACGGCGACGAAGCTCAGCTGAACGCCCAGCTGGCCAAGCAACCGGACGCCCGCGCCGTCAGCGAGGTCCGCCACACCGACAAGGCCATCTCGATGGAGGAAAAGCCCGCCCAGGCCATGCGCCGGGGCAAGGGCACCAGCCTGTGGAACGCGGTCGAGGCGATCCGCGCCGGCGAGGCCGCCGCCGTCGTCTCGGCCGGCAACACCGGCGCCCTGATGGCGATCTCCAAGCTGATCCTGCGCATGGGGGCCAACCTGGAGCGCCCGGCGATCGTGGCCAACTGGCCGACGATGCAGGGCGTCTCGGCGGTGCTGGACGTCGGCGCCAATGTCGAGAGCGACGCCAAGCAGCTGATCGAGTTCGCGATCATGGGGGCGGCCTTCCACCACGCGGTGCACGGGTCCGAGCGCCCGACCGTGGGCCTGCTCAATGTCGGCTCCGAGGACCAGAAGGGCCACGAGGAGGTGCGCGAGGCGCACGCAATCCTCAAGGAGACCAAGCTGGACTTCGACTATCGCGGCTTCGTCGAGGGCACCGACATCGCCAAGGGCACGGTCGACGTGGTCGTCACCGACGGCTTCACCGGCAATGTCGCCCTGAAGACCGCCGAGGGCATGGCGCGGTTCTTCTCCAACGAGATCAAGAGCACCCTGACCTCCGGCCCGCTGGCCATGCTGGGCGCGCTGATCGCCTCGGGCGCCTTGAAGAAGATGCGTCGGCGCCTGGATCCAGCGCGGGTCAACGGCGCGCCGCTGCTGGGCCTGAACGGCATCGTGGTCAAGAGCCATGGCGGGGCGGACGCCCTCGGCTACGCCTCGGCCATCCGCGTGGCGGTCGACCTGGCCCGCAGCGACTTCTCGGCCGAGATCGACCGCAACCTGAAACGCCTGACCGAGACCGGCCTCAAGTCCGGCGCTGAAGAACAAGAGGCCGCGGGCGTGTCGGGCGCCGAAGGCCAGGGAGCTTCCGAGTGAGCGTAATTCGTAGCGCCGTCACTGGCGTCGGGGCCTATCTGCCGGACAACATCGTCACCAACGACCAGCTGGCCGAAATCGTCGACACCAGCGACGCCTGGATCGTCGAGCGCACCGGCATTCGCCAGCGCCACAAGGTGGCCGACGACCAGCCGGTGTCGGACCTGGCCTTCCGCGCCGCCCAGCAGGCGCTGGAGCGGGCCGGCAAGACCGCCGCCGACGTCGACCTGATCATCGTGGCCACCACCACGCCGGACATGACGTTTCCGGCCACCGCCACCATCGTCCAGCGCAAGCTGGGCGCGCCGGTCGGCATAGCCTTCGACGTCCAGGCCGTCTGCTCGGGCTTCGTCTACGCCCTCAGCGTCGCCGACGGCTTCGTGGCCCGCGGGCATTCGAAGTGCGCCCTGGTGATCGGGGCCGAGGCCATGACCCGGCTGATGGACTGGACCGACCGCGGTACTTGCGTGCTGTTCGGCGACGGGGCCGGGGCGGTGGTGCTGGAGCCCCGCGAAGGGCAGGGGACCACGGCCGACCAGGGGGTGCTCGGCTTCGCCCTGCGGGCCGACGGCACCAAGCAGGAGCTGCTCTATGTCGACGGCGGTCCGTCGACCACCGGCACGGTCGGCAAGCTGCGCATGCTGGGCAACCAGGTGTTCAAGCACGCGGTGATCAACATCTCCGAGGCGATCCACGCCGCGGCCAAGGCGGCCGACGTGACGATCCCCGAGGTCGACTGGTTCATCCCCCACCAGGCCAACCAGCGTATCCTGGCCGGGGTGGCCCATCGGGTCGGCATCGACGAGGACAAGGTGATCTCCACCGTCGCCCTGCACGCCAACACCTCGGCCGCCTCGATCCCGCTGGCCTTCGCCCAGGGAATCGCCGACGGTCGCATCAAGCCGGGCCAGCTGCTGCTGCTCGAGGCGATGGGCGGCGGCCTGACCTGGGGCGCCTGCGTGATACGCCTTTAGACCAAGCGTGGCCGTTTTAGGTGGTCAGCTTGCGTCATTGCCTGAAGTCTTGGCGCTCAGCCTTTGACTCCATGCGATAATCACGGCATGCAGGCTTGAGTTGATGAGAGCGCGTTGCAGAAACACGGGGCTCCACCCCGTCCGAAGCGCGGGCTCTGGGGTTGTCAATCCAGCGTAAGGGGGCGTCATGAAAGGCGCGACATTGACCCGGGCCGATCTCTGCGAGGCGGTCCATGAGGAAGTCGGTCTGACCCGGCAGGACTGTGCGGGCCTGGTCGAACGCACCCTGGATCTGGTCGCCGAGGCGCTGGAAAAGGGCGAAACGGTCAAGCTGTCCGGTTTCGGCGTCTTCCAGGTGCGCGACAAGCGGGCGCGCATGGGCCGCAATCCCAAGACCGGCGAGCCCGCCGAGATCGAGCCCCGCCGGGTGATCGGTTTCCGGGCCTCGCAGGTCATGAAGGCGCGAATCGACCGCGCCCTCGGCGGCTAAGAAGGAATCGATGCGGTGGCGAAGGGGCCCAACGCCTTCCGCACGATCTCCGAAGCCGCCGACGAGCTGGGCGTGCCGCAGCACGTCCTGCGCTTCTGGGAAACCAAGTTCTCGTTCATTCGCCCGATGAAGCGGGCCGGCGGGCGGCGGTTCTACCGCCCGCAGGACATCGCCGTGCTGAGCGGCGTGCGCGCCCTGCTGCACGCCGAGGGCTACACCATCAAGGGCGTGCAGAAGCTGCACCGCGAGCAGGGCCTGACCCATGTGATCGCCGCGGGCCTGGGCGACAACGGCTCGGCCTCGCTGGACGCCCTGGCCGCCGCGAGCCTCGATTCGCTTCCGCGCGGCGACCTGGCCGACGAGGCGCGGGACCGGCTGGTCTTGGCGTTGGACGACCTGCAGGCCGTCAAAGCCCGGCTGGACGGGCTTTTGCGGGGCGCCTGAGGGGCGCTTCAAATCCCTGGGAATTGCCCGAGAAATCCCATTGCCCCCGGCAAGGCTCGCACCTATAAGGGCGCTCCTTCCGGATCGGAGCGTGGCGCAGCCTGGTAGCGCACTTGACTGGGGGTCAAGGGGTCGCAGGTTCGAATCCTGTCGCTCCGACCATTTCCTCCTCGCGGGGATTTGAGACCGGAAGAATGGAAAGGCCGCCCTTCGGGGCGGCCTTTTTCGTTTTGGCGGCGACCACTTGCCCCCTACGGATCGCTTCGCGATCGTCTTCCCCCAGAGGGGGAAGAGCCGCGCCGCTGAGGCTCCGCCCCCTATGGGGGCGGACAGATCGCAAAGCGATCAGGTGGGGGCAAGTGGGTGAGCTCAGCGCCCGACCGGCTTGTCCGCCTTGCCCATCCACGACATCAGCGGCATCAGCGGCAGGCCCCAGCCCAGGCCGGCGACGACGAAATAGATCAGCTGCACGGCGCGATTGTCCGGCAGAAAATCATAGAGGCTGGTGAAGGCCCAGATCCAGGCGGCCAGGAACACCAGGATGCCGATCCCGCCGATCAGCTTGCGAAGGCGGGCGGGGATTAGGGGAGCGCTCAAGCGGGTCTCCGGAAGACGCTGGATACGATGCCGAGAACGGCCAGGAAGAAGATCGCGCCCACGCTGGAGACCAGCAGGCTGCCGAGGAAGCCGTCGAACCGCAGGTCCAGCCGCTGGGCGATGAAGGTCCCGATGAACGAACCGACGACGCCGATCAAGAGCTTGGTGAACAGCCCGTGCCGGCGGGCCAGCACCAGGTCGGCGATCCAGCCGGCCAGGATGCCGATCACCACGGCCACGAAAACGCCAACCCCGCTCATCCCGGTCTCCGATCCAGCACAGGGCGTTATCGCATGTGAGGCCTTACGCGTCATGAGGTCATGGACGGCCGCGCATGTGGGGCGTACGGCAAGGCTTCGCCGTATTTCGGCCCCTAACTGGCGTTCTTTCCGGCTGTCATGACGTCCTTCCTGCGTTCCGATCGTTCAAGGCCCGTGGCCGTGTGGCTGTTCGTCGTGGCCGTCCTGGTGTTTGGCATGGTGGTGGTCGGGGGCGCGACGCGCCTGACCGACTCCGGCCTGTCGATCACCCAGTGGAAGCCGATCATGGGCGCCCTGCCGCCGATGTCGGACGAGGCCTGGCGGGCCAATTTCGAGCTCTACAAGAAGATCCCGCAGTACAGGCTGGTCAACGCCGGCATGACGCTGGAGGCCTACAAGGGCATCTTCTGGTGGGAATGGGCGCACCGGCTGCTGGGACGGCTGGTCGGGGCGGTGTTCGCCATCCCGTTCGTGTTCTTCCTGGTCCGGCGGCTGATCCCCCGGCGGCTGATCTGGCGCTGCGCGGTGCTGCTGGGCCTGGGCGGGCTGCAGGGGCTGGTCGGCTGGTGGATGGTGTCCAGCGGCCTGTCCGAGCGGGTCTCGGTGGCCCCCGAGCGGCTGATGATCCACCTGGGCCTGGCCTTGGGCCTGTTCGTCTTCCTCATCTGGACGGCCCTCGACGCCTGGTCGGGCTCGCCGCGCGTCGAGGAGCGCACCGACTGGCGCGGCTGGGCCCTGGGTTTCCTGGGCGCGGTGTTCTTCCAGAGCCTGCTGGGCGCCCTGGTGGCCGGCAACGACGCGGGCCTGGTCTATAACGACTGGCCGCTGATGAACGGCGCTCTGGTCCCGGCCGAATACGCCGGCCACGGCTTCTGGGGCACGATCGCCCACAGCCAGGGCGCGGTGCAGCTGCACCACCGGCTGATGGCCTACGCCCTGTTCGTCGCCGCCATCGTCATCGGTGTGGCCGCCACGCGCTCGCGCCGCCTGCCGGAGGAGGCCAAGCTGATCGCCTTCGTCCTGGTCGGCGTCGTCTGTCTGCAGGCTGGCCTGGGGATCTGGACCCTGATGTCCGCCGTGCCTCTGGCGCTGGGCGTGCTGCACCAGGCCGGGGCGGCGATCCTGCTGGCCACGGCCACCGCCTTCGCCTGGCGGGTGCGGCGGCCTTAGGGCCCAGCGGCTTTCGAAGCGACCGCTCAAAGAACTGTCACGAAACGCCAGCACAGGACGTCCGACGTCCTTGCTGGAGCTTTCCGTGACCCGCGCCTCCCTGTTCCTCGCCGCCGCCCTCGTCGCCGTTTCGGCCGCTTCGGCCCTGGCCGCGCCCAAGCCCGCCGCGCCCGTGACCAACGCGGCGCCCGGCGACGCCTACTACCAGGCCGGCCAGGCGGCCCTGGCCAAGGCCCTGGCGGTCAACCCCCGTACCGGCAAGGCCAAGAACGTCATCCTGTTCCTCGGCGACGGCATGGGCATCTCGACCGTGGTCGCCAGCCGCATCTATGAGGGCCAGCAGCGCGGCGTCGACGGCGAGAGCAACGCCCTGTCGTTCGAGAAGCTGCCGTGGACGGCGCTGTCCAAGACCTACAGCCACGACACCCAGGTGACCGACAGCGCCGCGGGCATCACGGCCATCACCACCGGCGTGAAGACCCGCAACAAGGTCATCGGCCTGAGCGGGGCGGCCAAGCCCGAGAGCTGCGCCAGCGAGGCGGGGACCCGCGTCGAGACCATCGCCGAGCTGGCCAAGGCCCACGGCCTGTCGGCGGGGGCGGTGACCACCACCCGCGTCACCCACGCTACGCCAGCGGGGGTTTACGCCCACACCGCCTATCGCGACTGGGAAGGCGACGGCGACATGCCGACCGACGCCGTGGCCGCCGGCTGCAAGGACATCGCCCGCCAGCTGGTCGAGGCCCCGGCGGGCCTGCGGCTGGACGTGGCGCTGGGGGGAGGGCGCTCGCGCTTCCTGCCCGACGCCAAGGACGGCAAGCGGGCCGACGGCCGGGACCTGACCGCCGAATGGCTGAAGACCCCGAACGCGGCCTATGTGACCACCGACGCTCAGCTGGCGGCGCTGGATCCGGCCACGACCGGCCCCGTGCTGGGCCTGTTCGCCAGCGAGCACCTGCCCTATGAGGTCGAACGCCCCGTGCTGGGGCAGGGCGTGCCGACCCTGGCGGCCATGGCCACCAAGGCGGTCGACCTGCTGTCGAAGAACCCCAAGGGCTACTTCCTGCTGGTCGAGGGCGGCAAGATCGACATGGGCAGCCACCTGAACAACGCCAAGCGGACCCTGACCGAAACGGTCGAGTTCTCCAAGGCGGTCCAGGCGGTGCTGGACAAGGTGAACCTGGACGACACCCTGGTGATCGTCACCGCCGACCACAGCCACGGCCTGGTGATCTCGGGCTACGCCGCCCGCAACGCCCCGATCCTGGGCCTGGCCGGCAACGAGGGCGAACCGGTCGTGGCCGGCGACGGCAAGCCCTACACGGTGCTCAGCTTCGCCACGGGCCCCGGCGGCCCCGAGGGCGGCGGATCGCGCGCCGATCCGTCCAAGGAAGACACCGACGACATCGACTACCACCAGAACGCCGTCGCCAACTTGCCCAGCAGCGCCCACTCGGGCGAGGACGTGGGCGTGTTCGCCGACGGGCCGGGCGCCTACCTAGTGCGCGGCGTGGTCGAGGAGAGCTACCTCTACCAGGTCATGCGGCACGCCTACGGGTTCGACGCGGCGGCGGCGAAGTAGGCTAGGGAGGGAACGGGAAGAAGCGCGTCGCTCCCCCTCTGTTGTCATCCCGGAAGCCTCGCAGAGGCTGTCCGGGATCCAGGGGCGGTGCGCACGGCCCCTGGATCCCGGGTCTTCGCTGCGCTTCGCTGCGCTTCGCCCGGGATGACAACTGAGGGTGCGAGGATAATAATGCGGTATCGTAATACCGCATTACGAAATCCCTTGTCCCATAAGGGTTTGCGGAGTTTCTGGCGCGCGCATTGTTGACAGGCCGCGAACCGTCCTGTACCTGCCGCCCCTCACGCAGACGGAGCCGCTTTCCTTGGCCCCCGACGCACAAGGAATACGGATCAATCCCATGCAAAAGACCACGGCTTCCCTGAAGCCCGCCGAGGTCGAGAAGAAGTGGATCGTGGTCGACGCCCAGGACGCCGTTGTCGGTCGTCTGGCGACGTTCATCGCCATGCGTCTTCGCGGCAAGCACCGGCCCGACTACACCCCGCACGTCGACTGCGGCGACTTCGTCGTCGTGATCAACGCCGACAAGGTCAAGTTCACCGGCAAGAAGCTGGACGACAAGGTCTACTATCGCCACACCGGTCACCCGGGCGGCGTCAAGTCGACCACCCCGCGCAAGCTGCTGGAAGGCCGCTTCCCGGAACGCGTCCTCGAAAAGGCCGTCGAGCGCATGCTGCCCAAGGAAAGCCCCCTGGCGCGCAAGCAACTGACCCACCTGCTCATCTACAACAACGGTGAGCACCCGCACCAAGCGCAGAGCCCCGAAGTGATCGATTTCGCTTCGCGCAACGCCAAGAACACCCGGAGCGCCTAAGTCATGTCCGAAGCTCAAGGCTTTGACGCGCTGGCCAGCCTGTCCAGCAACCCCGAAGCGGCCGCTCCGGCCGTCCAGAAGCTCGACGCCCAAGGCCGCGCCTACGCGACCGGCAAGCGCAAGAACGCGATCGCCCGCGTCTGGATCAAGCCCGGCAAGGGCACGATCACGATCAATGGTCGCGACCAGGAAGTCTACTTCGCTCGCCCCGTGCTGCGTATGATGATCGCCCAGCCCTTCCAGGTCACCGACCGTGAAGGCCAGTTCGACGTCGTCGTCACCGTGGAAGGCTCGGGCCTGTCGGGCCAAGCCGGCGCCGTGCGTCACGGCCTGTCCAAGGCCCTGACCTATTACGAGCCCGGCCTGCGCACCCTGCTGAAGCCGCACGGCTTCCTGACCCGCGACAGCCGCGTCGTCGAGCGTAAGAAGTACGGCAAGGCCAAGGCCCGCCGCAGCTTCCAGTTCTCGAAGCGCTAAGCGCGTCACGTTTCGTGCTTATGGAAAGGCGCTTCGGTTTCGACCGAAGCGCCTTTTTCTTGTCTCCTTGTCCTTGCGAATGGGATGTCCATGACCCCGAAAGTCTTCATCGACGGCGAAGCCGGCACCACGGGCCTGCAGATCCGCGAGCGCCTGGTCGGCCGCAAGGACCTGCAACTGGTCTCGATCGACCCGGACAAGCGCAAGGACCCGCAAGCTCGCCAGGCGATGCTGAACGGCGCCGACGCGGTGATCCTGTGCCTGCCCGACGAGGCGGCCAAGGAAGCCGTGGCGCTGATCGAGGACCCGAAGGTCAAGGTGATCGACGCGTCGACCGCCCACCGCACCGCGGCCGGCTGGACCTATGGCTTTCCTGAGCTGGACAGGGAACAGCGCGGCAAGGTCGCCTGGTCGACGCGGGTGTCGAACCCCGGCTGCTACGCGACGGGGGCCATCGCCCTGGTCCGGCCGCTGGTCACCAACGACATCATCGCCGCCGACCTGCCGATCTCGTTCAACGCCGTGTCGGGCTATACCGGCGGCGGCAAGGCGATGATCGCCGAGTTCGAGGACCAGACCTCGCCGAACTACACCAAGGTGCCGTACCGGATCTACGCCACGGGCCTGAACCACAAGCACCTGCCGGAGATCCAGGCCCATGGGGGCCTGCTGACCCGGCCGATCTTCACCCCGGCCGTCGGGCGCTACGCCCAGGGCATGCTGGTCGAGCTGCCGCTGCACCTGAGCATGCTGAACGGCAGTGTCTCGATGACCCAGATCCATGCCGCCCTGGCCGACCACTACGCCCGGGAGGCCTTCGTCGAGGTGGCGTCGCTGAACGAGTCCAAGGCCCTGACCACGCTGGATCCGGAAGGCCTGAACAACACCAACCGCCTGAAGCTGTTCGTGTTCGGCTCGGAGACTAGTGGTCAGGTGCGCCTGGTCGCCCTGCTCGACAATTTGGGCAAGGGCGCGTCCGGCGCGGCGGTGCAGAACCTGAACCTAATGCTGGGCCTGAAGGAAGGCGCGGGACTTTAGGGTTCGTCCTCGGCGGGCGGGTTCGCTCCGATCGCGCGTCGGTAACGGGCGAGGGCGCCGGCCTGGTGCTCCGGTGTGTATTGGTGTGTTCGATGTTGACGGCGCGTTGTTAGTGTGTATTTATACGCATGTGGATAGCCGCGACATCATCACGGCGCTCAAGGCCGCTGGATGGATTGAAGTCGCGCGGCGCGGCTCGCACGCCCAGTTCAAGCACCCAACGAAGCCGGGGCGTGTCACCGTTCCTCATCCGAAGAGAGACATTCCCGTCGGAACGCTACGCTCCATCGAGCGTCAGTCCGGTTTGACCCTGAGGTGATCGAGATGGCCAACTACATTGCCCTGATCCACAAGGACACCGAAAGCGACTATGGCGTCTCCTTCCCCGACTTTCCTGGTGTGATCTCGGCCGGGACCTCGCTGGACGACGCCCGAGTCATGGCCGAGGAAGCCCTGGCGCTGCACGTCGAAGGCATGGTCGAGGATGGCGACGCCATCCCCGAGCCTTCCTCCCTGGAGGGCGTCATGGCCGACGCCGGCAACCGCGACGGCGTCGCCATCATCGTGCGCCTGGCTACCGAGGCGAAGAAGGCTGTGCGCGTGAATATCACGCTCCCGGAAGACGCCCTTCGCGACATCGACCGTTTCGCCGAAGCGCACGGCCTGACCCGCTCCGGCCTGTTGGTTCAGGCCGCCAAGCGGATGATGGAACAGACTCACTAGTTAGCGTCGCAACAGCTCGCCGCCTGCGCGACGGCGAGCGCCGCAATGGCTGCCGGCGCCCTCAACTTCCGGCTCGGCGCAATTCTTAGGATAGCCAAAGGTCAATCCTTCACGCATGTCCCGTTAAGCAGCTTGCTAGGTGTGGCGCCTACCTCAAGCCAACCCTAAACCCGCCACCGATAGTGCCCCACCGCCGTGTGGAGCTTGAACATCCACAGCGGCTCCTCGCGCGCGCCGCCGCCGATGTTGTGGACGACGCGCACCCGCTCGGGGCCTTCGCTAACGACGCCGATGTGCGGGCGACCGCCCCAGACGCGCCAGGTCAGGATGTCGCCCGGCTGCGGATCGTCAAAACGGTCGCCGGCCGCCTTGGCGGGGGCGAGGGCCAGCCGGGCGCGCCGGCGGGTCAGATAGGTCTCCAGGTTCAGCACACGGCGGTGGTCGATGTTGGAGTCCGGCCCCTTCATCCCCCAGGCCCGCCGCGACGGATAGGCGTCGAAGTCGCGGGTCATGTCCTCGTGGACCAGTTGCTGCAGGTCGACCCGCCAGGCGTCGCGGGCGGCGCGGATCAGGACGTCGGCGCAGACCCCGGTCGAGCGCAGGACGTCGCCATTGGGGTAGGGGATCGCGCGATAGCTTGGGTCGTAGTCCTTGGTGACGCCGACCTGGGCGCGGGCGGCCTGGGCCAGGCGTTCGCCGCTGGCCGCGGGAGCCTGGCGCGCGAAGGCTTGGCCCGCGCCGGCCAGCGGCGTCGCGATCAGCAATCCCAGCGCGGTCCGACGGTCGAGTCCCATGCCGCCAAGCTCCAGTACAATCCTGGCGAGTTTTGGGCGAACAGGGGTCGCCGTGCGCCACGTCAGTCCACGTCCGGCTCCAGCAGGCGCGGCCCGGCCCCCTCGGCGCCGAGGACGTCCAGCGGGTTCCGCAGCGGGCAGGCCTTCAGGGACAGGCAGCCGCAGCCGATGCAGTCGTCCAACTGGTCGCGCAGTTGCCCTAGCTTGCGGATCCGCTCGTCTAGTTCGGCCCGCCAGACGCGTGACAGCTCGGCCCAGTCCTCGGCGGTCGGCGCCCGGCCGTCGGGCAGGCGGGCCAGGGCGGCCTGGATCGTCGCCAGCGGAATGCCGGTGCGCTGGGCGACCTTGATCACCGCCACCCGCCGCAGCACCCCGCGCGGATAGCGTCGCTGGTTGCCCTCGGTCCGCAGGCTGCGGATCAGGCCCTTGGCCTCGTAGAAGTGCAGGGTCGAGACCGCCACGCCGCTGCGTCGGGCGACCTCGCCGACGCTCAGGCCGCCGCCGGGAAACGTAAAATCAGCGTTCGACATTCGCCCTTGACCTCAACTTTAGTTGAGGTTTTACACGGAGGGCTCCTTCCACGGCAATGCCTTTCCAGGAGCCCGCATGACCACCCTGACCGTCCCCGACCGCGCCTCGGTCGCCGCCGCCCTGTCCGACCCGCCGGTCTTCAGCGTCAGCATCATCCAGACCAAGCCCGGCAAGTTCGACGAGTTCGTCGCCTTGCAGCATGCCCAGTTCCTGCGCGTGCGCGGCCAGGTCCAGGGCGTGCGCGGCAGCCGGATGCTGAAGTCTCCGGCCAAGGGCGTGGTGGTGCTGATCTCGTCCTTCGACACGGCCCAGGACGCCGAGCGCTTCCGCAAGGACCCGCGCTTCACCGAGCATCTGAAGCGCGTGCAGCCCCTGATCGACCGCGCCGAGGCGATGCCGGTCGAACTGGCCTACGAAGTCGGGCTGATCTGAAGCTGCGACAATCGAACTTGGACTGGTTAGCCCCCACACGTTGTCATCCCGGAAAGCGCGCAGCGCTTGTCCGGATCCAGGTGAACCGCACCGCGTCAGCCCAGTCCCCTGGGTCCCGGACAGCCCCTGCGGGGCTTCCGGGATGACAACGGTGAAGGGCGGCAGATTAAGCCAGCGTATTCGACCGCACCCGCACATAGCTGCCGGGCGCGTCCTCGATCGGCTTCAGCGGTCCCTTGGCGGGATCCCGGGCCGGGACCTGCTTGCCTGACCTGGCCTTCAGCCAGGTGGCCCAGTGCGGCCACCAGGATCCGGGATGCTCGGTCGCTCCGGCGCGCCAGTCCTCGGCCGAGGCGGGCAGCTGCGCGTTGGTCCAGTGCTGATACTTGTTGGCGTCGGGGTGGTTGATCACCCCGGCGATGTGGCCCGATCCGGCCATGGTGAAGGTCACCGGGCCGCCGAACGCCCGGGCGCCGCGATAGACGCTGCGATAGGGTGCGATGTGGTCGTCCTTGGACGACTGGACGTAGATCGGCGTCTTCACCTTCGACAGGTCCAGCGTCTCGCCGCCCAGGGTCAGCTTGCCCTGGGTCAGGGCGTTGTCCTTGTAGAAGTTGCGCAGGTAGTAGAGGTGCAGGGCCTTGGGCATGCGCGTCTGGTCGGCGTTCCAGAACAATAGGTCGAATGGCCGCGGCTCCTTGCCCATCAGGTAGTTGTTGATGAAAAACGACCAGATCAGGTCGTTGCCGCGCAGGCTGTTGAAGGTGTCGGCCATCGACTGGCTGGGCAGGTAACCGCCCTGCTGGTCGATCAGGGTCTCGATCGACTTCAGCCATTCCTCGTTGGTGAACAGCAGCAGGTCGCCGGCCTCGGCGAAGTCCTGCTGGGCGGCGAAGAAGGTGGCCGAATTGATCCGCTCGTCGCCCTTGGCGGCCATGTGGGCCAGGGCGCAGGACAGCAGGGTGCCGCCGATGCAGTAGCCGACGGTATTGACCCGATCGACGCCGCACTGGGTCATCACCTGCTGGGTGGCGTCGTAGACGCCCTCGAACATGTAGTCCTCGAAGGTCTTGTCGGCCTGGCGGCTGTCGGGATTGACCCACGAGGCCACGAACACCGTGAAGCCCTGGCCGGTCAGCCAGCGGATCATCGAGTTCTCCGGGCGCAGGTCCAGGATGTAGAATTTGTTGATCCACGGCGGGAAGATCAGCAGCGGAATCTCGTGCACGGTCTCGGTGGTCGGGGTGAACTGCAGCAGCTGCAGGATGTCGTTCTGGTAGACCACCTTGCCCGGGGCGGTGGCGACGTTCTCGCCGACCTTGAACTTGGCCAGGTCGGTCTGGCTGATCGCCAGCTGGCCGCCGCCGCGCTCCAGGTCGGCGGCGAAGTTCTGCATGCCGCGCACCAGGCTCTCGCCCTTGCTCTGCATCACCTCGCGCAGGGCGGCGGGGTTGGAGATCAGGAAGTTCGACGGCGAGAAGGCGTCGGTCAGCATCTTGGTGAAGAACTCGACCCGGCGCTTGGCGGCGGGATCGACCCCCTCGGCCTGCGAGACCAGGTCGTTCAGCCAGTTCGACGACAGCAGATAGCTCTGCTTCATCATGTCGAACATCGGGTTGGACGCCCAGTCCGGGTCGCTGAACCGCTTGTCGCCCTGGGCGGGGGCGACCACGGGCGGGGCCGGCTCGCCGGTCATCTTGCGGGCCGCCGATTGCCAAAGGTCCATGTAGCGGCTGAACAGGTCGGCCTGGGCGCGCAGCAGGCGGTCGGGCTGGGCGGCCAGGCTGGTCATCACCTCGTTGAAGGCGGGCCCGACGTGAAAGGGGTCGGGGCTGAGGGCGGCGGGGCGGTCGGCCTGGCGCAGGGCGGCCTCGGCGATCGCGCCCTGGGCCGTGACAGCGGCCCGGGCCAGGTTGGCCGACAGCGTCTCCAGCATCTGGCGCTGGTCGGGCGACAGGAAGGCCTCGAAGTCGGGGAGGGTGGTGGAGACCGGCGGCGGATCCCGGCGCTCGGGGCGCGTGGCCGATTCGGCCGCCTTGGCGCGGGAGTCCGGCCGCGGGTCGGCTTTCGGCGGAACCTTCGGCGCGGCCTTGGCCTTGGTCTTGGCGGCGGTCGCCGCCGCATCGGCCCCGGCGGTCGGCTTTTTGCGCGGTTTGGGGGAGGTTTCGGTCGTGGCCATGGACTTCCTTCCACCGTGTTCTCTTGGACCATCTCGCCTTGGCGGTTCGGATGGCCTTTCGCTCGACGCGATCATCGCATAAGACCTGAGACAAGATGAACGACGAAACCGGTAAAATCGCACGTCTTGGCGTACTCTTTCGCGGCGCGGCTCTGGTGAGCCTGCTGGCGGGACTGACCGCGTGCGCCTCGCCGCTCTCGCCGTTCACGCCGCCGCCGGCCGATCCCAGCTCGCCGGTGGCCGCCGCGGCCAACGCCGCGGCCAAGGATTCCAAGGACGCCGTCGCCCCGCGCTTCATCGACATTCCGGCCATCCCGACCGACGTGCGCACGCCCGTCCAGTTCAAGAAGGCCGTGGGCGCCGAGAAGATCGCCGCCGACAAGCTGAAGCGCGACACCGCGCCCGGCACCTGGACCCTGTCGGACACCGAAGGCTACGCGTCCAAGGCCCGTCGCGTGGCCAAGGTTCCGGCGCCCGCCGCCCCCACCGACGCCGACCGCGCCGCGACCGAAGCCTTCGCCAAGGCGGCCCGCGAGCGAGCTACCGCGCCTCCGTCCAAGCCCCAATAGGGCGACGGAGGCATAAAATTCCCGTAACTGGCTTGGCTATGCCCCGCTCGGGGTCTATCCATGCCCGACATCCGCTCCCGGCGCGCCGCTGCGGCGCAATGAGCATTTCATGACCTCCGATTTTCACCGCATCCGTCGCCTGCCGCCCTACGTTTTCGAAGAAGTGAACAAGATCAAGGCGCGCCTGCGCGCCGAGGGCACCGACATCATCGACTTCGGCATGGGCAATCCCGACATGCCGACCCCCAAGCACATCGTCGACAAGCTGATCGAGACGGCGCGCGACCCCAAGGCCGGCCGCTATTCGGCGTCCAAGGGCATCGCCGGCCTGCGCAAGGCCATGGCCGGCTATTACGGCCGCCGGTTCGGCGTGAAGCTGAACCCTGACACCGAGGTGATCGCCACCCTGGGCTCCAAGGAAGGTTTCGCCAACCTGGCCCAGGCGCTGACCGCCCCCGGCGACGTGATCATCTGCCCCAACCCCGCCTATCCGATCCACGCCTTCGGCTTCATCATGGCCGGCGGGGTGATCCGCCACGTGCCGGCGCTGAGCCCCGAGCAGTACCTGTCCAACATCAGCCGCGCGGCCAAGCACTCGGTGCCGCCGGCCAGCGTGCTGATCCTGTCCTACCCGTCCAACCCGACCGCCCAGTGGGTGGACCTGGACTTCTACAAGGATGCCGTAGCGCTGGCCAAGAAGCACGAGCTGCTGGTGATCAGCGACGTGGCCTATGGCGAGATCTATTTCGACAACAACCCGCCGCCCTCGATCTTGCAGGTCGACGGGGCCAAGGACATCGCCGTCGAGGTCAATTCGCTGTCGAAGACCTACGCCATGGCCGGCTGGCGGGTCGGCATGGTGGTCGGCAACGCCCGCATCTGCGCGGCCCTGGCGCGCGTGAAGTCCTATCTGGACTACGGCGCCTACACCCCGGTGCAGGTGGCCGCCGCCGCCGCCCTGAACGGGCCGCAGGACTGCGTCGACGAGATCCGCGGCATCTACAAGAGCCGCCGCGACACCCTGGTGTCGTCGATGAAGCGCGCCGGCTGGGACATCCCCAACCCGCCGGCCTCGATGTTCGCCTGGGCCAAGATCCCCGAACAGTTCGAGGCCGCCGGCTCGATGCTGTTCTCGCGCCTGCTGATCGAGGAGGCCGGCGTCGCCGTCGCTCCCGGCATCGGCTTTGGCGAGTACGGCGAAGGCTATGTCCGCATCGGTCTTGTCGAGAACGAGCAGCGGATCAAGCAGGCCGCCCGCAACGTCAAGAAGTTCATCGCCAACGCCGACACGATCCTGGCCAAGGCGCACAACAAGATGGAACAGGTCTGAGCCGGGACCGAAATCCTCGTCCCCCAAAGGTTGTCTTGGCGACAGGCTCAGGATGAGGATTTCTACTGATACATCGCAAGTAGCCCTCATCCTGAGCCTGTCGAAGGACGAGGGCGGACCCCCGGCGCCAGAAACTCGTACGGACCAGGAACGCAGAACATGACTCAGAAAACCTGGCGCGTCGGCGTGGCCGGCCTCGGCACCGTCGGCGGGGGGCTGTTGCAGTTCCTGGCCGAGCAGCCGGACTTCGCCCCGGCGGGCGACCGCGCGGTGGTGACGGCGGTCTCGGCGCGCTCCAAGTCGCGGCCGCGCACGGTCGACATCTCGGGCCTGGCCTGGTTCGACGACCCGGTCGCCCTGGCTTCGTCGCCGGACGTCGACCTGTTCGTCGAACTGGTCGGCGGCTCGGACGGTCCGGCCAAGGCCGCGGTCGAAGCGGCCCTGAAGCTAGGCAAGCCGGTAGTCACAGCCAACAAGGCCCTGATCGCCGAGCACGGCGCCGAGTTGGCCGCCCTGGCCGAGGCCAACGACGCCCCGCTGCTGTTCGAGGCCGCCGTGATGGGCGGCACCCCGGCCGTGAAGATGCTGCGCGAGGCCATGGTCGGCGACGAGGTGGTCGGCGTGGCCGGCATCCTCAACGGCACCTGCAACTTCATCCTCAGCGAGATGGAGAAGACCGGCCGCGACTTCGCCGACGTGCTGCGCGAGGCCCAAGGCCTGGGCTATGCCGAGGCCGACCCGACCATGGACGTCGGCGGCTTCGACGCCGGTCACAAGATCAGCATCCTGGCCGCCCTGGCCTTCGGCTGCGCGCCCAAGTTCGACGCCGCCGAGATCGAGGGCATCAGCGACGTCGAACTGCTGGACATCAAGCTGGCCAAGGACCTGGGCTACCGCATCAAGCTGGTAGCCGGCGCCGCCAAGAGCGACGACGGCGTGGCCGTGAAGGTGCATCCGTCTCTGGTGCCGCTGGAGCATCCGCTGGCCCAGGCGGGCGGGGCGCTCAACGCCCTGTTCATCGAGGGCAAGCGGATCGGCCGGATCTTCATCCAGGGGCCCGGCGCGGGCGCGGGCCCGACCGCCGCCGCCGTGGCCGCCGACATCGCCGACGTGATGACCGGCGCCAAGCGCCCGGTGTTCCAGGCTCCCGCCGGCCAGCTGAAGCCTTTCGTGGCCGTCGATCCGGCCCGCTCGGTGGGCAAGGCCTATCTGCGGATCATGGTCCGCGACGAACCTGGGGCCATCGCCGCCATCTCCGAGACCCTGGCCGAGTGCGCCGTCTCGATCGACAGCTTTCTGCAGAAGCCCGTCGAGGGGGCGGGCGGGGTGCCGATCGTGCTCGTGACCCATGCGACTCCCGAATCCAACCTGCTGGACGCGATTAGCCGCATCGAAAAATTGCACGCCGTGCTAGAGCGTCCCCGCCTTTTGCGCGTCGCGCGCATCTGAGAACCGCGCCAAGCGGTCGGACCGGAAAGCCTCGCATAGGCTGGGAGACGTTGATGAGTTCGAAGACCCTGGATCGCTCGCTGGTCCTGGACGCGGTCCGCGTGACCGAAGCCGCCGCCATCGCCTCGTGGACGATGGTGGGCCGCGGCGACGAGAAGGCGGCCGACCAGGCCGCGGTCGACGCCATGCGCAACGCGCTGAACGAACTGGCCATCGACGGCGAGATCGTCATCGGCGAGGGCGAGCGCGACGAAGCGCCCATGCTCTACATCGGCGAGAAGGTCGGCACGGGTAAGGGGCCGGCCGTCGACATCGCCCTGGACCCGCTGGAAGGCACCACCCTGACGGCCAAGGCCATGCCCAACGCCCTGGCGGTGATGGCCTGGGCGCCCAAGGGCAGCCTGCTCAACGCCCCCGACACCTACATGGACAAGATCGCCTGCGGTCCGGGCCTGCCCGCCGGGGTGATCGACCTGGACAAGTCGCCGGCCGACAACATCCGGGCCGTGGCCGCCGCCAAGGGCGTCGCGCCCGACCAGATCACCGTCTGCGTGCTGGACCGTCCGCGCCACGCCGAGATCATCGCCAGCATCCGCTCGGTCGGCGCGCGGCTCTACCTGATCACCGACGGCGACGTGGCCGGGGTGATCGCCACCACCGATCCCTCGACCGGCATCGACCTCTATGTCGGCTCCGGCGGCGCGCCCGAGGGCGTGCTGGCCTGCGCGGCCCTGAAATGCGTCGGCGGCCAGTTCCAGGGCCGGCTGCTGTTCCGCAACGGCGACGAGCGCGCCCGCGCCGCCAAGTGGGGCATCACCGAGCTCGACAAGAAGTACGACCTGCACGAGATCGTCCGCGCCGACGCGATCTTCGCGGCCACCGGCGTCACCTGGGGCAACCTTCTGGACGGGGTGACCTACAAGGACGGCTTCGTCCACACCCACACGCTGGTGATGAACTCGTCGACCGGCACGGTGCGCGAAGTGCGGATGAAGCGGAAGGCCTAGAGCATTTTTCGACGCGGCGTCCGCCGTTCGTCGTCAAAATGCGTCAAAGCCATGATTAGAGGCCTTTCCCGATCCTATCGGCGGAAAAGGCTTCGACCTTCCGCTAAGGTCGCCCGCGAATCTTTTTCCCGTTTACGAGGCCCCGCATGACCACGCTGACCGATCTCGCTGGATGGCTCGCCCAGGAGCCCGCGGGCGACGAGGTGAAGGCTGTCGTCGAGGTGGTGGCCGGCGCCTGCGCCCGGATCAGCAAGGTCGTCGCGTCCGGCGCGATCCTGGGCAACCTGGGCGCGGCCGGCGTGGTCAACGTCCAGGACGAGGAGCAGAAGAAGCTCGACATCATCACCAACGACATCCTGCGCGACGCGCTGAACGGCTGCCCGCTGGTGGCGGGCCTGGCGTCCGAGGAACTGGAAGTGATCGAGACCACCGGCGCTGTCGGCGGCTTCCTGGTGACCTTCGACCCGCTGGACGGCTCCAGCAACATCGACGTCAACGTCTCGGTCGGCACGATCTTCTCGATCCTGCCCGCGCCGGCCGGCGTGGCGCCCAGCGAGGCTGACTTCCTGCTGCCCGGCCGCCGCCAGGCGGCCGCCGGCTATGCGGTCTACGGCCCCCAGACCATGCTGGTGCTGACCCTATCGCAGGGCGTGGCGGCCTTCACCCTGGACGCCGACGGGACCTGGCTGCTGACCCACCAGACCGTGGCGATCCCGGCCGACACCGCCGAGTTCGCGATCAACATGTCCAACCAGCGCCACTGGGCCGAGCCTGTGCGGCGCTATATCGACGGCTGCCTGCAAGGCAAGGCCGGGCCGCGCGGCAAGAACTTCAACATGCGCTGGGTGGCCTCGATGGTCGCCGACGTCCACCGCATCCTGATGCGCGGCGGGATCTTCCTGTACCCCTGGGACGCCCGCGAGCCCGACAAGCCAGGCAAGCTGCGTCTGCTCTACGAAGCCAACCCTATGTCGCTGATCGTCGAGCGCGCGGGCGGTCGGTCGACCGACGGCGTGAACCCTATCCTCGACATCCAGCCCACCAAGCTGCATCAGCGCGTACCGGTGGTGCTGGGCTCGGCCAACGAGGTGACGCTGGTGGCGGAGCTGTCGGCCTAGAATGAGAGAAGGCGGCGGGCGCTAAGCGCCGACCGCCTTCTTGAGGATCTCATTGATCCGGCTCTGCCATCCCGGTCCGCCTTCGCGAAGCTTGTCGACGACCGTCTGATCCAGCCGAAGCGTGACCTGCTTCTTCGGTGTCTCCAGTTTGGGACGCCCCCGCTTGGTGAGCGTGCCCGTGGCGGCGCGCACCAAGCGATCACCATTCTTGATCTCGGCCCGATCGAAGACCTCGTCGGTCCACTCCGGCGCGTCGTCGGGATCAACCCACGGCGCTTTCGTATCTTTCGCGTTCTCTGACATTGCACTCTCTCATCGAAATGATGCGTCGTGCTTCGCCACGCGGCGTCCAGACCACCAAAACTGTCTTGCGACCGATCCGGCCGATGGTTTGGAAACGCGTTTCTCCATAGTCGAAACGATCGTCCTCCACGGTGAGCGTCAGCCCGCCGAAAAGCCTGTCTGCGTGAGCGAAATCCAACCCTCTATTCTCAAGGGTTAGGGCGCGCTTTTCTTCATCCCACTCCAGTTCCAAAGTAATTCCTCGTACTAGCTGGATGCGACTTAAGCCGCTTCAATCCTTTGGTCATTTGCAGGTCCCATCTAGCGGTGAGGCCACCTACGGTTTGGTGGTTCATTAATGGTAGCTACAAAAATGCGCGCGTCAACTATTTTGTAGCTACAAGAAAGCTGATGTGCCTGTCGGTATCAAATGGAAACGCCGTTCTGGCGTCCGTTTTTGACGCATCGGTGTCTCATCTTCCGTCCTCACACCGGCCGTGGAGCGAATCCGCCAAAGGGCGTAGGTTCGGGAGATGACCACGACAGCCAAGCTCCGCATTTTCGGCAGCCTTTCCACACAGGAGCGCTGAGCCGTGGCCGATGGACACGCCGCCGTCACCACCGGCCATTTCCTCGACGTGGCCCGCTCGATCAGCGGCCGGGCCTGGCGCGAGCGGCCGGGCGACGCGGCGGTCGCCCGCAGCCACCAGCAGGTCCACGGCCTGTCCGAGCCCCTGGCGCGGGCCCTGGCCTCGCGCGGCGTTGGCGTCGACCATGCCGAGCACTATCTGCGCCCCACCCTGAAAGCGCTGTTTCCGGACCCCTCCAGCTTCACCGACATGGACCGCGCCGCCGAGATCCTGATCGACGCGTTGGAGAGCGGCCGGCCGACCATGGTGTTCGCCGACTACGATGTCGACGGAGCCACCAGCGCCGCCCAGCTGGTGCGCTGGTTCCGGCATATGGGCGTCGAGCTGCCCATCTATATTCCCGACCGGTTGACCGAGGGCTATGGCCCCAGTCCGGCGGCCTTCAAGACCATCCGCGACAGCGGGGCCGAGCTGGTGGTCACTCTGGACTGCGGGGCGGCCGCGTATGACGCCATCGCCAGCGCCGCCACCATCGGGCTGGAGGTCGTGGTGATCGACCACCACCTGATGCGCGAGGACCCGCCGGCCGCCGCCGCCGTGGTCAATCCCAATCGTCCGGGCTGCCAGAGCGGGCAGGGCGTGTTGGCCGCCGCCGGGGTGACCTTCGTCCTGCTGGCCGCGCTGAATCGCGAGGCCCGCAAGCGCGGCCTGTTCACCGACGAGCGGCCCCAGCCCGACCTGCGCCAGTGGCTGGACCTGGTGGCCATGGGCGAGGTCTGCGACGTCACCCAGCTGGTCGGCTTCAACCGCGCCCTGACCACCCTGGGCCTGCGGACGATGTCCAGCTGGGGCAATCCGGGCCTGAAGGCGCTGTTCGAGGTTGGCAAGGGCTCTGGCCCGGCCTCGGTGTTCCACGCCGGCTTCATCCTGGGCCCACGGATCAACGCAGGCGGACGGATCGGTCGCTCCGACCTGGGCGCGCGCCTGCTGTCCACCGACGATCCGCTGGAGGCCCGGGCCCTGGCCGAGGAGCTGGACGGCCTGAACACCGAGCGCAAGGCGGTCGAGGCCGCCGTGGTCGAGGAAGCCGCCGCCTTGCTGGAGCGCGGCAGCAACTTCGATCTCGACGCCCCCGTCATCGTGGTGGCGGGGGAGGGGTGGCATCCCGGGGTGATCGGCATCGTCGCCGGCCGGCTGCGCGAGCGCTATCGCAAGCCCGTGGTGGTGATCGGCGTCGATCGCGCCGCCAATGTCGGCAAGGGCTCGGGCCGCTCGCAGCCCGGCGTCAACCTGGGCGCGGCGATCCAGGCGGCCTTCGAGGCGGGCCTGCTGATGGCCGGCGGCGGCCACGCCATGGCGGCGGGCCTGTCGATCCGCCCGGACTCGATCCCCGAGTTCCGCGCCTTCCTGGAAGAGCGCCTGGCCGGCGAGATGGAGGCGGTGGGCGTCGAGGGGGTCGAGATCGACGCCCTGGTCCAGCCGCGCGCCGCCAGCCGCGCCCTGTGGAGCGAGTTCCAGCAGCTGGCGCCGTTCGGCCCGGGAAATCCCGAGCCGATGTTCGCCCTGGCCGGCGTGCGGCCCGAGCGGATGATGGCGATGAAGGGCGGCCACGTGCGGGTCGACCTGGTCGGGCCGTCGGGCGACCGAATCAAGGCGATCTCCTGGCGCTCGGCCGAGACCCCGCTGGGCGAGCGCCTGCTGTCCGGCGGGGGTGCGCTGCACGTCGTGGGCCGTCTGAAACCGGATGATTACATGGGCCGCGAAGGGGTCCAGCTGGAGATCGAGGATGTCGCCGACCCCCGCATGCGCATGACTTGAAAAAACTGCTCTTGGTCGCTTGCGCCTGGGGGGGAAGCTTTGTATATCGCCTGCTCTTCGCGGCCACGTGGTCCCTTCGTCTATCGGTTAGGACGCCAGATTTTCATTCTGGAGAGAGGGGTTCGACTCCCCTAGGGACTACCACCGCGAAGCCTACTTAGACTTTACATGCGAATACCCGCCTAATGCAGGCGCCGTGGTCCCTTCGTCTATCGGTTAGGACGCCAGATTTTCATTCTGGAGAGAGGGGTTCGACTCCCCTAGGGACTACCACCCTCCACGGACATTTCAGGTTTATGTCGGTCTAGCCGCTGCGACGAAATGTCGCGCGGCGGTTCTGGCCGCCCCGTGACGTCAATTGGTTATTGACGGCTCTCGTCTCGCGAGAACAGTGTTATTCTGTGGTGCTCGCCCCCTGGGCTGTCTGGGCGAGCCAGAGGGGCGGAATGTCTGGTTTCGATTTCGAGGACTCGGGATCGCATGAGGAATTCGTGCGTATCAGCGGTCGCGTGAAGTGGTTTGATACGGGCAAGGGGTACGGCTTCATCGTCCCCGACGATCCAGGCCAGACGGGCCTGAAGGACGTGCTGCTGCACGTCACATCCCTGCGCAACTGCGGTCGGGAGACCGCGCTGGAAGGGGCGATCATCGTCTGCGACGTGGTCAAGCGCCCCAAGGGCTGGCAGGTGTCCGAGGTCGTGGATCTGGACGAGAGCGCCGCCAGCGCCCCCATGGAACGTCCCAAGCGTTCGTTCGGCGACGGGGGCATGGGACTGCGCCGCGACCAATTCCGATCGGGCGTCGACAGCGGCCGCCAGACGCTGGAGCCGGCTGGCCCGGCCGAGCGCGCCAAGGTCAAGTGGTTCAACCGCACCAAGGGCTATGGCTTCGTGGTTCGCGACGGCCAGCCGGGCGACATCTTTGTGCACATCGAGACCCTGCGCCGCGGCGGGCTGGAAGACCTGCAACCTGGCGACGACGTGATGGTCCGCTTCGCCGAGGGGCCCAAGGGCCTGGTGGTGGCCGAGATCACGCCCAGCGACGATTGACCTCGCGGCCGGCTTTCGCCTTCGCGACAGGACGTCGTAGGATCGTCGCGTCGCGGGACGCGGCGAGGATGACGAGGCGCGGGTGACCTTGATGACGACGATCGGACGGCGAACCCTGGCGTTCGTCGCCCTGGCCCTGGTTTCGGGCGTCCTGGCGAGCGGCCCGGCCCAGGCGTGGCAGGCGCGGGCCAAGCCGGCCGCTGTCGCCGCCACGCCGTCCAGCAAGCTCGACACCGTCGAGATCCTGACCAGCCGGGGACGGGTCAAGTTCACCGTCGAGCTGGCCGTGACCAGGGCCGAGCAGGAACGGGGCCTGATGTTCCGCAAGGCCCTGGCGCCGGACCGCGGCATGCTGTTCCCCTACAATCCGCCGCAGCGGGCGGCGTTCTGGATGAAGAACACCCTGATCCCGCTGGACATCCTCTACATCGCGCCCGACGGCCGGGTGCTGTCGATCGCCCGCAACGCCGTGCCGCACGACGAGACCCCGCTGCCCTCCGGAGGACTGGTTCGCGGCGTGCTGGAAATCCCCGGCGGCCGGGCGGCGCAACTGGGCATCCTGCCGGGCGACCGGGTGCTCAACAAAATCTTCCCGAAGGGCTGACTTCATTTTCGGGTTTTCGGCGTCCGTTCCATTTGCTCCCGGCCACGAAGCCCTGTAGAGCACCCGCTCGGTGTTTCGGAGCGTAGCGCAGCCTGGTAGCGCATCTGGTTTGGGACCAGAGGGTCGCAGGTTCAAATCCTGCCGCTCCGACCACCTAGACCCCCTTGCGGGGGGCGACGACCGACCTGGAGAGGCTTTCATGCTCGCGCGCATCTACCGCCCCGCCAAGACCGCCATGCAGTCCGGCAAGGCCAAGACCAAGGACTGGGTTCTGGAATTCGAACCCGCCTCGGCCAGACGCTCGGACCCGCTGATGGGCTGGACCCAGTCGAGCGACATGAACGGCCAGGTGCGCCTGAACTTCGAGACCCGCGACGAGGCCGTGGCCTACGCCCAGCGCCATGAGATCCCGTTCCAGCTGTTCGAACCCAAGACGCCCAAGCGGATCATCAAGGCCTATGCCGACAACTTCGCCGCCGGCCGTAGGCAGCCTTGGACCCACTAGGACTTCCGTCCCAAGTTCTCCTTTCGGAGTTCGCGCCCTTAGCTCAGCTGGATAGAGCACTCGCCTTCTAAGCGAGCGGTCGCTGGTTCGAATCCAGCAGGGCGCGCCATCGGCTTCTCCTCTGTTTTTTTTGGTTTCTAAGAGCTTGAACGGTAAGGATAAATCGGCGGTTCGAAAACCTTCAGCGCGGCTGTAACGCAGAGCGCTTGCGAAGGTAAGCTTCACAGCGGCCCGTTTGTCTTCGAGATGCTCGGAAGACCAAAGACTCCAGGGGCTTGCGAGGAATCCAAGAGCGGTTCGAAAACTTTCGTCATAGCTCCTGATTGGAGCAGTCGCGCCTGCCGCGTTTTCCTTCAGCGCAAGCCGATGCCGATCCAATTCCTCGACGCGTGATTCGAGCGCAGCAGCGACAGTCTTGCTATCAGTTTCGACGATGCGATCGAGAAGGGCAGCCACCTTGCGATCGACGTCGGATATCTCTCGCTTCAGCTCTGAGACCCTTTGCGAGGCCTTTCCGGCTTGTGCGTTCCACTGGTCACGGAAAACGGCCGTAGCGAGATCGAAAAGCTCCCTCGTGGGCGTCAGCGTCCTCAGGAGGTCGTCGAATGCTCCCTCTACCTTTTCCCGCGAGATGGACTTTCCAGTGCTCACGCAACCTGGCTGTCGGCAACCCGCGCCGACGCCGGCTCGAACTGCTGCTCGCCGCTAAGTTTTGAAGAAGGCGGCACGAATTGCTGTTTTTCGGCCAGGGGCGAGTTGAGCGTGAAGTCTGCGCGCCGCCATAAGGAGTTTCGCTGCCTCGCCCGCCAGGCCATGTCGGAGAAGACGTGATCGACTAACCCAAGCCCCTATGGTCACGCTGGTCCTACACCAGTTTCGAATTCGACGGTTCCCGCAATTCCGTCCGCTTCGAGAACGGTCCGGCGCGATCCTGCTAGAGGGCGTTCCGCCGAGCGATCGCGCCAAGGACGGTTGCGCTGGGCTTCGCCGTACGCCTGAAGGTCGCGCGATCGACCGACGCCAGTCCGAAGTTCGGCCAGTAGCCCAGAGACCATTCGAAGTTATCGACCAGCGACCAGTGAACGTATCCTTTGACCGGCACGCCATCGTCCATGGCCTTGTGAAGCTCTCGAAGGGCGGCCGGGATGAAGCGGGCGCGGATGGCGTCGTTCTTGGTGACCACCCCATGCTCGGTGACGAGCACCGGCGCACCGCTGACCTGGTGCGCGTAGCGAACCGCGCCGGCCAGTGAGGCCGGATAGACCTCGCCCAGGAAGCCATTGGTCTCGACGCCCGCCGGAACCGGCAGCTTCCCGTCCGGTCCCCAAACGGCGCGCTCGTAGTTCTGAACGCCGATGAAGTCGTCGCCGCGCGCGGCGTCAAGCCAGGCGCCGTAAAGCTCGGCGCGGACGCTGTCGCGGCAGGCTTCTCCGCCCGGACCGACCTGGTCGTCGATCATCGCCAGGCTGAAGCCGACGGGCAGATCGGGCCGGGCCGTCTTGATCGCGTCGCGACCGCGCTTGTGGGCGATCAGCAGGTTGGCGTTGAAGGTCGGGAGGTCATCCAGGGTCACGGCGTTGCCGGCGACGAACTTGGCCGAGCCGGTCACCCGCGCGGCCTCGGCCAGCATCAGCTTGCGCCGTTCCAGCATCGCCGACGGCAGGGTCAGCTTGAAGATGCTGGGCAGGTTCGGCTCGTTCAGCGTCGTGGCGTAGCCGATGTCCTTGGCTAGATGACGCGCGGCGCGGTCGCGCAGAAGCGGGCGAACAGATCTGGCGAGCTCGGGTTCGTCCACCCGCCGTCCTGGGCGAACCAGCGCGGGGTGGTGAAGTGGTTGAAGGTGACCACCGGCGTCAGTCCACGCTGGCGGCAGCCCTCGATCATCCTTTTGTAGTGATCGAGCATGGCGATCGAGAAGCGCCCGGGCTCCGGCTCGATCCGGGCCCATTCCAGGGAGAACCGATAGCTGTTCAGGCCGATGTCCCGCGCGAGATCCAGATCCTGGGGCCAGAGCTCGAAGCTGTTCAGCGCGTCGCCCGAGCGCTCGCCGTAGATCGTCGGCCTTATGTTTTCCAACAGCCAGAGGTCGGCGTTGACATTGTTGCCCTCGATCTGGTGCCCGGCGCCGGCGGCGCCCCAGACGAACCCCTTCGGGAAGTTCAGGGCGGGGGCGGCGGAAGCCGCGGGCGTCGCGGCGACGGCGAGCGCGCCAGCGACAAGATCTCGACGCGTGATGACCATGGCGAACCTCTGGATCGAAAGGGAAATTGGCGACGCCCGACGGTCGCGGCGGCGCTATGGCCGCGTCGTGGCGGGCGGCAGGCCAAGGAGCCGAACAGGCCCCAGCAGGCCCGACGGCAGCAGGGGCGAGTCCGCGCGATAGGGCGAGACCGGCGCGAAGGCGACAGGCTTGGCGCCGGGCTGTTTGTCGCCGATCAGCCGGTTCGGCCAGAGGTTCGCCACCGCGATCGTCAGCGCGTTCTTGCCCGGCTTCAGGGCGTCCGTGATGTCGACGCGATAGGGCGCATGCCAGGCGGTGGCGACCGGCTTGCCGTTGACCGAGATCGCCGCCAGCTCCTTGACCTCGCCGAGGTCCAGCTCGATCCGCTGGCCGGCTTTCAGCCAGCCACGCTGGATCGAGACTTCCTTCTGGTAGGTCGCAATGCCCGAGAAGTACTTGATCCCTGGGTCGGCGGCCTCGGGCCACGAGATCAACTGGTCGAACACCGCGTTTTCAGGCGCGCCGCGCTTGGCTTCGAAGCTGACGCGCCAAGGCCCTTCCAGGGTCGCGAGGGTGCTGGCCTGCCGCGGAGGCGCGGTCCAGGCCTTCTCGCGCATGGGCTTGTCGAACACCACGAACACCGCGTCATGCCCGGCCAGGTCCAGTCGGGTGCGGACGCCGGTCGCCGTCTGTTCGTAGCCCAAACCCTCCCGCCGGCCCGCCTCGGCGCGCCACAACTCCGGGGCGCGGCCATCGATCCGGAAGACGGCGTCGAGCGCGCGCGGTTCGGCGCTCTGGTTGGACACGAAATAGATGTCCGCATCGGCGGTGCGGCGGTGCAGGGTCAGCAGGTCCGCGGCGACCGCCTTGTCGACGAACGCGATGTCCGGCGTGACCTTCTCGGCCGCCAGGGCCGACGCCAGGTTGGTGTAGACGCGGCCCCGGCCTAGGCTTCGACCCGGCGCGCCGTCGCCCCAGATCTCGTCGGCGAGCTTGGCGATCTCGCCGTCGGGACTGGCCATGCCCAGTCCGCCGACCGGGCGCTGGCCGACCAGCACCGCGCCATCGGCGACCAGGGTGCGGATCTTGCGCAGGGCGGGCAGGCTGAGCCGCTGGACTGTGTCGGGCAGGAAGAGGACGCGATAGCTCATGCCGCTGGGGGTCACCAGCCGCCCGTCCTTGACCGACAGGAGCGTCAGCAGCGCCTCGGGATTGATGTAGTCGTAGGCGTAGCCCTTGGGCACATCGGTGTTGACGCGGTCCCTGAACAGCTCGGTGAGATTGCGCTCCTCGCCATAGAAATACGCGATGTCGGCGACGAACCGGCCCTGCTGCAGCATGTACGAGGTGCGGCTCAGATAGCTGACCCAGGGCCCGGCCTGCTCGGCCCAGGTCTCGTTGCGATTGAAGTACTGGCCGAAGATGAACAGGCCCAGCCCAGGCTTGGCGTCGACCAGCGGCTGCATGTGCGACTCGTGCAGCAGGATGCGGTTGACGCCGCGCGCGAAGATCTCGTCGGCGACTGGCTTCAGCATGGCCGGCGAGAACGACCACGGGTCCTGCATGGCCGCCACGGTCAGGGCCTCGGCGGCGACCAGCGGCTTGCCGTAGACGTGGGCGGCGGACGCGGCCTCCTCGAGGTCGGCCTTGAGCGGCGGCTGGCCCGGGGCGGTGGACCAGGGGCGGTACCAGAACTCGGCCGTGGGAATGTCGGCGCGGGCCTTGGCCGTCATGCCGTCGACGATGGCGCGCGGATAGTCGCCTTGGACCTCGGTGTAGTAGCCCATGCCGCGGGCCTTAAGCGCCCGGGCCAGCACCGCGTAGTGGTTGTCGACCACCAGGTCCTTCAGCGTCTGGCGAAAGTCGAACAGGAAGCGCTCGGACGCGTCGGCGCTCTGGACCATCCGGCCGGTCAGCACAGGCAGCCACGGCGTCGGATCGTAGCCCCGGCGGGCGCGGAACTGCGCCAGCATGGCCGGCGTCCAGTTCTGCACCCCCGCTTCCCAGCTGTCGGTGAGCAGGGTCTGGACGCCCTTGGGCCCCAGGGCGTCGCCGCTGGCCTGCTGGTAGAGATCCAGATAGTGGTCGAGGTAGCGGCGCACGGCGGCGGCGTCGAACTTGTCGACCTCCAGGCCCGTGGCGCTCGGCTCGGCCGGGGCGTTGACGGCGCCGGTCAGGGACCAGCCCAGCCGGACGATCGTCCAGCGACCCTTCGGCGGGGTCCAGTCCAGCGTCCCGTCCGGGCGGAGTTTGCCGGTCAGGTCGACCACCTTGGCCGGGTCGATCAGCGCCCCGGCCGGGATCGTCATCGTTGGCCCGCCCTCGGGCGCGCTCGGCGAAAAGCCGGCCTTGGCTTCGAAGCCGTCGATCCGGGCTCCGGTCTGCAGGGACAGGCGGGATATGGCGAAGCTGGCTTGCTTGGGGCGCCCCATCACCTTGGCGACGGGCGGTTGGAAGTCCTCGGACGGCGCGGCGAAGCGCAGCCGCAGCCGCTGGGTGGTCACCGGCGCGAAGGCGATCGTCTGCTGCGGCGCCCCGTGCGCCAGCGGGCCGCTGGTGGCCTCGACGACGCCTTCGCCGACGGCCTTGAAGACTCCCGGCGCGGTCTCGGCCTCGATCACGACTTTGGCGCCGAACTGGACGCTCAGCGAGATCGCGCCCAGCGTCACGGCGGCGGGGAGCCGCGCTTCCAGCCAGGCCTCGGTCTCGCCCGGGGCGGGGGCCAGCTTCAGCGACAGGCCCTCGGTCGGCGCGTTCGGGACCGTCTCGGCCGGCGTGGCGGGCCCTCTCTGCGTGGTCCACAGCGGCACGGCAGGGGCTGTCTCCAGCGGCGGCGTCGGATAGGCGAACACCGCCGCGTCGCCATACGCCTCGACCGGGGACTTACCGGTCTTGGCGCCCTGGAAGCCGCCGCTCGCGCGGGGCGGGGCGGGCAGGGCGAGGGGCGCGCCGCTGCCGTCGACGGTGATCTCGCTCCAAACGTACTTCTTCATCGCGTCGACGGGCGTCACCCACGGGCCGCCGGTCTCGCTCCAGCCTGGCGAGCCGGCGATGCCGACCTCCATGTCGGCCGCGCGGGCTTGGGTCACCGCCTGCCGGAAGATGGCGCGCCATTCGGGCGACATGAACGGGATGGGTTTATCGACGACGATCGGCTCGGGAAGCTTGCCGCCGGAGAAGGCGTGGACCCCGCCGATCCCGATCCGCTGCATCCAGTCCAGGTCCAGGCGCGCGCCTTCGGCCGAGACGTTGCCGCTCATCCAGTGCCACCAAACACGGGGCTTGGCGCTATTGGGCGGGGCGGCGAAGCCGGCCGCCAAGTCGTCGCCCGCGGGCGCGGACAGCGCCGCGCGAGGGGCGATCATCAGGGCCGAGGCGCCGAGGAGCGCCAGGATGAGGCGATGCCTGGCCTGCGCGCGGCCGATGCCCGTGGGTCCCAAATCGTCCTCCCCCTTTGTCCCCATCGGTGTGATGGCGCTCTTGGAGTCACGTTATTGAACGAATGTGTACGATAATCGTCGTCGTCTCGTCAAACGGCTTCGGTTGAGGCCGGACGGTCGCCGGCGAGGGCGCCAATCTTTCGGAAATCTGAGTGGAATATGCGCCTGTAGCTTTGCATACACGCCTTCAGATCCGGCGCGCGCCGAGCTGTTCGCGCCCAAAGCAGCGTCGTGTCGCAGCGACGAAGCCAGTCCGTTCGACGAGGTGGCATATTTAATTGACCATTATCGTTTAATTTAACTTGCCAGCCAAAGCGCCGCCATTGATGATCCTGGCCGGGATCGCGAGGCGGTTCCCGGCCCTTCCATCGAGCGCGCGAAGAAGCGCCGAGGATGCGCCAACGACAGTCGCGCCGATCGCAGTCTCGGCCGGGTAGTGGAGGAAGCATGATGAACCGACGGGACCTTATCGCCACGGCCGGCGCCCTGGCCGCTACCTCCGCCTTGTCCGAGGCGGCCTGGGCGAAAGCTCCGCTCCCGCCGCTTCCCATCGAGACCGTGGATGTCGACCTGACGACCGAAGAGGGAGCGTTGGCGCACATCTGGTCCGAGTGCGTCGGCTCCGACAGGGCCGGCCTGACCATGCGCGAGGAATGGCGCCTGGACGCCAAGCGCGCCTACAAGGAAGCGGGCATCAAGCGGGTGCGCTTCCACGGCATCTTCAACGACGACGAGATGGCGGTGCGGCCCAAGGGCGCGATCGGCGCCGCGGGCCAGAGCTTCAACTTCCAGAACGTCGACACCGTCTATGACGGGGTGCTCGAGACCGGCATGAAGCCGTTCGTCGAGCTCAGCTTCATGCCCAGCAAACTGGCCAGCGGAACCGCCAATTTCGGCACCTATCGCGGCAACATCACCCCGCCGGCGTCGCTGGACGACTGGAAGGCGTTCGTCGCCCTGTTCGTACGTCACCTCGTCGACCGCTACGGCGCGGCCGAGGTGCGCCAGTGGTATTTCGAGGTGTGGAACGAGCCCGACCTGGGCTTCTTCTGGAGCGGGACCCAGCAGCAGTATTTCGAACTCTACAAGGCCTCGGTCGAGGCGGTCCGCAGCGTCGACCCGACCCTGAAGGTCGGCGGCCCGGCCACCTCGAAAGTCCAGTGGATCCCCGAGTTCCTGGCCTATTGCGCGCAGAACAGCCTGCCGGTCGATTTTGTCTCGACCCACCTCTATGCCGGCGACAATCAGGTCAAGGTGTTCGGCCAGGCGGGCAAATACACCCAGAATGAGATCTACGCCGCGGCGATGAAGCAGGTCAGCGACCAGATCGCCGCCAGCGCCTACAAGAACGCCGAGCTGTGGCTGGGCGAGTGGTCGTCGGACAGCCCGGCGATGATCGCCCACATCATCAAGGGCTGCCTGCCCTATCTGAAGGGCATGTCCTACTGGCAGGTCAGCAAGTTCGAGGAAGTGCTGGTCCCCAACTTCATCTTCAAGGAGGGCGACAACGCCTGGGGGCTGTTCTCGGCCCGCAACGTCGCGCGTCCGACCTTCAACACGTTCAAGCTGCTCAACAGACTGGGGACGCGCCGCCTGAAGGCCGAGGGGCCCGCCCTGGCCTCGGGGCGGACGGGCGGCGGCAGCGCCGTCATGGTCTGGAACCTGGCCGACGCGCCGCAGGCCAGCGGCATCCCCGGCGCCAACAGCGTGCGCAAGGTGGTCGGCGAGGCCAAGCGGTATCGCGTGCGGCTGAAGGGCGCCAAGCCGGGCCAGGCCGTCAAGGTCAGCTATGTCGACATGGAGCGCGGCTCGCCCTATCCGGCCTGGCGCGCGCTGGGCTCGCCGCAGTATCCCACGCGCGAACAGCTGGCCAAGATCCGTGCGGCCGCCGAGCTGCCGGCGCCGCAGGTGCTGAAGCTGAGCGCCACGCGCGAGCTGGTCATCGACCTGCCGCCCGAAGGCGTGGCCCTGTTGGAGCTGGCCTGACCGTCCTAACCGGCGCGCCAGGCTGATTGTCCGTCGATCAGCAGGCGCGCCATCATGTCGGCCGCCGCTTCGCACGCCGCATCGGTCACCTCGCCGACGCCGGACTCCTGGCGGATCCATCCGACCAAGCCCGAGGCGAACAGCTTGGCGGCCAGCAGGGTCCGTGCGGTCGGCGCGGCTTGGCCGTCGGCCCGCGACAAGCGCGTGGCGATCGCCCGGACGTTCAGCATGTAGCCCATCTCGTGGAACAGGCGCGCCAGCTCCGGAAAGCGCGGCCCCTCGGACACGGCCAGGTGGTCGAAGGCGCGGATCTCCGGTTGCTTCAAAGCCCGCAGCATCGACACGGCGCGGTGGCGCAGCCAGGCCGCGATGTCCTCGTCGGGGTGTTCGTCCTCGATGGCGCTGTCCGCCGCCGCGGCCGCCTGCCAGGCCTGGATCCGCGCCTCGACGATGGCCTGGAACAGCTCGTGCTTGTTGGCGTAGCGGGCGTAAAGGGTGGCCTTCGACACGCCCGAAGCGGCGACGATCGCCTCCATCGAGGTGTTGGCGTAGCCCCGGGACAGGAACAAGGCCTGGGCGGTTGAGAGGATGGTGTCCGAGATCGCCGCCAGCTGGGCGGCGCTGGGGCGCCCGCGTCGGGCCGTGAACAGCGCCTTCTTCGCGTCCGGTCGCGCCCCCTCGTCAACCGCGCTCATGTCGCCCCGCCTCCGTTTCACAGCCTCTTGCTAGCGGCTCGGGGCAGGGGAGTCACCCGGGTTCAGTGTTCCGCATGGATGATCCGCATGGATGAATTGGCCTGACCAGTTCCCCGTTTTACCGCTTCGGTCGGCGGGCAGAGCGACCAAGCGAACGAATTCGACGTAAGCGTCTAGATCGCGACTACCAGGCCATCCGGCCATGGAACAACACGTCGACGGCGTGCTCGGCATAGGCCATCGCTTCCTCGTGGCTGATCTCGCGGACGCGCCGATGGGCGTCATACCAGCCCGTTAGCATGGCCATCAGCATCTCGGCGACTCGGGCCGGGTCGCGGGGCGGAGCGGGGAAGTTGCTGGTGCTTTCAACCAGGCTGCGGGTCAGCAGGTCGATGGCGCTGCGATGTCCGGCTTCATGAAGCGCGCGGGCCAATTCGCCGCCGGCGTCCGAGCTGCTGGTCAGCACGCGCTGGAAGGCGTGGATCTCCTCGGAGGCCAGCGATTCCAGGATCGAGCGGGCGATATGGTTGAGGCGCTGCTTGAGATCCGCCGGCATCGGCCCGTTGCGGGCGTCGGCCGCGGCCTGCCAGGCTTGCACCCGGTCGGCGACCACGGCGTGCAGCAGGGCCTCCTTGGTGGGGTAGCGCGAATAGAGCGTGCCCTTGGCGATCCCGGCCGCCGCGGCGACGGATTCCATGGGCGTGGCGTCGAAGCCCACCGCCAGGAAATGTTCGCGCGCCGCCGCCAGGATGGCCGGATTGATCGCCTCGGAGCGCGCCGTGGTCGGGCGGCCTGGGCGGAGCGGCGCTTGCGGCGTTCCCTCCTGCGAGTCTTGGCCAACAGTGTCTTGCGGGGGCGCGGCGGTCATGGACCTTCTAACCAAGGCGGTATCCAAATCTTTCGGCGCGAGCCGTGAGTCCAGCTCTCACAATTGTCGCGGGTGGGGCAACCCGATTCATTGGGATGGGCCGCCGGGCGGCGACCGTACAACATCTCACGATAAAATCGACCGGTATCGTGCAATTATGGTTGCCTTTGCACGCCCCCGCGCCATGATCGCGTTCGAGGAACGTCCACAACAACGAGAACCCCCATGCGTCTAGCTTCCCTCGCTCTTGCCGCCGCGCTGCTGGTCGCGCCGGCGGCCGTTTTGGCCCAGGTCGCCCAAACCGCTCCGGCGTCCGCCGGCGCCGATCCCGCCAGCCTGCCAGGCGCCGCCCAGGCCGCCAAGTTCAAGACCAGCGAAACCACGGTCGGCGACATCCTGGACAACCCCGCCGCGACGGCGGTGGTAAAGAAACACCTGCCCGACCTAGTCGCCAACGAGCAGATCAACATGGCGCGCGGCATGACGCTGAAGGCCATCCAGCAGTACTCCGCCGACACCGTCACCGACCAGAAGCTCACCGACATCGACGCCGACTTCGCCAAGCTCGGCGCGAAGTAGAACCCTACCGACCGACGCCTCGGCGATCGCATCGCCGAGGCGTCTTCGCGAGGCGCCCGCCACGGCGGGCCTCGCCGCCGCGATCCGCGGGTAGGCCGTCGCCGACCATCCTGCGACGGCTTTCCCCCGCCGCCGAGGCGTCAGATCGCCATCAATCATACATCAGCGTCAAATTGTCGCCCTGACGGCCGCGTTTTCGCGTGGTCTCGTCAGGATGCGGTGGCGCGCGCCCCCGACGGCGAATAAGGCCGAAGAACCTAATTGAACGGTTCCGTCTGTTTTTGGTTGACCACTGGTCAGGACAGTTTACAACGCAAGTCAGCGGCGCCGGCCTAGCTTTCACGGCGTCGCGAACGCCCCGCGAAAAAGCTTTGCGGGCGCGTTTCTCGCCAGCCCGAACAGTGCGGGCTGGCGGCAACGATCAAGACCGATCTTCAGGGTCGGCGCGAGTGGATGGAGACGAACGGGTGCTTCCGCACTTCGTGGACGGCGAACGCCGCCCAGCCCACCGCCGAGTTCGCCTTGCCCGAAGGGGCGCGGGCGAACCTGGCCCGGGCGCGAACGTTCGTGCTCGTCTTCGAAAAACAAAGCAGGTCGCCGTCCATCGGAACGCGGCGATCGCCGGGCGTCGGGCCGGCCTAGGGAACAGGGAGGGTGAAATGAACAACACTCGGATCATGATGCTCGCGGGGGTCAGCGTTCTGACCCTGAGCGCCGGCGCGGTCCATGCGCAGACGGTCGCCAAACCGGCCGCCGCCGAACCGGAGACGGTCGGCGAGGTGATCGTCACCGCGCGCCGGCAAGCGGAAAACCTGCAGAACGTGCCCACGACGGTCTCGGCGGTCAGCGGCGACTCGCTGAAGAAGCTGGCGATCACCCAATTCCAGGACGTCGCGGCCCTGGTGCCGGGCCTGAGTCTCGGCACGTCGAGCGTCACCGCCGGCCGCTCGCCCGCGCCTTCGATCCGCGGCGTCTCCTACGACGCCAGCACCCAGGCCTCGCCGACGGTCGACATCTATCAGAACGACGTGCCGATCGACGGCACTGTGGCCTTCCAAGCGGTCTACGACATCCAAGCCATCGAGGTCCTGCGCGGGCCGCAGGGCACGTTGCGCGGCCGCACCGCGCCGTCCGGCGCCATCACCCTGACCACGCGCCGCGCCGACACCCACGACTACGGCGGCTATGTCAGCGCCCAGGCGACCGACCACGGCGGCCGCAACCTGCAGGGCGCGGCGAACATCCCGCTGGTCGACGGCGTCCTGGGCGTGCGCCTGGCCGGCGTCGTCGACGAGAACAAGGGCGACTTCGTCACCAGCCTCAACAGCGCTTTCCTGCCGGTGAAGAGCACCCGAAGCGGCCGGATCAGCGTGAACTTCACGCCGACCGAGACCTTCGACGCTACGCTCAGCTATCAGAAGCTGAACAGCCACAAGCGCCAGTTCACCCAGATCGAGGGCAATGGCGCCGTGGGCGGCGTCTCGGCGGCCGCGCCGGCGGGCTACAACGGCCCGGCGATCACCGCCTCGCAGCGCCTGGACGTCGATGACTCGCCGCGCTTCAACTACACGGACAACGACTTCCTGAGCGCCCAGCTGAACTGGGAAGTGCTGGGTCAACGCCTGAGCTATGTCGGCGGTTACACCAAGGGCGACGCCACCACGGTCGGCGCGCTGGACTACGGCAACGTGCTGATCGGGCGCAGCTACTTCCAGAACCTCAACACCAGGAACTCTCAGACGACGCACGAAATTCGGCTGTCGTCGGTCGGCAGCGACCGCCTGATCGACTATACGGTCGGCTACTTCTATTCGAAGGCGCCGAGCAGGACCGGCGGGACCCAGGTCGCCTCGTTCCTGCCCGGCTCATTCGGCTCGCCCGGCGCCCCGGCCAACCCTCGCGTGCTCGACAGCCGCTTCAGCCTGCCGACCCTGATCACCGTCAACAACAACGCGACCGAGAACTCCGTGTTCGCCAACGTGCGCCTGCACCTGGGCGAGGCGACCGAGATCTCGGGCGGCGTGCGCCATATCGTCTCCAAGGTCGACAACGTCCAGACCGTGTTCCTGGGCGCCGGCATGATCTCGCGCGCCATCGGCTTCCCGTGCTCGGCCGCCGGCTTCGCCAGCACCTATGGCGGCGGCTTCTGCGACATCCCGATCGCGGCCGGCAAGACGCCGGTCCAGAACAGCTCGCAGAAGAACACCGAGAAGCCGACGGTCTACAACCTGTCGATCTCGCACCGCTTCTCGGACCAGGTGCTGTCCTACGGCACCTTCGCCACCTCATGGCGGCGCGGCGCTAACAACTTCGCCCTGGGCAACGCCGAGAACGACCCAGTCCTGGCCAGCCTGATCTTCCTGCCCGACGAAAAGTCCAAGTCGTTCGAGACGGGGATCAAGACCAACTGGCTGGACCGTCGCCTTCGCCTGAACCTGGCCGCCTTCTACCAGAAGTACGACGGCCTGCTGTTCCAGCTGACCTCCATTCCCTATGTCGCCGCCAACGGCGCGACCACCCAGGTGCAGAACTCGACCTTCAATGTGGGCGCCGACTCGATCGTCAAGGGCTTCGACTTCGACGGCACCTTCCAGGTCATCCCGAACTGGAGCATCAGCGGCGGGATCAGCTACGCCGACGGCAAGGTCGACAACGACATCGTGCCCTGCCGCGACAGCAACTTCGACGGCGTTCCGGACAAGGGCACGCCCACCCTCAGCGACTTCCGCTCGCGCAACCTCCACGTGGCGACCTGCAAGTCCAACGTGTCGGTATCGCGTGACCCGCTATGGAGCGGGACGCTGCAAAGCGAGTACTGGCGCCCGGTCGGCGGGGTGGAAGCCTATGTCCGGGGCCTGCTCAGCTACTATCCGGAGAACAAGCGCCGCAACGCCGGCTACACGGTTCCGGACTACGGCCTGCTGAACGTCTTCGCCGGCGTGCGCTCGCCGGACGGCGCCTGGGACATCAATATCTTCGCCCGCAACCTGACCAAGACGGGCGTCGAGACCAGCCGCGACGTGGACTACACGACCCCGGCCGGCGCGGTGACCTCGTTCTTCGGCGACAGCGGCTATCGCTGGACCAGCTATACGCCGCCGCGCGAGATCGGCGTGTCGCTGCGCTACGCCTTCGGCGCGCGCTAGACGCCAGCGGGACCGGTTCACGCCGGTCTCGCGCCAACCAGATCCAGCCCTTCAGCGCCGGTCGTGGAATTCCTAGGAGGGATCGTGGACGCGCCGCTCTATTCTCGCACGGATGGCTATGTCGAGCCTCGCCTGGCGCAGACCGAATTCGGCGTCGACGCCATCAGCGTCGCGGATCTGCTGCGCTCCGACGCCCTGCTCGCCGTCGTCGAGCGGGAGGTTCCCGGCTTTGGCAAGATGGCGCGCGCGCCGCGCCTCTACGCGACCTTGACCAATGTGACGTTGCGAGAAATGGCGTCGTTCTCGTTCTTCGCGGGCGTCGTGAAGCCCGGCGCGCTCGAGCGCATCGACGCCGAGTTCCGGACGCTCCCGACAGACGCGTGGCCCGGCCTATGACCCCGTTGCGTGCGCACCTCCACAGGCGCGAGGCGCTGCTGTTGATGTCGGGCGCGGCGCTTTCGGCGCTGCTGCCGGCGGCCGAAGCGCTGGCGATCGGATCCGGCTTCGGCCCCGGACGGGACCAGGATTTCGATCTCGGATGGCGGTTCTCGCGCGGTTCGGGCCCGGCCTGGGAGTCCGCGGGGCTGGACGACTCCGGGTGGCGCAGCGTCGATCTCCCGCACGACTGGAGCGTCGAGGACCTGCCGAACCCGTCGCCGCCAAACCGCGTCGGCCCCTTCGACGCCAAAAACGAGGGAGGAGCCAACACCGGGTTCACCCTGGGGGGCGAGGGCTGGTATCGTAAGCGCTTCCGTCTGGCGCCCGACGCCGCCCGCGCCGAGATCGTTTTCGACGGGGTGTACGCCCTCAGCGACGTCTGGCTGAATGGCCATCTCCTGGGGTCGCGGGTGCATGGCTACGCGCCGTTCGCCTACGACCTGACGCCGCACCTTGACCCGATCGGCGACAACGTCATCGCCGTCCGTGTCCGAAACCTCGGAGAGAACGCCCGTTTCTATGCCGGGTCTGGCATCTACCGGTCCGTCACCCTGAATGTCTTCGCCGATCCCGCCCGGATCGCCCTTTGGGGCGTCGCGGCCTGGACCCGGCGGATCACGGCGGCCGGCGCGGTGATCGACGTGACGACCACGATCGACAATCCGGAGCCGGGCCTGACGCTGCGCACTACCTTGCGCTCGGCTGCCGGCGTGGTGGAGGCCAAGGCGCACGCCACCGCCCGGGGCCAGGTCAAGCAGGTGCTGCGCCTGGCCAAGCCCCGGCTCTGGGCGCCGACCCATCCCGACCTCTATGCCTTGGAAACCCAACTGCTGCGCGGCGGTCGCGTCGTCGACCGGCTGAGTCAGCCCTTCGGCGTCCGGATCGTCGCCTTCAGCGCCGACCGCGGCATGACCATCAACGGCGAGACGGTGAAGGTCCGCGGCGGCTGCCTGCACCACGACAACGGCCTGCTAGGCGCGGCGGCGTTCGCCGACGCGGACGAGCGCCGCATCCTGCGGCTCAAGGCGCGGGGCTACAACGCCATCCGCAGCACCCACTACCCCTGCGCGCGAACCTTCCGCGAGGCTTGCGAGCGGCACGGCATGCTGCTGATCGAAGAAGCCTTCGACGTCTGGCGCATGCACAAGACCAAGGACGACTACGCCCAGTTCTTCGCGGAGCATTGGCGTCGCGATCTGGCGGCCACGGTGCTCAGCGCGCGCAACAGTCCTAGCGTCATCATGTGGAGCATCGGCAACGAGATTCCCGATCGCGCGTCGCGCGAAGGGCTTCGCGACGCCTGGAGCCTGGCCGACGAGGTGCGTCGCCTGGACCCGACGCGTCCGGTCACGGCGGCGATCCATTCCTTCAGCGGCCGGCCGGTCACCGTGGGCGGCGGCACGAAACCGCGAGAAGCGTCGATGATCTTCCTCGACGTGCCGGGCTATAACTACAAGCTCGCCGACATCGAACCGGATCACGCGCGCTATCCGGAGCGGGTGCTCTATGCCTCGGAGACCTATCCGGCCAACGCCTTCGACTATTGGGCGCTGGGGGAACGCGCGCCGTACATGATCGGCGAGTTCGTCTGGACGGCCATGGACTATCTGGGCGAGGCGGGCATCGGCGCGGCCGTGCATCGCGCGGCGCCGGCGAACGGCGCGAAACCACCGCAGCTGCCGTTCCTCCAGCCGTATCCGTGGGTGGTCGCCAACTGCGGCGACATCGACCTGATCGGCGACCAGAAGCCGCAATCCTATTATCGCGACGTGGTCTGGGGCGTGAGCGGGCTCGAGCTGGCCGTGCAACGTCCCGTGCCTGTCGGCCAGGTCGAGGTCGTCAGCCAGTGGGGCTGGTCGGACGAGCTGCGAAGCTGGACCTGGCCCGGGGCCGAGGGGCAGCCGCTGGCCGTGCGTGTCTACACGTCCGGCGACCGGGTCGAGCTGCGCTTGGACGGCGTCCAGGTGGGGATAAGGGCGTTGAGCGCGGGCGACAAGATGCGCGCGGAGTTCGCGGTTCCCTACGCGCCGGGCGTCCTGGAGGCGATCGCCTGGCGCCAGGGCGTCGAGATCGGCCGCCAGCGCCTGGAGACCGTCGCGGCGCCGGCGAAACTGCGGATCCGCGCCGAACGCGAGCAGGCGGGCAGCGGACGGCATAGTCTCAGCTACCTCGTGGTCGATGTGCTGGACGCGACCGGCCGCCTCACGCCGGACGCCGGGATCAAGGTTTCGCTGGAGGTCACCGGCCCCGCGGACCTGCTCGCCTTCGGTAGCGCCAATCCCCTGGCCGTCGGTTCGCTGCAATCGAACCAGGCCCTGACCTATCGCGGCCGGGCGCTGGCCATCCTGCGGGCCAAGGGCGGTCGTGGCGAGGTGCGTGTCGAAGCACGCGGCGAAGGCGTCGAAACCGGAACGGCGACGGTTCGGCTGGCTTGACGAGGCGTTTTTGTTTTCGGCCTGCCGACGGCGCCCCCTGCATCGCGAAAACCGAGGCTTGACAATACCGGCCCGCTCGACGATCAGATAAATGAACGGTACCGTTCAATTACGGTCACGCGGAACGGTCGGGAGGGAACCATGGACAGCGCGCCATTGATCGGCGGCACGAAGCGGCGCGCTTCGTCGCGGCGTCCGGACGCCCGCTTCGCCGTGGCGCTGATGGCGGGCCTGGCGCTGGCCGGATGCGCCGCGCCGCCCAAGCCCGACCTGAGGCTGCCGGTCGCCTACGAAGGCCCCTCGGCTGACGCCGCGGCGCCGGCCTCGTTGGATCGCTGGTGGACCCGGTTCGGCGACCCGCTGCTGGACCAGTTGGTCGACGAGGCGCTGGCGACCGGCCTGGACGCGCGGGACGCCGCCGCCCGCCTGGCGGAGGCGCGGGCCACCAAGTCCGGCGCCCTGACCAGCTTTCTGCCGCAAGGCGATCCCAGCGCCTCGTACCTGAAGCAGCGCACCAAGACGGGCGGCGCCGCCACGGACCTGCGCATCACCACGGGCGATTTCGACGTCAGCTGGCAGGTCGACCTGTTCGGGCGGCTGCCCACCGCCAGCCGGACCGCCAAGGCCGACTTCGCCGCCGCCCGGTTCGCCTATGAAGGGACCCGCGCCTCGGTGGCGGCCGAGGTCGCCGACAGCTACTTCCAGGCCCGCGGCCTGGCCATCCAGCTGCAGGACGCGCACGAGAGCGCCCGGGTCCAGAAAGAGCTCTACGACATGACCGAGCGGCGGGCGCGGGCGGGCCTGTCGGCCGTAGCCGACGCCGACCGGGTGGCCGGAGACCTCTCGCAGTCCAACGCCCGGGTGGCGTCGCTGGAGGCGCAGCTGCAGGCCCAGAAGCGGGCGCTGCTGATCCTGGTCGGCCGGGTTGTCGACCCCACCGCCTCGATCGCCATCGCCGCCGATGTCGGGGTCGCGCCGGCTCCGCCCGCCCTGGTGCCCGGCGACCTGCTGGCCCGCCGCCCCGACGTGCGCGAGGCGCAGGCACGGCTGGCCGCCGCGTCCGGCCGCGCCAACCTGGCCCGCCTGGCGCTGTTGCCGACGGTCAGCTTCATTCCCGGCCTCGGCTATTCGCGCCCCTCGACCGGCGGCGCGACCACCACCACCAGCCTCGGCCTAGCCCTGAGCCAGCCGTTGTTCGACATGCCCAGGCTGTTGTCGCAGGCGGGTGTTCAGAAGGCCCAAGCCGCCCAGGCGGCCATCGCCTACGAGCGGACGCTGCGCCAGGCCTTCAAGGACTCCGAGGCCGCACTGGTGGGCCTCGACGCCGACCGCAGCCAGGTCGCCCTCCTGACCGACGGCGAGGCCCGCGCCGCGCGGGCCTATCGCGCCGCGCGCGCCAACTACGGGCGCGGCCTCACCGATCTTCAATCCACCCTGTCGGCCGAGCAGGCCTGGCGGACGACGCGCACCCAGCTGACCTCGGCTCAGGTGCAGGCCGTTCGGCGGGCGGTGCAGGCCTATCAGGCCCTTGGCGGCGGCTGGCCCGTCGATCGCTATTCGTCTGTCGCGAGCTCGAAATGACCTCTTGCAAGAAGCTCCTGGCGGCGACCGTGCTCGTCGCCGCCGTCGCTCCGGTCTTGACCGGATGCCATCGGGGCGGACCCCCGGCCGCGCCGCACGCGGCCGAGCTGCGTTCGGTATCGGTGATCACCCTGGCGCCGCGCGCCGTCGCCGGCAGCCTGACCGCCACGGGCGACCTGACGCCGCGCGAGGAAGCCGCCGTCACGCCCGAGGTCAGCGGCTATCGGGTCACCGCCGTCCTGGCCGATGTCGGCGACACGGTTCGGGCGGGACAGGTGCTGGCCCGCCTGGACCCGGCCCTGATCGAAGCCCAGATCGCCCAGCAGGCCGCCGTGGTCGCCCAGGCCGAGGCTCAAGCCGCCCAGGCTGCGGACCAGGCCAACCGCACCAACGGCCTCGACGGCTCGGGCGACCTGGCCCAGGAGCAGATTAACCAGCGGCGCTTCCAGGCCAAGGCCGCCCTGGCGACGGTCCAGGCCCAGAAGGCGGCGCTGCGCGACCTGCAAGTCCGCCGCGACAAGCTGGCGGTGACCGCGCCGGTCGGCGGCGTGGTCCTGGAGCGCGGTGTGCGCCCGGGTGATGCGGCCTCGGCCGGCCAGGCCGCCTGGTTCCGCCTGGCGCGTGACGGCCAGATCGAGCTTCAAGCCCAGTTGGCCGAAGCGGAACTGGCGCGGATCCGCGTCGGCCAGTCGGCCAGCGTCACCCTGCCCAGCGGCGCGACCGCGACGGGCCGCGTGCGCCTGATCAGCCCGCAGATCGATCCGAAGTCCAAGCTGGGCTATGTGCGCCTGACCTTGCCGGTCCGTCCGGACATTCGGGCGGGCGGCTTTGGCCGCGCCTTGTTCGGCGACGCGGCGGACCAGGGCCTTTCGGTCCCCGAGAGCGCGGTGCGCTACGACGCCGGCGGGGCCAGCGTCATGGTCGTCGAGGCCGGCGACCGCGTGCGGCGCGCGCCCGTCAAGACCGGGGATCGCGGGGCCGGCTGGGTCCGGCTGACCGCCGGGCCGTCCGTCGGCGCGCGGATCGTCGAGAACGCCGCGGCCTTGCTGGTCGACGGCGACAAAGTGCGTCCGGTGGCGAGCCTGACGGGGGCGGGCCGATGATCGCGCCGACCACGGGCGGCGGCCTGAAGATCTCCGCCTGGGCCATCCGTAACCCGATCCCGGTGACGGTGCTGTTCCTGGCCCTGCTGCTGGCCGGCGTGCTCAGCTATCTGCAACTGCCGATCAAGCAGTACCCCAATGTCCAGCTGCCGATGGTGTCGGTGACCGTCACCCAGAACGGCGCCTCGCCCGGCGAGATCGAGACCCAGATAACCCGTCAGGTCGAGGACGCCGTCGCCGGCGTCTCGAACGTCGAGAACGTTCAGTCGGTGGTGACCCAGGGCGCCTCGACCACCAACATCACCTTCCAGATGGGCGAGGACCTGCAGAAGAAGACCGACGAGGTCCGGACCAAGATCGAGCAGGTCCGCGCCCAGCTGCCGCGCGACATCGACGCCCCCACGGTCCAGCGGGTCGAGATCGACAGCGCCCCGATCATGACCTACGCGGTCTCAGTCGACGGGTTGTCGGACGCTCAGCTGTCGTGGTTCGTCGACGACACCATCGCCCGCGCCCTGCAGGCCGAGAAGGGTGTGGCCCAGGTCACCCGGGTCGGCGGGGTCAATCGCGAGATCAACGTCCTGGTCGATCCGGACAAGCTGACCGCGCGGGGGCTGACGGCCGCCGACGTCAACAGCGCCCTAGCCGGCTTCCAGCTGAACGCCGGCGGCGGCCGCGTCGAGATCGGCGGTCGCGAGCAGGCCATCCGCATCCTGGGCCAGGTGGAGACGACGGACAAACTGCGCGACCTGACCATCCCCACCAGCGGCGGCGGCTATGTCCGCCTGGCCGACATCGCCGAGGTCGGCGACGGCTCGGCCGAGGCGCGGGGCTTCGCCCGGCTGAACGGTCGCCCCGTGGTCGGCTTCCAGGTGATGAAGACCCGGGAGGCTAGCGACGTGGCCGTCGACGACCGGGTGGTCAAGGCGCTGGCGGCGCTGGAGAAGGCCAGGCCGGAGATCCACTTCACGCGGATTTCGGCGACCGTCGACGAGACGCGCACCAGCTTCGAGGCCACGCGCGGCGTGCTGCTGGAAGGCATGGCGCTGGCGGCGGTCGTGGTCTTCTTCTTCCTGAAGGACTGGCGCGCCACCCTGATCACGGCGGCGGCCATGCCGATCTCGCTGATCCCGACCTTCGCGGCCATGGCGTTCCTGGGCTTCTCGCTCAACGTCGTGACCCTGCTGGCCCTGACCCTGGTCATCGGCATCCTGGTCGACGACGCCATCGTCGAGATCGAGAACATCGAAAAGCGGGTCGTCGCCGGCTACCAGCCCTATGACGCGGCCATGGAAGGCGCCGACGCCATCGGCCTTGCCGTGGTCGCCACCACCTTCGCCATCGTGGTGGTGTTTGCCCCCGTTAGCTTCATGCCGGGCATCGCCGGCCAGTTCTTCAAGGAGTTCGGCCTGACCATCTCGGTGGCGGTGCTGTTCTCGCTGGTCGTGGCCCGCCTGCTGACGCCGCTGATGGCCGCCTACCTGCTCAAGCCGCGGACCAAGACCCACGAACCGGCCCCGTTGCCCAAGACCTATCTGAAGGTCCTGAACTGGAGCCTCGACCACAGGATGCTGGCCTGCGCCATCGGCGGGATGCTGTTCATCGGCTCGCTGGCCCTGCTGCCCCTGCTGCCGACCGCGTTCACGCCTGAAGGCGACCCCGACTATCTGAACCTGAAGATTCAGGGCGCGCCTGGGGCGACCCTCGAGCAGATGGACCAGGCGGTCTCGCGCATTGACACGGTCTTCGCCAAGGAGCCCGCCGTGGACGGCGTGTTCGCCACGGTCGGCTCGACCTCGGGCGACCCGTTCCGGGGCGGCGGCGGCGCGGACCTGCGCAGCGGCTCGGTCACCGTGCTGCTGAAGGCTGACCGCAAGGTGAAGGGCCAAGCCCTGCGCGAACGCTATCGCGCCGCCATCATGGCCATTCCGGACGTGCGGATCGGCTTCCTGAAGGCCGACGGCCAGGCGGGGTTCCAGCAGATTCTGACCGGCGACGACCCCGACGCGCTGACCGCCGCCGCGCTCGAGCTGCAACGCCAGATGCGCGACCTGCCCGAGCTGGCCGACCCGCATCCGTCGGCGCCGCCGGTCGGCCCGGAGATCGTCATCCGCCCGCGCGCCGACGAGGCCGCCCGCCTAGGCGTCTCGGTGGATGCCATCGCCCTGGCCGCCCGCGTCGCCACCAGCGGCGACATCGACGCCAACGTCGCCAAGCTGAACGACAAGGAGCGCCGGATCCCGATCCGCGTGCGCCTGCCGGCCGACGCCCGCGCCGACCTCGACCGCGTCCGCGGGCTACGCCTGAAGACCGCCAGCGGCGAGACGACCCGGCTGGAGGCGGTCGCCGATGTCAGCTTCCAGGCGGGTCCGGCCCGCATCGACCGTCTGGATCGCCAGCGCCAGATGACCGTCGAGGCCGAACTGACCCAGGGCGCGACCCTGGGCTCTGCAACCAAGGCCGTGCACGGCCTGCCGGTCTTTAAGGCCATGCCCGCCAGCGTGCGGGCCAGTTCGATCGGCGACGCCAAGGCGATGGCCGAGCTGTTCGGCGGCTTCGGCCTGGCGATCTTCGCCGGGGTGACGATGATCTATGGCGTGCTGGTCCTGCTGTTCGGCTCGTTCTTCAAGCCGATCGTCATCCTGTCGGCCCTGCCGCTGGCGGTGGGCGGGGCGTTCCTGGGCCTGCTGGCCTTCCACCAGGCGCTGTCGATCCCGTCGCTGATCGGCTTCCTGATGCTGCTGGGCCTGGCGGCCAAGAACTCGATCCTGCTGGTCGAGTACGCCATCGAGCTGGAGCGTGGCGGCATGCGGCAGCGCGACGCCCTGATCGAAGCGTGCCGCGAGCGGGCGCGGCCGATCGTCATGACCACCGTGGCCATGGCCGCCGGCATGCTGCCGACCGCCCTGGCGCTGGAGCATGGCGCGGAGTTCCGCCAGCCGATGGCCGTGGCGGTGATCGGCGGGCTGATCACTTCGACCCTGCTGTCGCTCGTCCTGGTGCCGGTGGTCTACGAGTTCGTCGACGACTTCGAGCAATGGCTGCGGCCGCGCCTGGCGAAGCTGGTCACCCCACGCGTCGTGACGCCTGGGGTCCCGCTCAAGGATGGCGAGGCCAAGGCGTAGTCGTCGTCGGTGGAGCGATCGCGAGGGTTGTGAGCATGGCGGTGGCCATCGGACGCCCGGTGTCCTTCGCGGGGTGCGGGCAAGGCTCCGGGAGACTGTGCTCATGATCCGGCGGTCCCGGCGATCGATGGGGTTGGACGACCGACGCGAGCGGATCGTCGAGGCGGCCCGCGACTGCATCGCCCTGTCGGGCATTCACGGTGCGGCCATGGCCGAGATCGCCGAGCGCGCGGAACTCGGGGTGGGGCAGGTCTATCGGATCTTCGAGAGCAAGGAGGCGCTGATCGCTCAGATCGCCACCGACGATCTGGCGGAGATGCGAGCGATGCTCGACGCGCTGGACGGCGGCCCTGTCGGTTTGCTCGACGAAATCTGCGCCCTGGTCCCCCAGTCGATCGACCGGTGCTTCGATCCCCGCCGGGTCGCGCTCAGGACCGAGCTCGCCGCCGAGGCCGCGCGCAATCCTCGCGTCGCCGAGATCCTGCGCGCCGTGGACCGGCAAGGGCGAGCGGCCTTCGAGGAGCTGATGAACGCATTGAGGCGGCCCGGCGACGCCGCCGGCGACTTTCGAGCGCGCTGCGAGATCGTCCACGTGCTGTTCGACGGGCTGGCGGTGCGCTCGATCAACCATCCGCAGGCTGATCGCACGATATTGACGCGCCTTGTCCAGATGACGCTCCGACGGCTCTTCGCCTAGGCGGCGCGCTGGAGACCATCGCCCCGCGCCCGTTCAGGGGCGAGGCGCGACGTCGATGGACGAGATGATGGCCTTGCCGGTCTTGCCCTTGAAGGTGATCGTCAGGCCCGCGTCGGTCGCCTCGACGGGGACGCTGCGCACGACGGTGGCGCGCTCGCCCTTGGCCGCGCTGGCGATGTCGAAATCGGCCAACACGACCTTGTCGTTGACCAGCACGTCGAACACGCGTTCGCCCTTGGCGTAGGTCGGTTCGACGAAGGTCAGGGTGACGGTATAGCGGCCCGGCGCGGCGGGGATCTGGTAGCGGAAGTCGCCTTCACGATAGGTGCGCGTGACGGGCCACGGCGCTGCCCCCGGCTCGCCGCCGCCCTGGCCCGTCATGGCCTTGGCCGTCCCGCCGGCGAAGAACGCGTCCGAGCCCATGCGGACGCCGAGGCCAGCCGGGACCAACAGGGCGCCGCTGTCGATCGTGAAGCGATCCTTGCCGTCGGGCGCCAGGCGCCAAGTCAGGCGGTCTTCGGTGGAGCCTTCCTTGAACCGGCCCTGGGCGACTAGGGCGTTGTCGCCTGGCGCGAGGCGAACGCTCTTCCAGACGCAGATCCTTTGCGGGCAGTCGGCCAGCGCGCCCAGGGACTTGCCGTTGACCATCAGATCCGTGGATAGGGCGTTGCTGTAGACGCGCACATCGGTCACCGGATAGGCGCGGTCGACATAGCGGCGGCCGGTGATATGCACCGACGGCTCGGCGCTCCAGTTGGCCTTATAGAAGTAGAAGGCGTCCTTCTTGACCTGGCGGTCGTAGGTCACCAGGCCCTTGGTGTTGATGCTCTCGCCGTCGCCTTCGTGGCGGTCGCCCGTGGCGAAGTCGAAGCTGTTCCACAGCCAGGTTGCCCAGAGGTAGGGCTTGGAGTCCAGGATCGCCCAGTTCTTCTCGTGCACGAAGGCCTGGTATTCCTCGGGCTGGATGCGGCCGAACGAGTCGAACGGGCCGCCCAGCGGATCGTCGGTGTGCTGGCTGATCGCGCCGCCGGCGCCGTACTCGCTGACCGACAGCGGCTTGTCCGGACGCTTCTTGCGCAGGGCGTCGAGGGCCGGGCCCAGCAGCTCCGAGGGCGTGTAGTACCAGCCGAAATAGCGGTTGGCGCCGCTGGTGTCGGTGATGGCGGCCACCTCGGGCGCGTTCGGCTGCAGGCCTTCGCAGCAGGTGGCCTGGGTCGTGGCCCTGTCAGGATCTTCGGCCTTGGCCAGGGCCTGCAGGTCCTTGAGCAGGGGGGTGGGGTCGCGCTGGACGATCTTGGCCGCGCCCATGAACGACGGCGGCGTGCCGCGCAGGTCGACCTCGTTGGCGATGCCCCAGACGCCCACGGAGGCGTGGTTGTAGTTCTGGCGGACCAGTTCCTGCAACTGTTGCCGAGCGTCGGCGACCAGGCCCGGCGTCGGCTCGACCTGGTCGGCGGCCAGGGTCATGACGCTGACGAACGGGATCTCGTCCCACAGGATCAGGCCGTACTGGTCGGCCAGCTCGTGGATAGCCGTCCCGTGCTGGTAATGGGTCAAGCGGATCGTGTTGGCGCCCATCTCGCGGATGATAGCCATGTCCTGGGCGGTATCGGCCGCGCTGACCGCCCAGCCCTTGCCCTCGCGGTCCTGGTGATAACCCACGCCATGTAGGCGCAGCGGCTGGCCGTTTAGGATCAGGCCCTTCTCGGGATCGATGCGGATCTGCCGGACGCCGAAGCCCTGGTCCTGGCTGTCGACGACCTGGCCGCGCGTGTCCTTGATCACCGACTTCAGCCGGTAGAGGTAAGGGTCCTTCACGCCCTGCCATAGGTGGGCGTCGGCCAGGGCCAGCTCCTGCGGGACCTCGACCGACTTGCCCGCGGCCAGTGCGACAGGGGTGACGACCTGGACGGCGACGGCGCCGGAGGCGTCGACCAGCTGGGTGGTCAGCGTCAGCTTGGCGTTGCGCTTGGCGTCGTTGCGGAGCTTGGAGCGCACGGCCACCGTGGCCTTGCCGTCGCCGATCGCAGTGGTCCGGGCGTAGACGCCGGGGCCGCCGAAATCGAGCATGTCGAAATGGGCCTTGTCGGTGACGACCAGGTTGACCGCGCGATAGAGCCCGCCATGGACGAAGAAGTCGCCGCCCAAGGGCAGGATGTCGGCGGTGGGGCCGCCGGCGACCGGCCGGCTCGCGTCCACCCTGACGACCAGCAGGTTCGGCTGACCCGGCCGGATCGCCTGGCTGGCGTCAAGGCGGAAGCGCGAGAAGCCGCCGGCGTGGTCGCCCAGGTGGACGCCGTTGAGCCAGACCGAGGCCTTGCGGCTGGCGGCGTCGAACTGCAGCCAGGCGGCCTTGTCCTTGATCGCGGCCGGCGCGGTGAAGGCCAGCCGATACCAGCCCACGCCCTGCTTGGCGTTGATCGTGGCCGGGGTGTGCAGATGAGGGCCGTCCGATAGGTAGTAGCCGGAGCGGTTCCAGGTGTGGGGCACGCTGACGGCGGCCCAGGCCTTGTCGTCGAAGCTGGGCGCCTCGGCCCCGGACAGGGCGTCGTCCTGGGTGAAGCGCCAGCCGTCGGTCAGCGGGACGGTCAGCCGTTCGGCCGCGGACGCCAGACTGCTGGTGGAGGCCAGGGCCAGGGCGAAGGCGGTCGCGGCCAGCTTGATCGTCATGACGTGTTCCACCCCGGTTCTTATGGCTTTTCCCGTCCAAGTATCAGCGGCGTCGTCGTCGAGTCAATAATCGAACGGTTTAGGTCTATTTTGCCCGACTTTGCGGCGATAGGCGGGTTCTGGTGCGGTCGCATCGGTCTCAGGGTCGCGGATCTTGGCGTCCAGGCGCGTCCGTTTGGTCGCCGCGTCGGGATTATGAATAGCGCGCATGCCCGACCGAGAGCCCATGAAAGCCGCATTGAAGATCCGTAGTTTTCGCTAGTTCGCGAATGAATAACGAGAAATGTCGACGGCGACTTCACCCCGTTCGAGGCGACGTGAGCGGCCGTGCGCCGTGCCGATCATCGGAGACGGGCAAACGCTGATCCATAATTGATCGACATCGTTCGATTTAGGATTGTCTTAGTCCCTGAACGGGGCATCATGGGGCCAACGACCCTTGAGAAGAGGCCGACCATGCGTCCCATCCGAACCGCTCTGGCCGCCGCGTTGCTGATGGGCGTCGCGGGCGTGGCCGTCGCTGCGTCGCCGCTGAACACGGCGACCACCACGATCGGCGAAATCCTCGACACCCCGGCCGCCAAGGCCGTGGTCGACAGGCATCTGCCGTCGGTCTTCGCCAATCCCCAGATCCGGATGGCGCGTCCGCTGACTCTGAAGGGACTGCAGCGCTTCGCCAAGGACACCGTCAGCGACAGCGCCCTGGCGGCCATCGACAAGGACTTCGCAGCCTTGCCTGCGAAGAAGTAGTTCAGGCCGCGGCCTCGGACCCTCGCCGGGGGGGCTCCATCGCCCGCGCACGAAGACGTTTTTCCTCCTCCACTGAGCCGGAACCCTGACGGGCCGCTCGCCGATCGGGTGTCCCGCACCTTTTCCTGTTTCGAGCGCCTCGCGAAGGGCAGGGCGCCTCCTCCCGCCAAAGGGCGCTTTACATGCCGCATTTCAGTTCAAGGTTCGCCGGCAAGACCGTGGTGGTCACGGGCGCAGGATCGGGCATCGGCCGCGCGACGGCCGAGCGACTGGCCGCCGAGGGCGCGCGCGTTGTCGCCACCGACATCGATCCGGCCCGCCTCGACGCGGTCGAGCTGGGCGCCGCCGGCCTGAGGGTCTCCGGCGACATCACCCAGCCCGCCGTGGTCGCGTCGGTGTTTGACGCCTGCGAGGGGCGGCTGGACGGCCTCGCCAATGTCGCGGGCGTCATGGACGGCTTCCTGCCGATCGCCGAGGTCGACGACGAGACCTGGGACCGGGTGCTGGCGGTCAATGTCACGGCGGTGATGCGATGCACCCGCGCGGCGGTGCGGCTGATGGAGCCGGCCGGCGCGGGATCGATCGTCCAGGTCGCCTCGGAGGCGGGCCTTCGCGGCTCGGCGGGCGGGGTGTCCTACACGGCGGCCAAGCACGCGGTGATCGGCCTGGGCCGCAGCGCCGCCTTCGCCTGCAAGGGGACGGGGGTGCGGGTCAATGTGGTCGCGCCCGGCGGCGTGATCACCGGCATCGACGCCACGCCGCGGTCGGAAAAGGGGTTTCAGTCGGTGATGGCCGTGCTGATGGCCGCCGCGCCCGGACTGGCCGCCGCCGACGACATCGCCGCGGCGATCACCTGGCTGCTCAGCGACGAGGCCAAGAACGTCAGCGGCGCGGTCCTGGCCTCGGACGGCGGGTGGTCCTCGGTCTGAGGGGGCTCAGCGCGGCGGCGCGTCGGTTCCGCCGGGGCGATGTCGGCCGCGTCGGCCAGGTATTTGGCGGCAAGCTGAAACTGCCGATCGTCGCGAGCTGGCGAAGCCCTTGAGCCCCGACGCGCCGGGGCCGGGCGATGATACGCTGCACGTCGGCAAGGCTGAGGCAGATGGCCTATTCCGCTGATGAGCCTGCCGGCCTGCGGGAGGTTCGTCGCCTCCGGGATCGCGTGGCGCCACTAAGATCCCGACATCCAGCGCTGACCGCTGAGGTCGCCCGCATCCCGGACACCACGGGTTCGATCGTATTCTTGCGCCGACCCGGGATCGCCGCTGGCGCAGCCCCGCTCCAATCCGGATGCGCCGGTAGCGGCGGAGAGGGCGGAATGAACCGGCGGGGGCGGCGGCCAACCGGCTCTGTGGCCGACCTTGCGTCTCCACTGTCCCAGACTAGAACTGTCTCGACTCAGGGCGATTGATACAAGGACCGACCGGGCCGAAGGGGGAATGTGACCATGGCGATGATCACCAATCCTGACGACTTCTTCACCAAGGGCTGCGGTCGGTGCGCCAGGTTCGCGACGACGGACTGTTCGACCCGGCAGTGGATCGATGGGCTGAACGACCTGCGCCGGATCTGCTTGGACGTTGGATTGGAAGAAACGGTGAAATGGGCCCACCCGTGCTACCTGCACGCCGGGCGCAATATCGCGATCCTCGGAGCGTTTCGGGGCGACTTTCGGCTCAGCTTCATGAACGCGGGCCTGCTCGTCGACAGCGAGGGCATCCTGGAGCCGCAAGGCCCCAACAGTCGAACGCCGGGCATGATCCGCTTCACCGCTACGCAGCAGGTCGGCGAGAGGGAGGCTGTGATCCGGGCCTATCTGCGACAGTTGATGGATCACGCCGAAGCGGGAACCCGGCCCGCGAAGACCGACCGCGAGGTCGACATGCCGAACGAACTGGTCGAGGTGCTGGATGCAGACCCGGAATTGGGCGAGGCCTTCCATGCGCTGACGCCAGGTCGCCAGAGAAGCTACCTGTTGGCCCTGAACCAAGCCAAGCAGCCTTCGACCCGCCTGGCGCGGATCGAGAAGTTCCGCGGCAAGATCATCGCGGGGAAGGGCGCTTTGGAGAGATAGGCGGGCGATGTTGCATCTTTCGCAAGGAGATCGCGCGGCCCATATCCGCCGTCATGGAACGGCCCGTGTCCGAACCTTTCGGGCGCCGCGGATTGATATTCTGCTGAAGATCGACGATCGTTCGCGGGCGACTATGCCGCCAAGGCGCTGCATCTAACCTTGGAGTGAACTCAAGAACGTTCGACCTGATCATTTCCCTGTCGTCGCTCGGGTCGGTCTGGTTGTGCGAGCTGCTTGCAAATGCAAAATCCATGGGATACCCATCTCGGCATGGGTGCCTCCTCCTCGAAACACGATCAAGAGCCGCGTTCCGCGCCGAAAACCTATTCCGCGCCGGCGCTCGAGAGAGGCTTCAACGTCATCGAACTGCTGGCCCAGGCCCCTCGCGGCCTGACGGCCAGTGAAATCGCCGCCGGCCTGGACCTTTCGATCGGCGAGATCTTTCGAATCATTGTCGTCATGGAACGTCGCCGATGGTTGAATAAAGATCCGGAGACGGATCAATATAGTGTAAATTCCAGAATTCTTGAGATCGTATTCCGCGCGACGCCGGCCGAAGAGCTCACGGTCATGGCCGGCCCGCACATGCGTGAACTCGCCAATAAGATTGATCAATCTTGTCACCTGGTGATGCCGAACGGTCGGCGAGGCCTTGTCGTGCTGAGGCAACAAAATCCTGGTGACATCGCCTTCATCGTAAGGCTCGGCGCGGACCTGGATCTTGTGAGGAGTTGTTCGGGCCAGGTGCTGCTGGGCTTCGGTGACGATGCGTGGGTCGCCGATGTTCTTGAAGCTGACATGGCCTTGTCTCCCAAGGACCGCGCGGCCGTGATGAACCGCCTCAAGCTCGTCCGCAGCCGCGGCTTTGAAATGCGGCCCAGTGCGCGCACCAACGGCGTGACCGACATCAGTTATCCGATCTTCGGTCTTGGCGGCCGCGTCGTCGCCGCCTTGACCATTCCCTTCATGGCTCGCATCGACGGCTCGCAGGTCTTCGACGAATACGCCGCCCAGGCCGAGCTGGCGTCGACCGCCAAGCGGATCTCCACGGAATTGGGCTGGTTTGAACGGGATGAACGCATCGTTCCCTTGTCGGCCGATGGCCGGGCGGAAGCAGGGGCGGCGAAAAGCAGGCCCAGAAGGCTGCGGCTGAAGGACAATTTCCCGGCCTAGGTCGCCGCGCTGGCTTCGGGCGCGATGCTGAAGACCGACGGCGGTCCCGGCTTGTGATCGGCTGCGCGCCTGACTGGGGCGTTTGGCGGTTCATGCGGAGAACCGGCGGGCGGTTTTGCGCAAGAACCATGTGAAAACAAAAAGCTGGATCCGGCCGCCTGGTTTGAGGATCGCGCGGCCGGCTCTAGCCGTAAACCGACTCGCCGTCGATCCATGATCCGGCGATCGAGGGGGGGCTTCGCCCCTCGCCAAGCCATTCTTGAAAAACCGCCAGTTCCCGGCCGGCGGATTCAGCCGTGAGCTTGGCTGGCCGGCTCCACGAGGCCCGCCTGGCTGCGACCAACGCGCTCATTGCATCCCAGCTTGGCGTTTCCGCATCAGCGCTCATGAAATGTTGTTGACCTGTAAAAGATAAAAACGGATAGCATATGTGAAAGTGGCGTCGACAAACCGGCGCTCGCAGGGGACCCTGGGGAGGGGAGTTGACGTGAGAAATTCGATCCGCGCGCGCCATTTGCTAGTTGCTGGCGCTTCGCTTGGTGTTCTCTGCGCGCTGGCCGGGCCGGTCGCGGCGCAGGACGCGCCCTCAGCGGCCAAGGACGACCAGGTCGTCGACACCGTGAAGGAAGTGGTCGTCACCGCACGCCGCAAGGCGCTGCAGAGCGCCATCGAGATCAAGCGGAGCTCCGACACGATCGTCGACTCGGTCGTCGCCGACGAAGCCGGCCAGCTGCCCGACGCGTCGATCACCGAAGTTCTTCAGCGCGTGTCGGGCGTGTCGATCTCGCGTTTCACTGCGGGCAACGGCGGCAGCAGCGCGTTCCAGATCGAAGGCACGGGCATCACCGTGCGCGGCCTTCCCTTCAATTCGAGCCTACTCAACGGACGGCAGGTGTTCAGCGCCAATGGCGCGAGCGCCATCAGCTGGAACGAAATTACGCCCGAATTGATGTCGGGAGTCGATGTCTACAAGGCCACACGCGCCGACCTTGTCGAAGGGGGCGCGTCGGCGGTCAATCTTCGCACGCATCTGCCCTTCGATTTCAAGGACACCCAGGTCAACCTCACCGCGGGCGGCAGCTACGGCACCCAGGTGAAGAAGGCCTCGCCCCGCGTTTCGGCCATGTTCTCGAAGCGTTTCGATACCAATATCGGCGAATTTGGCGTGTTGTGGGATCTGGCCTACAGCCGTCTGAACCAGCAAAGCAGCAACCTGCAGGTGGGCGCCATGTTCGGCCAGTATGTGCCGACCTCCACGCGCGACGATGATCTTGCCTTTGTTCCCAGCTCGTTCAACTGGAACTATAACAAGAGCCAGCGCGACCGGTACGGCGCCTATCAGGCTCTTCAGTGGAAGCCGACTTCGAACCTGACGCTGACCAACACCGTGTTCTTCTCGCAATATGTCGAGGATAGCCATGGGAACAGCGGTCAGGTGGGGGGGATCCCATCCACGTCAGCCGCGGTTATGCCCGTTCTCGGCGCCCCGGTTGAGTATGACGCCAACGGCGCCTTCCGCAAGGGACGCCTCACGCAAGGATCCACCGGCAATGCGGTGGAGTTCCAGAACATCACCCCCGGCTGGGTGCCTAGTTGGTACCAGCTCGATTGCGGCTCCACCTATGGCGCTCCCGCGTCGACGATTCAGTGGGACTGGTCGGCTGATGGGGGTATCGATCCGGCGCATCCCCCTGCGGATTGGAATGGTAGGCGTCTGGCGCAGTGCGGCTCTTCCGGCACGATGAATCCCAACAGCGGGTCGTCGGCATCGCACAGCAAGAGTTCCACGCTGGATATTTCGCAGAGCTTCGTCTGGACCCCTGCGGATCGGGTGGCGGTGCGTGGCGCTGTACAATATGTCCGGTCCCGTAAGACCGGGCAGGACATGTATGTCGGCCTCAGTCAGACCAGCCCGCTGGTGACGACGATGGACGTCGATCTGACGGGGGACCTGCCGGCCGTGTCTGGCCTGTCCGCCGCCGGCATGCTCGATAAGAAAACGGCGTACTTGTCCGCGATGGGCTATCATGAACCCAAGAATACGGGGGAGATGGTGGCCGCCCACCTCGACCTTGAATACCGGGTCAGCGACGATGGATTCCTGCGCAGCATCGCTGTTGGCGCTCGTACCGCCAACCGCATCGAAAACGACAACTTCGTGGGGACGTACTGGGCGCCGCTGAGCCAGTCCTGGCTGGGGAATCCGTGGGGGGAACATCCGAACGACCCAAACTTTGGGCCGGGGAATATTATGTATCTCAGCAACCCCAATGTCCTGACGTCGGATTATGAAGTCTCCACCTTCCCGAATTTCTTCGGCGGCAAAGTGGCCGTTCCGGGACAGCTTTACGTCGCCAGCCAATCGCTCATGCAGAGCTATGACTGGTACCATTTGCTCCAGACGTATAACGGCCAGCTGATCGAAGATCCTCCAGGCAGCGGGCAGAGACGGCCTCGGACCAGGGCTGAGTTTTGGCAGGACAATATCGATCAGGGCCTGAACAAGACCGATAGCCGAATCGTCAACAAGGCTGCCTATATCCAGGCCAAGTTCGCGCATGATGGTATCGGGTTCATTCCGGCGTTCTCGGGCAATATCGGCGTTCGTGTATTCCACGAATCTCTGCGGGCGAGCGGTCTGCTGCGAACGCCGGCCGCCGCGAACCTTGCTCTGACCCTAGCGGACAGCAATGCGTACTTCGACGCGAAGCAAGCGAAGGCCGCTAATCCGAATTCGTCGCCGGTGTTCCCGACGCTCTATGGGTTGGTTGGAGGTTATTCCACGCAGACCCGCAGCTATGATTACACGCGCGTTCTGCCTTCGTTCAACGTCAAGTTCGACGTAACCGACAAGTTCATCATTCGCGGTGCGGCGTCGCGGTCGTCTGCTCCGCCGAACCTCAATGACATTCGCGCGGGCGGTTACATCGACGCCAGGTCGGTTTCCAACGTCAATCCGCAGGCGCCCTCGATTCTCACGGGTGTTGTCGCCCGCGACTCGGGCGCAAATCTGAAGCCGACCATGATCAACAGCCAAGATGTGACGTTCGAATTCTATCCGTCGTCGTCCAGCTTCTTCTACGTCGATCTGTTCGCCAAGCAGATCGAGGATCACCCGGTGTTCCACTCGTTCACCGCGCCTAATCTTCCCATTCCGGCGCTGGCATACCCCAATGGTGAGACACCGGCGCTGGTCAACGGGGTGGAGACGAATCCGAATGTGACACAGACAAGCCTGGATCTTCAGTGGGTCTTTATGCAGAACCAGACGTCGACGGAGAAGGCCAAGATCAAGGGCTTCGAGATCGGTGGCCGCAAGTTCTTCGACCATCTGCCGGGCCTGTTCCGCGGGCTGGGCCTCGAAGGCAACGTGACCTACATCGAAAGCAGCAACCCCGCCCAGCAGGCCAACAACGTGTTGAGCCCGCGCACGGCCAACGGGGGCCTCAATCCGGACGGCACCGTGCCGCAGACCTACCCCAATCTCCCCTACGCCGGATTGTCGAAGTGGGCCTACAACATCCAGCTGCTGTACAGCTACAAGAAGATCAACGCCCGCCTGGCGTACAACTGGCGCGACAAGGCCTTGCTGTCGACCAACGTCAATCCGCTGTCCTATGCGACGAGCGGCGGCAATCCTTACACCCTCAACACCAGCCCGACCAACTTTGACTCGGCCCATTCCTATCCCGTCTACAACATGGTTCCGGCCTACATGGCGGCGGCCGGTTACCTGGATATGGGCTTCGATTACAAGGTGAGCGAAAAGGTTTCCCTCTCGTTCAACGCGAACAACCTTCTCGACACCAAGTCGAAAACCGTTCAGGAGCCCATACCTGGCGTGTTCGCGCCCTACGACCATAACGTCAGCGATCGGCGCTATGAGGTCACCATGCGGGCGCGCTTCTAACGGCCTGAACGGGGGAGGGCGCTTCATCGGGAAGCGTCCTTCCCTTTTCGACTACAGTATCGCGGCCGGTTCATGCCGGGTCGCAGGTCACGGGCGCGGCCGGTTGGCCCGCCTTGACCGACCTCCCACCCCCGCATAGGCCTGAAACCCATCCGGCGGGCACCGCGCCGGGTACGTTCGTGGCGAGGCATGTTTATGAACAGCGGCCATCAGCAGCATATCGTCATTCTGGGTGGCGGCGCGGCGGGGTGGATCGCGGCCGCGCTGCTGGCCAAGAAGACCGGTCGCCATCAAACGCGCATCACTCTGGTCGAATCCGAGGAGATCGGCATCATCGGCGTCGGCGAGGCGACGGTCCCGGTGCTGGCGCAATGCAACGCCCTGCTCGGCATTGATGAATTCGACTTTATTCGCCGCACCCAGGGCACGTTCAAGCTGGGCATTGAGTTCTGCGACTGGGGCGTTGCCGGAAACCGGCATTTCCATGCGTTCAGCGACTATGGTCACCAGGTTGAAGGGGTGGCGACCCACCATTATTGGCTGAGGTTGCGGCAATCAGGCGAAGACCATCCGATCGATGACTATTCGTTCGCCTACGCCGTCGCGAAACACAACAAATTCGCCCCGACCGATCCGCAGAATCCGCGCTATCACCACGCCTATCATTTCGATGCCGCCTTGTACGCCCGTTATCTGCGGGACGTGGCGACCGAGCTGGGCGTGCAGCGCATCGAAGGCAAGATGACGCACGTCGATCTGGACGGCGAGACCGGCAATATTGCCGCCATCCATCTGGCCAATGGCGCTACGGTCGCTGGCGACCTGTTCCTGGATTGCACCGGATTCGCCTCAGAATTGCTCGGAAAGGCGCTGGGCACGCCGTTCGTCGACTGGTCGCGCTGGCTGCTTTGCGACAGGGCCATGGCGGCGCCCTCGAAACGCCCCGACGCGCCCACGCCGTTTACGCGATCCACCGCGCACGCCGGGGGCTGGCGCTGGACCATTCCGCTGCAACACCGCAGCGGCAATGGCATGGTCTATAGTTCGGAGTTCTGGAGCGACGACCGGGCGCGCGAGGCCTTGCTGGGCAATATCGACGGCGAACCGCTGGCCGAGCCACGGCTGTTCCGTTTTACCTCCGGCCATCGCAAGCAGTTCTGGAACCGCAATTGCGTGGGGATCGGTTTCGCCTCCAGCTTTCTCGAACCCCTGGAATCGACAGGATTGCAGTTGATCGTCATGGGGGTCTTGAAGTTGCTTCGATATTTCCCCGAACGGACCATCGACCCGGTTCTGCGCGACGAATATAACCAACTCTCCACCCGCGAGATCGAGCGTATCCGCGACTTCATCATCGCGCACTACTATCTCTCGCGCCGTCCCGAGCCCTTGTGGGCGGCGTGCCGCGACATCGAGATCCCCGACAGCCTTCGGCACAAGCTTGATGTCTGGAACGCCAGCGGACAAATCGCGCTAGGCGATTCCGAGTCCTATATGGAGCCGAGCTGGCTCGCCATCCTGCTGGGCAACGGCGTCATTCCGGCGCGCTACAACATATCGGCCGATCTCTATCCCTTGGAGCAGATCCGCACGGGCATGGACTTGCGCCGCGAAGAGATCATGCGCTCGGCGCGGGCGGTCACGTCGCATCAGGATTTCATCGATCGTCACTGCAAGGCCCCGTAAGCGGCGCCGGGCGGCTGAGTTGTGTCACCACGACCCGCCAAACCCGCGAAACACGACCGGCGACGATTTCACCTAGCCGACGCCAATGCCCATCAAAGGACGAGTAACATGATCAACCGGCGCAACGTCCTGACGCTGCTCGGCAGCCTGCCCGCCGTCACGCTGCCTGCCGCAGCCGCGGCCGCATCGGCTGGCGTCGTCTCGCCAGAAGCGGCCGGCCCTGGCGGGCTGCGCCAGCGCACGGCGATCGACGCGGGCTGGAAATTCCGCCTGGGCGACGCCCATGAGCCTGATCGTGATTTCGGCTTCGGCGCGCTGCAGCGCACCTACGCTAAGCAGGGCGTCGGCGTGTCTTACGTCGCCTCGCCGGATTTCACCGACATCCAGTGGGGCAAGACGAACTTCGACGACAGCGGCTGGCAGAACGTGATCCTGCCTCACGACTGGGCCGTCTCGCTGCCGTTCACCCCCAATGATCGGTTCAAGGCCACAGGGCCCAAGAGCGAGGATCCGCGCAACGGCCACGGCTTCAAGCCGCTGGGCCGCGAGTATCCGGCCACCAGCATCGGCTGGTACCGCTACAGGTTCGACCTGTCGCAGGCGGACATGGGCAAGCGGCTGACGCTGGAGTTCGACGGGATCTTCCGCGACGCGCTGATCATGGTGAACGGCTACATCCTGGCCCGCAACGAAAGCGGCTATGCGCCCTTCAGCGTCGACTTCACCGACGTCGCCAATCCGGACGGCCACAACCTGATCACCATCCGCGTCGATGCGACCCTGGGCGAAGGCTGGTTCTATGAGGGCGCCGGCATCTATCGCCGTGTGCACCTGGTGAAGACGGCGTCCCTTCATGTGCCCCAATGGGGCGTCCTGATCCGCGGTCGCGCGGACGGTCGCGTGGAGATCGCCACCCAACTCCGCCAGGCGGATGACAAGGCCGTCGACGCCGTGGTCGTCTCGACCCTGCTGGACCCGGATGGCAAGGTCGTCGCCAGCCAGCGCTCGTCGACGACCGCGCTCAGCCCCTGGGGCGAAGCGACCGTTCCGCAGACGCTGAACGTCGCGTCGCCGCGCCTCTGGGACGTACACCGTCCCGAACTGTACACGCTGCGCACCGCGGTCGAGGTCGACGGCGTCGTGGTCGACCAGACCGAGAACCGCTTCGGCTTACGGGACATCCGCTTCGACGCCGATCGCGGCTTTTTCCTCAACGGCCGCCCGGTCAAGCTTCGCGGCGCCAATCTCCATCAGGACCATGCGGGCGTGGGCTGCGCGGTCACCAAGGAACTCAACCGCTTCCGCCTGGAACGCATGGTCGAGATGGGCTGCAACGCCGTCCGCTGCTCGCACAATCCGCAGTCGGCGGAGTTCATGGACCTGTGCGACGAGATGGGCCTGCTGGTCATCGCCGAGAACCGCCAGATGATTTCCAGCGAGGCGGGACTGGACCAGCTTAAGCGGCTGGTGCTGCGCGACCGCAACCGGCCGAGTGTCATCCTCTGGTCGATCGGCAACGAGGAGCCGCAGGAAGGCAGCGTGCGCAGTGCCCGGGTCGCGCGAACGATGATCCGCGCCGTGCGCAGGCTCGACCCGACCCGATTGGTCGGCGCGGCGTTCGACAACAGTTTCACCAAGCCGCAAGCGCTCGCCAGCGCGCTCGACTTCGTCGGCGTCAACTACAACCCCAACGAACTGGTGAAGGTGCACGAGACTTTTCCCAAGACGATCGTCATCGCCAGCGAGACGGGGTCGAGCGTCGGTACGCGCGGCGTCTACGTCGGCGACGAAAAGCGTCGGCACGTGCGAGCCTACGACAACGAGAAGGTGCCTTGGGGCCAGTTCGCGCACGAGTGGCTGCCCGATATCGAGAACAAGCCCTATGTGGCCGGGGGCTTCGTGTGGACAGGCCTGGACTATCATGGCGAGCCCTCGCCCTTCTACACCTTCCCCAGCGTCGGCTCGCAGTTCGGCGTCTACGACAGCTGCGGCTTTCCGAAGGATACAGCCTACTACATGCGGGCCTGGTGGCGGCTGGACGAGCCGCTGGTCCACCTCCTGCCGCACTGGAACTGGGTGGGGCGTGAGGGCCAGCCGATCGATGTCTGGTGCTACAGCAATCTCGATGAGGTCGAGCTTCGGCTCAACGGCAAGAGCCTTGGCCGCAAGACGGTCGAGAAGTTCGGCTATTCAACCTGGCAGGTTCCCTTCGCCGCCGGCAAGCTGGAGGCGCGCGGCTATCGTCAGGGACGCCTGATCGCCAGTTCCGTGCGCGAAACGGCCGGCGCCCCCGCGGCGTTGCGGCTTTCGGCGGTGCGCGACAGGCTCAAGACGGATGGGCAGGACACGGCGATCGTGCGCGTCTCGACCGTCGACTCGGCGGGCAGGCCCGTGCCGACCGCGGAACTGCCCGTGCGTTTCGCGCTCGACGGTCCTCTCTGGTTGGCGGGCACGGGCAATGGCGATCCCTCCAGCCTGCAGATCGAAACCGAGCCGACGCGCCAGCTGTTCAGCGGCCTGTGCCAGGTGATCCTGCGGACCCGTCCCGGCCAAGCCGGCAAGGCGCGACTGGTCGCCGAAGCCGATGGCGTCCGTCCGGCCCAGCTGGATTTTACGCTAGGGTGAACACATGGCGCTTCCACGCCTCTCTACGAGCTAGCCAGGCCGGAGGTTCGATCTTCAGGCTCGGCGCGACGCTGGATCACCGTGGAGCCTGCGATAAAAGCCGCCGGGACCGTGAACGGCGAAGCCCTGGGCCTGGTCCGAACGGGCGAGCGGCCAGGCGCCCGACAACGTCTTGCCGGCCTCGACCGTGTAGTAGCGCGGACCGGTATCGTCGCCGTCGCGATAGACCGTGAACACCGCGCCGGCCCGGCCGCGATTGAGGAAGTTAAGGGTCAGCTTGTCGTCGGCCCAATTTTCCAGCACCTCCAGGTCGTAGGGCAGGGCGCGCGCGGGGCGGATGCCGGGTTCCTGGCGCGGCATCGTCGGCGGCTGGGCGTAGCCGGGCTTGGGCAGGCGGCAGGACGCGTCGCTGCGCGTCCTGTAGTCGCTGGTGCCGGGCAATTGCCGCAACCAGCTCGTGTCGCGCCGCTCGGCCTCGGAGATGTCGAAGTCGAAAGCGGAGGTCAGGTCGCCGCACACCGCGCGCCGCCATGGCCCGATGTTGGGTTCCGCCACGCCGAACCGACGCTCCAGGAATTGCAGCACCGAGGTGTGGTCGAAGACCTGCGAATTGACCCAGCCGCCGCGGGTCCAGGGCGAGACGATCAGCATCGGCACCCGGAAACCCAGGCCGACCGGCTGGCCGTGATAGTCCTCGCCGCGCAGGTCGACGGTGCTGGCCCCGAGGTCCGGCCGGATCGCCGGGATCGGCGGGGGCACGTGGTCGAAGAAGCCGTCGTTCTCGTCGTAGTTCAGGATGAAGACGGTCTTCTTCCAGACCTCCGGATGGGCGCCCAGGGCGGCGATCAGCCGGGCGGTCAGGGTCTCGCCATAGGCCGGCGGCGCGTCGGGGTGCTCGCACAGCTTGAACGGGGCGACGATCCACGAGATGGCGGGCAGGGCGTCGGCAGCGACGTCGGCGGCGAAGGCGTCGACCAGGTGCTGGCCCGTCGTCTCCGGGACGTTCTCCTTGGTCGAGCCCGCCACCCAGGCCCGGGCGCGCCTGTGGGCCACAGAGCCGCGGTCGAGGTTGCGGTACATCGGGAAATAGGCCAGCGGGTTGTCGCTGTAGTTGTCGTACTCTTGGTAGACCTTCCAGCTGACGCCGGCCGCCTCCAGGCGCGCGGCGTAGGGCGTCCAGCCGTAGCCCGCGAAGGCCGGATCGTCCTTGGCCATGTCGGCGCAGCCGTTATCGTCCGAGCCCTCGTTGGAGACGGCCGAGACCGTGACCTGGCCGACGCTGAGGCCGTTGGTGCCCGAGAACAGGAACAGGCGGTTGGGGCCGGTCGGCCCGTGCACCGAGGCGTGATAGGCGTCGCAGATCGTGAAGGCGTCGGCCAGGGCGTAGTAGTAGGGGATGTCCTCGCGGGTGAGATGGCCCATGCTCATCGGGCCCTTTTCGGGCATCCAGACGTCGTAGTTCTTCCAGCGGTCGTGGCTGCCCTTCCAGCTGTGGTCGAGGCCTGACAGGCATTGGGCGGCGGTCGCGCCCGTGTTCAGCCGGAACGGCATGACCGTCTCGCCGCCGTCCTTGTCCAGCTGCTTCTGCATCCACACCGGATCGCCGTTCGGCTTGAGCACGGGATGCGGGTCGTCGAAGCCGCGCACGCCGCGCAGGGTTCCGAAATAGTGGTCGAACGAGCGGTTCTCCTGCATCAGGATGACCACGTGCTCGACGTCGCGGATCGAACCCCGCCCGGGCGCGGTCGCCCGGGCGGGGCCGCCGGCCACGGCTGCGCCCAGGGCCACACCCGAAGCGGTCTTCATGAAGCGGCGTCGGGTGAAGGGCATGGAACGCTCCGGTTGGGCCGCTTCGCTAGGGGGAGCACGAAGCGGCCGGGCGAGGGAAGGATCAGAAGCTATAGGCCGCTGATATGAAGGCGTTACGACCCGACGAAACCAGTTGCGGGATTGTCCCGCTGTCGCGGCCGACCGTCCGGTAGTAGCCGTAGTCGTTGAGCAGGTTCGAGGCAGACAGGGTCAGTTTCAGTCCGCTCTGGAACTGGTAGGCGACGCTGGCGTCCAGGGTGCGGGTGGTGCGCTGCCACTCGTTGAGGTCGGCGCCGCCGTAGTCGCCGAAGCGATAGCTGACCAGGGTCGGCCCGCCGTAGCGGTAGGACAGGGTCGCGGTCACCCCGTCGCGATCATAGAACAGCGAGGCGTTGTAGAGCAGGTCTGGCGAGCCCTGCATCCGCATGCCGCTGTCGGTGTCCGGATCCCTCAGGTCGACCTTCGAGCGCTGCAGGGTCAGGTTGCCGCTGACGCCCAGGCCGGCCAGCCGGCCCGGCAGTTCCGTGAACTGGCGCCGGCCGGACATCTCCAGGCCGTAGACCTGCGCGTCGCCGCCGTTCTCCGGGCGGCTGATCGAGGAAATCCCCGTCTGCGCCACGGCCTGGGCGCGGTAGGTGTTGCCGCGGTCGTAGAGGTAGTTTGACATGTCCTTCAGGAACAGGCCGACCATGAACTGGGTCCCCGTGGCGCCGGCGTGCTCGTAGGAGACGTCGTAATTGATCGCCGAGATCGCCTTCAGGTTCGGGTTGCCCTCGGTGATGTCGATCGAGCCGTCGGGGTTGAGCGTGGTGCGCCGGCCGCCGGCCAGCTGGAAGAAGGCCGGCCGCACATAGCTGCGCCAGATCGAGGCCCGCACCACTGTGTCGGCGTTGGGACGGTAGTTGGCGTGCACGCTCGGCAGCACGAAATCGTACTGCGTCTGGTTGGCGGCGAAGGCCGAGGCGCCGGCGCTGTCGTCCGGATTGGTGACCTGGTTCCAGAACGTGTCATGGATATCGGTGTGCTCGTAGCGCAGGCCGGGCTGCACCTCGACGGCGCCGAGCTTGAGATTGGCCAGCACGTAGACGGACGAGACCTTTTCCGTGCCCGACATGGTGTTCTTGTTGAAGTCGTCGGCCAATAGGATCTGGTCCTTGGACAGCCCGGCCATCAGGTCGGTCAGGGCCGCGCCGTCGCCGATCGGCAGGGCGTACGGGTAGACGCCCTTGATGGTCTGGCCCAGCGTCCTGTCGATCAATGGACTGTCGGCCAGGGTCGAGCCTGCCGGATAGGGATTGAGGCCGCTGTAGTCGCGTGAACTGGTCTCCCGGCGGCTCTCGACATATTTCGCGCCGAACGCCAGGTCGCGCAGCACGTCGCCATCGACGTCGTAGTGGAAATCGACCTTGCCGCCGGTCTTGCGCTGCTCGCTGTGGGAGCTGGTGAACTCGCCGCTGTCCTCGCCGACCAGGAATAGGCGGCTGTCGTTCAGTCGCGCCAGTTGGGCGGGCGTCAGCTGCGGAATGGGATAGCGATCGCGATAGGCCACAGTGAACGGACCGTTGAGGTCGTTGTCGGCGTCGGTCTGGTAGGTGATCTCGGCGTGATCGGGGGCCGAGTTCTCACCCCAGCTGTAGAAGGCGTTGTAGTCCACGGTCAGCCGGCCGAACTTCGACTGGCCACCCAGCTGGAACGAGTCCAGCTCCGAGACCTCGGGCGAGGTCTCGAACCAGTAGTGGTACTCGCCGTCGTCCTCGGCGTTCTGGTACAGGCCGTCGGGGCGCTGGACGCCGGCCGAATAGCCGTCGGCCTGGATGCTCTTCTGATAGACCTCCTGGTCGATGTTCGAGCGAGCGAAGCTGCCGCGGGCGTACAGCGTCGTGCGTTCGCCCTCCCAGTCCAGCGAGGCGATCGCCCCGTAGCGTTTCTGCTGGCCGCGCGTGAATTGGGCGTTGAGGCTGGTCAGCAGCAGGTTGTCGCTCTTGTCCATGCCGACGGGGTTGCTGCCCTGCTCGCCGTCGGAGATGGCGTGCTCCCACTGGCCGGCCTGGTAGTCCTGCATGGTCGAGGCGAAGTTGCGCTGGCCGTAATAGGCGGTGGCGTAGATCCCGAACCGGTTGTCGGGGCCGAACCGACGCGCCAGTTCCGCCTGGGCCAGGCCCGAGCCGCCCTTGAGGCCGTAGCGCAGCGGCAGCTGCGCCAGGCCGGCCTGGACGTAAATCCGCGTCATCGGTTCCTGGAAGTCCAGGCCGGTGGGGGTGCGAAAGTCGATCGTGCCGCCGATGGCGTCGCCGTCCATGTCGGCGGTCGAGGTCTTGGACACCACGATCCGGTCCAGGCCGACTGGCGGCAGCAGGCTCAGCTCGATCTGCCGGCTGTAGGGCATGCCCTGAGCGGCGTTGACGCCGTTGAGCAGGTTGACGTTGTAGGCCCCGTTCAGGCCGCGCAGGCTGACGAAGGCCCCTTCGCCGCGACCGGCGGCGTCGACGCCGTGGTGGTTGCCCTGCGAGGGCGAGCCCATGTTGTCGGTGGGGGAGACCGAGACGCCGGGCAGGCGCGCCAGGGCGTCGACCACGTTCTGGTCGGGGTTGCGCTGGATCTGGTCGGCCGACAGCACATTGGTCGCGCCGACCGCCTCGACCTGCTGCGCGGCGCTGGCGTTGCGCTTGCCGTTGACGACCACCGCCGAGACGTCGCCGCCGTCGTCCAGATCCGCCGCGTGCGCAACGGGCGCGAGGGTCGCCAGCACCAGGGCTCCGACGGCGCTTCCGGCCAACCACAGGCCCCGGCGACGCGCCAGGTGATCGACCCCTCGGTCGTCGAAGCCGTTGATGATCGATCGGGTCATGGTGTCACCAGGTCAGGCGCGGCCCCCCAGCGGGTCCGTCTGTCGGCGCATTCCTTTAGGAGGTGGACGCGTCAGTTCTGCGACATTGTTGACCGAAAAGTGCACAAATCAGAACAAATCCACATTTACGGCCCTGATGTTGTCAATATCGTTGCGAATTCACGTTTCCCTTGACGCAGAGCGCCCGGATCGGTCATTTCACGGTCAGTTCTTAGGGGGCGGCCATGACAAAGCGACGGCTTCGGCAACAGGCGATCATCGCCCGCGTCCAGGCGGCTGGCGCCTATGCGGTCCGCGACCTTGCCCAGGAACTTCAGGTCTCCGAGGAGACCATTCGCCGCGAACTCAAGGTACTGGAGGCCAGCGGCGCGATCTCCAAGGCCCATGGCGCGGTTAGTCTGCCGTTGGGCGCCGTGGAGGGGCCTTTCGAGCTGCGGCTGCGAGAAAACGCCGAAACCAAGCAGCGCATCGCGCGGGCCGTCGCCGGCCTGGTTCCGGAGGGCGGCATCGTCCACATCGACAGCGGCACGACCAGCTACTACGTCGCCAAGGCCCTGCGTCAGCACAAGTCCCTGACCGTGATCACCAACTCCGTGGCGGTCAGCGCCGAGCTTGGCGGGCGAAACGACAACAGGGTTTTCCTGTCGGGCGGCGAACTCGACTACCAGTACAAGGCCTTCTTCGACCATCGCAGCTGCGAGTACCTGGCCCAGTTCACCCCCACCCTGGCGGTGCTGTCGGTGGGGGCGATCAGCCGCGACCAGGGCTTGATGGACTTCCATTCGGGCGAGGCGGCGGTCAACAGGATCGTCTACGGCAAGGCGCGGACGGTAATCCTGGCCGCCGACGCCACCAAGTTCGACCGCTACGGCCTGATCCGCACGGCGCAACTGACCGATGTCGACGTCTTGGTGACGGATCTGCCCCTAGCGCCCGACTACGTGGAAGCGTTCGCCCACGCGCGGATCGTGATCGCCTGACCGGAGTGAGGGCGCGATGGATCTCAAGGATATGGACGGATCCGCAACTCGCTAGACGGAGTCGATCGTTCCGAGGCGGTTACGGCCGTAATCGCTATTTCGGGAGCCCCTCGTATCCGGCTGTGCGGCCTGGCAAACGTCGCCGCGCCGCCGGCGCCGCCCTTCTCGAGGGCGACGCCGACGGGCGCCACGGGATCAGAACTTGAAGCGAACGCCGGCGCGGTACATCCGACCGACGATGTCGTAGAGGGCGGGGTTGGCGTAGTTTGGCGATTTGGCCGGTTCACGGTCGAACAGGTTGTCGACCTTGAAGTAGGCGGTCACGTCCTGGCGGACGTTATAGGTTCCGCCGATGTCCATGTAGAAGGCGCCGGCCATGAAGTTCTTGTCGATCGTCGGAGCATTGGCCGTCGAGACAGGGCAGGCGCCGGGAGCGCAGACGACATACTGGTTGCCGAAGGTGCCGTCGCTGAACCAACGCTCCTGCAGAGTCAGGCTGAAGCGGTCGTTCTCGTAGCTCTGGATCGCCAGCCACTTCCAGTCCGGGGTATTGCCCTGGTTCACGCCCGCCGAGTCCACGGGGACCGTGCCGGGCAGCCCCGTGTCCGTGAGGAATTCGCGGATGTGGGTGGCCAGGGCTCGCAGGGTGAAGTTGCCGTCCAGGCCCAGCGGCCGCTGCCAGCGATAGCTGGCCTCGATGTCGAAGCCGCTGGTCTTCCACGAAGCCAGGTTGAACGACTGGACATTGATGTAGTTGGGGCCGTTGGGGTTGTTGAGATTATAGGTCCCGCAGGTCTCGGGCAGGATGTTGCGGAAGCAATAATCGACGATCTGGTCAGCGCCCAAGCTGGAAACGACGTCGTCGATCTTGATCTTGTAATAGTCGAACGAGGCGCTGAAGCCGGGCAGCCACGGCGGATTGGCCAGAACGACCCCCAACTGGGTGTTGCGGGCGATTTCGGGAGTCAGGTTGGGATTGCCGACGGCGTTCTGGATCGCCACCACGCTCCTGTTGTTGGCGGGATCGAAGAAGTTAGGCAGGGTGGTGGTGACGGGCGCCGCGAACAGTTCCGACAGGTTGGGCGCGCGCACGTCGCGCGAGGTTACGCCCCGCAGGCGCAAGCCCTCGATGGGCGTGTCCCAGGTGCCGCCGGTCTTCCAGGTCCAGACCGTGCCCGATGTGCTGTAGTCGGTCACCCGCGCCGCGGCGTTGAAGTTGGCGCGGCCGGCGGTGTCGTTGTCGAACAGCGGCAGGTCGACTTCCAGATAGGCTTCCTTGACGTTGTAAGCGCCGTTGCCGTTCTTGTAGTTGCCCGCGTGCCAGTTGTTGCCGAGCGTCGACATCAGCGGGTCAGCCGGATAGGCGCCGCTGTTGGGGCTGCGATCGGCGACACCGGCGCCGTACGGGTCGGCGCGGACGGTGTAGAATTCCCGGCGATATTCGGCGCCGAAGGCCACCGACAGCGGACCGGCCCACAGGTCGATCGGCGCGCCCGAGAAGTTCAGGCTGGCGACGTCCTGGGTCATGCGCAGACGCTGGAACGGACCGGCCTCCGGCTGGACATAGGCCAGGGCCGCGGCCGAGGGCGGCTTGCCGCCGAAGATATTGAGCGGCTGGCAGCCGCTGGCGCGCGCCACCGGATTGGCGCAGACGATCGCGCCGTTCAACGTGGTGGCCTGGATCGCCTGGTTGAAGCGTGGCGTCAGCAGGATGTGATCAACGTCGATGGCCGTCTTGTTGACGCTATGCTCGTAGTAGGCGTCGTAGGTCCAGTCCTTGTTGAAAAGCCCGAACTTGCCCTTCAGGCCACCAACCACGCGATACTGACGGCGGTCGGTGTGAACCTTGGTGTTGGGCAGCACGGCGTTGCTGGTGCCGTACTGGAAGCTGGTGATCCCCGCCGTCGCGCAAGCGGCTTGAACCGAGGCCGGCACGTAGGGGTTGGAGCATTGCAGCGTCAGGCCGGTCTTGTTCATGCCGTTGACGGGCTGGTTGCTGGTCTCGACCTGACCCAGATTGAACGAGAGGTAAGCCTCGTTGTTGTCGGCGAAGTCGTAACCCACGCGTCCATAGGCGACCTTGCGCTCGATCTTGGACTGCAGCGTGCGGCCGCTGTCGACGTTGCCCGACAGGTCGCCGCCTACGCAGGCGCCCGGGAAGCAGCCGATGACGGCGCCGTTGGCGGCTTTGGAAGGCACGCCGCCCGAGCCATACTGGAACTGGAAGGGTTGGCCGTTCTGGTCGAAGGCGATGCCTTGCAGGGGGCCGGCGGAGATCAGGCCGTACTTGGTATAGGCGTATGGCTGGACGTAGTCGCGCACCACATATTGCGGCGAGCCGTCGTTGGTGACGTTGCGGTTGATCATCGTCGTCTGGGTGAACCAGTCGCGATCACCCGCCAGATCCACGCCGAAGTCGCCCGGTCCGACGCCGTTTTCCTTGGCCCACTCCACGCTGCCGACCACGCGCAGGCGGTCACCGGCGAAGCTGCGGCCGCCTGCCAGTTGCACCAAGCCTTGTTCGTTGTCGTTGTACTTCGAGATGCCGGCCTGAACGTTGCCCTTCAAACCGGTGAACTTGGTATCGGTGATGAAGTTGACGACACCGCCCACCGCGTCGGACCCATAGGAGGCCGAGGCGCCGCCGTTCACCACGTCGACGCGCTGGATCAGCAGTTGCGGAAACAAGCTGACGTCCGTGACGCCGGTGTAATAGGCCCCCACCACGCGCTGGCCGTCCAGCAGGGTCAGGGTGCGGATCGTGCCCAGGCCCCGCAGCGAGAACGAGCTGAGGCCCTGCTGGCCGCTGGAGGTGCTGAAGGTGTTCGTGGTCGAGCCGCTCGAACCCTGCAGCGACGGCAGCTGGACGATGGTGGCGAAGACGTTGGGCTGGGCGTTGTTCTGGATCTGGGACTCGCCGATCACCGATGTGGGCGTCGGCGCGCTGAAGCCGGTGGTCTGGATGCGTGTGCCCGTGACGACGATCTCGCTGACCGTGGCGGTCTCCGGCGTCGCCGCCGGTGCGGGAACCACGGTCTGCGCCAGAGCCGGCGCGGCGATCAGGCTGGCGAGCAGGGCGGCCGCGCCGACCGAACTGAAAGCCTCGCGCCTCATTTGCCGGACTAAACGGTCGCCGGCGACCGACGTGGTCGCCAGGTTCTTCCTCGAAACGTCGACGCTATCGGCGCGCAGACTCGAAGGCTCAGTGCCCTTTGAAAACATTTCCATCCCTCCCTAGAGCGCCGTTGATCGGCGCGATTTGACGCTTTCCCACGGGACTGGCCCGCCAGATGGTAGCGTTATCGTAAAATTTGGTAAGTCCGCCGTTCCTTGGAGTCAATACTCCGACATAATAAGGTTGAAACTACCGACAACCGCGCTGCGATAGTGTCGAAACCACCTCATTCCAGCCAAATGTCGCGAAAAACCCACCAGGTACGTCGTTGCTACGGGGGCTCGTTCGGCCATGGTAGCGTTATCTGTCCGCGAGGCTCGCCTGGTCATGGGGCGCGGGGAGTGGGCAGGGCGAATTTTTCCGCGAATCGACGGCCGCTATCGGCTTTTTGGCCGTCAATCTCGGGTGGCGGCGCTCTTGGGCGAGGAGCGCCTTCAGGCGTGAGAGGTCAGCCGGCCGGCGGTGTGGCTTGTCCAGATTTGGCGCATCGAAGACGGGGTAGGGGCCGCCTTCCGTCTAGAGGCGCGCGGTCGACAGACGCGTGATGATCTGGTGATCGAGCACCCGGTCGCGTTCGCTGGCCGGTTCGACGCCGGAGATCTGAGCCGCCAGCAGGCCTAGCGCTTCGGCCGCGAGCTTGCGAACCGGCTGGTGGACCGTCGTCAGCGGCGGCCAAAGCGTGACCGCCGCCGAGGTGTCGTCGAAGCCGACCACGGTCAGTTCGCCCGGCACGTCGAGATGCCGTCTATGGGCGACCGACACTACGGCGGCGGCCATGTCGTCGTTGCTGGCGAAGATCGCCGTCGGGGGCGGGGTGGCGTCGAGCAGTTGCTCGGCGGCGGCCAGTCCCGAAGTGAAGCTGAAATCGCCCTGGGCGATCGCCGTCATGACGCCATCAGCTTGGCGCACGGCCGCGTAGAATCCCGCCAGGCGTTCGGCGCTGGCCGCCTGGTCGGGATTGCCCAGGATGAAACCCAGGCGGCGATGGCCAAGATCGATCAGCTGGCGCGTCAGCTCATAGGCGGCGCGACGGTCGTCGATGCGCACGCAGATCGCGCCCTCGACGTCGTAGGCCCCCACCGCGGCCATCGGCAGCCGCGCCTTGCGAAGGACCTGGAGTACGGCTGGGGACTCGCCGAGCGGGGGCGCCAGGATGACACCGGAAACGCCGGACGCGATCAGGCTTTCCAGCGCCTGGGGCTCCGGCGGTCGTCCGCCCTGGCCGCCCTTGACCAGGATCAGGTGAGCCCCGCGTATAGAAGCTTCCTCGTACACGCCCGTCAGGAAATCGCTCATGAAGGCCGCGCTGGGGTTGGAGTAGATCACGCCGATCCTGAGTTCGGCGGAGGTCACCAGACTGCGCGCGGCGACATTGGGCGTATAGCCCAGCGCTTGGATGGCGACGGCCACCGCCGCGCGCGCGTCCGATCCGACGCCCGGGCGGCCGTTGATCACGCGTGAGACGGTCATCGGCGACACGCCCGCCTCGGCCGCGACGTCGACAATGGTCGGGCGACCGCTCCCTGCGTTTCTGGCCAATCCGTCGCCCCGTCACCGTCGCGTCAAAACGCCACCTGGCCCATTGCGCAATCCGGCGCAACCGCGATAGCCCCCGATCTATAATCGGAGCCCGCCCTGCGTCCAGGGGGCATTGTTTGCGTTAACAGCATCTCCACGTTGACTTGGATGTCGAGATTGGGGCGCGAGGTCGCTCTTCGCGTCCCAATCGCGGCGTCGCCAAGGACGAGCTTCTCGTGCACAGCGCCAGTCCAGCAAGCTTGAAATGGGGTTCGGCCGATGCGTCGCCACCTCGGGCCAGCGAGGTCGCCTGTCGGTCGGAAGCTCAGCTTCAGGCGAGGTAATTTATATCGATTAAAGCGCGATATTGGTTGGACAAATCGAAATATCCGAGTCAATGTTAACGCAACCATCGCCGTAGGGTGGCATAAATCAGAAAATCTGTCGTACAGATTTTCTGAAATGCTTCCTGTCGCTGGGTTTTAAGATCGCCCCGTCTCCTTCCCCCTTGGGCGCTCTCGCCCGGGCCCGGATCGGCTTCATCGTCGTTTCCGGCCCGGGCGCCTCCTTTTCGCAAATCGCACCGAAGCCGCCGCGAGACTATCGCTCAGGCGATGGAAGGCCGTTTTCGGCGAAGGTCGTCGCTTGCGTGGCGCGAACGGCGAGACGAGGATCGCTTGAGGAAGGGGCGGTCGTCGCGCCCGGCGCCGCGACGCGGACCTCAAGCCGCGCCAGCCAGAAGCCGCCGCGCCGGTCCGCATCGAGCCGCCTCATAACGTCAGGCTTTGGGCTTCAACATGCCGTGCATGCCGATCCAGCGGACGTAGGCGTCGAACCAGCCGGTGCTCGTGGTGGTCTTCTGGTACATGCCAAACCCGTGGCCGCCCTGTTCATAGAGGTGGAACTCGACCGGCCGCTTGGCCGCGCGCCAGCTGTCGATCAGTCCCACGCCGCCATGAGCGAAGAACGGATCGTCGGCGGCGAGCGCGACGAACATCGGCGGCGCTTCGGTCGGGACGGTGACAGGTGAGAGCGGACCGTAGATCAGGCCGATGAAGGCGGGTTTGGCGTCGTCTCCGGCCAGGGTGGTGGCCAGGGTCAGCATGGCGCCGGCGGAGAAGCCGATCATGCCGACGCGGTCGGGATCGATCCTCCATTCGGCCGCCCGTTGGCGGACCAGCGCGAAGGCGGCGCGCGAGTCGGCGATCTGCGGAGCCAGTCCGGCCATGGCCGCCTGTGGATCGGGCCGCGGGGGCCGCGCGGTGGCCGAGAACATCTCGGTCATCGACCGCTCGAAGCCCGGCATGTCCGGCGGCGTCGGGTTCAGCCTGTACTTCAGCACGAAGGCGGCCACGCCCTTGTCGGCGAGAGCGCGGGCGACATCCCAGCCCTCGTTCTCCATCGATAGGGTGCGGAACCCGCCACCGGGAGCGACGATGACCGCCGCCCCAGTCGCCTTGGCTGGATCGGGCAGGAAGGGCGTCAGCGTCGCGACCGTGACGTTGCGGGCGAAGAGGCTCTTGTACTGGCGATGCCAGGATTCCGGCGACGTCGCGCCGGGCAGCGCGCCGGTGCCGAGCTCGATGGCGTTCGGTTGGGCGGGGATCGGCGTGGGGACCATCTTGTCGTCCTGCGCCTGGGCCCCGGTCGCCAGGGCCAGGGCGAGGCCAACCGCCGCCAGGCCCGCGCGAAGGGATCCGCCGCGACCGTGAGATTTCTCGAAGCCGTTGGATTTCATGACATTCCTCCTGTGCTGTTCAGTCCCGCGCTCACCAAGGTGTCGCGAGTTCATGGTCGTCGCTGCGTCGAAGACGATCGCGTCCCGGGCGCTGACGGCCGGGGCGCGATCGTCCATCGGGTTACTTCGCCACCGCCACGGCCGTATCGACCGCGAACTCCGCCGAGCGGCTCGCCGCGCCGGTGTCGGGCTGACCCGAACCGACGCTGACGCGATACCGCCCCACGCTGACGCGGCGCTCGCCGTCGAGATCGACGGAACTGAGGTCGCGGGGTGAAAGCGCGAAGCTGACCTCCCGAGTCTCGCCGGGTTTCAGAGCCACCCGCTGGAAGCCGCGCAGGGCCAGGCGAGGCGCGCCGGGCGTCTGGGGAAAGTTCAGATAAAGCTGGGCGACCTCTTCGCCGGGGCGGGCGCCGGCGTTCCGGATCGTCGTGGTCACGCGCACGCCTTGGCCGGCGCCCTTCGCCGCGGGCTCGACCTTGAGCGGCCCGTAGTCGAAACGGGTGTAGCTGAGGCCGTAGCCGAACGGATAGACCGGCGCGCCCGCGAAATAGCGATAGGTCCGGCCCGCCATGGCGTAGTCGTCGAACGAGGGCAGATCGTTGGTCGAGCGATAGAAGGTCAGCGGCAGGCGCCCCGCCGGATTGGTCTTGCCGGTCAGGACGTTGGCGATCGCCAAGCCGCCGGATTGGCCGGGGTACCAGGCCTCCAGCAGGGCCGAGGCGTTGTCCTTGGCCCAGGAGAAGTTCAGCGGGCTGCCGTTCATGGCCACCACGATCAGCGGCTTGCCCAGGGCCTTGGCCTGTTCGAGCAGGGCCTTCTGGTCGGCGGGAAGATCGAGCGTGGTCTTGTCGCCGCCCTTGAAGCCGGGGATTTCGACCGGGGACTCCTCGGCCTCCAGGTCGGAGGTCAGGCCCACGACCGCCACCAGCACGTCGGCCTTGGCCGCGGCGGCCTTGAGTTCGGCGATCGGATCGTCGGCGATGCGTTTCCAGACCAGGCTGACGCCGGACAAGGCGTGCGACTCCGACGTGACCTCGATCGGATAGCGATGGCCCTTTTCCAGGCGCAGGGTCTTCAGGGTCGGCAGGCTGGCCCAGCCGGCCTTGCGAAGATCGGCGAACGGTTTGCCGTCGACCTTCAGCTCACCATTGAAGCCCGCCAGGCCCAGGCGATAGGTCCCGCTCTCGGGCGGAACCAGGAAACCCGTCCACACCACCCGGTGGTGGTCGGAGACGCTGGCTAGGTCCAGGCTGCGGGCCGCGACGTCGGTTTCGACCCGCGTGACCACCGGCTTTTCGGCATAGGTCATCTTGGCGACGGCCGCGCCAAACGTGCCCGGGGCGAACCGGGCGGGCGGGGGCTCGGCGGTGTTGAAATAGCGCGCCAGCAGGCCCGCCTTGCCGTCAGGCGTGCGCAGGGCCTCGGTCGGCACACGATCGCCATCGGTGAACGAGGCGCCGAACGGCGCATAGGAGACCTGGGCCGAGGGCAGGGCCCGCCGCAAGCCGTCGACCACCGAGATCGGCGGCGCCGACAGGGCCGAGGAATAGTTGCCGCGCAGCACCCGGGTGGCGTCGCCCAGCGGACCGATCACCGCGATGCGCAGACCCGGCTTGAGCGGCAGCACCCCGTCGTTCTTCAGGAGCACCAGGCTCTTCTCGCTGGCGGCCAGGGCCAGCGCCTCGTGTTCCGGGGTCATCACCGCGCTGGGGGCCGCGCGTCCGTCGACCCCGCCCTTGGCCGACAAGTCGCCATTGCGGAACCTGGCCGAGAACAGGCGCACCAGGGCCGTGTCGATCTCGGCGGTGGTGATCAGGCCGCGATCCAACGCCTCGCGGTAGCGGCCCGCCAGGCCGTCGGTGTCGGTCAGGGTCGCGCCGTTGCACTCGTTGTCGACGCCGGCCCGCAGCGCGGCGGCCACGGCGCTGGCCGCGTCGGGGGCGTATTTGTGATGATCGCTGATGTCCTTGACCGCGTCGCAGTCGGACACGACGTAGCCGTCGAACTTCCACGCGCCGCGCAGATGTTCCTTCAGCAGGAGATCGCTGGCGCAGGCCGGCTGACCGTCGATGCGGTTGTAGGCGCACATGATCGAGCCGGCCCGGCCTTCGACGACGGCGGCTCGGAAGGCCGGCAGGTAGGTGTCCTCCAGGTCGTGGCGCGAGACGAAGACATTGGCCCCGTGGCGGGTGGATTCGGGGCCGCTGTGCACCGCGAAATGCTTGGGGGTGGCGATGATGCGCGGATGGTCCGGATCGTCACCTTGCATCCCCTGCACGAAGGCCACGCCCATCCGCGCCGTCAGGAACGGGTCTTCGCCGTAGGTCTCCTGGCCACGACCCCAGCGGGGGTCGCGGAAGATGTTGATGTTGGGCGACCAGGTGTTCAGGCCCGTCCCGATGCGCCCCATGCGGCCGGTGGCGCGCGCCAGGGCGTGCAGGTCCCGCATCTCGACGCCGATCGCGCCGGCGACATCGTGAACGAGCGCGGGATCGAAGGTCGCCGCCAGACCGATGGGCTCGGGAAAGTTGGTGGTGGGCAGGGCGCCCAGGGCGCCATGCAGCGACTCCGTCCACCAATTATAGGCCGGGACCCCGAGCCGCGGGATCGCTGGCGCGGTGTTGAGCAGTTGTTCCAGCTTCTCGTCGAGCGTCATCTTGCCCACCAGCGCTGCGGCCAGGCGATCGGCCTCGGCGCGTTCGGTCGAGGCCGGCGGCGAGGCGGGCGTGGCATGGACGGGCGGCGCGAGAGCCAACAGCGCCGCGCAAAGCGCCGTCGCCAAGCCGCATCGTCGCCAATTGGAGCTGAACATGTGAGCTACCTCGCAGATTGATCTGTTTTTCGGGGGAGGGCGGGAGGCAACGAGACCGAGCCGGCTCGTCCTTGGACGGACGAGCGGCGCATCTTCATACCGGCTGCAGGCCGTGTTCGACGATCTTGCGGATCAGGTCGCGGTGGCGCGGCAGGCTGGCGCGCAGCCGTTCGGTCTGGGCCGCGGCCTCACGCAGGGCCCGCTCGGCGATCGTCCGCTCGTCGGCCAGGGATTCCGGCTCGATCTCCGTGCGAAAGCCCATGCCGTAGAGGACGTACTGGTAGCTGGCCGCCGGAAAGACCTCGTCGGCCCGGTCGAACTCGTCGTATTGCCAGGGCGGCTGGTGACGCCACAGCAGGAGCAGGTCGGCCAGCCGGTCGGGGATGGTCTCCCGCGCCCGGTTGTCGCGCCAGAAGGCGGTGTCCGAGCGCTGGCTGAGCACGTAGTGCAGTTTCAGGAAGTCGATGATGCGGCCCCAGCGATAATGCGTGGTGGCGTTGAAGCGCGCCGCGACGATGTCCATCACCTCGCGGCAGGCGGGCATCTGCTCGGCGATCAGCTTGGCCGACAGCTCGATCAGCACGATGGCCGAAGCCTCCAGCGGCTCAAGGAAGCCCGCCGCCAGGCCCACGGCCACGCAGTTGCGCTTCCAGAAGGTCTCGCGATGGCCCGAGCGGATCGCGATCTTCCGGGCTGGAAGGTCGCGGCCGGCGGGGCCGATATAGGCCCGCAACTCGCGCTCGGCGTCCTCGTCGCTGATGTGGCGGCTGGAATAGACGTGACCCGTGCCGCGGCGGGTCGGCAGGCCGATGTCCCAGATCCATCCGGCCGACTGGGCCGTGGAGATCGTATGGCTGGAGATCGGGCTGGTTTCGGTCTCGTAGGGAACCTGGATGGCCAGGGCCGTGTCGCAGAACAGCACGTCGCCGCAGTCGCGGAACGGCACGCCGAGCGCGTCGCCCAGCAGCAGGGCGCGGAAGCCGGTGCAGTCGACGAACAGGTCGCCTTGGATCTCGCCGGTCTGTTCGGTGACGACGCCGCGGATGTCGCCGTCCTCGGTCATGGCGACGCTCTTCACGTCGGCCAGCACATGGCGCACGCCGAGCTTGCCGCAGCAATGACGCTGCAGGAACGGCGCGAACTTGCCCGCGTCGAGATGGTAGGCGTAGTTGGCCGCGCCCTGGTAGGGCGCGGCGGTGATGGTCTTGGGCCCTAGGCCTTCGTCGCACAGCCGCCCTTGGGGCGTGACCGCGTCGCAGAAGCTTTGCCCGGTGGCGCCGGCAAGCCAATGGGGCGCGAGGTTCACCTGCGAAAAGCCCTGGGGCAGCATCAGCGGGTGATAGTAGGCGTCGTCGGCCGCGCCGGTGGTCCAGCGCGCGAATTTCGCGCCCTGCTTGAACGCCGCGTCGCATTCGCGGAAGAAATCGGTCTCCGACACCCCGATCTTGGCCAGGCTGGTCCGCAGCGTCGGCCAGGTACCTTCCCCCACGCCGATGATCGGCGTGTTGGGAGACTCCACCAGGGTGACGGTAAAGCCGGTCGCTTGTCGGGCCTTGTGCTTGGCGGCGATCAGGCCGGCGGTGAGCCAGCCGGCGGTTCCGCCGCCAACGATGACGATGTTCTTGACGGGGCGAACCATGGGACGAAACTTTTTAAGAAGGCGGCCGGGAAGGTCGACGAGCGACCCTCCCGGCCAAGTGCGGGAAGGACCCTAGAAGCGGAACCGCGCCCCGGCCGTGTAGCGCCGGCCATAGGCGAACACGTCGAGCAGCTGGTTGTCGAACCGCCCGTGGGTGCTCTGAACCTCATTGGTCAGGTTTAGAGCCTCGAAGAACAGATTGATCTGCTTGGTCAGCGCATAGCTGGTGCTGAAATCGATCTGTAGGCTCGGGTTCTCGAAGGTCGGCTCCGAACCGAAGGCGCCAGTGTTCTGGTTCTGGCCAAAGGCGCGCAGATACTCCTTGCGATAGTTGACCGCGAACCGCGCTTCGAAGCCATTCTTGTCGTAGAAGGCCACGAGGTTGGCGGAGTCGGCCAGGCCCGTGATCGCGAAGCCGCTCTGAGAGATGTCGGTGCGGTCATAGGGCTTGTTGGTGTCGACCAGGGTGACGTTGCCGTTGAACCCAAAACCGCTGTCGCCGAACACGTGCTGCCAGGCCAGTTCGACGCCGCGCACGGTCGCTTCGGGCCCGTTCACCTGCTGGGTGACGCTGAACAGCGCCGGCTGGCCGGTGGAGGGATCGATCACGCCGTTGATCGTCTGCCGCTGGGTGCCGCCGACGATGAAGTTGCTGACGTCCTTGATGAAGAAGTTGACCGACGCGTAGGAGTTGGGCTGGTAGTACCACTCCACCGCCGCATCGAAGTTGTCGGCCAGGTAGGGCTTGAGCGCCGGGCTGCCGCCGCTGGCCGTCAAGGCGCCGACCCGCTGGCCGGTTCCGACGCTGAGTACGGGCGTCAGCAGGTTGAGGCCCGGACGGGTCAGGGTCCGCGAGGCGTCCAGACGCAGGTGGATGCTATCGGTCAGTTCCAGCTTCATGTCGATGCTGGGCAACAGGTAGGAGTAGTTGCTCTTGGTCGAGACGGCCTGGGGATCGCTCAGGGTCACCGTCAGCAGAGTCGGATCGCCCGTGCTGGGCGTGATCGCCGTGGGCAGCTGACCAAAGCCGTTGGCGGTGACGTGGGTGTTTTCCTCACGCACGCCGGCGTTGAAGTGGAACGGCATGCCGGCCACGTCGACGTCGAAATTGGCCCTCACGAACAGCGCCCAGGTCTTTTCGGTGATGTCGCGGATGCTGCCGTTGTCGAGCGCCAGGTCGAACGCGCCGGTGAACTGGGTTCCGACCGTCCCGCCGCCATAGTTGAAGCCAGGAATGTTCTTGGTCTGGGGATTGCCCAGGCTGGTCAGGTACTGCTGGTAGGCGTGGGCGTCGAATTTCAGCAGGTACGGCGGCAGGGCGCCGTCGAAACCGGGGATGAAGTTCTTGGTGCTGACCTTGCCGGTGAACAGGCTGGCCGGGATCATGACGCCGCCATTGGCGCCCGAGGCAGGGCCATAGCCGGGATAGGCCTGCCAGTAGTTGTTGACGAAGGTGTTGCTCTGCTGGATCTGGTAGTGGTCTTCCATGTAGCTGCCGCCGGCCTTGATGCGGAAGCCTTCCTGTTCCCACGCGCCCGCGAACCGCAGTTGCTTGACGACGTCGGTGTTTTCCTGGGCCTGGCGCACGGTGACGTGTGAACCGATGACCGAGGTGTCGGCCCAGCGCGTGGCGTCGCCATTGGGGCCGTAGCTATGGAGCACCGGCAGGGTGTTCTTGCTGTCGCCGCCGATGCTGATGCCCAGGGACGGGCCGATGCCAAAGCCATAGCCCACGTCGGCGTTGTCGCTGCTGACGCCGCCGTCGGGGTTGAGCCAGCTCTTGGCGTAGCTGGCGTCGGCCTCGAATTTCAGGTTCTCCGACACGTCCCATTTGAGGTTCAGGCCGGTCTGGTTGGTCTGCAGGACGTTGTGATCGGTCCCGGCCGTGAAGTCGGTCTGCGAGCCGGCCTGGGTGAAGTCGACCGTGGTTCCATTCTGGTCAAGCTTGACGTTTCGCAAGTTGTCCTGATTGAACCAGATCCCGTAGCCGAAGTTGTCGGCGCGGACGTTCTGGCGCGAATAGTTGTCGTCCAGGGTGACCGTCACGCCTTCGGTCGGGCTCCATTGCAGGGCGATGCGACCGTCGATCCGTTCGTCCTTGGTGTAGACCTGGGTGGCGCCGGCCTGTTGCTCGAACCAGCCTAGGACGGTCTTGTCGGCCGTCAGTTGGGCGCCCGTACAGGAAGCCGTCAGCTGGCACGGCCGGTAGTATCCGCCCGGCCAGCCGCTGACAAAGACGCGGTTGGTCTGGGTGTCGTGGCGCGTGTACATCGCGTCGACCAGCACCCCGAACTTGTCATCGGCGAAGGTGTCGCTGAACAGCGCGCCGACGGTCGGCACCACCTTGCCGGCGTCGTCCTGCACCGAACCGGAGGCGGTGAACGCCATGCGGCGGCCAGGACGGTCGAACGGCTTGGGAAACTGGACATTGACCGTCGCGCCGATCGAGCTGCTCGACAGCGTGACGTCGGGCGTCTTGAGCACCGACAGGCCGCCCACGAAGTCGGCGCCGACCGTGCTGAAGTCCACCGAGCGGCCGCCCGTGGCGGTCGAGATCCGACGACCGTCATAGAGGGTTTCGTTGAAGTCGCCGCTGAAGCCGCGAACGGTGATGCCCTGCGGCTCGCCGCGGGGCCCGGCGCGCTGGATCGAGACGCCCGGCAGGCGTTGCAGCGAGGCGGCGACGTTGGAATCGGGGAACTTGCCGATATCCTCGGCGGAAATGGCGTCGACAACGCCCTCCGCGTTGCGCTTGATGTCGAGGTTGCGTTGCAGCGAGCCACGCAGGCCCGTGACGACGACCTCTTCGACGACGCTTGCATCGTTCGATTGAGCCGGAGCCGACTGTTCGGCGGCCGGCGCGGCGACCGCGGCGGCGGTGACCATGGCCGCCTCGGTTCCGTTCTCGGCCGCGCTGGCCGTGCCGGCCGTACTCGCCAGCGTCAGCGCCAGAAGGCTCGAGGCCCCGACCAGAACGGCCTTTGAGCCGCGCCAGCGGTCGCCTTTATTACTCTGATAATAATACCTGGACATTTTCATCTCCCCCTCCGGGTTCCATGGGATTGCCGATGGTCCGACACGAACGGTCGGTTCACGCGCGATCGCCGTAACGTCGCGAGTTCAAAGGACAAAGAGGGGTGTGTTCTCGCCGTGGCGATCTAGGCCCATCACGTTCCTCCCTGCGCATTTTTATTCTTATGGGCCGACGCTAGCGCCAAAAGGTACCGGTATCAATATCTATTTGTCGGTGTAAATATGCAGCCGTTGGACGGCGAGCTCGAAGGCCGCTATCGATCGGGATGAAGGCGGGCGATGCGATCCGCTGGCGACGCATGGGAGGGAAGCGATGGCGACGGACCTGGAACTATTGAACGCACAGCATCATGCGGGCTTGCGTCTGGGCGATCCGCCGGCCGGCGGTCCGCACTTCGTCCAGGTTGTGGCGAGCGAGTTCGTGGCCGCCGCCGCCGTCTGTCCGATCTTCCTGACCAAGAACGCCGAGACGGGAAGCTTCTATGCCGGGGCGATGTTCGGTTTCGAGCCGGGCGAAAATCTGCTGCGTTACGAGGGAGCGGGCCGGCCGTTGTTCACGCCGCTGGATCTTGAGCGCATCGGCTTTTTCATTACGTCGGAGAGAGCTGTCGCCATCGATCCGGCCCATGGCCGATTCGCCGACCCTCACGGCGCGCCGCTCTTCGAATCCGACGGCCAGCCGAGCCCGGCCCTGCGACGGATCCAGCACGTCCTGGCCCAGCTCGGCGCCGGCGTTCCCGAGACCGACGTCTTCATCCAGACGCTTGTCGCGGCGCGGTTGGTGGAGCCGGTCGACATCGACCTGTCGTTCGATGATGGCCAGACCCTGAGCCTGGCCGGCCTTTACACCGTCAGCCTCGACGCGCTCGGCGAGTTGGAGGATGCGGCCGTTCTCGACCTCTTCCGGCGGGGTTATCTGCAGCTGATTTACGCCATGAACGGTTCGCTGAAGCAGGTGTCCAGCCTGGCGAAGCTTCGAAACGACAAGATCACGGGATGAACGACCAGGCCTTGCCGAACCTGCGCAGGATCGACCCCGCCACGATCAGCGAGGCCGGACCGGCCGGGTTCGCCCAGGCGGTGACGGCCGATTGCCAGCCGGTTCTGTTGCCGGGCCTCTGTCGCCATTGGCCCGTGGTCGAGGCGAGCGGGCGTGGCTGGGCGGCGTTGTCGGCCTATCTCGCGCGGTTCGATGCGGGCCGGAGCGGACAGGCGTTCATCGGAGCGCCGTCGATCGCGGGCCGCTACGACTATGGCGACGGCCCGGACGGCTTCAACTTCGAGCGCGCTTCCCTGACCCTGGCCCAGGCGCTCGAGCGGATCGGGGAGGCCGCCGCTGACCCCAGCCTGGCGAGCGTCTATATGGGCTCGGTACCGGCCGACGACTGCGCGCCGGGATTCGCCGCCGACAATCCGATGGACGTCCTGCCGTCGCTGGCCACGCCGCGCCTGTGGCTGGGCAACGCCAGCCGCGTGGCCTGCCACTATGACAGCTTCGACAACCTGGCCTGCGTCGTGGCTGGACGCCGGCGCTTCACGCTCTATCCGCCCGACGCGATCGGCGATCTCTATGTCGGGCCGATCGACCACACCCTGGCTGGCCAGCCGATCAGCCTGGCCGCCGGGGCCGCGCTGGGCGACGAGCGCTATCCGCGGTTCGCCGCCGCCGCGCCGCGCGCGATCGTCATCGAGCTCAAGCCCGGCGACGGTCTCTACATTCCCAAGCTCTGGTGGCACCAGGTGGAGGCGCTCGAACCGACCAACCTGCTGGTCAATTACTGGTGGGACGCCTTCGCCGCCGGGCCCGACGCGCCCTATCTCACCATGATGCTGGCGATGATCGCGATCGCCGAGCGGCCCATGGCCGAGCGACGCGCCTGGCGCGCGTTCTTCGACCACTATGTCTTTCGTCCGCAAGGCCATCCGCTGGCCCACCTGCCGGCCGAGCGCCACGGCCTGCTGGGGCCGCTGGCGGCCGGCAACTACGGTCGCATCCGGGCGCTGGTCATGAAGATGCTGCGGGGCGGCTAGAGGCGCCGGCCGCGGGGGCGACCGGCGCCTGGCCCGCTACCGCTTGGCGGGATCGACCGGAAACTCGAACACCGTCGTCGAAATCGGTTGGACAATGAGGCCGGTTCCCGGGCGCGGCGCCGAGCCCTCGGTGATCGTGACGCCGGCCGGCGCGCCGACCTTGTTTTGGGCCTTCAGCGACGCGCCGCTCAGCACCCATTTGCGGCCGGCGCCTTTCAGGGCCAGCGACTTCAGGTCAAGCTTCACGGACTGGGGCGTGAAGGTCGGATTAACCACGCCGATCCTCAGGGTCTTGCCGTCGGGGGCCAGGCCGGCGATCACGTCGAGCGGATAGGTCGGGCTTCCCGCCCGCACCTTGGGATGGTTGTAGCCCACAGGAAAGCGCGGTTCGGGCTGAGGCGCGTCGCCCTGCACCGACACCGGCGTGACGCCGGCCCCGAAATGCTCGCCATAGAGCTTGAACACTTGGCCGGTGGTGTTGAGCACGGCGTCGGTCGGCGTGCTGTCCATGGTCGAGGCCCCGGTGGTGAAAGCCCCCATGGTCAGGAAATCTGTGTGGCGAAGCATCTCCTGCAGAACCATGGAATAGGCCAGCGCCGACTTGAGGTTCACCTCGCCGAAATACGCGTACTCGTCGATCGCCAGGAAGGTCTTCTTGTCCTTCATGGCAGGAAAGCGCTGCTGGTAGATCTTCCACTGCTCGGCCTTCATCCGAACCTGGTTGGAGGGCGAGCGCGCATACTCCATCAGCTCGGCGTCGGCGGGCGCGTTGGGCCGGACTTCCGGCTGATCGTACCAATGCTCGGAAATGCCGTCGAAATTGCCCCAGGCCTTGGCCAGCAGGCCGCCCGTCCAGTCCCATTCGGTGCCGAATTTGGGCCCGACGCTCTCGAGCGAGGCGTTTTCCTTGGTGCCTCGCGGATGGCCCTGGTCGGGCATCGCCCCCGAGCCGATCAGGGTGATGGTCGGATCGACCGCTCGCATCGCTTCGGCGAAGGCGTTGTGCTTGATCATGAAATAGTCGAGCGAGGTCTTGCCGATCTGCCACCAGCCGTAGGGCTCGTTGCCGATGTTCCAGAACTTCACGCCGTACGGTTCCGGATGGCCGTTGGCCGCCCGCCGCGCGCCCCAAGTGCTGGTCGCCGGACCATTCAGATATTCGACTTCCTCGGCCGCCGAATTGGCGTCGCCGAGGCCGGCGTTGACCGTGACATAGGGCTCGACACCGATGATCCTGGTCAGGTCCAGCCATTCGTCCATGCCGATGTCGTTGGGCTGCATCGCGCTCCAGGCGTGGTCGAACATCGGCGCGCGCTTGTCGCGCGGCCCGATCGCGCCGTGCCAGTCCCAGTCCGACAGGAAGTTGCCGCCGGGCAGGCGCCACATGCCCGAATTGAGCGAGCGTGCGATGGCGGTGGTGTCGGCGCGCCAGCCGCGAATATTGTCGGCGGGCATCAGCGAGACCGCGCCGACGCGAAACGACCCCGAACCCAGGCCGGTGATCTCCAGGCGCGCGTCGGCGGTGTCGGCGGCCGGCGTGAAGCCGATCTCGGCCCGGCGCCAGTCGCCGCCGGGGGCGGGCAGGGCGACGACCTGACGATCGTTCGGGCCGGGTCCCCAGACCAGCGCCACTTCCACCTTCGCGCCGGGATCGCCCGCCAGCAGCAAATAGCCGTCGTAGCGCTTGCCCTTGGCCACGCCGATCCCGGATTGGGAGAAACCCTTGCGCACCGCCGCATCGACGGCGACGACCGGGCTTTGCGTCCCGACGTACGGAACTTTGGTGTCCATGGTCACCGCGGTGTCGCCGCCGATCGGCCGCCACTTGCGATAGCTGACGCCCGGACGGCCTTCGGCGTTGAGCGGCGGCGGCTGGTCGAAGGCCGGCGCGACGACGGGGTAATAGAACTTCCGATCGTCGAGCATTTCCGCCCACAGGGTGCGCGCCACCAGTCCGCCGATGGGCTCGATGAACATGCCGTATTCGTATTTCGTGACCGGGGCGGCCCGGCTGGCGCCGTCGACGGCCACCTTGACCGGGGTCGCGGCCGTCACCGCCGTCACCGCCGTCGAGGCGGCCATCGTCCAGCCGATGCAGGCGGCCAGCATCAATCCGTGTCGCATCCAGGTTCTCCCTAATTTACTCTGTCATTTGACGCCAAGCCGCCTCGTGGAAGCGACGCGGCGCCTTGCTCTGGCGAGTGTATTGGCCGCTCGCATCAGTTCGCGATCGGCGGACGTTCAGCGCTGTTCATGGCGGCGAGTCGAGCCGGACAGCGCGGTGACTGACCGGCGGGCGATTGACACGCCGTGAATTTGCCGGACAAATGGTAGCGCTAACAGATCGCGCGGCGCAAGAGCCGGAACGCGCGGCAGGGGAGGCTTCGATGACGGTTCAGGACGGGCAAAACACGCGGATGCGCGCGTCGTGGTCCCGCGTAGGGCTTCTGATGCTCCTGACGCTCCTGCTCGCCGCGCCGATCGCGGCCCGCGCCCAGGTAAAGACCGCCGCGCCGCCGCCCGTGGCCGGCGCCAAGCCGGCAGTGGTCCAGAAGATCAAGGTCCACGCGGTCGCTATCGAGGGCAATCTGGAGGGCGAGAGCGCCGACCGCGACGTCTTCGTGGTGCTGCCGCCCGGTTACGCCAGCCATCCCAAGCGGCGCTATCCCGTGGTCTATGCCCTGCACGGCTATTCCATCGGGGCCCAGCAGTGGATGGGCGAGATCCACGTGCCCCAGACGATCGAAGGCGCCTTCGCCAAGGGGGCCGGCGAGATGATCGTCGTCCTGCCTGACAGCAAGACCGTCCATAACGGCTCGATGTATTCGAGCTCGCGGACCACGGGCGATTTCGAGACCTTCGTCGCCAGGGATCTGGTCGCCTATATCGACAAGCACTATCGCACCCTGCCTGTCCGCGAGAGCCGCGGCCTAGTGGGCCACTCGATGGGCGGCTATGGCGCCAGCCGGATCGGCATGCGCCATGCCGACGTGTTCGGCGCGCTCTACATGATGAGCCCGTGCTGCCTGTCGCCGCGCGACGCCGGCCAACTGGGCGGCGAGGGCGCCGCGGCGCTCGCCCAGATCAAGACGCTCGAGGACGCCCAGAAGCTGCCGTGGGGACTGCGCGCCCAGCTGGCGACAGCCGCGGCCTGGTCGCCCAACCCGGACAAGCCGCCGCTGTTCCTGGACCTGCCGGTCGAGAACGGCGTGGCGCGGCCCGAGATCCTGGCCAAGTGGGCCGCCAATGCGCCGCTGGCCTTCGTGGACCAGTATGTTTCCGCCCTCGCTCGCTACAAGGCCATCGCCATCGATGTCGGGGACCGCGACGGCCTGAAGGACGATGCGACCAAGCTTCATGCGGCGCTGGATCGCTATGGGATCGCCAACAGCTTCGAGATCTATGCGGGCGACCACACCAGCGGTGTTTCAGCCCGGATGCAGGACAACGTCCTGCCGTTCTTCAGCCGCCACCTCGTCTTCCAGGCTCGCTGAGCCGCGTGATCCTCGGAGAATCCTGATGCGCCTGTTTGGCCGCGCCGTCCTGGCGACCGCGCTCCTGTTTTCGGCGACCGGCGCGGCGGCCGATCCGCTCGCGCCGACAGGCCGCTGGAGCGCCTACGAGCGCGCGGCGGCGCGCACACCGCCCATGGGCTGGAACAGCTGGAACGCCTTCACCAGCGACATCGATGAGGAAAAGGTCATGGCCTCGGCCAGGATCCTGGTGGATGCGGGCCTGGCGGCCAAGGGCTACCGCTATGTGAACATCGACGACGGTTGGTGGCTCAAGCGCCGGAAAAGCGACGGCCGCATGCTGGTCCGCGCCGAGCGCTTCCCATCGGCGGCGACGCCGAACGGCGACACCAGCTTCCGGCCCCTGACCGACCGCCTGCACGCCATGGGCCTGAAGGCCGGCATCTATTCGGACATCGGCCGCAACAGCTGCGGACAGGTCTTCACCTCGACCTTCCCCAACCAGCCCGAAGGTGACATCGACGAACGGGAGGTCGGTCTCCACGGCCATGTCGACCAGGATATCCGGCTTTATTTCGAGGAATGGGGCTTCGACCTGATCAAGGTCGACGGCTGCGGCGTGCGGGGACTGGGGCCCGCCGATCCGCGCGTCAAGGCGGGCCTCTACCGCGCGCTCGGCCCGCTGGTCGACGCCGATTCCCTGGGCCGCACGGACGTGGCGACCACGCGCGGTCTCTACGAGGCTGTCGGTCAGGCCCTGGACCGCAGCAATCCGGATGGCGATTTCGTCTATTCGCTCTGCCTCTGGGGCGCGGCCGACGTGCGCGCCTGGGGCAAGAACGTCGGGGCGATGTCGCGCACCAGCGAAGACATCTCGCCGACCTGGAGCCGGATGCTGCACAATCTCGACAGCGTCTCGCGCCGGCCGCTCTACGCCCATCCCGGGTCGTGGAACGATCCGGACATGCTCTATGTCGGCAAAGGCGATTTCGATGAGCGCCACCTGATCGAGGCGCGGTCGCATTTCGCGCTGTGGGCGATGGTCAACGCGCCACTAATCATCGGTTACGACCTGAGAACCGCCGCTCCGGCGCTTCTGGATGTCCTGGGCGCCAAGCAAATCATCGCCGTGAACCAGGACCCGGCGGGCAACCAGGCGGTGCTGGCCTTCGATTCCGCCGACGTCTCCATCTGGGTCAAGACCCTGGCGGACGGCGACAAGGCCGTGGCGATCCTCAACCGGACGGCCGCGCCGGCGGAGGCCGTGCTGACGGCCGATCACCTGAAGTTCCTGCCCACCGCTGAGGTCGAGCTCGCCGATCTCTGGACGGGCGAGGCGAGCCGTTTCCAGGGGGAGCAGAAGCTGCAACTCGCGCCGCATCAGACGCTGGTCTACCGGGCTCATGGCGCGCGCAAGCTGGCGGATGGCCTATTCCTGTCCGAACAGCCCGGCAGGGTGAACCCGGCGGTGGACGGTGTGGTGACGCCGCAAGCCGATCCCCTGATCCACCGAGCGATCCTGCCCTGGCGCGGCACGCGCGGCCTTGGCGAGCCGCCGCGCTATGGCGGGTGGGGCGGGGCCCAGGCCGACCGCACGCCCTATGACCAGGAGCTAGCCGTCGCCGGCCAAAGGTTCGACACCGGCCTTGGCGTCCTGGCCAACTCCCGTCTGGAAGTGCGCAACGCCGGGTTCCAGCGCTTCACCGCCAAGGTCGGCATCGACGACTCCGCGATCGGCGGCGGGCAAGCCGTCACCTTCCTGATCTATGGCGACGGCAAGCTGATGGGCCAGTCCCGCCCGATGAAGTTCGGCGAGGCCCCGCAGGCGCTCGATGTCGAGATCGGCGGCGTCAAGCTGATCGAACTGGTCGCCCGCGCCTCGAAGCCAACCCCTGTTCCACAGCCGGTGACTTGGGGCGAGGCGGCGTTGCGGCGCTGATCGGGCGGCCACCGTTCGTGCAGAGGCTATTGGTCGGCGGCAACCACTCGTCTGTTACGCTGGGCGCGGCCTTGGGCGCCCTGGACCCACGCGGGACGGTTCCGGTCTTCGAACGCGACCACCGCGGCGAGATAGCCGCCAAACAGCGCCTCGACAGCTTGACGGATTGCGGTGGGAGAACGGAGCGGAAGCGCTTCGACCACTTCGCCCTGCAAGGCGCGAATCCTACGGCCCGAGCGGGTGAGCGCGGCGTTGAGTGGAACGTAGAGGGCCGGCCTCGCCGCGGCCAGGTCCCAGAGATTGCGAATCGAGGCCAGGATCGCCGGGTTGCCGCTCGCTTGGGCGAGGGCGACATGAAAGTCTCGACAGTCCCTGGCGGTCATCAGGCCTGACGGGCTCAGGCTTGGGCTCGGCGCGAAGGGCGACGGTCCGTTCTCTACCGGCAGGCCGGCGGCGAGGCTGGCGGCCTCGATCTCGAAGGCGCGGCAAGCTTCCAGCAGCGTCACCAGATCGACCGAGGCGGCAGGCCCCATGCGGCTGGTGGGCCGACGAGCGATCACCTGGCTGCCGACGCCCAGGTGCGACTCGATGAGGCCCAGGCACTCCAGGATGATCAAGGCTTCGCGGAAGGCGGTACGGCTGGCCGGGAACGCCTCCAGCAGCTCTCGCTCGGCAGGCAGCCAATCGCCGGGACGGAGGACTCCAGCCTCGATGCGTCTCAGCAGTTCATAGGCCAGCCGATGCGGCGCTCGGCGTCCCAGGGGCGTCTCTCGGGCAGGCCGCAGGGAGGCGAACGGGGGCATCGATATCTCGGATTTACACGAATGAAATCTACGATCTCGCCGTGAAAACGTCGACCAATTTCTTATTGATAAGAATAATCTCACATATGAAAAACGTCGCGCGAGGGTGTTTGTCGAGGCGACCACTTACTGTCGCCCTCAGGCTCAGAGCTTCAGTCTTGAAAAACTCGCGTCGACAGCGTCATGCGCGCAGCCTGCGGCTACATGGCCGAGCGTGTGTCATCCAGCGCCAGATCGACCAGCGCTCGCATCGCCGCGCTGGCGGCTTCCGGATCGCCGGCCGCGATCGCGTCGCAGACCTTGGCGTGATCGGGCACCGGGTCGCGGGGCAGGGCGCGCGAACGCTGCTTGAACTCGGTCGTCCAGCTCACCGCGGCGCCGATGCTGGCGCTGAGGGCGATCATCGCGTCGTTATGCGTGGCGCGCAGCAGCGCATCGTGGAAGGCGCGGTCGGCAGCCCGGCCGGTCTCGGTCGCCAGGGTATGGCGTCGCATCTTCGCCAAGGCGTCCTTCATCGCCTTGATGTCGTCCTTGTCGCGACGCGCGGCCGCGAAGCGGGCGGCGGCCGGCTCGACGACGGCGCGCAGTTCGAAAAGGTCGCGCACGAATCCGAGATCGGGTTCGGCGGCGAAGGCCCAGGCCAGGACCGTGGGATCCAGAATGTTCCAGGAACTGCGGGGCAGAACCCGCGTGCCGGCCTTGGGACGACTTTCCACCAGGCCCTTGGCCGTGAGAACCTGGACGGCCTCCCGATAGGCGCCGCGTGAAACGTCGAGCGCTTCGGCGTTGGCGATTTCACCGGTCAGCTTCTCTCCCGGCGCGATCTGGCCCGAAACGATCGCCGTGCCGAGATAGTGGGCGACTGCGCCACGCAGGCGTCGGCCAGACCCTCTCGCCGATCGTTTGATCGGCTTGTCGTCCGGCTCGTCCAACGGCATGGGCGTGAGGCTCCTGGGTGCGAAGCGGTCTATAAGCGCAACCCAGTGAGGCTTGGCAAGTTGTCAGGCAATTTGTCGGCTGAAACGCCGCACCCCTTTTTGGCGCGTCGCCTTATAATATCAGGACTATCGTTCGGTGTGCGAGTTCGCGGGGTGGTCTCGCAGACTGCCCCGCGACTCAAAGGTCAGACCTTAGGCGCGAGCTGGACGACCAGGATCGACTTGGCGGGAACCTCGAGCATCAGGCCCTTGGCGGACGCCTTGGCCGAGTACGGCTTGGGCGCGACCGTGTTGGGCGCGTCGAAGGTGTTGATCGCATCGACGCGGGACGCCGTGAGCAATTGACCGCTGGCGCTGGCCGCCTTGAAGCCGGCCAGGTCGATCGTCGCGGCCCTGGCCGGGTCGAGGTTGGTCACCGACAGCCAGAGCTTGCCCTGGGTGTCGCGGACGGCCGTGGCGTCGATGCGCGGCAGCTTGATGTCGCCTTGCGCATAGGTTCCCTTGTCGAAGCTGACCGGAACCAGGGTCGCGTCCTGGAAGGGCAGGTACATCTTATAGACGTGGTAGGTGGGGGTGAGGACAATCTTGTCCTTGTCGGTCAGGATCATCGCCTGCAGCACGTTGATCATCTGGGCGATGTTGGTCATGCGCACGCGGTCGGCGTGGCGCGCGAAGATGTTCAGGTTGAGCGCGGCGACGATCGCGTCGCGCAGGGAGTTCTGCTGGGCCAGGAAGCCGGGGGTGCTGCCCTCCAGCGGCGCGAGCCAGACGCCCCATTCGTCGACGACCAGCGGCACCTTCTTGTCGGGATCGTACTTGTCCATGATCGCCGCGTGCTTGGCGATCAGGTCGTCCATGCCTAGCGTTTCCTGCAGCAGCTTGGCGTAGGCGGTCTCGTCGAAACGGGTGCTCGAATAGGACGGCGGCCATCCGCCGGTCGTGTAGGAGTGCAGCGACAGGCCTTCGATGTTCCAGGCCCAGTCGTGCGACTTCTGGGCGGCCATCACGGCCTCGGTATAGGCCGTGTCGCCCTGGTTGGGACCCACGGCGATCCGCTGCATGGCCTCGGCGCCGGTCTGCTTGGGATTGTAGTTTCGCACGAACCGGGCGTACCGCTTCATCTCGTCGGTATAGTAGTCGGGGCGCATGGCGCCGCCGCAGCTCCAGCTTTCGTTGCCGAGGCCCAGATACTTGACCTTGTAGGGCGCGGGATGGCCGTTGGCGGCGCGCTCCTTGCCCGCGGTGGTCTGCGGGTCGGCCGTCATGTACTCGACCCAGGCGGCGGCCTCCTCGACCGTGCCGGAGCCGATATTGACCGAGACATAGGCCTCGCTGCCGATCTGGTCGACGAAGTCCATGAACTCGTCCGTGCCGAAGGTGTTGGGCTCGACGGCGCCGCCCCAGTTGGAATTGATCGTCTCGCGCCGGTTCGCGGCCGGGCCGACCCCGTGGCGCCAATGGTACTCGTCGGCGAAGCAGCCGCCCGGCCAGCGGACATTGGGCACCTTGATGGCGCGCAGCGCCTCGACCACGTCCTTGCGGATCCCGCGCGTATTGGGGATCGGCGAGTCCTTGCCCACCCAGACGCCGCCATAGACGCCCGTTCCCAGATGCTCGGCGAACTGGCCGAAGATGTTGCGGTCGATCTTGGGGCCTTGCGCGCCGGGGTCGATGCGCACGGTGATCGGCGGATCGGCCTTGGCCTGGGCTTGAACCAGAGTCGGCGCCCCCAGCGCCAAAGCCACGGCCCAAGCGGCCAGCGGCCGGGTCAGTCTGGTCATGTCATTTGCCCTTCGTGTATCGGCGCGCCCTTGCCGGGCCTCGGCTTCAGTGTGTTTCGACGGTCGATCTGGAGGCCGCGCCTGGCTCGGCGCTGTGGGCGTAGACGCCCAGCAGCGCGCCGACGAAGCCGCCCGCCGTCTTGGTCGAAAGGATTGTCCCGTCCTCGCCGGCCTTCAGGGTCTTCCACTGGCCCGGAGCGAGCGCGTAGGAGAAATCGTAGAGGCCGCCGCGGGCGGCGATCTTCAGCTGGATCGGGACGCCGGGCTTGAGCGTGACCGGGACGCTGGCGACCTCCACGCCATCGGCGGCGTCCTTCGGGCCGGCGCGGCGCTCAAGCACCACCTTGTCTCGGCCGTTGGCGTCCCGGGTCAGGCCCAGGAAGAAGAAGTGGTCGTCGTTCTGCACGGCGACCATGCCGGCCTTGTCGCCAACCTTGTTTGGACGAAAGCGCATCAGGGTCGAGGCGCTGGCGTTGATATGCTGCTGGCGACGCCCCCAGAACGACGGCTGGGTCATGCCGCCGATCGTTTCAGGCCGCGCGGTGAGGACCAGCCTGCCGCCTTCGAGCCGCCACCAGCGCTGCTGCGGGATCCGCATGGTCACCCAGTTGAGCGGCAGGGCCTTGCCGTCGAACTCGTCGCGAGCCGTGAAGGCGCCGGCGGTCGGCGGCGGGGGCGGCGTGGTCGCGGGCAGGTTCGGCTTGGTCTGGATGTAGGGGATGGTCTTGCCGTTCTCCAGGATGACGGGCCAGCCGTCCTTCCACTCCACCGGCAGCAGGAAGGTCTCGCGGCCGGTGTTGTAGAGATCGTCGCCATAGGGCCGGACCGCCAGGAACGTCGCCCACCACTTGCCGTCCGGGGTGTCGACGAGCGTGGCATGACCGGCCGAGGTGATGGGCAGCGGCCGGTCCTTGGGAAGGCCCCGCTGGGTCAGGATCGGATTGTTCGCGTAGGGAACATAGGGCCCCCAGGCGTCCTTCGATCGCAGGACCACCTGGCTGTGGCCCTCGGCGGTGCCGCCCTCGGCGGCGACCAGATAGTACCAGCCGTCCTTCTTGAGGATGTGAGGTCCCTCAGGCCAGATGGGCTTGGCCGCGGGATTGACGCCCTTGTCGAGCAACAGCTTGGGCTGGCCGACGGTCTTTTGGGCCTCGACGTCGTAGCCGATCGCCCAGATGGCCCGATGACCCTTGTATTCAGGCGGTCCTGGAGGCGCGCCGTTGAAGACGATCAGAGCGCTGCCGTCGTCGTCGAAGAACAGATACGGATCGATGCCCTCGACCGCCGGCAGCCACACCGGATCCGACCAGGGGCCCTTCGGATCCTTGGCGGTGATCAGGAAATTGCCGCCGCAGTCGACGCAGGTGTTCAGGATGTAGAAGACCCCGTCGCGATGGCTCAGGGTCGGCGCGAAGACCGCCCGCGACAGGCCCAGGCGTTTGAAGTCGAGCATGCCAGGGCGATCGATCGCGTTGCCGATCTGGTTCCAGTGCACCAGGTCGGTGGAGTGGAAGACCGGAAGCCCCGGGAACCAGGCGAAGGTCGAGCTGACGAAATAGAAGTCCTTGCCGACCCGCATCACGGCCGGGTCGGGATAGGTGCCCTTGAGGATGGGGTTGGCGTACTGGGTCGGGCCTGGCTTGAATGCGGCGTCCGACGGGTCGGCGCCCGTATATTCGAACCATTCGAACGTCGCCTCGGGGGCGGTGGAGCGACCCTCGACTGGCCGTCGGCCAGTCTCGATGGGGGCGCGAGCCTGGGCGGCGCCGGCGGCCAGAAGGGAAAGGGCGATGAGGCTTTCACGGATCATCTGGCGTCGGTTCCTCCAAGAGCGCGGTTGAGGTCGCGGCTGTTCTTATGTCCGGCAAATCGCTCGACGACACGTCGGCGTTGAACCAGACTTTCGGCCATCCTAATTTGGTGAAAAATAAATGGTAGCGCTAACTTTAAAGGGGCGACCTCGCCGTGGTCGATCCAAGATCGTCTTGCGCCAAGATGGCGTCGCCGTATCTTGTCGGAGTAATTCGACTCGACCGGCTAAGCGGTTCGATCCGCTTTAGCGCCGTCCAACGACTTCCCAATCCCGCTTCGAGAGCCCCATGACCCTGACACGCCGGTCCACGCTCGCCGCCCTCGGTGCTTCCACGGCGCTGGCCAATGCTCCGGCCCGGGCCGCGACGTCCAAGGGCTCGCCGCCGCGCCTCTGGTACCGCCAGCCCGCCCGGGAATGGGTCGAGGCCCTGCCGGTCGGCTCGGGCAAGCTGGGGGCGATGGTGTTCGGTGGCGTCGCGGCCGAGCGGCTGCAACTGAACGAGGACACCCTGTGGGCTGGCGGCCCCTACGATCCCGCCAATCCCGAGGCCCTGGCCGCCTTGCCGGAGATCCGTCGGCTGATCGACGCGGGCGAGTACGCCAAGGCCACCCAACTGGCCGAGGCCAAGTTCATGGGCTCGCCCAAGCGCCAGATGTCCTACCAGACGATCGGCGACCTGAAGCTCGAGTTTCCGGGTCTGGCGGAGGCGGCGAGCGACTATGTCCGCGACCTGGACATCGATGGGGCGATCGCCACGACGACCTTCACCGCCGACGGTGTCCGCCATGTCCGCGAAGTGATCGCCAGCGCGCCGGATGGCGTGATCGCCGTTCGCCTCACGGCCAGTCGCAAGGGCGCGATCACCGTGGATCTCGGCTTCGCCAGCCCGCTGAACTCCAGGCCCGTCGCCTCGGTCCAAGGGACGGCCCTGGTGCTGACGGGCGGCAACGACAGCCAGCAGGGCGTCCCCGCCCAGCTGAAGTTCGAGTGCCGCGTCGAGGTCCGCGCCAAGGGCGGCCGGGTGGCCGGGCAGGGCGACAAACTCTCGGTGACCGGCGCGGACGAGGTGCTGCTGCTGATCGCCGCCGCCACCAGCTATCGCCGCTATGACGACGTGTCGGGTGACCCGACGGCGCTGAACAAGGCCGCCCTGGCCAGGCTGGCCGGCAAGCCCTGGGCCAGGCTGTTGGCAGACCACCAGGCCGACCACCGCGCCCTGTTTCGGCGGGTCGGCGTCGACTTTGGCCGCACGCGGGCCGACCTGCTGCCCACCGACGAGCGGATCAAGCGCTCGCCGACCACCGACGACCCGTCCCTGGCCGCGCTCTATTTCCAGTACGGCCGCTATCTGCTGATCGCCTGCTCGCGCCCGGGCAGCCAGCCGGCCAACCTGCAGGGCGTCTGGAACGACAAGACCGACGCGCCCTGGGGAAGCAAATACACGATCAACATCAACACCGAGATGAACTACTGGCCGGCCGAGCCGACCAATCTCCCCGAACTGGTCGAGCCGCTGATCGCGCTCGTGCGGGATATCGCCCAGACCGGGACGACCACGGCGAAGGTGATGTACGGCGCGCGCGGCTGGGTCGCCCACCACAACACCGATCTTTGGCGGGCCACCGCGCCGATCGACGGGGCGATGTACGGGGTCTGGCCCACGGGCGGCGCCTGGCTGTGCAAGCACGTCTACGACCACTACGACTACAATCGCGACCGCGCCTACCTCGCGCGGGTCTATCCGCTGATCAAGGGTTCGGCGCGGTTCTTCCTCGACACGCTGGTGGTGGATCCGAAGTTCGGGGTGCTGGTCACCAATCCGTCGCTCTCGCCGGAGAACGACCACGGCCACGGCTCGTCGCTGGTCGCCGGTCCGACCATGGACCAGGCGATCGTGCGGGACCTGTTTGAGAACTGTCTGAAGGCCGAGACCATCCTGGGTCCCGACCAGGCCTTCGTCGCCGAACTGAAGGCGGCGCGCGACAAGCTGGCGCCTTACAGGATCGGCAAGGACGGCCAGCTCCAGGAGTGGCAGGAGGACTGGGACGCCGACGCCATCGACATCCATCACCGCCACGTCTCGCATCTCTACGGCCTGTTCCCGTCCGACCAGATCGGGATCGACACCACGCCGAAGCTGGCGGCGGCGGCCAGGACCTCGCTGCTGACGCGCGGCGACCTCGCCACCGGTTGGGCCATCGCCTGGCGGCTGAACCTGTGGGCGCGGCTGGGCGACGGCGACCACGCTCACAACGTGCTCAAACTGCTGCTAGGGCCGGAACGGACCTATCCGAACATGTTCGACGCCCATCCGCCGTTTCAGATCGACGGCAATTTTGGCGGGACCTCGGGCATGACCGAGATGGTTCTGCAAAGCCGCAACGACAGGATCTACCTGCTGCCGGCCCTGCCGTCGGCCTGGCCGACCGGCCGCATGACAGGCTTGCGGGCGCGCGGCGCGGTTGGTGTCGATGTCCATTGGGCTGGCGGCAAGCTGACCGAGGCGGTGCTGACGGCCAGCGTCGACGGGCGCGTCACCGTCGTCCATGCCGGTTCCAGCCTGGACGTCGACCTTCACCGCGGACGACCCGTGCGGCTGGCCGTGGTTCAGGGCGCCTTGGTGAGAGCATGAGCGATCCGCGCGTGGGGCAATCTGGTTTGCCGCGGATGCCGTCCGGCCTGAACGCGGCTCATCTCAGCCGCCGGGAATTGCTGCTCACCGGGAGCCTTCTATCGGCGGCCTTGGTCAGCGCGCCGGGCCTGGCGATGGCCTCGGACCGCGGGATCGAAGCGGTTCCCGCACGGTACGTGAGCCTCGCGCCGTCGGCCTTCAGCGACGCCATGGCCGCCAATCGCCGCTACCTCCTGGCCTTGGATCCAGAGCGGCTGCTGCACAATTTCTACTGGTCGGCGGGGTTGAAGGCCGACAAGCCGCGCTACGGCGGCTGGGAAAGCGCGAGCATCGCCGGCCACACCCTGGGCCACTGGCTGTCGGCCTGCAGCCTCACGGTAGCCAACACCGGAGATCCGGCAGTGGCGGCGGTTCTCGATCGCACGCTGGCCGAGATGGCGAAGATCCAGCGGGCCGAAGGTGACGGCTATGTTGGCGGCACGACAGCCAACCGTGGCGGCCAGGAAGTTCCAGGCAAGGTCGTTTTCGAGGAGGTGCGACGTGGCCAGATCGAGGCGACCTGGGCGCTGAACGGCGGATGGGTCCCGCTCTATACCTATCATAAGGTTCTGGCCGGGGTGCTCGATGCGCACCTGCTGGCCGGGAACGACAGGGCGCTGCCCATCGCCCTGGGCCTGGCCGCGTACCTGGCCGGCGTGCTCGAACCTCTTTCGGACGCCCAGATCCAGAAGGTGCTGTCGGTCGAGCATGGCGGCATCCTGGAATCCTATGCCGAGCTCTATGCGATCACGGAGCAGGCCCGCTGGCTGCGCCTGGCCGAGCGGCTACGCCACCAGGCCGTCGTCGAGCCGCTGATCGCGCGCCGCGATGCGCTGGACGGGCTGCACGCCAATACCCAGATCCCGAAGATCATCGGCCTGGCGCGGCTCTACGAAACCAGCGGCAAGACCGAGTACCGCGACGCCGCCCGCTTCTTTCACCAGACCGTGGTCGACCACCACAGCTACGTGATCGGCGGCAATTCGGAGCGCGAGCATTTTGGTCCGCCCGACCAGCTTGGCGACCGCCTGACCACGGCCACTTGCGAAGCGTGCAACACCTACAACATGCTGAAGCTGACGCGACGGCTGTTCACCTGGCGGCCCGACGGCGCCTTGTTTGACTACTACGAGCGGGCCCAGCTCAATCACATCCTGGCGCATCAGCGTCCCGACACCGGCCAGTTCGTCTATTTCATGCCGCTGCAAGCCGGCGCCAAGCGCGACTACTCCACGGCCGAGAACAGTTTCTGGTGCTGCGTCGGATCGGGGATGGAAAGCCACGCCAAGCACGCGGATTCGATTTACTGGCGCGATCCGGCCTCCCTCTACGTGAACCTGTTCATCCCTTCGACGCTGGACCTGCCGGGCGGGATCAGGCTGGTGATGGAAACCCGCTATCCCGAGAGCGACCAGGTCGCCATCCGTGTGGACCGCGCGCCCGCCAACCCGACGGCCCTGGCCATTCGATGTCCCGCCTGGGCCAAGGGCGCTACGATCACGCTCAACGGCCGCCATCTCCCGGTCAAGGTGGTCGACGGCTACTGGCGCATCGCGCGCGACTGGCGCGCGGGGGACCGGATCGCGGTGACCCTGCCAAGTTCGCTGCGCGCCGTCGCCCTGAAGGGGGCCACCGACACCTACGCCTTCATGAGCGGCCCGCTGGTGCTGGCGTCCGACCTGGGCCCCGCAGCGGCGGCCTTCGATGGCGCGCCGCCGGCCCTTCTGAGCCAGGCTGCGCCCATCGACGCCTTGAAGCCCGGCGGCGGCCTCCATCACTACTCGGCGACGAGCGTCCTGGGTCAAGACCAGACCCTGCGTCCGTTCTACGCCATGTATGACCGGCGCGCGGCGGTCTATTTCCCGACCTTCACGCCAGCCACCTGGGCCGAGGGCGGCCAAGCCTATCTCGCCGCCGAGGCGCAACGGGCGGATCTGGCGCGGCGCACGATCGACGTGTTCCATATCGGCGAGATGCAGCCCGAGCGCGACCACGACCTGGAGGCCACCGGCGGCGCCCCCGACACCTTCTACGGGCGACACAACCGCTCCATTCCCCAGGGCGCTGAAGTCTCGTTCACGATGGCCCGGCGGCCCGGCGCGGCGATCCTGCAGGTGACCTACTGGGGCGACAACGTCGACCGGGAGCTCGCGATCGAGGTCGACGGCGTCGAAATCGCCGTGGAGCGCAGGCCGGGTCCGGGACGGGGCGATTGGGTGATCGTCGACTATCCGGCGCCGCTCACGACCTTGACCCAATCGAAGGTGAAGCTGATCGGCCGCAAGAACACCAGCGTCGTCTACGGCCTGGCCTTCATCGAGCCGCCGCGACGGTCGACATCATGACCTCCGCAGGATCAGCCTCTGTCAGGTGATGCCTTGGATCTCGCTCGAAATCACCGCCGCGGTGGCCATCACCTCCGCGATGATCTCGTCGGCCAGCCGCATGCCACGCTTATAGATGTAGGGCATGGTCAGGGCCGCGACCGCGGCGCCGTCGGCCATGATCGGCGACGAGACGTCAGTGACGTTGGGCACGAGATCGCTCTCGGCGCGCCAATAGCCCTGCCGGGCCACCTGCTCGGCGTTGGCCAGGAACGTGGCCTGGTCAGCCTCGGAGACGCCGTCGAAGATCACCTCGCGCCATCTGGCCTGCACCGGCGGCGGCTGAAAAGCGTAGAGCACCATGCCCGAAGTGGCTTCCACGATGTCGCGCCGGTGGCCTGTGCGCACCGAGTAGCCGTAGTAGCCGGGGTTTTCGATCCGGGCGACGACGACGATCTGTTCGCGTGAAACCTGGGCGAGGTGGCAGGATTGCTCGACCCGCGCGGCCAGTTCGCGCATCTGCGGAAGCGCCGCCTCCAACAGGGTCTTGACCGGAGCACGCGCCATGCCGAGCCGAAACAGACGGTTCGTCAACGCATAGCCTTCCGCGCCTGGGACCGTCTCGATGAAGCCCTTGAACTCCAGAACGTGGATCATCCGGAAGATCTCGCCAACGGACTTTTCCAGCGCCACCGAGATCTGGGACAGCGTCATGGCCTGACCGTGGCTCGCCAGCAGATCGAGGATATCCAGCCCTTTTTCCAGGGCGGGCGCGGTGTACTTGCGATCCGACATGGCGAGACCTTCGAAAACCCGGGCTCCAGCCTCTAGCTTTCGCCGCGCTCCCGGGCAAGCGGACGCTTGCTGGACCCGGGTGTGTTCAGGCGCACGTCTTGGAATGACGCCAGCGTTGGCGGTTCATGGTGGGCGAGGTTTGCGACGGCTGTATGGAACGCTGACCGCTTCCGGTCTTTCGGTTCGGCGTTCCCGTCGGGGCGCCTTTTGAGGCGACGGCGTCTCGATCGATGTCGTCGGTTTTCTGCAACCTCGTGCTTGGCCGTCGCGCATCAGTCTCTGAAACGGGTGGCACGGCCTGAAAGGGGACCAGCATTGTTGGTCAAGTCTCAAACGCGAGAACACGCATAAAAAGATCTGCATATATACAATAACGAGCCAATTTTCGGGTAGAATTTGCCTTTTTTCTGTGTCTGACGAATTTTGGCGGCCCTTCGGTAAATGGCCTGGGCGGGCGGCGGCTGATCTGTATACGCGTCACGGGAGAGCGCTGGGCCTGCTTCAGCGATTTATTTAAATTGTCTGATTAATTATTTTCCTAGAGAGCGCCAGCATAGGCGTTGGGTCATGGGCTGACCTGACAGACCTACCGAGATGGTATATCGCAAATACAATTAGTTATACCCGCCTCATCCGTCTTTCGGGTTGGGGCATGGGCCAGCTCCTGTTCCGTGCAATGCCACCGGTGTCAGCGACATGGCGCCACATTCTGAAGATTTCACTATATTTGTATGAGGAATAGGCTTGCTAATTTGCGGCGATGAGGTAGGTCGGTAGGGCGATGACAGCGTTGCCATTCTGCGACGCGTCGCTGCGGTTCGGGCGGCGCCCAGAGAGCGCCAGAACCCCGGTAGGCAAATGGGAGGGTTAAAAATGCTTCGGAGGCAAAGCGTTTGACGTGCGATGCTACCGCTCAGGCGATGTCCTCTCTTGCCAAACTTTTGAAGGGCGAGGGCATGCCGGCGCCGGCGGGCGCGATGCTCGAACGGTCGGGCTTGGCGGCGACACGGGCGATTCCGTGATGCGCGCCGAGGGAAACGCGGGACGTCGCGGACAAGAGGCCGGCGAGGAGGAATCGGGGCGTGGCGCCGGGGCCGAGGAGGCGCTGCCGTCCGAGGCGGCGATCTTGGTCGCAGCTGGACCCGGTCGGCGCGCCGAGGACGAGGGGCGGTCATCCTGGCCAGGGCTGGGCCTGGAGCGCCCGCGTTCGGCCCATGATCAGATGTTGCGTATCCTGGCGCTTGAGATCATGGACGGCGCCTACGACGTGACCGGCTTTCCCAGCGAGGCGGCGCTGCTGGGCCGTTTCCAGGTCTCCCGTTCTTTTCTGCGCGAGGTCATTCGCGGCCTGACTGCGAAGGGATTTCTGAGCGTCAAGACGCGCGTCGGAGCGACGGTCCGGCGAGCCGAGCACTGGAGCCACTTCGATCGCGACGTCCTGAGATGGCGCCTCAGCGCCGGCGACAACCCGGTGTTTGGCGAAGACTTGCGGGCGATGTGCCTGGGATTGGAGTGCGAGGCGGCGCGCCGGGCGGCCAAGCGGCGTTCGCTTGATGATCTGCAGGTCCTGGATCAATGCCTGGCCGATCTCGCGGCCGATCCCTCCGACACGGCGATCCGGATTATTCAGCGCGTCTTCAGGCTGACGATCTGCGCGGCGTCCGACCGACCGGTGATGCGCTCGCTGTCCGGGCTGATCGAGGCTCAACTGCTGCTGGACGCCCGCTGGAAACGCGGATCGACGGCCGACCGATCGAGGGCGATGCGCAGGGTCTTTTACGCCGTCCGAGACGGTGACGAGGTCGCCGCCGCCGCCGCCATGCGCCAGGTGATAGGTTGAGCGCAGGCCGAAGACGTTGGGAGGGCGAGATGAATGAGAAGGCCAGCGTGACCGTGGATCGCCGCCGGTTCCTGTGGGCGACCTCGGCCATCGCGCTGGGCGCCGCGGGCGGCGCGCCAGGCCTGGTCTGGGCGAGCGCGGGCGAGGTCGCGGAGTCGGGTCGGTCCTATCCGAGGCCGCAGCTCAAGGCGCCCGGCGAGCGGACGTCGCTGGACCAGGGCTGGCGCTTCCACCTGGGCGACGTGCCGTTTCCGAAGGTCAAGGGCCATGGCTGGTCCTACGCCAACGCCAAGGCCGGGAACGCCCAAGGCGCCGCCTCGTTCGAATACGACGACAGCGACTGGCGCGAACTCGACCTGCCGCACGACTGGGTGGTGGAGGGGCCGTTCGACAAGGACGAGAACCTTTCCCAGGGCTATCGCCCGCGCGGCAAGGCCTGGTATCGCCGCGCCCTGCGGCTGGACCCCGCCGATCGCGGCAAGCACATCTCCATCGAGTTCGGGGCCATCGCCACGAATGCGACGGTCTGGTTCAACGGCAGCGTCGTGGCCCACAACTGGAGCGGCTACAACGCCCTGCAGATCGATCTCACCCCGTTCGCCCGCTACGGCGACGAGCTCAACAGCATCGCCGTGCGGGTCGACGCCGACCCGATGGAGGGGTGGTGGTACGAGGGCGGCGGCATCTATCGCCACGTCTGGCTGACCAAGCGCGCGGCCGTGCACATCGCCGACGACGGCGTCCATGCCGATCCGCGACGGGACGGGGAGGGGCGCTGGACCCTGCCGGTCGTCGCCACCCTGGGCAATATCGGCCCCAAGGCCGAGGCGGTCGAGGTCGAGGCCCAGCTGATCGATCCCTGGGGCAAGGTGGTGGGCGCGGGGCGCGTCGCCGCCGAAGTCCCGTCGCTGGACCAGGGCGAGGCTCGCCTCGTCCTGGACGTCGCCGCCCCGCGCCTGTGGTCGGTCGACGATCCGGCGCTCTACACGGTGCGCACCCGCGTCTGGCGCGCCGACCAGCTGGTCGACGAGGCGATCACCTCGACCGGGTTCCGCACGCTGCGGTTCGACGCCGCCCAGGGGTTCTTCCTCAACGACCGGTCCCTGAAGATCCAGGGCGTCTGCCTGCACCAGGACCATGCCGGGGTCGGCGTGGCCGTGCCCGACAGCCTGTGGGATTTCCGCCTGCGCCGGGTCAAGGCGATGGGCGCCAACGCCGTCCGCTGCGCCCACAACGCCCCGGCGCCGGAGATGCTGGAGGCGGCCGATCGCCTGGGCGTCCTGATCCTCGACGAGAACCGCAACTTCAACCCCAGCCCCGACTACATGCGGCAGCTGGAGTGGCTGATCCGTCGCGACCGCAACCACCCCAGCGTCTTCCTGTGGTCGGTGTTCAACGAAGAACCCATGCAGGGCACCGAGGCGGGCTACCAGATGGTTCGGCGGATGGTGGCGGCCGTCAAGCGGCTGGACGACAGCCGCCCGGTCACCGCCGCGATGAACGACGGCATGTTCACCCCGATCAACGTCTCGCAGGCCGTCGACGTGGTCGGATTCAACTATCAGTCCGACAACTACGACCGGTTCCACGCCGAGCATCCGAACCTGCCGATGATGAGTTCGGAGGACACCTCCGCGTTCATGACCCGGGGCGAATGGTTCACCGACCGCGGGCGCAACATCCTGGCCGAGAACGACGAGGAACCGTCGTCCTGGGGGACGACCCACCGCAAGGGCTGGGAGGCGATCGCCAAGCGCCCGTTCGTGGCGGGCGCCTTCCTGTGGTCGGGCATCGACTATCGCGGCGAGCCGACTCCGTTCGAATGGCCCTCGGCCAGTTCGTTCTTCGGGGCCATGGACCTGTGCGGCTTCCCGAAGATGGCGTTCTTCCTGCACCGGGCCCAGTGGATCAAGGACCGCCCCTTGCTGGACCTGGCCCCGCACTGGACCTGGCCGGGCAAGGAGGGCCAGCCGATCAAGGTGATGGCGCTGACCAACGCCGAGATGGTCGAGCTGCGCCTCAACGGCAAGCTGGTCTCGCGCCAGGCGGTGGATCCCTTCGTCATGCCGTCCTGGACCGTGCCCTATGCGCCCGGACGCCTGGAGGCGATCGGCTATGTCGGCGGCAAGCCGGTGTCGAAGGCAGTCGTTGAGACCGCCGGTCCGCCCGTCGCCCTGCGTCTGACGCCGGACCGAACCGTCCTGACCGGAGACGGCGCCGACGCCGCGCCGATCACCGTCGAGGCCCTGGACAAGGCGGGCAGGGTGGTCCCCACGGCCAACCTGCCGGTGACCTTCGAGATCGCCAACGGGCGGATCATCGGCCTGGGCAATGGCGACCCCAACTGCCACGAGCCGGAGAAGGGCAACGCCCGCAGCCTGTTCAACGGCCTGGCCCAGGTGATCGTGCAGAGCGACCGCGGCTCCAGCGGCGTCCTGCGCCTGACGGCTTCGGCGCCGGGCTTGCGGGCTGCGCGAACGGAACTGTCCATCAAGCCGGGGACACGGGCGCTGGAGCCGCGGACGCCGCCGGTCGCCGTCCTTTCCGACTGGCGCCTGTCGCCGGTGGCGCGGGTTCGCCCCGACCCGTCGGCCAAGCCGGCCGACAACGACATGAACTCCTGGACCTGGGCCAAGCCCGGCCCGCTGCAGGGCGCCGATCCCGCGGGGGGCTTCGTGCTCTATCGCCTGACCTTCACGCCGCGCGGGACGGTGCGGCGGGCCGGCGGAAAGCTGATGTTCGGTCGCCTGACCGGCCCCGCCGAGGTCTATGTCGACGGCGTCAAGGTCGCGGTCAAGACGGACGCCGCGCCTGGCGCCCTGACCACGCTGCTGCCGGCCAAGGAGGGCGAACGGACCGTGGCGGTGCTGATGACCGTCGCGCCGGGCGAGCCTTTCGGCATGAGCGCCCCGGTGATCGTCGAGGAGCTCGATTGAACCCGGCTGGACGGCCGGGGCGCCCGGTCAGGCCCTCACCCCCAATGTCGAGTTCGCCGTTCGAGCGACCCGTGGAGTTATTTCCGAGCATGTGGACTTCGATCTATGGCGGCCGCTCGCCGCGCCTCATGGCCGGCCTGGCGGCGCTGGTCCTGGCCCTCGGCGGCGGGGTGGCGACCGCCGCCGAGACGCCGACGACCAACCCGGTTCCGCGCATCGTGACCCGCGATGGTCGCCACGCCCTGTTCGTCGACGGCGCCCCGTTCCTGATGCTGGGCGCCCAGGTCAACAACAGCAGCAACTATCCGGACATGCTTCCGGAGGTCTGGCCGACGATCAAGCGCATCCACGCCAACACCGTCGAGGTCCCGGTCGCCTGGGAGCAGATCGAGCCCGTCGAGGGGCAGTTCGACTTTTCGTTCGTGGACACGCTGGTGGAGCAGGCCCGCGCCAACAAGGTGCGGCTGGTGCTGTTGTGGTTCGGCACCTGGAAGAACACGGGTCCCAGCTACACGCCGGAATGGGTCAAGCTCGACGGCAAGCGCTTCCCGCGGATGATCACCGCCAGCGGCCAGCCCCACTATGTGCTGTCGCCGCACAGCCGGACCACGCTGGAGGCCGACAAGCGCGCCTTCGTCAAGCTGATGGAGCACATCCGGCGGATCGACCCCCAGAACACGATCATCATGATCCAGCCGGAAAACGAGGTCGGCTCCTACGGCAGCGTCCGGGACTTCTCGCCCGCGGCCCAGAAGCTGTTTGACGGGCCGGTTCCCGCCACCCTGCTCAAGCGCCTGGGCAAGTCGCCGGGAAGCTGGAAGGCCGTGTTCGGGACCGACGCCGACGAATATTTCAACGCCTGGTCGTTCGCCGCCTATGTCGAGGAGATCGCCAAGGCCGGCAAGGCGGTCAAGCCGCTGCCCATGTACATGAACGCGGCCCTGGCCTCGGCCTTCGGCCGGCAGCCGGCCCCGACCTACGCCAGCGGCGGTCCGGTCCACCACGTGATCGACGTCTACAAGGCCGCCGCGCCGTCGATCGACGTGGTCGCGCCGGACATCTATGTCCGCGATCACGCGGCGTACCTGGCCTATCTGGACTACTACTCCAGGCCCGACAACGCGCTCTTCGTGCCCGAAACCGGCAACGACACCGAGTTCGCCCGCTATTTCTTCGCGACCATCGGCAAGGGGGCGATCGGGTTCTCGCCGTTCGGCATGGACGACACCGGCTATTACAACTACCCGCTCGGGGCCAAGGACTTCGACGCGGCCAAGCAGGAACTGTTCGCCCGCAACTACACCCTGTTCGAGCCCATGGCGCGCGAGTGGGCGGCCCTGGCGTTCGCGGGCAAGACCTGGGGCGTTTCCGAGCCGACCGACCCCAAGGCCAACCACACCCAGGTCATGGAACTCGGTCCCTACCGCGCCGTCGCCACCTTCGGCCAATGGCAGTTCGGGGCGGACAAGCCGACGGGCAATCCCCAGCCCGTGGGCGGGGCGGCGGTCGCCGAGCTTGGGCCGGGGGACTATCTGCTGACGGGCTTCAACACCCGCGTGAAGTTCGAGGCTTCTAAGCCCGAAAGCGGCCAGATGCTCCGGGTCGAGGAGGGCCGCTTCGAGAACGGGAAGTGGATCTTCCGGCGGGTCTGGAACGGCGACCAGACCGACAATGGCCTCAACCTGGTCGATCGCCAGCAGGTCCTGCGGATCAAGTTCGGGGCGGCCCAGGGCGCGGCGATCATACCGGTCGGCAATCCGAACTGACCGCCGGCCAAGCCCCGGAACAGGGGCGTGAGAAAGCACAGGCGGTGGAGCGAATTTCGCTTCCACCGATGAAGGAGGCGGGGAGGCAGATGAAGGCAGTTTGGGCTTCCATGGCGATGGCCATTTTGTTGGCGGCGTCGGGCGCGGACCTGCGGGCCGCCGCCGCGCCGGTGGCGGCGAGCGCCAAGGCCGTGACCGTCGAGCGCATCAAGGTCCATGGCGCGGCCCTGGAGGGCAATCTCGAAGGCGAGTCGCCCGACCGGGACGTCGTGGTCTATCTCCCGCCCGGCTACGCCGCCGACAAGGCGCGCCGCTATCCGGTGGTCTATGCGCTGCATGGCTACGGCCTGACCGTCGACGGGTTCGCGGGCTTGCTCCAGACCCCGCAGACCGCCGAGGGCGCCTTCGCCGCGGGCGCGCCCGGCATGATCGTCGTCCTGCCCGACACCCAGACCCTGCACAACGGCTCCATGTATTCGAGCTCGGTGACGATCGGCGACTGGGAGGGTTTCATCACCCGCGACCTAGTCGCCTATGTCGACGCGCACTACCGCACGCTGCCCGACCGGCTGAGCCGCGGCCTGGCCGGCCACTCGATGGGCGGCTACGGCGTCGCGCGCCTCGGCATGAAGCACCCCGAGACCTTCGGTGCGCTGTACATCATGAGCCCGTGTTGCCTGTCGGCCCGAGAGGCGCCGCCCCCGGGGGACGCCGCCGCCGTCGAAGCCGTCAAGACCCGGGAGGAGGCGACCAGGCTCGGCTTCCTGCCGCGCGCCACCTTCGCCGTCGCCGCCGCCTGGTCGCCGAACCCCAAGAAGCCGCCGTTCTATGTCGACCTGCCGACGTCGAACGGCGTCGTCGACCGGTCGGTGCTGGCGCGATGGGCCGCCAACGCGCCCCTGAGCATGCTTGACCAGTACATCTTCAATCTGCGGCGATACCAGGCGATCGCCATCGACGTGGGCGATCGTGACGGGCTGAAGGTCGACGCGGCCGAATTGCACGACCGCCTGGTCGCCTCCGGCGTGGCGAACACCTTCGAGATCTACAGCGGCGACCACGGCAGCGCCGTCGCCAGTCGTTTCCAGAATAACGTTCTGCCGTTCTTCGGACGTGTACTTCGTTCGAGCGGCGAATAGAGCATGAAGGCTCCGCACGGGCTCTTTCGGTTGACTTTCTTAGACCAAGCGGCGGCTTCCTGCCTTGTTTGGTCTCGTTCAGGTCGATCGATAATTTCAAAGAACACCAACGCAAAGCGGGTATTAAAGACATGAGAAATCAAATTTCGCGGCGTAATGCTCTAGCTTCGTTCCTGACCCTTGCAGCGGCGGCTCCGGCCAGCGGCGTGCTGGCGCAGTCGATCAACCAGCGGCGCGTCACCCTCGATGTTCGGCAAGCCTCCAAACCCATCGATAGATTCTTCGATCTGTCGGTCGGAGCGGACTATCCCGGCACAACGATCCGTGACGCCAATCTGGCGCAATTGAAGATCGCCACCAAGGAACTCGGCTTCCGCTACATCCGGTTCCACGACATCTTCCACGATGACATGGGCGTCGTGAAGATGGTCGACAACAAGCTGGTCTATGACTGGACGAAGATTGACTACCTCTACGACAGCTTCCTGAAGATGGGCATCAGGCCGTTCGTCGAACTCGGTTTCACGCCTGGCGCCATGAAGTCGTCGGACCAGACGGTCTTCTACTGGAAGGGCAACACCTCGCATCCACGCCTGGACCTGTGGAAGCAACTGATCGACACCTTCGTCCGTCACCTGGTCGCCCGCTACGGCCTAGCTGAGGTCCGTACCTGGTATTTCGAGGTGTGGAACGAGCCCAATCTCGATGGCTTCTGGCAGTATGGTGACCAAGAGGCCTATTTCGCCCTGTATGGCGTCACCGCCCGCGCAATCAAGGCCATCGATCCGCAGCTTCGGGTCGGCGGGCCTTCAACGGCCGGCGCCGCCTGGGTGAGCGAACTGTTGGCCTGGGCGAAGACCACGAACACGCCAGTCGATTTCGCCACCACCCATACCTATGGCGTCGACTACGGCTATCTCGACGAGGAGGGCAAAATGGACCTCCAACTCTCCAAGAACCCCGACGCCATTGTCGGCGACGTCCGCAAGGTTCGCAAAGAGATCGAAGCCTCGCACCGGCCCGGCTTGCCGCTGTTCTTCACCGAGTGGAGCACCAGCTACAATCCTCATGACCTCAGCCACGACTCCTACATCGCCGCGCCCTACATCCTTAGCAAGTTGAGGGCCACTCAGGGCCTCGTCCAGGGCATGAGCTATTGGGTCTATTCCGATCTGTTCGAAGAGCCCGGTGCGCCCCCGAGCGCTTTTCACGGCGGGTTCGGCCTGATGACCCGCGACGGCGTTCGCAAGGCGTCGTGGTTCGCCTACAAGTACCTGCGCGCCCTGCAAGGTGCGGAAATTCCGTCTACGGATCATCAGGTGTGGGCGTCCTGGGACGGCCGCGCCCTGGCGGCGGTCGTCTGGGACTATCAGCACCCCGACCAGGGGGGGCGCAGCAACGGCGTCTTCTTCAGCAAGTTGGTCCCGAACGCCAAGTCTGCCCCTGTGAGGCTGAATCTGACCGGACTCAAGCCTGGTCGGTACGAGCTGAAGATCCAGCGTACCGGCTACAAGATCAACGACGCCTACAGCCACTACCTTGAGATGGGCGCCCCTAAGGACCTGACGCCGAAGCAGCTTCAGACGCTGCAAGATCTTACGCGCGACACTCCTGAAACGGCTCAAACGCTTACGGTGAGCGACAAGGGTACGGCCGTGGTTATGGTGCCGATGCGCAGCAATGACATCGGCCTGGTCACCTTGACGCCGGTTTCATAAGATTTTCGAACATTTTCCCAAAAACAAGTACTCAAGAATATCACGAGCAATCGCGCTCGGAGAACTGTTTACCGTCGCTTGCTTAAGACCAAGAAATTTGGAGAATATACATCATGAAGGTGAGCAAGCGGCAGTTCCTGGGTGTCCCGGCCCTTGCGGCGCTGGGCCTGGCGGGGGCCGCGCAGGCGAGGCAGGAGCCGTCCGCGGACGCCTGCGCCAAGCTGCCGACGCCGGACTATCGGCTGCCGATCGCCAAGGGTCCGTTTCGCCAGGAGCCCGAGTCCCTGAAGACCTACCAGGCGCCCGACTGGTTCCGCGACGCCAAGTTCGGGATCTGGGCCCACTGGGGACCGCAGGCCGTGCCGCGCCAGGGCGACTGGTACGCCCGCTACATGTACGTTCCCGGCCACCCGCATTACGACCACCACCTGAAGACCTACGGCCAGCCTTCCAAGGTCGGCTACAAGGACATCATTCCCCTGTGGACGGCGGACAAGTTCGATCCCGAGAGCCTGATGGACAAGTACGCCGCCGCCGGCGCCAAGTACTTCGTCAGCATGGGGGTGCACCACGACAATTTCGACCTGTGGAACTCCAAGCACCACCGCTGGAACGCCGCGGCCATGGGGCCCAAGCGCGACATCGTCGGCGCCTGGAAGGCGGCCGCCCGCAAGCGCAAGCTGCGCTTCGGCGTGTCGGAGCACCTGGGGGCCAGTCACAACTGGTATCACCCCAGCCATCTCTACAACCAGACCTGGCCCGAAAACGGCGTGGCCTATGACGGCGCGGACCCGAGATACGCCGACCTCTACCACTCGCCGCACAACGAGCCTTACCGCGGCTCCGCCGACACCTGGTACTCGCGTGATCCGAGGTTCCATCAGATCTGGTTCGACCGCATCCGCGACCTGCTCGACACTTACGAGCCGGACCTGCTGTACTCGGACGGCGGGCTGCCGTTCGGCGAGGTCGGGCGCAGCCTGGTCGCGCACATGTACAACAGCAGCATCGCCCGCAGCGGCAAGCTCGAGGCCGTGTACAATTGCAAGGACCTGGGCTCGGGCGAATTCCACAAGGAATGGGCGGTCCAGGATGTCGAGCGCGGGGTGCTGAAGGGCATCAACCCGCTGCCGTGGCAGACCGACACCTCCAACGGCGACTGGTTCTACAGCGACGGCTTCAAGTACAAGACCACGTCGGAAGTCGTGGCCATGCTGGCTGACATCGTCAGCAAGAACGGCAACCTGCTGCTGAACGTCGTGCTGTATCCGGACGGCAGCCTGCCGCCGGAGTCGCAGCTTCTGCTGGACGAGCTGGCGCCATGGATGGCGGTGAACGCAGAGGCCATCCACGGAACCCGGCCGTGGAAGCTGTACGGCGAAGGACCGACCGAAGCCGCGGCCGGGGCGTTCCAGGAAAGCGCGGCCTATACCGCCCGGGACATCCGCTTCACGACCAAGGGCGGCGCCCTTTATGCGATCGCGCTCGGAGAGCCCTCGGGCGTGACCGAGATCGCCGCGCTCGCCGTCGGCAATCCGCATGAACACCGACGCGTCGCGCGGGTCGAGATGCTGGGCCTTCGCGGACCGCTCAAGTTCCGCCAGGGCGCCGGCGCGCTGTCGATCGACGTCCCGGCCCGCCTGCCGACGCGCCACGCCAGCGTCTTCAAGATCAGCTTCGCCTAAGGCGCGGCCCTCCGTATCGAATTCGCGCTCCAAGGGAGTCCCCCAGTGTTCAATATCGTGATGGCGCTCGCCGCGTCGCAAGTCATCGTGGCCTCGCCGGACAACGCGGCCGAGATCAGAATCGCCGCCGATGGGGCGAGCTACTCGGTCTACCGCAAGGGCGAGCCGATCGTGTCGGCCTCGCCGATGGGCCTGGAGCTTTCGAACGCCGCTGACTTCTCGGATCTGGAGGTCGTCGACGTTAAAAAGCAAAGTCAGCGGCGCGACATTCCGCTGACGGCGACGAAGTCCAAGGCGGCGCGCGACTGGTACAACGGCGCCGTCGTCACCTTCCGCGAAAAGACCGGCGCCCACCGCACGCTGTCTGTGGAAGCGCGCGCCAGTAGCGATGGGGTTGCGTTCCGCTACCTCTTGCCGAAAGACGCGCCCGTCGTGCTCAAGGCAGAAAAGACGGCGTATCGCTTTCCGAACGACCCTGCCTGCGAAGTCAGCGAATATGGGGGTTCCCATGAGAACACCTGGGCCCTGAAGAAGATCTCCGAACTGGACCGGGCCAAGCGCTACGACGTTCCTGTGGTCTGTTCGTCCGCCTCCGGCCGCACCCATTATGCGATCGCGCAGTCGGGAATCGACGCCTATGCGAGCTCGAGCCTGGTCCCGGTCGAGGGCGGGCTAAAGGTCAGGGTGACGCCGCTCCCCAACCGCAAGGATGTCGCCATCGACTCCGCCGCCGGCCTGACCAGCGCCTGGCGGGTGATCATGATGGGGGACCGCGCCGGCGACCTGATCGAGTCGCCCCTGATCGGAAACCTGGCGACGCAGGCGAGCGGCGATTTTTCGTGGGTGAAGCCCGGAAAGGCGGCCTGGGACTGGTGGTCGGGACCGACGGCGGGCGAGAAGCCGACCGTGGAGCGGTTCCATCGCTTCATCGATTTCGCGGCCGAGTCCGGCTTTCCCTATTTTCTGATCGACGCGGGATGGCCCCTCAACGCCACGCCGTGCTGCGACGCGGACCCGAAGACGGACATCACCCAGAGCAATCCGGCGATCGATATGCCGGCCCTCGTGAAATATGCGGGCTCAAAGGGCGTGGGCCTCATTCTGTGGGCGCACTGGAAGCATGTCGAACCCAGGATGGCGGAGGTCCTCGACACCTATCAGCGCTGGGGGATCAAGGGCGTGAAGGTCGACTTCATGGAGCGGGACGACCAGGAGATGGTCCAGTTCTACGTCCGCCTGGCTCAGGAGACCGCCAAGCGCCACCTGCTGCTGGACATGCACGGCGCCTTCCCGCCGGCCGGCCTGGCGCGCACCTATCCCAACTACATCACCCAGGAAGGCGTGCTGGGCCTGGAATACAACAAGTTCCCGTGGGGACCGGTCACGCCCGGACACAATGTCAAGCTGGCCTATACCCGCATGCTGCTGGGGCCCATGGACTATACGCCGGGCGGTTTCCGCAACAGCACGCCGCAGACCTATGTCGCCCGGGAAGTCATGCCGATGACCCGCACGACGCGGGGCCAGGCCCTGGCGCAGTACGTGGTGTTCGACAGTCCGCTGCAGATGGTCTCCGACGATCCCGCGGCCTATGCGAACGCGCCGGGCTTCGACTTTCTCAAGGCGGTTCCGACCGCTTGGGACGAGACGCGGTTCATCGACGGAACGCCGGAAAGCCATGTCGTGGTCGCGCGGCGCAAGGGCGAGACCTGGTACGTCGGGGCCATGACCAACGAACAGGCTCGCGCCGTCGCCATACCGCTGGCCTTCCTGGGGGCAGGGACGTTCAAGGCCGAGATCTGGCGGGACGGCGCGGGGCCCAATGACGTCGAGCATGTCGTCAAGTCGATTTCCAGCCGTGACGTCCTCGATATTCCCCTGAGCGCGGGGGGCGGCGCCGCGATCGCCATCAAGCCCGTTCACTAGGGCTGCATCGCACCCCTTTGTCCGGCTCAGATCAAAGGGGGCGCGCCCCCGAAATCGGCGGTCAGATCAACAACAGCATTCAGCGCCACCGGCGCGCCGCCTTGGGAAGGCCATGACTCAGCAGACCTCCTTGCTCGCCAAACCTTCATCGGACGCGGCCACGTCGACCGACGCGGCCACGCCCGCGAAAAGCCACTACGTCGTCCTGGACGGACTGCGAGGGGTCGCGTCCCTGATGGTGGTCGTCTTCCATCTGTTCGAAGCCTATGCGGGCGGCAACCCCCAGAAGCAGATCGTCAACCACGGCTATCTGGCGGTCGACTTCTTCTTCCTGCTGTCGGGCTTCGTGATCGCCTACGCCTACGACGACCGCTGGGCGGCGGGCATGGGCCAATGGGGCTTCTACAAGCGCCGCCTGGTCCGCCTTCAGCCGATGATCGTCATGGGCTCCCTGATCGGCGCGACCCTGCTCGCCTTCCAGCATTTCTCGATCTTCCCCAAGCTGGAGGCCGTTTCGGCCTGGCAGGTGGCGGCGGTCATGCTGTTGGGCTTCGTGATGATCCCGCTGACGCCGTCGGCGGAAATCCGCGGATGGGGCGAGATCTATCCGCTCAATGGGCCAGCCTGGTCGCTGTTCTACGAGTACGTCGCCAACATCCTCTACGCGGCGGGGCTGCGGAAGTTGTCGAACCGGGCGCTGGGCGTGCTGGCGGGACTAGCGGCGCTGGCGCTTGTCCACCTGCTGGTGTTCGGTCCCCGGGGCGACGTCATCGGCGGCTGGGCGCTCGACGCCGGCGGCGTCCGCATCGGCCTCACGCGGGTGCTGTTCCCGTTCTTCGCGGGCGTGCTGCTGATGCGCTTGGGCAAGCGGATCAAGGTCGGCGGCGCCTTCGCCGTCTGCAGCCTGCTGCTGGTCGTGGCCCTGGCGCTGCCGCGGTTCGGCGGGACGGAGCGGCTGTGGGTCAACGGCCTCTATGAAGCGTTTTGCGTGATCGTGCTGTTTCCGCTGATCGTCGTCATCGGCGCCGGCGAGAAGGACGCGGACGGCCCGTCGGTGCGGATCGCCCGCTTCTTCGGCGACCTGTCCTATCCGCTCTACATCACCCATTACCCGCTGATCTACATCTACACCGGCTGGGTCGTGGACAGGAAGGTTCCGGCGGGGCAGGGCGCGCTGGTCGGGGCGGGCGTGTTCGTGGCGGCGGTCACGATCGCCTATGCCTGCCTCAAATTCTACGACGAACCGGTGCGGCGCTGGCTGGGCGGCAAGCTCTTGGCCGGGCCTCGCTTGCGGACGCCGAACTGATCTCCCCCTCACATCCAGCTTCACTTTCAATTTCAAACAGGACTGACATCGTGGCCATCACCAAACACCGGCTCTGGGCGTACGTCGCGGCCGCCTTTCTCGGCGCCGTCTCCACCGCCGGGGCGGCGCAGGCTCAGGACGGCGCGGGTACGAAGGGGCTGTTCGAATGGCGCTCGTCCGCGCCCTTGGTCACCCCCTCGAACGCGGGCGCTCAGGCCTATTCCGGCCTCAAGGACTCTTCGGTCGTCTATTTCAACGGCGCCTATCACGTCTTCATGACCACCGCCGCCCCAGACGGGTGGAACATGGCGTACGCCCGCTTCAAGGACTGGTCCGAGGCGCCGAAGGCCACAGTGGTCAGCCTGAAACAGTCGGGCGTCGGCCCTGGCTATCGCGCGGCCCCGCAGGTCTTCTACTTCGCGCCGCAAAAGCTCTGGTACCTGGTCTATCAGGGCGGGCCGCCCCTCTATTCGACGACGACGAACATCGAAGACCCGATGTCCTGGAGCGCGCCGAAACCCTTCTTCGCGGAAACGCCGGCGGCCGTCAAAAACGCGGCGGGCGAGGCGTCGTGGCTCGATTTCTGGGTCATCTGCGACGACGTCAACTGCCATCTCTTCAACACGGACGACAACGGCCACCTGTTCCGGTCGCAGACGCCCATCGGCCGCTTTCCCGAGGGCTTCGCGGACACCAAGCTCGTCCTGACCGGCGCTCGCGACGACATCTTCGAAGCCAGCATGCACTACAAGATCGCGGGTACGAACACCTACCTCACAGCCGTCGAGGCCATCGGCCCGCACGGCCGCTACTTCCGCTCGTGGACCAGCGACAGGCTCGACGGGGAGTGGCGGCCGCTCGCCGTCAGCGCTTCGAATTCGTTCGCCGGCTCGGACAACGTCGCCTTTGACGGGCCCGCCTGGTCGGAAGGCGTTTCCCATGGCGAACTGGTGCGCGACGGACATGACCAGACGCTGACCCTCGATCCCTGCAAGCCCTTGCGGTTCCTTTACCAGGGCCTGGCGTCCTACGCGCCCGGTATGGACTATATCCGGCTGCCCTATCGTCTCGCTCTCCTGACGGCGACGGCGCCCAATCCGGTCAGCAGGATGTGCCCGCGATCCGTCAAGTAAGGCTCGCCCGCTAAAGCGAGCTTCAGTGGTCGATCACCTTGGCGCGCCGCCGGCCGCGCTTGGGCTGGTCGACCACGGCCGGCGAGGCGTCGCAAATTGGCCTGGCTGAAGTGACGCTTGAGCGGCGCTGCTGAGTCGTCGCGCAAAGGGCTGGCCACCCAGAAATGCTGGGTCCGCCGTTGGGAAATTTGCGCCGGCTCAACCCTCGCGCGCCGGTCGGCCACCCCATCTCTGCCTCCAGTCTCGCCCGGCAGGGCCGCTTACCGGAGATCGCCATGGATGGTTCAGCCCCCCAGTCCACCTGGAAGTCCGCACAGGACGGCGCGACGCCGCACGAGGAACCCGAAGCGCCGGCCGTCTGGACGGCGATCGGCGCCCTGGCGCTCGGGGTCTTCGCCCTGGTCACGTCCGAGTTCCTGCCGGCCAGCGTGCTGACGCCGCTGGCGGCTGACCTTGGGGTCAGCGTCGGCGCGGCCGGCCAGGCGGTCACCGCCACGGCGGTGGTCGGCGCGATCGCCGCGCCGCTGACGCCGGTGCTGACCGGACGCTTCGACCGGCGGCTGGTGATGTGGGGGCTGATGGCGCTGCTCTGCGTCTCGAACCTGCTGACCGTCTTCGCCGTCAACCTGCCGATGCTGCTGGTCGCGCGGGTGCTGCTGGGCGCCAGCCTGGGCGGCTTCTGGTCGATGGCCGCGGCCCTGGCCATGCGGCTCGTGCCGGCCAAGGCCCTGCCGCGGGCAATGTCGATCGTCTTTACCGGCGTCTCGGTGGCGACGGTCTCGGCCGCGCCGGTCGGCGCCTATGTCAGCGCCACCCTGGGATGGCGCGCGGCCTTCGTGATCGCCGGCGCGGTCGGGGCCCTGGCCCTGCTGGCCCAGGTCGTGACCCTGCCGAGGCTGGCCCCGACCACGCCCCCGAAACTGCGCGGTCTGTGGCAGGTGGCGCGTCGCCCGGGAGTCGCGGCCGCCCTGATCGCGGTGCTGCTGGTGATCTCGGGCCACTTCGCCGGCTTCACCTATGTGCGTCCGGTGCTCGAGCAGGTCACGCACCTGGGCTTCGAGACGATTTCCCTGGTCTTGCTGGTGTTCGGCGTCGCCGGCTTCTTCGGCAATTTCGCCGGCGCTTTCCTGGCCGAGCGCGATCCGCGCCTGGCGGTCCTGGCCGGCGCCGGCCTGCTCGCCGCCTCGGCCCTGGCCGTGGTGACCCTGGGCGCCTTCGCGGCCGTGGTCGCCGTCGCCCTGGCGGTCTGGGGTTTCGCCTTCGCCATGCTGCCGGTGGGCTTCCAGGCCTGGGTGACCTCGGAGGCTTCCGATCAAGCCGAGCTGGCCGGCGGGCTGCTCACCTCGACTTTCCAGGTGGCGATCGCCCTGGGCGCGGTGTCCGGCGGCGTGCTGGTCGACCATCTCGGCGCGGTCAGCGCCTCGGCCTATGCCGGATTGGCCGCGGCGACGGGAATCGCTGTGGTCGCCGCCTTGCGCCGCGGCGGCCGCCCGGAGCCGACGCCGGTCGCCTGCGAGGCCTGTCCCTGAACTTTCCGGAGCCTCAAGGTTCGACGATCGGCCACGGGCGTTGAGCGGGCCTCAGGCGTTCGTAGGCCTGCGACAGCCGCAGCACGCCCAGGTCGTCGAACCGCCGGCCGACGATCTGCAACCCGATCGGCAGGCCGTCGGCCGTATAGCCGCAATTGATCGAGGCCGCGGGCTGCTCGGTCATGTTGAACGGCACGGTGAAGCCGATGTGCTCGAACGGCCGGCCCGGATCGTTGGTGGGCGAGGGCAGCTCGGCGGCGAAGGCCGGCATCGGCGCGGTGGGCGACAGCACGAAGTCGAAGGGCTGGAACGCCTGAGCCCCGGCCTCGCGCATCCGGTGGATCTGATGGAAGCCGCGATAGACCGACAGACCGTCGGCGTCCCTGGCGGCCCGGGCCCAGGCGTCGATATAGGGCAGGATGCGCGCCGTCCGGTCCGGCGGCAGGGCGCTGATGTCGCTCCACGACCGGGTGCGCCAGAAGAGGTCCAGGCCGTCGAGCATCTCGCGGGTCAGGAACGGGGCGAAGGGCTCGACGATCGCGCCCTGGGCCTGCAGCAGGCGGGCGGCGGCGGTCACCGCCTCGACGACCTGCGGCTCGGCCCGCGCCCCGGCGCCGGCGTCCAGCATCAGGCCGATGCGCAGGCCTTTCAGGTCGATGTCGAGGTCCGTCCAGGCGAGGTCGGCCGGCGGCAGGCTCATGTGGTCGCGCCAGTCGGGGGCGCTGAGCACGCTCATCATCAGGGCGGAGTCGGCGACTGTGCGGGTCATCGGACCCGCCACCCGGCCGATATAAGGCGGGTCGATGGGCACGCGGCCGTTGCTGGGCTTGAGTCCATAGACGCCGCACCAGCCGGCGGGCAGGCGGATCGAACCGCCGATGTCGGTGCCAAGGTGCAGGGGGCCGTAGCCGGCGGCCGCGGCGCCGCCCGCTCCGGCGCTGGAGCCGCCGGGGGTCTTGGACAGATCCCAGGGATTGCGTGACAGCCTGTGGAAGCTCGACAGGCCCGAGGACAGCATTCCGAAGTCGGGCGAGGTGGTCTTGCAGAAGATCACCGCCCCGGCCTCGCGCAGTCGCGCCGCCGGCGGCGCGTCGGCGGGCTCGGGCGTCAGGTCGGTGGCGGCGCTGCCCAGGGGCTTGGCCACGCCTTTCGTGGCGATCAGCTCCTTGACCGTCGCCGGCACGCCGTCCAGCGGGCCCATCGGCGCGCCCTTGGCCCAGCGGGCCTCGGAGGCCCGCGCGTCGGCCAGGGCCGCGTCGGGGTCCAGCGCCCAGGTGGCGGCGAGGCGGGGCTCCAGGGCCTCGACCCGGGCCAGGACCGCCGTCATCACCTCGACGGGCGAGACGCGCCGGTCGCGATAGAGCGCCAGCAGTTCGACGGCGGACAGGTCCGGCAGGTCGGTCATGGGAACTCCGGAAAGCGGGACTCGAACCTTGCCAGCCTACAGTCGCTCGCGCCGCCGCGAAGTCGTTTTCCGCCCGCCGGCCGGCCGTGTCGGCTAAAAGTCGGGACGCGTCGAATCTTCGAAGGGTGGCTGCCTTGTATCGTCCCGGACCCCGAAACCTGATCACCGACGTCCCGGGGCTGAGCGTGGGAAACGCCACCGACGAGGCGGTGCGCAGCGGCGTGACCGTGGTGCTGTGCCCGGGTGGCTGGACGGCGGGCGTCGACGTGCGCGGCGGAGGACCGGGGGTGCGGGAGACCGAGACCCTGGCGGCCGAGAACGGCTACGCCCAGGCCCACGCCGTGACCCTGTCCGGCGGTTCGGTGTTCGGCCTGGGGGCGGCCGACGGCGTGGTCGCGGCGCTGTCGGCCAAGGGGGAGGGGTTCCTGGTCCGCCCCGGCGCGCCCAGCGTGCCGATCGTGCCGGGCGCGGTGCTCTACGACCTGGCCAACGGCGGCGACAAGGCCTGGGGCCTGGACCCGCCCTACCGCCGGCTGGGCGCGCAGGCCGTGGACGTCGCCGGCCCGGCGTTCGAGCTCGGCGCCCACGGCGCCGGACGGGGGGCGCGGGCCGGACTGGTCCAGGGCGGGCTGGGCTCGGCCTCGCTGGACCTGGGCGAAGGCCTGATGGTCGGGGCCCTGGCGGCGGTCAATCCGGTCGGCTCGGTGTTCATGCCGGATGGGCGGACGTTCTGGGCCTGGCCGTTCGAGATCGAAGGCGAGTTCGGCGGTCGCACGCCGAGCGGTCCGGCGGGCGCGATCGAACCGATGCCTGACGACTCGCGGCTGGCGGGGCAGGGGCGCCTGGCGCCCGGCGCCAACACGACCCTGGCGGTGGTGGCGGTCAACGCCGCCCTGACGGCCGGAGAGTGCAAGCGCGTGGCGATGATGGCCCAGGACGGCCTGTCGCGCGCCGTCCGGCCGGCCCACACGCCGTTCGACGGCGACGTGGTGTTCGCCCTGGCCTCGGGCGAGATCGACCTGGGCCAGGACGAGCGCCTGCGCCGCATCGCCCGCATCGGCTCGGCGCTCGCCGACTGCCTGGCCCGGGCGATCGCCCGCGGAGTCTATCTGGCCAAGGGCTAAGGCGGATCAGCGCGGACAGGCGCATGCGCCTGTCTCCAGCCACGGCTTCTCGACCTCAGCCTTCGCGGGCGAGGAGGATGGGGAGGCGCGGAGCGGTCCGGGCCGAGCCCGGATGACCGTGGGTGTATGAGTTTGCGTTTCGGCTAGACCTGACCGCTCCGCGAAACCGTTCTTCTCAAGGGACGGCGATTGAGGGCTTGTTTCATCCCGATCGACGTTTCCCCTCAGGCGGGCAGGATCAAAGTCGCCCGGAAGGGGCCGTCGGCGACTCCGACTGATCCTGGAACAGGCCGGTTTGAACTCCCAGCCCCGTCAACCCGCCTGTCCCGCCATCGTCCCCGACCAGCCTTGGAGCCTTCTGAGCCCCGCCGCCAAACGCGATCCGATCGCCAAGGCCAGGCGGCCCCGCTCGGTTCCATCCCCATCGCCTGCTTGGGCCGGTACCAAGAGCCCTCCCCCGCGATGGAGACCTGTTCAGTATGTGGGCGGTTTGAACGCGGCGGCGATTGTGACGCTGCTTTACTTTCAGGACATTGAGATTGCTGGACTTCTTTTCGGCGGTCGCGGGGATAGACGCCGCCCGATCCCCCCAACAGTCCTCATTCCCGCCCTTGTGGCGGGAACCCCTTTGTCCGCCGCAGGAGCGGCGTGGCGCGCCAGCGCGCCAAGGCGTCTCACCGTCAACTGAATCAGGAGGCGAGCCTACACGGCCAATTACAGGGCACAGACCGACGCGGCCTGCAAACTTCCGAGGCCTGGGGTTCCCAAGGTCCAGGCACTAGCTGACCAAGCAAATTTTCTCGATGGCTATAGCAGTTCGTCGTCTCAGACAGTGACACTAAGAGGCGGCGAACCCTGTGAGTTCGTCGGTTTCAAAGAGCGACTGGAGAGCCGAAATGTCTTGACCTTGGCGGGTGATCACGCGAGCGGCTGCAATAAATAGGTCAACGAACGTCGAGCAATAGACAGACTTTCGGTTAAACATCTGGCCCGTCTGGAATCTTTGACCGACGCGCCCAAGGCTGCCGCCGCTGTTGCACGCCTCCAAAATCGCGCAATCGTCGCACTCCTTAGACCGCGTCAATGACGACCTAATCACGCCGCCGAATTGCCAATCGGCTAGAATGTCCACCATGCGATCAGTGTGAATAGTCCGGGCCGTTGCTCGTGTATCAACAGTCTCCCTAAGGGATTCTTCGGGGGAAATAGAACCATCGCTTTCTACGAGAAGAACGACATGAGAGACGTGGATAGGCCCCTCGCTTGCATCTCCATTGGCTCGCCGCAGTCGTGACATAGCGGATTGAAAGATCCGAATATCTGCGCCAAATCCATCGCGTCGCCACTCTTGAAACGCGCTTAGCAAAAACCTGGTGACTCCATCGACGGTTTTCTCATCAAATCGATCCCAAGTTAAAAATGGGAGCAAAAAATCGACGCTTTGTACACCAAGATCGCGTACAATGTGTTTGTAAACGGCTTCGCCATCTGCATTAGGGTCGATTACGCAAAGAACGCCAGGTCGCTTGATTCTGCCCGCATCTCCTGCTGCCTGAAGTGTACGCAACCCCGCCACCACGCGGGAATGTGTACCTCGCTCACTAAAGTCAACACGATTCTGATCGTGAATTTCTTCGGGGCCGTCTATACTAACACCGACAGTTATGTTCCACCTAGACAGAACATCGATCCATTTATCCGACACCAATGTCGCGTTGGTTTGAAGTGCAAATACAACACGCTTTAGATCTTCATCTTTAATTTTACCCTTCAGATAACTCCATATAGCCACAATTCTTTCCTCAAACCTATGAGGTGGCATCAGCATTGGTTCTCCACCATGGAGAACTATGCGAACATATTTAGGAGATCGCCGCATAAATTCGGTTTCAATAAATTTCGCAACGCTCAAGCAAACTTCTATAGATGCCGCCTTGGGAACAATTTCGTGGAGAGAATTTCCAAGATTATACATATAACAGTATCTGCAGTTTATATTACAGGTCTCTTGAATTTTTAAAACTATCTCTACACTTGCATCGTGTGAGCAAAAAACGCCAGTTTGTTGATTGTGAAGCGATAATTCAGAATGTTCGCTACCAAAACCATCAGCCATGTCGCTAGTATCCTTATAAGGTATTAAATCATTTCTCGATTTGTCATGCGTCCGGAGCGTAGAAGGCGATCTATTCACGAGGAAAGGGGGGGGCACACGTTACAGACACGCGCGCCCCCGCAGTCGCATGAACTTCGTATGCCTTATGCTGGCTATTGCAAGCAATCGTATGATGCAGAATGCTGCCGAGCGGCTATTGATTGAATGGTAGTCTTAGCCGATCCATTCGATGAAGGGGTCGGTGTCATGGAACGTCGGCGTCTCCAGAAACGTACCAGGGCCGCCGATTTCGATGAACGCTCCCTGGCGGGGCGGACCGCCCGCGCCTGAGATCCGATCCAGATCAGCGTCCGAGATATTCCAGACATCACTGTCTTCGGAAGAGCTGAGAACGCGATCCAGCAGTTCACCTTTGGTAATCATTCTAACTTCCTCTGTGGATGAAACCGCCTACGCACCACGCGCAAGGCAATCCAAGATTGCCGATGGAAGGTCTACACGCAACTATAAATTACATGAGCCAGCTTCAAGGACGATGAGGCTTTCTCAATTAAGATGTTGATTTTTATTAATAAAAATCACCGATAAGTTCGTTTCTTGGGCTCAATCGCACAGGATCTCAGCAAAAACTGCCTATGAATCCATCCTGGGTTGACAGGAATGAGACGCCCGAACAAGGATCGGTGGATGCTTTGCAGGTAGCGTGAGGAAATGGAATGCGTCGGTGGGCCATAAGTGCGTTGACCGCTATTGCGGTCACAGTTTGGGGCGTTGGAGCTCACAGCGAACCGACCGGGAAGACTATTCCGGGAACATCATTCTCCGAGTACAACACTAAGGATAAACTTGGTCGAATAATTAAGGTATATATAAGTCACCCAAAAACCCCGCGGCCTATACTTCTTTGGATACAAGGGTCCGGCTGCACAAATCTCTTTTTGGAACGTGGCGGGAGATACGGAAGCACTGTGCCTGGATTGCTTCCGTTTGAGGCTCAGGGGCGTTTTACGATCGTGGCGGTCGAGAAGCCCTTCGCCGGTGAACCGGATGGGGCGCTACGTGGAGCAGCCTCAGAATGTAGCCGCAAGTTCAACGAAGATTTCACGGCGGAGCGCTGGCTCTTTGCTCTCCAGGCCGGTTTGGCGGAGGCGCGCGGCCTGCCATGGGGCGAGCGGGGAAGGACGCTCGTACTCGGTCATTCCGAGGGTTCGTCCATGGCTGCCATGGTTGCCGGTCACGACCCTACTGTAACCGACGTGATCTTTTTCGCCGGCCCTGGAGTCACGCCCTACTATGCTGGGATCGCATCTGACTATCAGAGCTACCGAACCTCAGCTGAACGCGCGGCGCGCGTGGAGGAGCGCGAAGCACAGGTCCGAGCGATCTTCCAGAAACCAGACAGTGTCGATGACTTTGCGTGGGGGCACCCCTACAAGCGCTGGGCCTCGTTCTACCGCCTGTCGTCGGTTGACGAGCTCTCGAGAAGCAAGGCTCGCGTCTATATCGGTATTGCCATGTCGGACGAGAATGTTGCGCCTTTGGCGACAGAAGCGCTGGGTGCCGAACTTTTGGTTCGGGGCAAGGATGTGACAGTGCGGCGCATTCAGGACGCCGATCACGGCTTCAATGCCGTGGAGGGAGCCAAAGGCTCCCTGCTGCGCGATGAGTATAGTCGAGCGTTTACCTGGTTTTGGGATGGCGCTCAGAAGTCGCCGTCGTCACGATGATGGTCCCGGAGTCCATCGCCTTTCGGCCAGGCTTTCGCTCGGATCGGCCAGACCTGTTATCCTTGTTTGATATCGTCGGAGCCGCAGGCGACCCCCGCTATCTCGCGGGCGCGCTAGTCCCTGGTGAGCCACTCAAGGACCAGCTCGCTGCACTCCCCCAAATCCTTAGGCATGGCGAACGGGAGGGGCGTGACCTGGGAATCACAGTGTCGCTGTTCGAGCTTGAGACAAGAGCGGTAGCCGTTCTGCGCGATAGAGCTGGTCGCATTATCCTGGACGGAGATTCCGCAAAGACGCAGAGCGATGCGGGCTTTTCCGCGCTACTCGAAGGACTTCCGACCGAGGTGCGGGCGTCGCCTCCATTCTCGATCATCGGGTTTACGTCGAATCCAGGAAGACCTTCCAGTAGAACGGCGACAAGAAGCAGCGATCGCTCACACTATATTGGCCTTCACATTGATGATTGGGACAATACAACGCCCGAACATCGCCACACCGCTCGAAATCGAATCTGCGTCAATTTGGGCCGAACCGAACGATATCTTTATGTAGTGGCGCAGTCGTTTCGGAGTCTCCATGAGCGCCACATCGCGACCGGCGGAGATCGATCACTTCGCCCATATTCGGAGGTTGGTCGCACCTATCTTCGTCAAAACCCCGAAGTACCCGTGGTTCGTTGTGAGATACCACCCGGATGGGCTTATATCGCGCCGACTGAAAACTGCCTGCACGATGGCGGTCGGCCCTCCCATTCACCCTACGATCTAATCTTCACCGTCCGTGGCGCCTTTAGCCATGTCAATGACCAGATCGAGGATGAGGCGGAAGCGCCTATTTGAAGTTGATGCACCATTTTGTGAAACACGGAGCAAGATGGACATGACGAAACTTGTCGTCTTGTTCGGCAATGGCATTGGTGATGCCATCTTAACGCTACCGGCGTTGCGGGCGATGGTCGATCGGGAGCCCGATCACGAAATCACTCTTCTCGAATCTCCAAATAATATCGTAGTTAGAGATGTATTTTCACAGTTTAATATCTGTGATGATGTAGTATCATGTGATGCGGATAGAAATTTTTCAGTTTCCGAAGTTTGTCAGAGACTCTCGAGCTCAGAATATTTCGTGCATTTGAATTCATGGGACTCCGACAGTCGTCGGAAATTGTCGGAGGTGACGTCAAATAGAATTAAGAGTGTTGGTTTCTGGGATCAACCAGTAGCTTCATTGAATCTCGACATGGAGCACTACACAGACCGTTATATGCACCTCTCGCAAGTTTTGAATCCATCGGCTCTTATCGACGATTTCTCCTGGCCACAAGAATCTCTATCTTGGTCTTTGTTACCCAAGATATACACTGATCAAGCGGCCACCTGTGAACCATTTTGCGTTATCCACACCGATACCGACGACCATAAGACCTTCAGCGTCAACGCGTGGGGTTCAGTGATCGAGGTACTCACCCGGGAATTACCCAACCATACCTTTTTCATGGTGGGTTCCGATGCAATTCTCAAGCTCAGAGAGAGAATTGTTCATTCGCGATTAATTTACGTCCCCGGTGCCTTTTCTTTCTCTACTTGGCTCATTTCGAGAGCGGCCCTTTTTATAGGAATAGATTCCTGCTTCTTGCACTATGCGGATTTGCAGCGCCGACCATCCATCGCGATCTTTCGCTCGACCTCCCACCGAAAATGGGGTCTGAGACTGACCAAAGTTGGCGGAACCATCGTTCATGCGGCCGACGACGGGCCTTCGCTGGCACGCACCGTGCGGGCGGCCGTGCGGAAGATTAGCGCTGCGCGCGAGGTGTTGGCCGATGCCTGACGGTATGACCGAGCCGACCCGCTCTCGCGACACGATCGACGGTGCATTGCCTCGCGATAAGGCGCTCTTTCGCGCCGAAGCCGTAAAGTTCGCCGGCCGCCGACTACAGGGAGAGGTAGTCCTTCACGGACCAATCTCCTTGAAAGTCTTCACGGCCATTGGTGTTTCGCTGGTCATGGGCGTCGTGCTCATGGCGTCGCTCGCGACCTATGCGAGGAAAGAGACTTTGACCGGTTGGGTCGTCCCACAAGGCGGTCTTATTCGCGTTGTCGCGCGCCAGCCTGGAATCATCGAACGGCTAGACGTCTCGGAAGGCGCCGAGGTTAAGGCGGGCGAGCCCCTAGCGCTGCTGCGACTTTCGTCCGACATTGCCAATGGTGATTCTGGAGCCAGCCTCCAGCAGGAAGTCGCGGCTGAGTTGGCGGCCACGCGGGCACAGGCCGATGCAACCCGTGGAGAGTTGCTGGCCAAGCGCGCGCAGCTTCTCACACAACGCGCGGCCCTGTCGCGCGAGTTGGCGGAAACGAAGCGACGGATCGACGCTCTGGTCGCGCGGGCGGATTTGGCTAGGCGCAACGCTGACCGCTACCAAGAAATAGCGACGAAAGGGTTCCTAAGCCGGCGCGACCTGGAGGTCGGTCAGTCGGCCGCGTTGGCGGCGGATCAGGACGTCGCCGAGGTGAGAACGACGGCCTTGGGTTTCGAGCGCCAGATGGGCGACATCGATGCGCAGTTAGAGGCCTTTCCCCTCAATCTTCAGTCGCTCGCGGCGCAGTCCAGAGCTGCCGAGGCCCAATTGGCTCAGAAGAGAACGTCGACAGACGTCCAGAGCGCGCTCATGGCCACGGCGACTGTGGGCGGGCGCGTCGTTGCGATCCCAGTAGAGCAGGGACAGAGCGTACCCACGGGTGGCGTGATCGCGATCTTGACGCCGGCGGGGGGGCGATTGGAAGCAGAGTTGTTCGCCCCGTCCCGTGCTGCGGGATTTATCCGGAAGGGGCAGGACGTCAAGCTCATGTACGCGGCCTTCCCGTTTCAGAAATTCGGGACGGCCCACGGAATCGTGCGTTCAGTTTCCAGGACCGTTCTCGCCCCGTCCGAGGTTTCAGTTCCAGGCCTGTCGATCCAAGAACCGGTGTTTCGCGTGCGCGTGCAACTCGATCGAACGACGGTGGAAGCCTACGGCCAATCGATGCCATTGCAGCCGGGGATGCTTGTCGGGGCTGACGTCGTGCTCGACCGACGGTCGCTCTGGGAGTGGCTCTTGGATCCGCTCTTTGCCGCGGGGAGGCGGATTTGACCCAAAGAAGCGAATTGAACTTTTCCGGACACCGACGCTTGCCGGTTTATATGGCCTCGGAAGCTGCGGAGTGTGGCCTAGCCTGCATCGCAATGATCGCGCGTTTTCACGGCCACAACGTAGACCTGAACGGCCTTCGCCAGCGGTTTGCCTTGTCAATCGCCGGAACGACCCTTCGGGGCCTCATGGTGATCGCTGACCAACTCAGTCTAGCGCCTCGGGCGTTACGGGTCGAACTTTCAGGAGTTCGCAAACTCCGGCTTCCCGCAATCCTGCACTGGGATCTGAACCATTTCGTCGTCCTAAAATCCATTGGCAAGGCAACGGTCGTCATTCACGATCCCGCGCGCGGCGCCCGGTCAATTTCTGTAGATGAACTTTCGAACCACTTCACTGGCGTGGCGCTTGAACTCACTCCAGCCGCCAAGTTCGAGAAAGTCGAAGCCAGGTTACCTGTGCGGCTGTCCAGCCTTTGGTCCAAGATGACGGGCTTTGGGGGTGGGCTTGTCCAGGTCCTGGCGCTGTCGCTCGCACTGCAGGTCGCGGTCTTTGCGGCCCCCTTTCAGCTGCAACTGGTGGTGGACGAAGCGATCGGCCGGGCGGATTCTGATCTATTGACGGTGCTGGCCCTGGCCTTTGGCTTCTTACTGCTCCTGCAAGCCCTGCTGGAAGCCCTGCGTGCCTGGGCGCTCCAGGTCTTTGGAAATTTGCTGACGTTCCAGATGGTTGGAAACGTCGTGCGCCACCTCATCCGGCTTCCTTCCAGCTTTTTCGAAAAGCGGCACGTCGGCGATATTCTATCTCGCGTCCGTTCAACTGGCGCGATCCAGGACGCCCTCACGCGGGGTATCGTCGCCGCCCTTCTCGACGGTGTGATGGGAACCGCCGCAGCCGTTATTCTATTCTTTTATTCTGCTGAATTGGCGCTAATCGTGGTGGCGTCCTTGATACTAGTCTTTGCCGCGAACTTGGCCTTCTACGCGGCGATGCGCGCACGTACTGAAGAGCAACTCGTGGCGGGCGCCCAGGAACAGTCCCACCTCATGGAGACCGTTCGCGGCGCGACCACGATCAAGGTTATGGGAAGAGAGACGGAGCGCGAGGCGAGCTGGCGCAATCTGTACGCCTCCGTTCTCAACGCCAATATTTCTGTAGGAAAACTCCAGATCAATCTGACTCTAATTCAAGCAATCTTGGTCCATGCGCAGACCGTTCTTGTGATTTACTTTGGCGCTAAACTTGTCTTGTCTGGCGCTGGATACTCGGTAGGTATGCTAATTGCCTTCTTGTCATTTCGTCAGACCTTTACAGATCGGATGCAATCTCTGATACAGCAAGGGATACAATTTCGATTGCTGACTCTTCATCTGGATCGATTGTCAGATATCGTGACGACGGAAGCGGATGACGCCGAAGGGGAGGCGTCATTGTTTGAGGCGAAAGGTGCGATCCTTCTTAAAAACGTATCGTTCTCATACGCCCCGACAGACCCTTTAATCCTGCAAGATATAAACTTGCAGATATCGGTTGGTGATTTCATTGCTATTACAGGACCGTCGGGCGGGGGGAAAACCACGCTTCTAAAGTTAATGCTCGGACTGAACGCACCCAGCAGTGGCGAGATTACTCTTGAAGGGCGAGCTGCGACGCCCGCCTTGTGGCGATCTTGGAGGCGTAATGTTGGTGTGGTCGCACAAGATGATCGACTCCTGTCGGGTACTATCGCCGAGAATATCGCTTTTTTTGATCCGGATCTCGATATGGAGAAAGTGCGGTCCGCCGCAACGTCCGCGCAGGTTATTGAAGATATAGAGTATATGCCTATGCAATTTATGACCTTGGTTGGTGATATGGGATCATCCCTTTCTGGCGGGCAAAGGCAGAGAATACTTTTAGCGAGAGCTCTATACCGCGATCCGAGCGTTCTTTTTCTGGACGAAGGTACAGCGAACCTCGACGTGGAAACGGAGCTTCAGATTGCGACATTGATCCGTGATCTACCGATCACCAGAATTGTCGTCGCGCACCGCCCCGCTTTGATCAATAAGGCAGATAGGGTCTTCACTCTCACAGTAGCGGGGCTTGCGGAATTGACTCGGTCATCGTCAATTGAGGGTGGGTTTCAAAGGCACGCGATCTGAGTTTCGAGCCAGTCGGCCAGCGGAACAGCATGTTGGTGACCACGCCATTGCGTCTGGCCACCGCGCTCACCGTTGCGCCTAGAGCCTCGGTCTCCGCCACGATGGCTCGCATTTGGGCGTCGCTGTTCGTGACGGCGACTACTGCGCCCGTCGCCGTCACGAACATCTCGGCGCGACATCGTCAAGCCAGATTTCGCGCCCTTGGCCTTAGCACTAGGGCTAAGCCGGGGTCCCTCATATGGGCGGGCGCCGGGATGAACTAGCTCTCGCCAGTCGATTTCGAGGGGCTCCTCGTCCAGTTGACGACGCCATTTTCGAAGGCTGTGTCGGACGCCTCCTCAAGTCGCTTTGGCAGACGGTCTCGCTCGCCTCAGAAAACCAACCTCTAGCTTGGGGCGCGGCGGGCTTGCAGGCGCGAAGCGCCTTGAGATGAAGGAAACCAAGACACTCCAGGCATGAATCTTACGCATGGCTCCCCATAGTTTAGGTCGATTGTCGGCCCTCGCCATAAGGCCTTCAATGCATGCATTGCTGAGGTCAGGCGGCCTGGGCCCGATGAACGCTCGTCGCCGACGAAGTATCGGAGCCAATCAAAATCATGAGATTCTTCTTCCGCGTCGCGCTGACCACCACTGTGCTGCTTGGCGCCAGCGGTCTCGCTCTGGAGCTGGCGCATTGCTTTGCCGGTCAACTGCCTCCCCTTTCGTTGGAGACCCCTCGGGCAACAGCGCCGCTCGAGGCGTGGCCTGTCGGCGATACGGAGCGGGTTTGGTCAGCGCCCCATGGCCTGGTCCGGGAGCCTGTCTGGCCTGGCGAGCCCCCGAACATGGTCGGCGCGCAATCCGATCCAGAAAGCGTGCGCGTCGCCAAGACGCCCGACGCGCTCACGGGCGATCGATCCGAAACGGTGCTCAACGTTAGCCGTCCGACCATGACGATCTATCCGCCCAAGGGACGCAATACGGGCGCCGCAATCATCGTATTTCCCGGCGGCGGTTTTCGTGTGGTGGCGATCACGTTGGAGGGGACTGAAGTCTGCGATTGGATCACGGCAAGGGGCGTGACGTGCATCCTGTCTAAGTATCGGGTGCCCGGCAGCAACCACTACTGGAACCCCCAGTGCCGCCGCGTCATTGACCCCAAGCCGCCCCGCGCGCTCCAAGACGCCCAACGAACGATCCGCCTCGTCAGGACGCGAGCTGCCAGCCTGGGCGTTGATCCGCACAAAATCGGCGTCATGGGCTTTTCGGCTGGGGGGTATCTGGTGGCCCAGACCAGCAACATCTTCGAGTCTAGTTACGCGCCGGTCGATGGGGCGGACCGAGTTAGCAGCCGCCCTGACTTCGCCATCGCTTTCTTTCCTGGGCATCTCTGCCGGAATGGCGACTTGGATCCTGGCGTACGGGTGACCGAACGTACCCCACCGACCTTCTTACTTCAGTCCTGGGACGACCCAGTAGATCCCATCTGTAACAGCACACTGTATGCCCGAGCGTTGAATGACGCGAACGTATCGGCGGAAGTTCACCTATTCGCCCATGGCGGTCACGCTTTCGCACTAAGGCGTAACCATTCGCCTGACACAGTCTGGCCCGGTCTGCTGGAAAACTGGCTGGATCAGATCGGCATGCTGTCCAACCCGTCACGGTAGCTCTGCTATTGCTTTATTCATCAAGGCTTGAGCTTGGCCAAGCTTTTGAATGTCCGCATTTCGCCCGACCATCAGGGTCAGTTACGGGTGGATGGTCCTTCTGCCCGACCCTCCCTCTCTTGAAGAGAGAGGGCGTTTATGAGCGTCCGCTAAGGGGCGAAATTCGTCAGGAACGCCGTGCCGGAACCCGGACGTTAAGATCCTGCCTGCGGCAATCGATTCCGGTGAACCTCCCTCGTGGGGCGCGGCGCCTCATGGGAACACGCGACTGAAGATCGACCCGCCCTAGGCGCTGTAGACAGTTAGGCGTCTGGCGGTCGTGCGCCGCCCTCGTCCTTCGACAAGCTCAGGATGAGGGCTACTTTATAGGCCGATTCAGTAGAATTCCTCATCCTGAGCCTGTCGAAGGACGAGGAATTCGGCCCAGGATCGTCAACTGTCCACAGCTCCTAGATCCTGGCGGCCAAGGCCCGCTCCAGGTTCGGCGTCGCGGCGATCAGCTGCGCCGTATAGGGGTGTTTCGGACGGGCGAAGACCTCGGCCGTCGGCCCTTCCTCGACGATCTGGCCGGCCCTCATGACCAGAACCCGGTCGGTCAGCCCCCGCACCACGCCCATGTCGTGCGAGACGAACAGATAGGCCAGGCCCAGCTCGTCCGAGAGGCGGGCCAGCAGGTCCAGCACCTCGGCCCGCACGGTGACGTCCAGCGCCGAGACGGCCTCGTCCAGGGCGATCACCGAGGGCTCGACGATCAGGGCGCGGGCGATGGCGATACGCTGGCGCTGGCCGCCGGAGAACTGGTGCGGATAGCGGTCGGCGGCCTCGCGCGGCAGGCCGACCTGGGCCAGGACCTTCTCGACCCTGGCGCGGCGGTCGGCCGGGGTCGGCCTGGCGTCGAGCAGGTGCAGCGGCTCGGCGACCAGCCGCTCCACGGTCCAGCGCGGGTCGAAACTGCCGTGCGGATCCTGGAACACCACCTGGACGTGGCGGCGCAGGGCGCGGGGGGCGGCGGGCGAGAACGGCCGGCCGACCAGCTCGACCGCGCCGCCCTGCGGCGTCTCCAGGGCCAGAAGGGTGCGCAGCAGGGTGGACTTGCCGCAGCCGGACTCGCCGACCAGGCCGACGATCTCGCCCGGCCGGATCGCCAGGCTGACCTCGGACACCGCGCGGAAGGCGGGGCCGAGGCCCAGCAGGCGGCGCGGGCCGGGATAGTCGCGGACGATCGCCCTGGCTTCCAGCACCGGCGGGGCGGCCAGGTCGGGGCCGCGGCGGCGGACCGGAACGCGCGCGGCGTCGGCGGCCAGGGCGCGGGTAAAGGGATGGGCCAGGTTGGCGAACAGGGCGGCGGTCTGGTCCTGCTCGACGATCGCCCCGTCCTTCATGACCGCCACCCGGTCGGCGATGCCGGCGACCACGGCCAGATCGTGGCTGACCAGGATCAGGGCCGCGCCGTCCTCCCGCACCAGCTGGCGCAGCAGGTCCAGGATCTGGGCCTGGGTGGTGACGTCCAGGGCGGTGGTCGGCTCGTCGGCGATGATCAGGCGCGGCGACAGGACGATGGCGATGGCGATGGCCACGCGCTGGCGCTGGCCGCCCGACAGCTGGTGCGGGTAGCGGTTCAGCGGGAAGCGGTCGGCGGGCAGGCCGACGCGGTCCAGGGCCCGGCGCGCCGCCGCCCGAGCCTGGACCCGCGAGCCGCCGCGATGCAGGCGCACCACCTCGGCCACCTGGTCGCCGATGGTCATGACCGGGTTGAGGGCGGTCATCGGCTCCTGGAAGACCATGCCGATCCGGGCGCCGCGCACCTGACAGAGCTGGGCCTCGGACAGGTCCGCCAGGTCCTGGCCCTCGAAACGGACCGCGCCCGCAGCCGTCGCCTCACGCGGCAGCAGGCCCAGGACCGCCAGGGCGGTCATCGACTTGCCCGAGCCGGACTCGCCGACCACCCCCAGCACCTGGCCGGGCTCCAGCGTCAGGGAGACGTCGCGCAGGATCGGCCGGTCGCCGATCGTTACGTTCAGGTCGTGGATCTCCAGCAGGGCCATGTCAGCGCGTCCCGTCCAGGCGCGGGTCGAGCCGGTCGCGCAGGCCGTCGCCCAGCAGGTTCAGCCCCAGGACGGTGATCACGATGGCCAGGCCGGGGACGATCGCCTGCAGCGGCGAGAGGCTGATCAGGGTCTGGGCGTCGGCCAGCATCTTGCCCCAGCTGGCGGCCGGCGGCTGGACGCCCAGGCCGACATAGGACAGGCCCGCCTCGGCGATGATCCCCAGCGAGAACTGCAGGGTGGCCTGGACGACCAGGATGCTGAGCAGGCCGGGCAGGATGTGCTCCCACGAGATCCGCGTCGGACCCTTGCCGGCCGTCCGCGCCGCCAGCACGTAGTCGCGGGTCCAGAGGCTGAGCGCGCCGCCGCGGGTCAGGCGGGCGAAGACCGGGATGTTGAAGACGCCGATGGCGATCACCGCATTGATCGCGCCGGGACCCAGCACGGCGGTCAGCAGGATGGCCAGGATCAGCGACGGGAAGGCGAAGACCACGTCGTTGGCGCGCATGACCAGCTCGTCGATCCAGCCGCGACGGGCCGCCGCCAGCAGGCCCAGCGGCACGCCGGCTCCCGCCCCCAGCAGCACCGCCACCAGCGAGACGGCCAGGGCGTTTCGCGCGCCGGCCAGGATCATCGACAGGACGTCGCGGCCGAAATGGTCGGTTCCCAGCCAGTGGGCGGCTGAGGGTCCTTGTAGACGATGCGCGATGTCGAAGGCCGCGACGTCATAGGGCGTCCAGGCCAGCGACCCCAGGGCCGCCAGGACGAAGAGCGTCGTGATCGCCGCGCCGAGGACCAGGCTTGCCGAGCGGCGGCTCATGACCGGTTCCTCCCGCGCAGCCGGGGGTCGACCAGCACATAGGCCACGTCGACCAGGAAGGTGGCGGCCACCACGGCGAAGATCAGCAGCATGACCACGCCCTGGACGACGATCAGGTCGCGCTGGGTGATCGCCTGCAGCACCAGCCGGCCCAGGCCCGGCAGGAAGAAGACGTTCTCGATGATCACGCTTCCGGCCAGCAGGAACGGGAACTGCAGGCCCAGGATGGTCAGCAGCGGGATCAGGGCGTTGGGCAGGCCGTGCCGCCACAGGGCCTGGCCTTGCGACAGGCCCTTGGCGCGGGCGGTGCGCATATAGTCCTCGGCCAGGGTGTCGATCAGGGCCGAGCGGGTGACGCGGGCGATGATCGCCGCCTGGGGCGCGGCCAGGGCCAGGGCGGGCAGGGTCAGGGCCTTTAGGGCTGGCCACAGCCCCGCGTCCCAGCCCGGAAAGCCGCCGGCCGAGAACCAGCGCAGGCCCAGCGAGAAGCCCATCACCAGCAGCACGCCGAACCAGAAGTTGGGGATGGCCACGCCGACCTGGGTCAGGCCCATCACCGTCGCGTCGGCCGCGCCGCCGCGACGGGCCGCCGCCAGCGCGCCGATCGGGGCGCCGATCAGCACCGACAGCGCCATGGCCGCCGCGGCCAGGGGCAGGGAGACGGCCAGGCGCTCGGCCACCAGGCCGGCCACGGGTGTCTGGTAGGTGTAGCTGACGCCCAGGTCGCCGTGCAGCAGGCCCAGCAGCCAGGCCAGGTAGCGCTGCGGCGCGGGTCCCTCCAGCCCCATCTGGTGGCGCAGGTTGGCCACGGCCTCGGGATTGGCGTTGAGGCCCAGCATGTAGGCGGCCGGGTCGCCGGGCACGACCTGGATGATGGCGAACACCACCAGGCTGGCGGCCAGCAGGGTCAGGGCCATGATCGCGGCCCGTCCGCCCAGATAGGCGGCGCCGAAGCGGACCAGCAGGGCGATCAGGCCCGCCGCCACGGTCAGGCCGGCCAGGAGGCCGAGGATCCCGCCGGCTCGGCTGGTCGTGGCGGCCGACACGTCGCCGGCGGCGCTGGACCCGTCGAAATAGGCGGTGCGCAGGTCGACCGTCTGGGTCGGCGAATTGACCCAGAAGTCCTTCAGCCGCGCGTCGAACACGCCCAGCCGCGGGAACTGGAACAGGAAGCTGTTGACCGCGTCGCCGGCGATCCTGCGCTGGATCTGCTGCAGGATCGCGGTGCGCTGGCCCTCGTCGGCCGTGGCCTTCAGCGTCGTCATCAGGGCGTGGAAGTCGGCGCTGTGGTAGCCGAAATAATAGTCGGGCCGGTCGTAGATGTCGTAGTCCATCGGCTCGGCGTGGCTGACCACGGTCAGGTCGAAGGCGTGGCGGCCGAACACCTGGTCCAGCCACTGGGCCCATTCCAGGTTCTCGATCTGGACCTTGATCCCCACCGCGGCCAGCTGCGAGGCGGCGATCTCGCCGCTGCGGCGGGCGTAGTTGGGCGGCGGCAGCTTCATGGTCAGGGAGAAGCCGTCGCGATAGCCGGCCTGGGCGAGCAGGGCCTTGGCCCTGGCGACGTCATGGGGGTAGAGGCCGGTCAGGTCGACATAGGCGGCGTTCTGCGGCGGGAAGTGGCTGCCGATCGGCGTCCCGTAGCCGTACATCGCCCCGTCGATGATCGCCCGCCGGTCCAGGGCGTGCTGGATGGCCTGGCGCACGCGCACGTCGGCCAGCGGACCGTTGCGGTTGTTGATCGCCAGGATCACCTCGCCCTCGCTGGAGGCCGAGATCACCTTCAGCGACGGATCGGTGCGCAGCTGGGCCAGGTTCTCGGGCGCGGGATAGTCGGGGAAGGCGTCGACGTCGTGGGTCCTGATCGCCGCGAACGCCGCGGCGGGGTCGGCGATGAACTTGAACACCACCTGGCGCAGCCTGGCCGGCTGGCCCCAATAGGCGTCGTTGCGGACCAGGGTGACCGCGTCGCCGCGCCGCCAGCCGGAGAACCTGAACGGCCCGGTGCCGACCGGCGCGGTCGCCAGGGTCGCGACCGACCGGGGCGAGACCATCACCGCGTCGCCCCAGGCCAGGACATAGAGCAGGTTGCTGTCGGCCTGGGCCAGGTGCAGTCGCACGGTCAGCGGGTCGACGACCTCGACCTGGCGGATGACGCTGAGCGCCTGCTTCTGGACATTGGTGGAGGCCGGCGCGATGGCCCGTTCGAGGCTGAACTTGACCACGCCGGCGTCGAAGGGCGTTCCGTCCTGGAAGCGCACGCCCTCGCGCAGGCGGAAGGTATAGGTCAGGCCGTCGGGCGCGACCTCCCAATAGGCGGCCAGCAGGGGCTTGATCGCGCCGTCGCGGTCCAGCCGCACTAGGCCCTCGAAGATGTTGGCGTAGACCACCTCGTCGGTGGCGACCGCCGCGCCGGAGGTGGGGTCGAGATTGGGCGGCTCCAGTTGCAGGGCGAGGGTCAGGCTGTCCTTGGCCAGGGCGGGGCCGGCCGTGCCCAGCAGGACCAGCGCGCAGGCGGCGAGGATCGCGCCTAGGACCTTGAAAAGCTTCACGCCAGGGCCGCCAGTCGGCGCGCGACGCGGGCCTGGGCCTTGGCGGCCTCGGCCGGCAGGCCAAGCTGGTCATAGACCTCGGCCAGGCGGCGGTTCAGCGGCACGCCGTCGGGGTCGAAGCCGCGTCGAAGCTCCAGGGCCTGCTGGGCTTCCGAAAGCCGTCCCGCCCGGATCGTGGCGTCCAGCGCGATCTGCTCGAAGAAGTCGCGCTGGGCGTGGCTGCCGCCGACTTCGATCATTCGGGGTAGGGCGGTGCGCAGGCCCTGGACGGCGGCCTCGAAGTCGCCGCGGGCGTGGGCGACCAGGCCCTCGGCGGCGGGCAGGGCCGCGTCGCGCCAGGCCGCGCGGGTGAAGTCGGGCGCATGGGCCGCCCTGCGGCGCACGGCCGCCAGCAGGCTGTCGGCCTCGGCCCGGCCGGCCCTCGCCAGGCCATAGAGGTACTGCAAGGTCAGGAACGGCTGGACGACGTCGTCGCGGCGCTTGGCCAGATGATCGGCCACGTCGCGCCAACGCCCGCCGACATCGACGCCGGCCCATTCCAGGCGGGCCAGCAGCGAGACCGCGCCGACCTGGTCCTGGGAATAGTCCTTCTCCTGGGTCCAGCAGTGCTGGTCATAGGCGTCGAGCGCCTGATCGAAGCGGCCCTGGCTCAGATAGAACAGCGCCAGGTGCCACCACAGATGGGTGTCCATGAACGAGTTCAGGCCCGTCCAGGTGTGGCGCACGCCTTCCAGGAACCGGGCGCCTTCGTCGATGCGCCCCTGGGTGAGCATGACGTGGGCCAGGGCGTGCTGGGCCCAGGGCTCCCTGGCCTGCAGGCTCAAGGCGCGTCGGGCGGCGGCCTCGGCCTCGTCCAGCAGGTGGCACTGCTCGTAGGCGAAGGCCATCATGCCATGCCAGCAGGCGATGTCGGCGTTGGCGTCGCCGACGCTGGCGGCGGCGCGCAGCATGGCGGGGAAGTCGCCGCGATTGAAGTCGTGGTACTGGCGCAGCTTGAGGATCAGCAGGTCGCGCGGCCAGGCGGCCAGGATGGTGTCGGCGATCGCCAGGGCGTGGCGGATGTCGTCGTCGAACCAGGCCAGCAGGAAATCGACCACGGCCTGCTCGCGCGGATGGGCCGCGGCGCGGGCGGCGTGGGCCCTGGCGACATAGGGCGCGGCGCGACCGGGGGCTTCCGACGACTCCAGCAGCAGCCACAGCAGGCCGGCATAGGCGTTGAGCAGGGCGCTGGCGGGATCGGCGTCGGCGGCCGCCAGGACGTTGGCGGCGCGGGTCTCGTAGGCCAGGAACCCGTCGACGAAATCGTCGACCGCCGCCAGCGAGGCTTCGGTGGAGACGGTGACGGGATTGCCCAGATAGTCGACGCGCATGGGGGGTACTCTAGTCGGTGAAGACGGGCGCGCCAGCGGCGGCGCGCCCTTGTCCGTCACGGGGCCGGATGGGCGGCCAGGAACGCCGCCACGTCGTCGGCTGAACGCTGGGGAATCTCGACCTGCGGCAGGTGGCCGACCTTGGGATAGAGGATCAGTTGGGCGCCGGGGATGGCCTCGGCGAACTTATGGGCGCTGGCCACCTCGATCAGCGGATCGACCTGGCCCCACAGCACCAGGGTCGGGACCTTGATGGTGGTGAGGACCTCCTTGGTCGCCTGGCTGTGCTTGCCCGGCTGGATCGACATCAGGATGGCGCGGTGGCCGGGCGCGCGCTGCAGTTCGGCCCAGCGGTCGATGAAGGCGTCGGTGATCACCGCCGGGTCGCCGACCTCGCCGCGCAGGCCCGAGCGGATCAGCGGCTTGTTGTCGATCGACCGCAGGAAGGCGCGGCCCCACGAGTACTTGAGCAGCTTGAAGGCCAGGGGCGGCTTCTTCAGGGTTTCGGCGGGCCAGCCGGCGGCGTCGACCAGAACCAGGGCGTCCAGGCGGTTCGGATAGCGCACGGCCGTCTGCCAGGCCACGCCGCCGCCCATGGAATTGCCGGCGATAGCGAACTTCGGCAGGGCCAGCTTGGTGGCGAGTGCGTCGATCAGCTCGGCATAGCCGTCGGCGGTGGCGACGTAGCCGGCCGGGGCCCGGGTCAGGCCGTGGCCGGGCAGGTCGACGGTGATGATCCGGTAGCGGTCGCCCAGCCGAGCGACCCAGCCCTCCCAGGAAAAGTGCGAGTCGCCGAAGCCGTGGACCAGCATCAGCACCGGCCCGTCCGCCTTGCCCTGGTCCTTGTAGTGCAGGCGCACGCCGCCGGGCAGGTCGGCATAGTGCGAGGCCGCGGTGGCGTACTTGGCCTCAAGGGTCTCGTAGGAAATGTCGGGGCCGCGCAGCAGCAGCCAGCCGACGAGGCCGACCACCACGACGAGGGCGGCCAGGCCGCCCAGGATCAGCAACAGGGTCTTGATCATCATGAAGGTCCGGAACAGAGCGGCGGGGGCTTGGGCGGGGAAAGGACTAGGCGGTGTAGACAGTTAGGCGTTTGGCGACGGTGGGCCGCCCTCGTCCTTCGACAGGCTCAGGATGAGGGCTATTGATAGGGCGGTTCAGTAGAATTCCTCATCCTGAGCCTGTCGAAGGACGAGGAATTCGGCCCAAGATCATCAACTGCCCACAGCGCCTAGAACGCGTAGCTGGCGCGCACGCCATAGGTCGCGGGGCGCCCCGCCGCGCCGACCTTGGCCGAGGTCAGGAAGTAGTTGCGGGTGACATCGTACTTCTCGTTGAAGATGTTGCGGCCCCATAGGCCCAGGCTCCAGGGACCGTCCTTGGGCTGGATCGTCAGGTTGGCGTTGGCCAGCCAGTAGGAGGCCACGGCGTATTCCGCGCCCAGGAACGACGGGGCCTTGTCGCGATAGGCGTAGTCGGTGGCCGCCTGAACGTCGAAGTCGCCAACGGCCCAGGTGTAGGTGACCGCGCCGCCATAGCTGATACGGGGGAAGTCCAGGGCCACGCCCGACTTGTCGATGGTCCGGCCGGTCCACAGACCGGTGACCGGATCCTTGACCACCGAGCTGGCGTCGACGTCGTCGAAGGTCTTGTACGAGCCCTTCTTGTAGCTGGCGGTCTGGGTGATCTGCAGGCCGTGGAACGGCGTCCACTGCAGTTCCAGCTCGCCGCCATAGATCTCGGACTTGGGCGCGTTGGTGATCCGGCCGATGGCCCCGTTGGTCGGGTTGATGACCACGCCCAGCACCTGCTGGTCGCGGTAGTCGTAGTAGAACACCGAGCCGTTCAGGCGCAGGTTCCGCGCCAGGTCGCCCTTGAAGCCGGCCTCGTAGGCCCAGAGCACCTCGGGCTTGAAGGCGTTGATCTGGTCGGACTGGGGCGAGTTGTAGACGGTGAAGCCGCCCGACTTCACGCCGCGGCTGACATTGGCGTAGAGCAGGACGTTGTCGTCGGCCTGGAACTCGACGCCGGCCTTGCCCGACAGCTCGTTCAGCGAGGTGTGACGGTCGCCGTTGTTGAACAGCGGCGCGCCGCCGATCTTGGTGGCGAAGTTCTCCAGGTCGCGCTCCTCATGCTCATAGCGCAGCCCCAGGATCGCCTTCAGGCGCGGGGTGAGGGCGTATTCAGCCTGGCCGAAGCCGCTGATCGACTCGACCTTCTGGCGGTAAGCGGTGTTGGTGATGAAGCCCAGGCTCTGAGTGAAGTCGGTCAGGAAGGTCTCCTCCAGGGTCTGGTGGCTGTAATAGCCGCCGGCCACCCAGCTCAGCGGACCGGCGCCCTGCGAGGCCAGGCGGATTTCCTGCGAATAGACGTCGACGTCGCTGCCCCAGAAGGTGTCGGACTCCGAGGTCGGCTTGGCGTCCCAGTCGTTCAGCTCGCGGCGCTTGAGCTTTTCGTACGAACTGATGCTGGTCAGCTTGGCGAAGCCCAGGTCGATATTGGCGGTGATCGAGCCGCCGCCGGACTCGTTGTCGCGCTGCGGCTTGGCGCCCGGCGAAACGCCGGCCAGGGCCGCGAAGGTCGAGGAGACGCCCCAACCCGTGGCGTTGTAGCGGGTGTCGCCGGTCTGGCCGGGCACGTCGAGCAGGTACAGACCCTGGCCGTCGGACTTGTCGCGGCCGTAGTGGGCGTTCAGCAGCACGTCGACCTTGTCGGTCGGCGACCAGTCCAGCTGGCCGCGGACGGCGCTGCGGTCGGCGTCGCCGAGCTTCTCGCCAGTGACGCGGTTGCGCTGCCAGGCGCCGCCCTGCTCGGTCACGGCCGACAGGCGGCCCTTCAGGGTCGAGCCGAGCGGGCCGGAGACGAAGCCCTCGACCTTGGCGCTGTCGAACCGGCCGTACTCGGCGGTGATCCCGGCCGACAGCTGGTCGGTGGGACGCCGGGTGATGAAGTTGATCGCGCCGCCGGTGGTGTTGCGGCCATACAGCGTGCCCTGCGGGCCGCGCAGCACTTCCACCCGGTCGATGTCGTAGAGCACGCCCTGGGTGGCGGCCGGGACCGGATAGGCGACCTCGTCGACATAGACGCCGACGGTCGGGGTGTTGTTGGTGGCGTAGTCGTCGAAGCCGACGCCGCGCAGGCGGAATTGCGGCTGGCCGCCGCCGAAGGCCGGCACGACTTCCAGGCTGGGCGTCTGGTATTGCAGCTGGTTGACGTTGGTCACGCCGCGCGCCGCCAGCTGGTCGCCGGAGAGCACCGACAGGGCGATGCCCACGTCTTGCGCCGACTGCTCGCGGCGCTGGGCGGTGACCACCACCTGCTCCAGTTCGGTGTCGTTGGCGGCCTGGGCGTAGGCGCCGGTCACGAAGGCCGCGCCCAGGGCGCCGGCCGCGGTTCCGATGAGAAGACGCTTGATCACTGAACTATCCCCTGTGTCGGCGGGCGTGGTCTGGCGCCACGGCGGAACGCCGGTTTCGATGGCGCAACACCTATCCAGTAAGTAGGGATTGAAAACCGAGTTTTTCTGACCTTAGCGCCAAGCTTCTCTATCGGCGAGGACGCCAAGCAGGGTTGGGGTTGCAGCGGCTCGACGATGTGCAACCTTGAGGCGCCGCGGGATCGGCGTCCGCCACCATGGACCGACAATGCGACGCTCTTCGCGAGGGATCGCCGCGTGGGCCACGTATAGTGGCGGTGTAGAGGTCAGGGGATCGGCGATGAGCGACAAGCTCGACCACCTTTTCGCGGCGTTGCGACGGGAGCCCGACGCCGAGCTCCCAGGGCTGGAAGGCCATGTCTGGACCAGGATCGACGCCTGGCGCCAGGGCCGGCGCGCCTCGGCCGCGCTCGTGCCTTTGCGCGCGGCCTCGATCGTCGCCGCCCTGGGCGTGGGCGTGCTGGGTGGGAGCCTGGCGGCTGGGGCCGCCGCCCGGACGCCGCCGGAAATCTCGGCCTTCTCGGTCGACGCGCACCTGGCGCCCTCGACCCTGCTGGGTCGTCGCTGACATGCGGCGGATCTCTCGCGGCGCGGTGCTGACGGTCGTCCTGGCGCTGCTGGCCGGCGCTGCCGGAGGATGGCTCGGTTCGGGCCGCTTTCTCGCCTCGCGCTCGCCGCCGTCCTTGCACGAGATGGTGCACCACGACCTGAAGCTGACCGCGGCCCAGGATCGTCAGATCGACGCGCTCGAACAGGACTTCGCGGTGCGCCGCCGCGCCCGGGAGGCCGAGCTGCGGGCGGCCAACGCCCAGCTTGCGGCGGCGATCCAGGCGCGCCACGCCTACGGGCCCGAGGTCGAGGCCGCGGTCGAGCGCTTCCACGCCGCCATGGGCGCGCTGCAGCTGGAAACGGTCCAGCACGTCCTGGCGATGCGCAAGGTGCTGACGCCGGAGCAGGCGGCCAGGTTCGATCGCCGCGTCAGCGAGGCGCTCACGAACGAAGCGCCGTGACCACCGTTCCCGGCGAGGACGAGGACGGCGCGCTGGCCCGGCGCGCCGCGCAAGGCGACGAGCGCGCCTTCAGCCATCTGATGCGTCGCCACAAGGGACCGCTGCACGCCTTCGCGCGACGCCACGTGGGCGATCCGGAGGCGGCGCTCGAGGTGGTGCAGGAAAGCTTCGTGGCCGCCTGGAAGGCGCTGGGCCGTTATGATCCCGACCGTCCGTTCGGGGCCTGGATGCGGGCGATCGTGCTCAACAAGTGCCGTGACCGGGGGCGGCGTCTGCTGGTGCGTCGGCTGATCCTGGGCGAGCGGTCGATCGACGCGCCCAACACGCCCGACCCCGCCGATCCGGCGCCGGGACCGGAGGCCTCGACCCTTCACGCCGAACAGCTGGCCCGGCTGGAGGCGGCGATCGCGCGCCTGCCCGACCCGCTCAAGGAACCGCTGATCCTGACCTACCTGGAGGGCTATTCGCAGCAGGAGGCCGCGAACCTCCTGAGGGTCAGCGTCAAGACAGTCGAGACCCGGGCCTACCGTGCGCGCAAGCGGCTGGCCGACTGGCTGGACAAGCCCTGAATTTTCACCCACCCGGTGAGGGGGGTGAACGCGCGCCGCGTACCACCCGTTGAGATCGCGTCGCGGCCGCCTTCGCCAGCGCGCCATCGCCAGAAGGGCTGCCATGCTTCGACCCGGTACGGCTTTCGATCGCCGTCGCTTCCTGCGATCCCTGGCCGTGGTCGGCGGCGGGGCGAGCCTCGCCAACCTGCTGCCCGGCTGGGCGCGGGCGGCGGGGAGCGGCGATCAGGGCCGCGCGCCGCCGGCGCTGTCGGGCCAGGACATCCAGCTGACCATCGGCCACACGCCGGTGAAGGTCGACGGCGTGGCCGCCCATGCGGTGACGATCAATGGCACGGTTCCCGGGCCGCTGATCCGCCTGAAGGAGGGCCAGCGCGTCCGCCTGTCGGTGACCAACACGCTGGACGAGGAAACCTCGATCCACTGGCACGGCCTGCTGGTGCCGTTCCAGATGGACGGCGTCCCTGGCGTCAGCTTCCCAGGCGTCAAGCCGGGCGAGACCTTCGTCTACGACTTCCAGGTCCGGCAGTCGGGCACCTACTGGTATCACAGCCATTCGGGGCTGCAGGAGCAGATGGGCCACTACGGGCCGATCATCATCGACCCGGCCGGCGAGGACCCCGTGGCCTTCGACCGGGAGCACGTCGTGGTCCTGTCGGACTTCAGCCGCCTGCATCCGCACCAGATCTTCCGCAAGCTCAAGCAGCAGAGCGGGGCCTTCAACTATCAGCGCCAGACGATCGGCGGCCTGTTGGCCGGCCAGGACCAGACCCTGGCCGAACGCCTGGACTGGGCCCGGATGCTGATGGACCCGACGGATATCTCCGACGTCACCGCCGCCGCCTACACCTTCCTGGTCAACGGCCACGGGCCCAAGGACAACTGGACGGCGCTGTTCTCGCCGGGCGAGCGCATGCGCCTGCGCTTCATCAACGCCGCGGCCCAGTCGGTCTTCAACGTCCGGATACCGGGGCTTCGGATGACCGTGGTCGCCGCCGACGGCCAGCCTGTGCGTCCCGTCGAGGTGGACGAGTTCCAGATCGGCAACGCCGAGACCTATGACGTCGTCGTCCAGCCGACGCAGGACAAGGCCTTCACCATCGTCTCGGAGTCCGTGGACCGCTCGGGCCTGGGCCGCGCCACCCTAGCGCCGCGACCGGGCATGAGCGCCGAGGTCCCGCCGCTGCGCGCGCGGCCGCTGACGACCATGCGCGACATGGGGATGGACATGGGCGGCATGAGCCATGGAGCCATGGACATGTCCGGGATGGATCACCCCGCCATGGCCGCCAGCCCGCCGCCCGGCATGGCGCCGCCTCGGAAGCGCGGAAGCGACGTCATGGGCAAGATGGACATGGGCGGCATGGACATGTCCATGCGCAATCCCGACAACGCCCCCCAGGTCAAGCTCGGGCCCGGCGTGCAGACCATCGCCCCGATGCCGATGGACCGTACCGGCGAGCCGGGGCAGGGCCTGGAGAGCGTCGGTCACCGGGTGCTGGTCTATCGCGACCTAGTGGCGCTGGAGCCCAACCCCGACACCCGCCCGCCGCAGCGATCGCTGGAGATCCACCTGACCGGCAATATGGAGCGGTTCATCTGGGGGTTCGACGGGCGAAAGTTTAGCGACCGGCCGCCGCCCTACGCGTTCCGAAGCGGCGAGCGGGTGCGGGTCACCCTGGTCAACGACACCATGATGGCCCACCCGATCCACCTGCACGGCCATTTCCTGGACCTGGCCTTCGGGCCGGCGGGACACCGGCCGCGCAAGCACACGGTGATCGTCCTGCCGGGCGGGCGCGTTGGTTTCGACTTCACCCCCGAGACCGGCGACTGGGCCTTCCACTGCCACATGCTCTACCACATGCACGCGGGGATGTTTCAGGTCTTCAGCGTGCGGGACGGCCAAAAGGAGGGCGCGCGATGAAGGCCCCGCTGATCGCCCTGCTGCCGGCCCTGTGGGCCGCTCCGGCGCTGGCCCAGCACGCCGGCCACGAGACCGCGCCGGTCTCGCCGACAGGCTCCAGCGCCCCGGCGGCGCCGGCGAGCCCGTCCGCCGCCGATCCGCACGCCGGACACGACATGGGGGACATGCCCGGCATGGCCTCGCCCAGCGCCGCGCCGGCCGGAGGGCAGGCCGAAGCCATGGGCCCTCCGCCGCTTCCGGATCACGAGACGCCAGCGCCGCCGCCGCCCACCGACCACCTCGCGGACAAGGTCTTCGATCCCGCCGCCATGGACCGCGCCCGCGCCCTGCTACGCCAGGAGCATGGCGGCGCGCAGGTTTCCCAGGTCATGGCCAACCTTCTGGAATACCGGGCGCAATCGGGCGGCGACGGCTACCATTGGGACGGCGAGGCCTGGTTCGGCGGGGATCTCAACCGCCTGGTTCTCAAGTCCGAGGGCGAAGGCGATCGCCACGGCGTCGAGACCGGCGAGGCGCAGGCGCTCTATTCGCGGGCCGTCGGCCTCTACACCGACCTGCAGGTCGGGGTGCGCCAGGATGTCGAGCCCAAGTCGCGGACCTACGCCGCCGTCGGCTTCGAGACCCTGTTGCCCTACTGGATCGAGGCCAGCGGCGGGCTCTTCCTGTCCAACAAGGGCGATGTCCTGGGCCGGGCCGAGGGCGCGATCGACTGGCGCCTGACCCAGCGCCTGATCCTGCAGCCGCGGGCCGAGCTCAACTTCGCCGCCCAGGACATCCCCGAGACCGCGACCGGATCGGGCCTGTCCGACGGCGAACTGGGCCTTCGCCTGCGCTACGAGGTCCGTCGGGAATTCGCGCCCTATGTCGGCGTGACCTGGGCCAAGCGCTTCGGCCGCACCGCCGACTATGCGCGGGCCCAAGGGCGCGAAGTCTCCGACACCAGCGTCGTTGTCGGGCTGCGCGGCTGGTTCTAGCCCGGTCCGACGCGACGTCGGCGGGCTATTGCGCGGTGATCGGCGCCAGGCGTCCGAGCCAGGCGACCAGGGCGACGACCGCCAGCGCCACGCCGAGTTCCAGCTGGAGACTGCGCCGCAGCGCCATGACCGCCGAGTCCGTCCTGGTCGGATCGGCCAGGGCCGTCCGCAGGGCGGGCGTCAGCCGGAAGCGGTTGGCGGCGGCCAGGGCGACCATGACGGCGAACAGGACCAGCTTGAACAGGAGCAGGCGCCCGTAAGCGGTGGCCGCCAGCGCCGGCCATCCCGAGGGACCGACCAGGAACCAGCTGTTGACCAGGCCGCTGGCGACCAGCACGGCGACGAGCGCCGAACCCACGCCCGAGAAACCGGCCAGGGCGGCATGGAACACGGCCGTCCGGTCGGCGTCGCGTCGGCGATCGCTGGCGAGGCCGACGAAGAAGGCCAGGGCCCCGACCCAGACCGCCGCGGCGGCCAGGTGGGCGAGGTCGGCCAGCAGGTGGACGCCGCCCGCCAGGCCCTCGGTCGCCGCGCCGTGGCCCATCCAGGCCATGCTGGCGGTGGCGACGCCGCCCAGCCCCGCCGTCGCGATCCAGCCGACACGGCCTTGCGGCGCGAACAGCAGAACGGCCAGCGCCAAGGCCGCGGCCGCGGCTCGCACGAGCGAGGCCGCGCCCATCGCCATCTCGGTGATCACCGAGGCGAGGGTGGCCGGATCGAGCGCCGCGGCCAGCGATCCGGCCACGACCGCGGTCTGCAGGAGGAGGCCGAGAACGCTCGCCAAGGCCAGCAGAGCGGCCGACTCGCCAAGCAGCCGACGCGGCCAGCCCAAGGCGACGGCGCTGGAGGGACCGCCGGTCGGCAGGGCGTAGAGCGCGAACAGCGCCCCGCCCGTCAGCACGAAGCTCGTCATGTACTGCGCCCACCGAAGCAGGACGACGGCCGTCTCCATCGGCTACTTCACGGTGAAGGTGAAGGCGCCGTCCATGCGGTGGCCGTCATCGGCCGAGGCGGCGCGCCAGGCGACCTTGTAGACCCCGGCCATCAACTGGCCTTTCGGGACGCCGGTCATCGTCTTGCGGTCCTGCGAGACCGAGACCTTCACCGGCGCCTTCATGCCGTCGGCCATCGCCAGGTCGAAGGTCGAGAAGGCGGGGGCCAGCTTCTCGTTGAAGGTCAGACGGATCGTCTTGGGCGCGGCGACCGTCGCGCCCGCCACGGGATCGGAGGTCACCAGCCTGGCGTGGGCGCTGGCCGGTCCGGCGACCAGGACGCAAACGGAGACGACGGCGGGAACGAGGAGGGCGCGGAAGGCCATGGACGGGGTCCTGTCTAAGGGAGGCTTGCCCAAGACCCTACGCGGGCCGCCGATCCTTCCCTCACCCTGACAGGACTCCGTCGCCGCCGACAGCCGCGCCGCCCTCGGACGAGGGCGGCGGGTTCGGTGCGATGACGGGCTCAGGTCGCCAGGGATCCCGGATCGGCGACTGGCGCCGGCTCTTCACGCCCGCGCGTGTCCTTGATCCGGAACCAGATGGCGTAGAGTGACGGCAGGAAGACCAGCGTCAGGACCGTCCCCCCGATCGTCCCGCCGATCAGGGTGTAGGCCATTGAGGACCAGAACACCGAGAAGGTCAGCGGGATGAAGGCCAGGATGGCCGCCAGGGCGGTCAGGATCACCGGCCGGGCGCGCTGCACGGTCGCCTCGACGACGGCGTGGAACGAGTCCAGGCCGTCCTCCTGGTTGGTGTGGATCTGACCGATCAGGATCAGGCTGTTGCGCATGATGATGCCCGCCAGGCCGATCAGCCCGAGGATGGCGTTGAAGCCGAACGGCTGGTGGAAGATCAGCAGGGTCGGCGCGACCCCCACCAAGGCCAACGGCGCGGTCAGCAGCACCATGAACATCGCCGACAGCGAGCGGACCTGGAAGATGATCACCACCATCATCAGGATGAACATCAGCGGGAACACCGCGGCCAGGGCGACATTGGCCTTGCCGGCCTCCTCGATCGAACCGCCCATCTCGATCCGGTAGCCGGCCGGAAGGGCCGCGATGATCGGCTTGAGGTCCTTGAGCACCTGGGTGGAGACGTCCGGCGGCTGCAGCCGCTCGTCGATGTCGCCGCGCACGGTGATGGTCGTCAACCGGTCGCGACGGCGCAGGATCGGGTCTTCCATCCGCACCTCGGCGCGGCCGATCTGGTCGAGCGGGATGCGCTCGCCCGAGGCGCCCACCAGGGTGAAGGCGCCCAGCCTGGCCGGGTCCAGGCGGTCCTGACCGCTGGTGCGCGCCACGACCTCGACCGAACGGATGTCCTCGCGCACCTGGGTGACGGGCACGCCAGTCAGCAGGAACTGAAGCTGCTGGGACGCGTCGCTCGAACTGAGGCCGAAGGCGCGCAGGCGGTCCTGATCGAGCACGAAGTGCACGGTCGGGACGCGCTCGCCCCAGTCGGTATTGACCTGGCGAAGGGCGTCGTTGCGCAGCATCACGGCGCGGACCTGCTCGGCGATCCCGCGCACGCGCTCGGCGTCGGGGCCCATGACGCGGAAGGCGACAGGGAAGGGCGAGGGCGGGCCGAACACGATCTGGGTCGCGCGGATCTTGGCGCCCGGCACGGCGCCGCTGGCCGCGAACTGGCGCAGGCGCCGCTTGAGGGCGTCGCGCGCCTTCTGGTCGGGCGTCAGCACGACGATCTTGGCGAAGGACGGGTCGGGAAGTTCCGGCGAAATGGCCAGGAAGAACCGCGGCGCCCCTTGGCCGATATAGCTGGTGACGATCTTGGCCTCGGGCTGCTGGCGCAGCCAGGTTTCGACCTTGATCACCGCCTGGCTGGTCGAACCGATGCTCTGGCCCTCGGGCATCTGCACCTCGACCAGCACCTCGGGCCGGTCGGAGATCGGGAAGAACTGCTTCTTGGTCCCGCCCATCATCAGGACGGCGACCACCATCGCCACGCCCACCCCAGCCGCCACCTTGTAGCGGTTGGTCACCGTCCAGACGACCAGCGACCGCAGCCGGCGATAGCGCGGGGTGTCGTAGATCGCCGCGTGCCCGCCCTCGACGGGCTTGATCTTGGGGATCATCAGGACGCCGAGATAGGGCGTGAAGATCACCGCCACGAACCACGAGGTGATCAGGGCGAAGGCCACGACCCAGAAGATGTTGCCGGCATATTCGCCGGCGGTGGACTTGGCGAAGCCCACCGGCATCAGGCCGATGATCGTCACCAGCGTGCCGGCCAGCATCGGCGCGGCCGTGTGGCCCCAGGCGTAGGTGGCGGCCGAGACCCGGTCGCGACCTTCCTCCATCTTCACGACGATGGTCTCGATGATGATGATGGCGTCGTCGACCAGCAGGCCCAGAGACAGGATCAGGGCGCCGAGGGTGATGCGGTCGAAGTCGCGGCCGGTGACCAGCATGATCACGAAGACGCCCGCCAGGGTCAGGGGAACGGCCATGGCCACCACCAGCCCGACCCGGAAGCCCAGGCTGACCAGGCTGACGACGATGACCACCGCCAGCGCCACGAAGAACTTCAGCATGAACTCGTCATAGGCTTCGGTGATGTTCACCGACTGGTCGGTGACCTTGGTGAAGCTCATGCCCAGCGGCATCTCGGTCGAGATGGCCTTGGCCTCCTTGTCGAGGCTCTTGCCCAGCAACAGCCCGTTGTAGCGCTCCTTCATCACCACCCCGAGCTCGATGGCCGGCTCGCCGCCGCTGCGGATCAGGAAGGTGGCCGGGTCCTCGTAGCCGCGCTTGACCTCGGCGATGTCGGCCAGCTTGAGCGTCCGGCCGCCCACGACGATCGGCGTCTCCTTGATCTTCGCAAGGTCGTCCAGCGCGCCGTCGAGGCGGATCTGCACTTGCGGGCCCTGGGTCTCGATCGACCCGGCCGGGGTGACCAGGTTGCGGTCGTTGAGGGCGGCGAACAGGTCCCGCGGGCTCACGCCCAGGGTCGCCAAGCGCGCCTGCGAGAACTCCACGAAGATCTTCTCGGGCTGCTCGCCGATGATCATCACCTTCTTGACCCCGGGGACGTGCAGCAGCCGCTGGCGCAGGGTCTCGGCCTCGCGCACCAGGAGACGGTGGGGCTCGCCCTTGGCCTTCAAGGCGTAGAGCGTGAAGGTGACGTCGCCGTATTCGTCGTTGACGAACGGGCCGAGCACCCCGCGCGGCAGGCTGGCGGCCTCGTCGCCCATCTTCTTTCGGGCCTGGTAGAATTCCTCGGGCACCGCCTTGGCCGGGATCTGGTCCTTGAGGGTCAGGGTGGTGAAGGCCAGGCCGGGGCGGGTGAAGGTCTCGGTCCGGTCGTACCACTTCAGCTCCTGCAGCCGCTTCTCCAGCGGTTCGGCGACCTGGTCCTGCATCTCCTGGGCGGTGGCGCCGGGCCAGGCGGTGACGATGGTCATGACCTTGATCGAGAAGCTCGGGTCCTCGGCGCGGCCGAGCTTCAGGAAGGCGAAGGCGCCGGCGAAGGTGATCGCGATGATCAGGAACAGGGTGATCGAACGCTCGCGGACCGCCAGGGCGGAGAGGTTGAGGTTCATTGCGCCGCTCCGGCCTGGAGACGGACGCGCTGGCCCTGGTGCAGCATGTGGGCGCCCAGCGCCACGAAACGCTCGCCGCTGTTCAGGCCTTCGGAAAGGGTCACCGTCTCCCCGCCGACCGCGGCGATGCGCACGGGACGCCATTGGACGGTGGACGCGCGTGGTTCGACGACCCAGACGCCCGGTCCCTTGCCGGTGTCGTAGAGCGCCCCGATGGGCGCCTCCACGCCATGTCCGGCCTTGGCGTCCCCTTCCGTGGGCAGGGCCACGACCAGGGTCGAGCCCAGCGGCGCCTGGGCGGCCGCGCCGCTCAGCACGTACTTGGCCTCGTAGGTGCGGGTGCGCGGGTCGGCGGAGTCGGAAAGCTGCCGCAGCCGCGCCTGGCCGGCCCCGGCGCCGTCGGAGCCGTAGGCCTCGGCCACCGAGCCAAGCGCCGGGCGGACGGTTTCGGGCAGGGTGACGGTCGCCTCGCGCGGACCGGCCTGGGCCAGGCGGACGACCGGCTGGCCGGCGGCCACGACCTGTCCGGGCTCGGCCAGGGTCTCGACCACCACGCCGTCGGCGTCGGCGACCAGCACCGCATAGCCGGCGGTGTTGCGCGAAACGCTCGCCTGGGCCTCTGCCGCCTGGAGCTGGGCCTTGGCGGCGTCGGCGGCGGCCTTGGCCTGGTCGTAGGCGAGGGCCGAGACCGCGCCGACCGAGACCAGCCCGCGATAGCGCCGCTCGTCGGAGGCTGTCTGCACGGCGCGGGCCCGCGCGGCTTCGACCAGTTCGTTCTGGGCGGAAACCGCCAGGGCGTAGTCGGTGGCGTCGATGCGCATCAGCGGCTGGCCGCGCCGGACCGTCTGGCCGGCGTCGACCAGGCGGGCGATCACCTTGCCGCCGACGCGGAAGCCCAGGTCGCTCTGGACGCGGGCCGAGACGACGCCGCTGAACCGCCGCTCGACGCCGACGGCTTGGCCGGCCACCGCCACCCGCACGAGCGGCGGCTGGGTGCGGGGGTCCTGGTCGCCGGCCTTGCCGCCACAGGCGGCGAGCGGCGTGAGGCCGCCCAGGAGGAGGGCGACGGCGACGATGCGAGGCGACATGGCTTAAGGGTCCTGCCTTGACGGAAGGGCCTTAGGCTCGTTGCTTGTGACCAATTTGTCAACTGGTCACTTTTTGTCAGGACGCGAGGCTCCGAAGCACCAGGTTGATGGCCTTGGTGGGCGCTTCGGGCAAATCGTCCAGATTGTGCTTGAGCATCAGCGGATTCATGAAGCTCTGCATCACCAGCAGGATCGCTTCGCAGACCTCGTCGACAGGCGTCTTGCGCTCGAACTCGCCGGTCTCGCGGCCCAAGAGGATGATCTCGCGCAGCAGGGCCTCGGCCCGTTCGACATAGGCGATCGCCGATGGCCAGCGCTCTTCGGCCGAGTAGGCGGCGATGTCGTACAGCAGCTTGTCTTCGAAGAAGAGGTCGGCGCTGGTGCTGACTATACCATTGAAAAAGCGGCGTAACTTCTCGGTCGCCGTCTTGCCGTCGGCGATGCCGGCCTCGCCGGCGGCCAGCACCTTGTCCAGGCACTGGACGCAGATCGCCTGGCCGATCGCCTGCTTGGAATCGAAGAACTTGTAGATGTAGGCCTTGGAGAATCCGATCGCCTTGGCCAGGTCGGCGACTGTCGTCTTGCCATAGCCGTAGCGACTGAAATGGGCCTCGGCGGCCTCCACGATCTGGCCGCGGACGTCGTGGTCGGCTGGGCCGCGCTGGCCGGCGGCGGGGGGCGCTGGTTCGGTTGTGCTCATGCCCGGCACGCTATCATCGGACGCTACGATTGACAAACTTGTGACCATAAGAGAATTTAGTCACAGACCTGTTATCCTTAAAGCGAGTTCCCGATGCGCGCCGTCATCCTTCGGACCCTTCCGGCCGCCGTCGCCGTGGCCCTGCTCGCCGGGTGCGCGGTCGGTCCGGACTATGCGGCGCCGACCATAGCCGCGCCGCCTCGCTTCATGGGCGCGGCCGCCGTCGCCGCGCGCCAGCCCGCGCCCGCGCCGGTCGACGCCTGGTGGCGCGGCTTCAACGATCCCGTCCTGGATCGCTTGGTCGACCAGGCCCTGGCGCAGAATCTCGACCTGGCGCAGGCCGTCGCCCGCGTGACCCAGGCCCGGGCCGGCGTGCGCGCGGCGACCGCCGCCCTGCTGCCCTCGGCCTCGGTCGAGGCCCGCGGCGCCAAGGCCCATGCCTCGACCCAGACGCCGACAGGCCGGCTCCTGGCCGCCACGCCGGGGTTCGACCGGGACGGCGCGCTCTATGAAGCCAATCTCGTCGCCGGCTGGGAGCTGGACGTCTTCGGCGGAACCCGCCGCGAGCAGGAGGCGGCCAAGGCCGAGTACGAGGGCGCCCGGGCCGGCGTCGCCGCCGCGCGCCTAACCGTCGCCGCCCAGACCGCCGACACCTACATGCTGGTGCGCGGGCTGCAGGCGAGGCTGTCGGTCGCGCGCGAGCAGGTGGAGACCCAGGCGCGGCTCGTCGAGACGGTCCGCGTCCAGCGCGAGCAAGGCGTCGCCGCCGATCTTCAGTTCCAACAGGCGCTCGGCGCGCTCCAGCAGACCAAGGCCAGTGTTCCCGCGCTCGAGGAAGGCCTCGAGGCGGCGCTCAACGCCCTGGACGTGCTCCTGGGCGCCCAGCCGGGAACCTATCGCGCCGAGCTCGCGGCGCCGGCCCCGATCCCCGCAGCGCCCGGCCTGGCGGACGCCGGCGGTCCGGCCGAGCTGTTGCGGCGGCGTCCGGACCTCGTCGTGGCCGAGCAGCGGCTGCGCGCCAGCAACGCGCGCGTCGGCGCGGCCCTGTCGCAGTACTACCCCAAGTTCTCCCTGAGCGGGCTGGCGGGTACGGCCACCACGGCGAGCGACACCCTGTTCCAGGGTCCGGCGAGCCAGGTCCAGGGCCTGCTCGGCCTTCGCTGGCGTCTGTTCGACTTCGGCCGGGTCGGCGCCGAGGTGGGCGCCGCGCGGGGTCAGAAGGCCGAGGCGCTGGCCGCCTACCGGCAGTCGGTGCTGCGCGCGACCGAGGACGTGGAGAACGCGTTCACCAGCCTGGTCAAGCGCGAGGACCAGGAGCGGGTCCTTGCCGACGGCGAGGTGTCGCTGGCGCGGGCGAGGGACGCGTCCCAGGCCGCCTACGGCGCCGGCGTCGTCAGCCTGATCGAGGTCCTGGACGCCGACGCGCGGCTGCTGGCCGTGCGCGACGCCAGGGCCCAGGCTCGCACCGAGGCGGCGCGCGCCTCCATCCGCTCGTTCCAGGCGCTGGGCGGCGGCTGGCGCGACGCGCCCGGGAGAGACGCAGGCTAGGCGCTTGGCGCGTCCCACTAGCCCTTGGAAGACCGATCGGTTGCGGCGACTAACAAAACGCGATCTTGCGCGGCCAGCCGAGGCCCCGCCTTCCGCTACAAGACGCCATCGATCCTGAGCGCGACGCCGAACGGGTGCAGGGCGGCGTCGGGCAAGGTCACGCGCAGGCCTGTCCGGTCCTGGCGGAAGGGCAGGGGCGCCTTGTCGCCGACCAGGCTCACCCGCCGCACGGGGCGCTTGGCGTGACGCCCGTTCTGGGCGAGGCTGGCGATCGCGACCTGCCCGCCCTCCGGCCGGCCCAAGGTGATCGCATACAAGACCGCGCCCTTCGTCGTGAAGCGGATGTCCTGCGGCGTGAAGGGTTTCTGCTTGCCCTCGCTGAACATGCCGCTGGCCACGGCTGTGGGTCCTTCACCGAAGATCGTCCAGGGCCGCGTGCCGTGGATCGCGTCGGAGAACCGGCCCATCCATGCGCCGATCTCCTCGACGATCCGCCGCTCCTCGGAGTCGATCGTGCCATCGCCGCGCACGGGAATGCTGAGCAGCAGGTTGCCGTTCTTGGAGACGATGTCGCAGAGCCGGTGGATGACCTCGGCCGCGGGCAGGTAGCGCTTTTCCTCGAAGATGCGGCGATTGTAGTGCCAGTCGCCGATGCAGGTGTCGGTCTGCCAGGGCTCGGGGCTGATCTCGCCGCGCATGCCACGCTCGACGTCGGCGACGATGCCGGGGCGGTGGGTGTCGTGGGGCTTGATGTTGATCACCGCCTCGACCTTGCCGTGCCTTTGCAGCGACGCGTTGTAGTAGTGCGCGGCGATGTCCAGGCCCGCCTGTTCGAGCGGCAGATCGAAATTGTCGAAATAGACAAGATCGGGCTGGTAGCTGTCGATCAGGTCCTTGCACCTCAGATACCATTGACGGGTGAAGGCCGGATTGTTCAGCGGGGCCTTTTCGGTCCACACCCGGTCGTTGGCTTCGTGCCACGCGCTGGCGGCGGCGTTGGTCTGGATTCCATCGGGCAGCGGCATGACCGACCCGCCGTACAGCTGCTGGGGGTCCAGGCCTTCCCACCATTTTCCCCGTCCATCCGCCGCGAAGCGCTTGAAGGCGTCGTAGCGCTCGCCCTTTCGCGCGCCCTCGGGATCGTAGCCGTAGGCGGTCTGGAACCAGTGCCAGGCATGGGCCGAATGGTTGGAGACGCCAAAGCGCAGGCCCTGCTTGCGGGCCGCCTTGGCCCAGAGGCCGATGATGTCCTTCCCAGGGCCCAGGCGGACCGAGTTCCAGTCATGGAACCTGGAGTGGAAGGCGTCGAAATTGTCGTGGTGATTGGCCATCGCCACGAAGTATTTCGCGCCGGCCTTGGCATAGAGATCCAGCAGGTCGTCGGGATTCCAGTTTTCGGCCTTCCATCGGGGATAGATGTCCATGAAGCCCGTATCGGCCGGATGGCCATAGGTCTTCAGGTGGTGGTCGTAGGCGTGCTGTCCGGGCTGGTACATGCCGCGGGCGTACCAGTCGCCCGCTTCCGGCACGCATTGGGCGCCCCAGTGGGCCCACAGGCCGAACTTGGCGTCGCGAAACCAGTCCGGCGTCTGGTATCCGGCGTCAAGAGACTCCCAGGTCGGTTGGAACGGTCCCTTGGCGATCTGGTCGAACCCGGGGGGAACCAGGTCCGAAGCCAGGGCCGTCGAAGCGCCCATCAAGCCCGCCGCCGCTCCGCCCCGGAACAAGGCGCGTCTGGTCGGTGTCATGGTCGCTCTCCCTGAATTTTATATTTGAATTCTATTTCGGATATGACTTGTCTGAGTTTTTTGGATTGTCAAGGGATCGAGCCTGGATCGCTTGCTCGCCTGGGATCCCGAAAGCCGAGGCTTGCCGGTTGGCCTAGGTCGTCGACGGAGGAGAAATACGCCCCTCGAAGCGGTTGTGGAGGCAGGTCAACCAAGTGTGGTTGTCCTGTAAAAGTCAGACAATAGGACTTGCAGCGGGCCATCGGTCGGCTGTAGCACTTGCGCCAACAAGCGGGGGAAGGCGCTCATCACCGACCAGGCGTCGCCGCCATCACGGCGATTTCTGACGGTTGAAGCGCAGGGTCATCGTCGCTGATTTCGTAAGAGACACCGAGGAACGCCTCAAATGAAAACGAATCTGAGCCGTCGCGGCCTGCTGGGCGCCTCCGCGGCATTGGGCGCGGCGTTGCCCGCCGTCGCGGGGACCAAGCCGGCCCCGAAACAGGCGGCGAAGAAGACGCCGCTTCTGGCGCCGACCCCGCCGATGGGCTGGAACAGCTGGAACAGCTTCGCCACGACCATCACCGAAGCTCAGACCCTGGAGCAGGCCGACATCATGGCCCGCGAACTGCTGCCCGCCGGCTACGACATCCTGACCGTCGACATCCAGTGGTATGAGCCAGGGGCCAGCAGCTACACCTACGCCGCCAAGCCGGTCCCGACGCTGGACGACCATGGCCGGCTGCTGCCCGCCCCGAACCGCTTTCCGTCGAGCGTCGGCGGCAAGGGCTTCAAGCCTCTGGCGGACCGTTGCCGGGCCCTGGGTCTGCGCTTCGGCGTCCACCTGATGCGCGGCGCTCCGCGCCTGGCCGTCGAGCGCGGCCTGAAGGTGCTGGGCACGAACATCTCCATCGCCGACATCGTCGACAAGCGCAGCGTGTGCTCCTGGAACCCCGACATGTACGGGGTCGACATGAGCAAGCCCGGCGCCCAGGCCTATTACGACAGCGTCTTCGCCCTGCTGGCCTCGTGGGGCGTGGACTTCGTCAAGGTCGACGATCTGTGCCGCCCTTACGACGCCCACATGGCCGAGATCGAGGCGATCCACCGCGCGATCGGCCGCTCGGGCCGGCCGATCCTCCTGTCCATGTCGCCCGGCGAGACCCCTGTGGTGCGCGGCGACCATGCCCACCGCCACGCCCAGATGTGGCGGATCTCGGACGACTTCTGGGATGACTGGAACATGCTGGCCGCCCAGTTCACCCGGCTGGAGAACTGGTCGCCGCACATCGGCGACGGCGGCTGGCCGGACGCCGACATGCTGCCGCTGGGCCGCCTGGCCCTGGGCGAGCGCGACACCAAGTTCACCCCCGACGAACAGCGCACCCTGATGACCCTGTGGTCGATCGCCCGCTCGCCGCTGATCATGGGCGGCGACCTTCGCCATCTCGATGCGCCGACCAAGGCGCTGCTGACCAATCCCGAGGTCATCGCGGTCAACCAGGCCTCGCGCGACAACGGCCCCCATTTCCTGGAGGACGGAATCCGCGTCTGGACGGCCAAGGCGACCAGCGGCGACACCTATCTGGCGCTGTTCAACACCGGCGACAAGCCGCGCGAAGTCGGGGTCGACCTGAAGGCGATCGGCTTGCCGCCTTCGGTTTCCGTGCGGGATCTGTGGACGCGCGGCGGCCTCGGCAAGGCGACGGAAAGGGTCTCCGCGCAATTGCCCGCTCACGGCGCGGGCCTCTACCGCCTCGCCTGAAAGCGGGGCCAACTCGCTTCCCCTGCGCGACTCCGCTAAGCTCGGCCCATGCAAAGACGTGGATCGAAGGGGGAGGGGGCGGCAGGCGTCACGATCGTGGACATCGCCCGGCAGGCCGGCGTCTCGATCAAGACCGTCTCGCGGGTGATCAACCGCGAGGAAGGCGTGGGCGCCGAGGCGCGAGCCCGGATCGAGGACCTGATCGCCCGGCTCGGCTACCGGCCCAACGTCGCCGCCCGCCTGCTGTCCAGTCGGCGCAGCTACCTGATCGGCGTGATCTTCCTGCGCATGGGGGCCTACCACTATATCGGCGAGATCCAGGCGGGGGCGATGCGCGCCTGTCGCCGCGCCGGCTATCAGCTGGTGGTCGAGCAGGTCGGGGAGGGCGCCGCCGGCCCTCGCGAGACGTTGATCGAGACGCTGCGCGCCGGCCGTTTCGACGGCCTGGTTCTGACCCCGCCCGTCTGCGACGATCCAGAGCTGCTCGACATCGTCGAGAGTCACGGCCTGGCCTATGTCCGCATCGCGCCCGGCGGCGACTTTGGCCGTTCTCCCTATGTGTTCATGGACGACGCCTCGGCGGCCCGCGAGATCACCGATCGGCTCCTGGACCTTGGTCACAGGCGGATCGCGTTCATCGACGGGCCGCGGGAGCACACCGCCGCCACCCGCCGCCGCCAGGGCTATCTGGCCGCTCTGGGCGCCCGCGGCGTCACGCCCTGCGCCGACTTGATCCAGTCCGGAGACTTCGAAAGCCTCTCCGGCTTCGAGGTCACCGAGCGGCTGCTGGACCTTTCCCATCCGCCCACGGCGATCTTCGCGGCCAACGACGGCATGGCGGTCGGCGTGCTGGCCGCCGCGGCCAAGCGCGGACTGTCGGTTCCCGGCTCGCTTTCCGTGGTGGGGTTCGACGACAGCCCGGTCGCGGCGTCGGCATGGCCGCGACTGACGACGGTTCACCAACCCGTCGCGGAAATGGCCGAGGCGGCGGCCGACATGCTGATCGACGGTTTCGGAGACAAGCGATTCCGTGGCCGAACCCTGGTGCGGCAGTTGGACTTCCGCGTCGTGGACCGCGCATCGATTGCTCCGCCGCGCAAATCCGCTTCTGGGTTGTAGTGCTTCGTTGCCGCTTGTGGCGAAATCATAGAAGTCCACGCCCCCGACATCCTCTGTTTGGGAACTAAAATTCTAGACAGCGGTGTCTTTGAAAAACCGATAGACAACGTTGTCGTCGCATGATGTCTAATTAAGACAACGTTGTCGTGCGCATTGGATGCATCACGATCGCGTCCATCAAAGCCCCGGGACAGGGGCGGAGGAAACAATCGGTCGCCGCTCTGTGGCGTCCGTCAGGAAGCCGGTTCGCCGGCCGACGCTTCCGCGTCGGCTCCGGATGGCTTCGCGCAGGAAAGGGGAACAACATGCGCACAGTGCTCTTCGTTTCGACCGCCATGGCGATCGTGGGACTTCACGCGCCGGAGGCGTACGCCCAGGACACGGCGCAGGTTCAGCTCGACGAGGTGGTGGTCACCGCCCAGCGTCGCAGCGAGAACCTGCAGAAGACGCCTCTGACCGTTTCCGCGGTGACCGGCGAGAAGCTGGAGTCCCAGGGCATCAAGTCGGTGGTCGACCTGGGCAGCCAGGTCCCGGCCCTGCAGATCACCTCAAGCGGCGGCGGCGCGGCCCAGATCTTCCTGCGCGGCATCGGCAGCACCAACACCACCGAGGTCGGCGACCCGGCGGTGGCGTACCACATCGACGGCATCTACATCGCCCGGTCCACTTCGGTGGGCTCGCTGTTCTACGACGTCGACCGGGTGGAAGTGCTGCGCGGTCCGCAAGGCACGCTGTACGGCCGCAACGCCACCGCCGGCGCGATCAATGTCATCACCAAGAAGCCCAAGCTGGGCGACTACGAAGGCTACGGCTCGGTCGACGTCGGCAACTACGGGGCCCTGACCACCAGCGGGGCGGTTAACATTCCCCTCGGCGACACCCTGGCGGTCCGGGCCGCCTTCCAGCAAAGCCGTCACGACGGCTATGTCACCGCCCTCAACAAGGGCCCGGGCACCGGCGGCAATGACCGCTACGACCAGGACGACAAGTCGGCCCGGGTGCAGGCGCTGTGGAAGCCCAGCGACGTGTTCTCGGTGCGCCTGACCGCCGACTACCTGCACCAGGGCGGGGCCGGCGGCGGCGACCAGACCTACGGCACCGCTCGGGTGACCGGCGATCCGTGGACCTGCAACTGCTCGGTCAATCTCTATCGCAACAACCGGTTCTTCAGCACCGGCGGCGAAGCCAACTGGGACCTGGGCTTCGCCACCCTGACCTATCTGATGGGCTACAACTTCTCGCGCCTGGACCGCAACGGCGAGAACGCCAGCACCGGCGCGCCCAGCTACTTCAAGGGCAAGGACCACACCTGGTCGCACGAACTGCGGCTGGGCGGCGAGACCGGCGACCTGAAGTGGGTGGTGGGCCTCTACCGGTTCACCGAGGACAACAATGTCGACTTCCGGGTGTTCCTGGCGACCAACTCCTACCTGTCCTTCATCCAGCCGGAAGTGACCGCGGAGTCCTGGGCGGCGTTCGGCCAGGGGACCTATGCGGTGACGGATCGCCTGCGGCTCACCGCGGGCCTGCGCTACACGGAGGATCAGAAGGCTCGCAACGGCGGCACCTTCCTGACCAACGCGGCCGGCGCCATCACCTCGACCGTGGTGCTCAACGTCGCCGACGCCAAGTGGGACGCCACCAACTGGAAGCTCGGCGCCGACTTCGACCTGACGCCGGACTCGATGCTCTACGCCAATGTCGCCACCGGCTATAAGGCGGGGGGCTATTTCGACGGCGTCGGCCAGAACACCTACGAGCCGGAGAAGATCACCTCGTACGAGGCCGGCGTGAAGAACCGCTTCCTCGACAACCGCCTGCAGCTCAACGCCTCGGCCTTCCTCTACGACTACAAGGACTTCCAGGTTTCGGCGGTTGGGGTGATCGCCGGCCAGAACGCCACGGTTACGCTGAACGCCGACAAGGCCCGGGTCTACGGGCTGGAGCTGGAAAGCAACCTCGTGCTGACCGAGCATGACCGGATCGACGCCACGCTGGGCTGGATCCACGCCGAATACACCGATTTCGTGCTGCCGCTGGGCGACGCCTTCGCCAACAACAACGCCAATGCGGCGGTAGCCGGCTGCTATACGGCCAACTTCGCCGCCGCCGCCCCGCGCTCGACCGACTTCTCGGGCTGCCGGATGGCCCGGACCCCGGCCTGGACCGTGAACCTGGGTTACCAGCACGTCTGGGATCTATCGTTCGGCGGCACGCTGACCGGGCGGGTCCAGACCCATTATGAAAGCGGCAAGAACCTGGAATATCACGGCTTCGTCCAGAACAGGCAGGACGGCTTCACCAAGTCCGACGTCAGCCTGACCTACGCCAGCGCCGACGACCGGTGGACCCTGCAGGGCTATGTGCGGAACATCGAGAACGAGGACGTCCGCACCGCCTCGTCGCCCAACGCCACCACCGGCCTGGCCACCAATGGCAACGCCGACTTCTACGCCCCGCCGCGCACCTACGGCGTGCGCCTGGGCGTGACCTTCTAGACCTGCTGCCTGGCTCCCGGCGGACCTGCCCGCCGGGAGCTGTCTTTTCTCGTTTCGAGTTCCCGTATGTCCCTGTTTCGCCGTCTGCTCCTGACCGCCGCCGCGATCGCCCTGGCGCCCGCCGCCATGGCCGCTCCCGTCCAGCCCGCCCTCGGTTCCCGCAGCGGCGCGACGATCGCCGTGGACGGGCTGAAGTTCCGCGACCTCGACCGCGACGGAAAACTGTCGCCCTACGAGGACTGGCGGCTGGATCCTGGCCGGCGGGCCGCCGACCTGACGGCCCGCATGACGCTGGACGAGAAGGCCGGGGCGATGATGCACGGCACCGTGCCCGCCAAGGGGCCGTTGGGCGTCGCCGGGATCGGCGCCGGCTACGACCTCGACAAGGCCGCGCCGCTGATCCGGTCACGCCATGTCGAGACCTTCATCACCCGGCTGTCGGGCGCGCCGGCGATGCTGGCCGAGCAGAACAACGCCCTCCAGGCTCTGGCCGAGGACACGCGGCTGGGCATACCGGTGACGATCAGCACCGATCCCCGCAACCACTTTCAGTTCACCGCCGGCGCCAGCGTGACCTCCGGTGGCTTTTCGCAATGGCCCGAAGCCACCGGCCTGGCCGCGATCGGCGACCCGGCCCTGACCCGGCGCTTCGGCGAAGTCGCACGCAAGGAATACCGCGCGGTCGGCATCCACCAGGCGCTGTCGCCGATGGCCGACCTGGCCACCGAGCCGCGCTGGTCGCGGATCAATGGCACGTTCGGCGAGGACCCTGTGCTGGTCGGGACCATGGTCAAGGCCTATGTTCAGGGCTTCCAGGGCGGCGACACGGGCCTGGCGGCCGACGGCGTCTCGGCCGTGGTCAAGCATTGGGTCGGCTACGGCGCCTCGGCCAAGGGCTTCGACGGCCATAACCGCTATGGCCGCTACGCCGTGTTCCCAGCCGGCCAGTTCGACCAGCACGTCAAGCCGTTTGACGACGCCTTCGCCGCCGGCGTCGTCGGGGTCATGCCGACCTACGCGATCCTCCAGGGCGTCAAGCTTGACGGCAAGCCGCTCGAGCCCGTCGGGGCGGGCTTCAGCCGGCAACTGCTGACCGACCTGTTGCGCGGCAAGCACGGCTTCAAGGGCCTGGTCATCTCGGACTGGGCGATCACCAACGACTGCGGCCAGACCTGCCGCGACGGTTTCCCGGCCGGCCAGGCGCCTGGTTTCGAGGGATTCTCCACCGCCTGGGGCGTGGAGGACCTGAGCAAGGTCGACCGCTACGCCAAGGGCGTCAACGCCGGCCTCGACCAGTTCGGCGGCGTCGAGGACACGGCCGAGCTGGTGGCGGCGGTCAAGGGCGGCAAGATCACCGAGCAACGGATCGACCAGTCCGTGCGGCGGGTCCTGCAGGTCAAGTTCGAACAGGGCCTGTTCGAGAACCCCTATGTCGATCCCAAGACCGCCGAGGCGATCGTCGGGGCCCCGGCCTTCGTCGCCGAAGGCCGCGCCGCCCAGAGCCGGGCCCTGACCCTGCTGGAGAACAAGGCCGGCCTGCTGCCGCTGAAGGGCGCCGGGCGCAAGGTGTGGCTGATGGGCGTCTCGCCCGAGGCGGCCAAGGCTCACGGCCTGACGCCGGTGACCGATCTGGCCCAGGCCGAGCTGGCGATCATCCGCACCGCCGCGCCGTTCCAGACCCTGCACCCGACCTACACCTTCGGCGCCCGCCAGCATGAGGGCGACCTGTCGTTCAGGGACGACGCGACCGATTATGAGGCGATCAAGGCCGCCTCGGCCAGGGTCCCCACCATCGTCAGCGTCTATCTCGACCGCCCGGCCGTCCTGACCAACGTCAGGGACAAGGCGACGGCCCTGATCGGCGACTTCGGGGCCAGCGACGACGCCTTGCTCGACGCGCTGACCGGGGCGGTCGCGCCGCAAGGTCGCCTGCCGTTCGAACTGCCCTCGTCGATGGCCGCCGCCGAGGCCCAGGCCGAGGACGCCCCCCACGACTCCGTCAAGCCGCTCTATCCGATACACTACGGCCTGACCTATTAAGGACGACGTCATGCACCGCTACGCCCTGATCGCCTTCTCCGTCGCCAATCTCATGTCCGCTTCGGCTTTCGCCGCGGATCCCGTGGTCAAGACGACCTACGGCCCCGTCGCCGGCCGGCAGGCCGACGGCGTGGACGCATTCAAGGGCGTGCCGTTCGCCGCGCCGCCCGTGGGCGACCTGCGCTGGCGCGCGCCCCAGCCGCCCGCCGCCTGGACCGCCGTGCGTTCGGCGGCGGCCTACGGCCCCGACTGCATGCAGAACCCGTTCCCCGGCGACGCCGCGCCCCTGGGCGTCCAGCCGGCCGAGGATTGCCTCTACGTCAATGTCTGGACGCCGGCCGGGGCCGAGACAGCCAAGACCAAGCGGCCGGTGATGGTCTGGATCTACGGCGGCGGCTTCGTCAACGGCGGCTCTTCTCCGGCGGTCTATTCCGGCGATCGCTTCGCCCGCGACGGCGTGGTGCTGGTCAGCTTCAACTATCGGGTCGGGCGTTTCGGCTTCTTCGCCCACCCGGCCCTGACCGCCGAGAACGCCGACGGCGGCCTGCTGGGCAACTATGCGCTGCTCGACCAGATCGCGGCGCTGAAATGGGTGCGCGACAATATCGCGGCGTTCGGCGGCGACCCAGGCAACGTCACCGTTTTCGGGGAATCGGCCGGCGGCGTGTCGGTGCACGACCTGCTGACCTCGCCGCTGGCCAAGGGGCTGTTCCACAAGGCGATCATCCAGTCGGGCGGCGGCCGGCCGAGGCTCCTGCCGACCCTGCCGCTGCGGGCCGCGAACGGCGAGCGCTCGGCCGAGAGCGCGGGCCTGGCCTTCGCCGCCAAGGCCGGCGTCAGCGGGGAGGGGCCGGACGCCCTGGCGGCCCTTCGCGCCCTGCCGGCCGACGCGGTGGTCGACGGCCTGAACATGGCCACCGCGGGCACGCCCACCTGGGGCGGCGGGCCGATGATCGACGGCAAGATCCTGGCTCGCGAACCGCTGGCCGCCTACGCCGCCGGCGCCTGGAGCAAGATGCCGGTGATGGTCGGGGCCACCGGCGCCGACGGTTTCTTCTTCGGCGGGACCCGCGACCAGGTGTTCGCGCCGTTCGGAGACCAGCGCGCCGCCGCCGAGGCCGTCTACGACCCGACCGGCAAGGACGACATCAAGGTCTACGGCTGGAAGGCGGCCGGCGATCGGATGTTCATCGAGCCCTCGCGCAAGATCGCCCGCATCCTGTCCGAGCAGGGCGCGCCGGTCTGGCAGTACCGCTTCTCCTACGTGGCCGAAAGCCAGCGCAAGGACTGGTGGGGCGCGCCGCACGCCACCGAGATCCCGTTCGTGTTCGATACCGTCGACGCCCGCTACGGCGCGGCCCTGACCCCGGCCGACGCCGCCGCGGCCAAGGCCGCCCACGCCTACTGGATCGCCTTCTCCGCCAAGGGCGCGCCGGTAGCGGCGGGGCAGCCGGCCTGGCCGCGGTTCGACGCCAAGAGCGATACGATCATCGACTTCGCCAATGACGGGGTGAAGGTCGGCGCCGATCCGCTCAAGGCGCGGCTGGACCTGGTCCAGGCCTCGATCCCCGGCGGGTAGGCCGATGAGCGTACGATCAGCCATGACCGTCGCCGACCGCGAGACCTTCCTGGCCCTGCGCCGGGTCTTGCCGGCGACGACCAAGGTCTGCCTGCGGGGGACGTTCGGGATCAGCGAGACCACCTGGGTCAAGCTGCGCGACGGTCGCCCGGTCAAGGCCAGCACGCTGGAGCGCGTGCTGGACCGCTACCGAGCGCTTTGCGGCTACGCGTCGGCCGGCGAGACCCCCTTCGACTCGCCATCGGTCTCAGCCGCGATGGGACACGGCTATCGAGCCGATGGCTTGGGCCGCACCTCGACGATGGAGCCGTCCGGCGCATAGCTCAGCGGCTCGATCGCGATCGAGCGCCGATGGCTTCCGCCGCCGGGCAACAGCGCGTCGTGATAGAAGAACCAGGTCTTGCCCTTGTCCTGCAGGATCGCCTGGTGGTTGGTCGAGATCTTCAGATAGTCGAGGATCACGCCGCGATAGGCGTAGGGACCCGTCGGGGTCTTGGCGGTGGCGTAGACGATCTGGCCGGGCCAGCCGGTGGAAAAGCTGAAATAGTAGAGACCCTTGTGCTTGTGCAGGAAAGGGGCCTCTCCGTAGGCCTTCTTCGGGTCGTCGGCCGGGAAGCCGGTGACGGCGATGTCCTGGATCGGCCCGGCCAGGCTCTTCATGTCCGCGCCCAGCTTGACGATCTTGGGCACGCGGGTGCCGAAGACCATGTAGGCCTGGCCGTCGTCGTCGATCAGCACCTGCGGGTCGATCGGCTCGGCCCCGGCGTTGGCGTCGCGGGCCTTGTCGACCAGCGGCGCGCCGATGGCGTCGTGGAACGGCCCTTCGGGACGATCGGCCACGGCGACGCCGATCTTGTCGCCGCCGACCGGGGCGTAGAAGTAGTACTTGCCGTTGCGGTAGGCGGCCTCGGGCGCCCAGGCCTTGGCGTCGGGCTTGGCCCACTTGAACACCGACACCCCCAGGAACGCGCCGCCGTCCTTCCAGGTCTTCAGGTCCTTGGAGGTATAGAGCCGCCAGGTCGTCGAGTCCCAATAGGTCCCCGAATTGGACGCGTCGTCGGTGGCGTAGAGATAGTAGCCGCCCTTGAACGCGTGCGGCGAGGGATCGGCGTTGAAGCGCGGACTGATCGGCTCGCCGGCCAGGGCCGGCCCGGCGAGCAGGGCGGCGAGGACGAGGGCGAAACGTTTCATGGGGACTCCTTGAATTCGGCGACTCCGACGGTCACCGACCTTAGCAGGCGACGAGGCGGATGACCGCTATCGCGGCGGCGTCGCTTCGGCGGGACGGGCCTTGTCGGGCGAGGTCCCCGCGCCCGCGAACGGCTCCAGGCGGAAGCTGACCCGCGTGGGCTCCAGTTTGGTGCGGTACTTCATGTGCGGCAGGCCGAAGCTGTTCCAGGCGGTGTCGCCGCCGATCCCCCACTGGACGGCGTCCACCAGCAGGGTTGCGTCCCCGTGCGGGACGATGTCGGTCGACTTCCAGGTTCCGGGCGGGCGGCGATAGAGGTCTTCATAGGGGAAAGCCAGGGCCGTCATCATCAGGGGCTTGTCGGCGGCCACCCGCACGCCGCGTCCCCGGCCGCTCAGTTCCATCCATCGGACGTCGATCTTGTTGCCGGTGTCCTGGGGCCGCATGTAGTCGTGGTTCTGGTCGGCGACGGCCCCGCGCCACAAGCCGATCGGGGCCGAGGTGTAGCGGTCGACATAGGTCTCGTGCGGGCCGCGGCCGTACCACTCGACGGTCTTGAGATCCGCCGGAACCGAATACCACAGGCCCACGCGCACGGGCGGCGGCAGGTCGTCCTTCAAGGGGGTGAGTTCGCCGACCACGGCGACGGAGCCGTCCCCGGCCATGGTATAGGTGGTGGTGAACCGCGCCGCGCCGGCTCCCAGGGCGTAGTCGACAACGATCTGGCGGTCCCCGGCGACGGTGCGGGTCGTCACGGCGCGCAGCTGGCGCTGCTTGGTCATCTCCTGCCAGGGCCGCTGCTGAGCGGTCAGGCCGGTTCCGGTGTCGTTGTCGGTCTCGGCGCGGAAGAAGTTGGGCTGGCCGCCCTTGGCCAGGACGACGCCGTCCTTGGCGTAGGCCTCGACCAGGCCGGTGGCCTTGTCGATGGTCAGGGTGGCGCCGGCGGCCGAGGCGGTGATCGCCGCGCCAGTCTCGGCCAGCGACACCGCGCCCGAGCGGGCGACGGCCGGAGCCGGCGTCGCCGAGACGGCGAACTGCTCCCAGCCGACCGTGTAGCCGGCCGGGGTCAACGGCACGGCGCCAGCCTTGGCTTTGGCCCGGACCGTGACGAAATACTCCGCGCCCGGCTTGGCTTGGATCTTCGGCAGCGGCAGGACGACGTCCTCCACGCCCCGCGCGGCGGTCTTCAAGGCCGGCAGCTGGCCCGAGGCGATCGCCACGCCGTTCTCCTCCAGCACCCAATCGAAGTCGAAGCCCGAGAGGTCGCGGAAGTCGTGGCGGTTGGTCACCGTGACGCGGCCGGTCGCGGGGTCGAAAGCGCCGAACTGGATCGGCGAGAGCACCTTGCCGACTTCGTAGAACTGGGGGTTGGGGGTGCGGTCGGGCTGGAGCAGGCCGTCGCCGAACTCGACGTCGCCGCCGGGGTTGGGGCCGTACTCGCCGCCATCGCCCCAGTAGCGTCGGCCGTCCTTGGTGTAGCGGTACATCGACTGGTCCACCCAGTCCCAGATGAAGCCGCCCTGCAGCTTGTCGTAGCGGTAGATGGTGTCCCAGTAGTCCTTGAAGTTGCCGCCGGAATTGCCCTGCATGTGCGAATATTCGCACTGGATCATCGGCTGGGTGCGGCTGGGGTCGGTGGCCCAGTCGACCATCTTGGTCAGGTCGTCATACATCGGCGCATAGATGTCGACATAGCTGTTGGGCACGTGCTCCCAGGGCCGCGCCCCCCAGCCGAGGTATGAGATCAGGCGCGAGGGATCGCGCTTGCGGACCGCGGCGGCGGCCTTCTCGAAATTGGGTCCGATGCCGGCCTCGTTGCCCAGCGACCAGAAGATCACCGACGGATGGTTCTTGTCGCGCTCGACCATGTTCATCACGCGGCTGACATGGGCCTGCTCCCAGGCTGGGTCGAAGCCGATCTGCCGCTTGTCACGCTGTGACGGGTCGGCGTTGCCCCAGCCCATATAGGCGTGGCTCTCGATGTCGGCCTCGTCCATCACATAGAGGCCGTATTCGTCGGCCAGGGCGTACCACAGCTCGGCGTTGGGATAGTGCGAGGTGCGCACGGCGTTGATGTTGTTGCGCTTCATCAGCTCGATGTCGCGGCGCATCGAGGCTTCCGAGATCACGTGGAAGGTCTCGGGGTCGTGCTCGTGGCGATTGACGCCGCGGATGACGATCGGCTTGCCGTTGACCGCCACCCGGCCGTTCCTGATCTCCACGGTGCGAAAGCCGATCCGCTGCGGCGTGGCCTGGATCACCTTGCCGTTGGCGTCCAGCACCTCGACCAGCAGGGTGTAGAGGTTGGGGGTCTCGGCGGTCCAGGCCTTCACCCCCGGCACGCTGGCCGCCAGAGTCTCGGTCCTGGCCGCCCCGGCCGCGACCTTGGCCGCCTTGGTCAGCACGGTGTTGTCGCCGTCCAGCAGGGTCATGCGCACGGTGACCGGCTTGTCGCGGGCCGCCAGGGCCACGTCGGTCGACAGCACGCCGTCCTTGTAGGCCTTGTCCAGGCCGGCATGGACGAACAGGTCGCTGGCCGCGGCCTTGGGGACGGCCTTCAGATAGACCGACCGCTCGATGCCCGAGACCCGCCAGAAGTCCTGGTCCTCCAGGTAGCTGCCGTCCGACCAGCGGTGAATCTGGATGGCGACGATGTTGGGCTGGCCGGCCTTCAGCAGCTTGGTGACGTCGAATTCCGACGGCAGCTTGGAGTCCTCCGAATAGCCGGCCTCCACGCCGTTGACCCACACCTGGTAGGCCGAGCCGGCCGCGCCGATGTGCAGGATCACGGCCTGGCCGCTCCAGCCGGCCGGGATCTCGAAGGTGCGCCGATACGAGCCGACCGGATTGGTGGCGTGGGGGATCAGCGGCCGGTTGGCGGGGAACGGATAGGTGATGTTGTTGTAGCGCGGCTGGTCATAGCCCTCGGTCTGCCACAGGGCCGGGACCTTGATGGTCTTCCAGGCCGAGACGTCATAGTCCGGGTTCTCGAAGCCTTCAGGAACCGCGTCCGACGACGGCGAGAAGCTGAACGACCACGGCCCGTCCAGCGACTGGTAGCGCGCCGACCGGGTCATGTCGCCGGCCAGGGCTGCCTCGCGGCTCTCGAACGCAAAGTGCGTGGCGCTGGCCGCCAGCTTGCCGCGCGCGAACACCGCCGGGTTCTCCCAGTCCGGACGCGAGGCGTCCACCTGCACCGGCTGGACGCGGGGCGTTTCCTCCGCCTGGGCGGCGAAGCCCATCGCCAGCCCGGCCAGGCTCGCCGCCACCACGCTTCGCTTCATTCCACTCTCTCCTGACCCAGGCCTCGCCGGACTCACGCCTGTTTTCCAACACCCGCGGTTCGAAGGGGGCGGGCGCATATGCCACGGAGACCACGACTGGACCCGGTGGTCTCCTCCATCCTTGTCGTCAACGCTCTCAACGCTCGGCTGAAGCGCTCTTCACCGAGGGTTGTAGATCTCCATCTGGCCTGACCAATATGGAAATATTGAAAAAAAAATTCTAGATCTATAACGAAAAATAATATAGAAACCAAATTGGCTATATGAAATAGGTCAGTGATATCAATGTCATTGTAGCCGATCCAAGGGTGCGACACGGGGGTGGGCGTACCGGAAATATTGTCCTGACCAGTCAATGTTTTCCGGTTCAACCGATGTCGCGAAGAGGTCGGGCCAATAAGCCGCCAAGGCAATGGCCGCAAACGAGGAGGGAAACGAATTGCAAGCGAAGATCAGCCCGAGACGCGCCCTGAAGGTCGCGCTCCTGTCGGCCACCATCATTGGCGGGGCGCCGGCGCTCGCCGCCGCGCAGGAAGCCGCGGCCCCCAGTTCGGCTCCCAGTGCAGCCGCCAGCTCGGACACGCTCGACGCGGTCGTCGTGACCGGCTTCAAGCAGAGCTACGCCAACGCCGTTCGCGCCAAGAAGAACGCCATCGAGATCACCGACGGCATCTCCTCGGACGGCCTGGGCCGCTTCCCGGACCTCAACGTCGGTGAGGCCCTGCAGCGCATCCCGGGCGTGCAGATCAACCGCGAGGCCGAGGGCCGCGACGCCACCATCAACCTGCGCGGCATGCCGGGCGAATACGCCCGCACCACGCTGAACGGCCAGTCGTTCGCCTATCCGCCGCTGCTGCGCGACAACCAAGGCACGCCGCTGGGCGCGTTCAACTCGGACATCTTTTCGGCCTTCGTGATCCAGAAGTCGCCGATGGCCAACACCGTGTCGGGCGGCCTCAGCGGCAATGTCGACATGCAGATCGCCCCGGCGCTGTCGCGCAAGGACGGCGGTTTCGCCAAGCTGTCCTACGAGTACAACGACCTGGGCGATCTGGGCGCGCCGGCCGCGACCCTCAGCTACAACAAGCACCTGACGGACGATCTCGCCGTGTTCGGGACGATCGCCTACAAGAAGGAAAAGTTCCGCCGCGACACCGTCCGGCTCAACAGCTACGACTATCTGACCTCGGCGATGACGGGCCTCTCGCCCACTCAGTTCAACAGCACCTACGGCCAGTATTTCTCGCCGACCGCATGCCCCACCAGCGCGACCTCGTACTGCCGATCACTGGCTCAGGCCTTGGGCATGAAGCAGGACGATTTGGTGAAGGCGGGCTACATCACCAGCAATACCGGTTCGACCAGCAACAACGGCATCTGGGCCAATAGCCAGATCCGCCAGTACACCCGCATGAACGTGGGCAAGGTCTGGTCGGGCTCGGCGGGCGTGGAGTGGAAGCCGAACGACAACACCAAGGTCGGTCTGATCGGCTTCTCGACCGATCGCAACCTGCCTGACACCACTCAATATTTCCTGATCAACACCGTCCTGCCGTCGTCCACGGCCGGCGCGGGCACGGTGATCACCCCGACCGGCACGCCGATCAAGACCAATGACGGACGCTATCTGTACGAGAGCTATTCGTTCAACAACATGAACGCGCTCTCCTCGACCCGTCTCTATTCCCAACACCAGAAGTCGAAGGGCCTGATCGGCAATATCGACTGGAGCAACGACGACTGGCGCTTCGCCGGCGCCTTGACCGTGTCGTCGGGCTACAACGCCTCGGTCGAGACCGAAGTCGACGTCGCCACCTACACCAAGGCGGGCGGCAACGGCATCACGGGCTCGCTGACCACGGGCCTGGATGACATCAGCGCCTTCAAATACTCGACCAGCCCGACGCCGCAGAACGCGATCGCCAACGGCCAGACCTGGACCTGGGGCGGCCCCGGCGACCCGACGTCGTTCTACAACAACGGTTCCAAGGCCAACTCGACCAACCAGATCCAGATCCAGGGCACCGAGAGCTTCGCCAAGAACGACCTGAGCACCGCCGCCTTCGACCTCGAGCGCTTCGTCAAGTTCGGACCGGTCAAGAGCCTCCAGGCCGGCGTGCGCCTCGAGCGCGAGAAGTACGTGTCGACCGGCTACCGGGTCTACGCCTACGGCGCTCAGTTGAACAAGATCACCTCGAGCATGATGGTCACGGCGCCGTTCGTCGACGACTTCATGGGCGGCTCCGCCGGCGACTACAATCGCAACTGGCAGGTGTTGAACATCCACCAGTTCCTGGACGCGGTCCGTCCGGTCACGCCCTATAAGGACGGCGGCCTCTCAAGCCAGGGCTTCAACATCCAGTACGCCGACAGCAGCTATTACGACAAGAACTTCACCAACGAGAACGACGTCAACGAGTTTTATATCCAGGCGAAGTACGACACCGAAATCTTCGGTCATGGCGTGCGCGGCAACTTCGGCGGCCGCTACGAAGACACCAAGAACACCATCACCACCCTGGACCGCGTCACCCCGCCGACCGACTCGATCGGCTCGGCCACGGCGTTCAAGACCGACGAATACAAGAACAATTACCACTACTTCCTGCCGTCGGCGATCTTCGTGGCCGACGTCACCGACGACCTGATCCTGCGCGGCGCCTACTACAAGACCTATGTCCGCCCGCACCCGCGCCAGTATTCGCCGTCGACCAAGGTCAGTCCGTCGCCGATCTTCAACAGCAGCCTGAGCTCGGGCTCGACCAACGTCTACGACGTCTCGGTCGCCATCGGGAACAACAGCCTCAGGCCCTACCTGGCCGAGTCGTTCGACCTGTCGCTGGAGTGGTACAACCGTCCCAACGGCCTGATCTCGCTGGCCTATTTCCACAAGAACATCACCAACCGCATCGCCACCACCACCGACCCGTCGATCATCTGTCCGGCCGACGGCTCGACCTGGGGCTTCGGCGCCCTGTCGTGGGACGGGACCTATTGCAACGCCACCAGCCTGAGCAGCGCCAACACCCAGGTCCACGTCAACGCCACCGGGTCCTACAACCTCGACAAGCCGACCACCGTCGAGGGCGTCGAGTTCAACATCCAGCAGAACCTCGACTTCCTGCCGGGCTTCTGGAAGAACCTGGGCGGCAGCTTCAACTACGCCTACACGACGTCCAAGAGCCCGGCGATCGCTCCGTTCCCGGGCATCTCAAAGCATAACGTCAACGTCATCGGCTACTACGAGACGCCGAAATACGGCGTGCGCATGGTCTACAACTATCGCTCCGATTACCCGCTGAACGCCAACGGCACCTATACCGGCAGCGCTCGCTCGGTGAAGGCGCGCGGCCAGCTGGACCTGTCGGCCTCCTACAACGTGACGGACAATTTCACCCTGTCGCTGGACGCCTACAACCTGACGGACTCCAAGCGTTTCGAATACGAGAACGACACCAAGGTCTCGCGTTGGGTCGACTATGATGGCCGCACCTACACCCTGACGGCGCGCGCCACCTTCTGATCTTCACTCCCCGTGAAGCCACCTGATAGCCGGTCCATTCGTGGACCGGCTATATTTTCGATTTCGGGGGAGGGACCCGGCGGGACATTCAGTTTCGGCGGCCCTCCTCGTTCCGTAGCCGGAGGATCTTGATGCCCGGACTTCGCGCGAGCCTGTCGCCCCTGTTGGTTCTGGTCCTCCTGGCGGCGTCATCCGCGGCCTGGGCCGAGTCCGACCGGCCGCTCTACAAGCTTCCCGCGCTGACGGTCGGCCTGGGCAACGACAACGAAGGCGACACCATCCCCGGGCCGACGCGGCCAAACGGCTCCATCCATCCGTCGCCCGAGACCCCCAACCCCAGCAACGCCGGCTACAACGCCGCCGAGCCGATCAGCGGCTTCGCCCAGCTGCATTCGCAAGGGTCGGGCGGCGTCACCACCTACGGCACGTTCCTGCTGTCGCCCCAGGTCGGGCTCGCCCAGTTCGATGAGGCCGCCCACCTGTCGCCCAAGGCCGACGAGGTCCTGGCGGCCGACGCCTATTCCGTCCGCCTGTCGCGCTACGACACGCGCGTCGAGGTCACGCCGGCCCACTATGCGGCGATCTATCGCCTGACCTATCCCGACACCGACCAAGCTCAGCTGGTGTTCGACGTGACGCGCAAGGTCGGTGGCCTGGTCGCCTCGGACCAGGCCGACGTCAAGCTGTTCCCGGCCGAGGGCAAGGTCGTCGGCCACGTCAAGGCCAAGGGCTACTGGAACCCCGCCCTGATCGACATCTGGTTCGTCGCCAAGTTCGACCGGAAGCCGACGGCCTGGGGCGTCTTCGACAAGCAGGACCGCAAGGCCGGGGCCATCGAGGGCAGGACCGGTCCGGACGAGCGTCTGGGCGCCTGGCAGACCTTCAAGACCACCGGCGACAAGCCGTTGCTGGTCAAGATCGCGGTGTCCTTCACCAGCGCCGAGACGGCCGAAGCCTTGCTGGACCGCGAGATCCCGGACTGGAGCTTCGAGCGCGTGCGCCAGGAAAACCAGGCCGCCTGGAACGACCGGCTGGGCGAGATCGAGGTCTCGGGGCTTTCGGACGCCCAGACCCGACGGTTCTACACCGCGCTCTACCACGCCTCGACCCACCCGCGGGACCGCTCGCTGGACCAGCCGGCCAAGGAGCTGGGCCGTCCAAACTGGGATGACCACTACACCCTGTGGGACACCTACCGGACGCTGTTCCCGCTGATGTCGGTGCTGCGTCCCAGCGAGTATGCGGCCAACCTCAATTCGCTGATCCACACCTTCGACAAGTTCGGCGCGGCCGACACCGCCATCATCGGCGGCCAGAACTACCATGTCGGCCAGGGCGGCGACGAGGTCGACAACGTGCTGGGCGAGGCAGCGCTGCGCGGGGCCCGGGGCGTCAACTGGACCGACGCCTGGCGCGTGACCCATTTCAACGCCTTCGAGCGCCGCCGCCCGCGCTATCTGGAAAGCGGCTATTTCGGCGTCGGCGACCTCAGCCCCGAACCGAACAACCAGCGCGCCAAGTCGGGCTCGTCGACCCTGGGCTTCGCCTTGAACGACTACTTCGCCGCCCAGGTCGCGGCCAAGGCCGGGCATGCCGACGAAGCCGAGGCGCTGACCAGGCGTTCGCAGAACTGGCGCAAGATCTGGAATCCGGAGACGGAGAGCGACGGTTTCAAGGGCTTCCTCATGCCGCGCTATCCGGACGGCAAGTTCCAGGACGTCGACCCCAAGCAGGGCTGGGACGGCAAGGTCCACAACAATGTCGGCTATTACGAGGGCACGGCCTGGATCTATTCCTACGGCGTGCTGCACGACCTGCCGGGCCTGGTCGAGGCCATGGGCGGGCGGGTGCGCTTCAACGAGCGGCTCAACCACGCCCTCGACGCCGGCCTGATCGACATCACCAACGAGCCCTCCTTCGCCACGCCCTGGCTGTTCCACAACCTGGGCCGCGCCGACCTGTCGTCCTATTGGGCCGGCGAGGTGTTCAAACACTTCACCGACACTGCCTATCCGGGCGACGAGGACGCCGGGGCCATGAGCTCCAACTACGTGTTCAACCGCCTGGGCCTGTTTCCGAAGCTGGGAAGCGACCTGTTCTACCTGCACGGGCCGCGCCACCCGCGCAGCCTGATCCATCTCGAAGGCGGCAAGACGTTGGAGATCGTCGCGCAGAACGCCGGCGCGGATCACCCGTACATCGCGGCGGCCAGCCTGGACGGCAAGCCGCTGCTGGGGCCCTTCGTTTCCCAAGGCCAGCTGCTGGCCGGCGGCGTGCTGCGCTTCACCATGAGCGACAAGCCCGGCCAGTGGGCCTATGACGGCGCCGTGCTGACCACCGAGGCCAGCGCGCCGGCCCTGACCGACGGCAAGACCTCGACCGTCTGGACAGCCTCGGCCGGCCAGTCGGCGGTGTTCGCCCGGCCGGCGGCGACCTGCTTGAAGGCCTACACCGTCAGCGTCGGCGCGGAAGAGGCCGATCCGACCGCGTGGCGGTTCAGCGGCTTCGACGGCAAGCGTTGGGTGAAGCTGGACCAGCGGCGCGGCGAACGCTTCGACCATCGCCACGCCACCCGGACCTTCGCGCTCGTGGCCAAGCCCTATGCCCGCTATCGGCTGGAGCTGACCGCGGGTAAAGCCATCCAGGTGGCCGAGGTCGAGCTGATCGCCGGAACCGGTTGCCGCTGACTTTCGGAGCCGCGCGATGATCCCGTTCCTTCGAACCGCCCTGGCCGTGTTCTTTCTGCTGTCGGCGGGCTCGGCCTGGGCCGGCGCGCCGGGCGAGCGGCTGGAGAAGGTGGTGATCCTCAGTCGCCACGGGGTGCGGGCGGCGATGTCGAGCCCCGAGCGGCTGGAGGAAACCTCGGCCCGGCCCTGGCCGCGGTTCTCGGTCCCGCCCGGCCACCTGACCGCCCGCGGCGAGACCCTGGCGGCTCTGATGGGCGGCTATTTCCGTGAGCGCTATGTCGCCGAGGGGCTGTTGCGCCCGGACGACTGCGGCGCGACCTACTACTGGGCTAACGTCACCCAGAGGACGATCGCCACGGCCAAGGCGGTCGCGCGGACCCTGTCGCCGGGCTGCGTCGTCGCCGTCGGCAACGTCGGGGAGGGGCGCGTGGACCCGATGTTCGAGCCGATCAAGGCCGGGGTGGTGGTCGCCGACGCCGACCTGGCGCGCGCCGCCGTCGCTGGCCGAGCCGGCGGCGACCTGACGGCCTGGAGCGCCAGCCATCGCGATGCGATCGAGCGCCTGGACGCGCTGCTGATGCAATGTCCGGTCGGTCCGTGCCCGCCGTCGCCCGGCAAGAGGCGGATCCTCGACGCCAAGCCGGGCTTCGTCGAAGGCGAGGACCTGGTCTCGCTGTGGGGGCCGGAAGCCTTCGCCTCCGGGGTCACCGAGAGCTTGCTGATGGCCTGGGCCGACGGCCAGGACTTCGCGGGACAGGGGTGGCGAGGCCTGGACGAGGATACGCTGACCCGCGTCTTCGCCCTGCACCAGGCGGAGTTCGACCTGCGGCTCCGCACGCCCTATGTCGCCAAGGCCCTGGGCGGTCCCCTGGCGCGACGGATCCTGGCGACGCTCGAAACCGGAGCCTCCGACGCGGCGATCGGTCCGACGGGCGCGCGGGTCGTCTTCGTCGCCGGCCATGACGGTACCCTGGCGGTGCTGGGCGGCCTGCTGCGCCTGGAATGGGCCTTGCCGGGCTATCAGCCCAACCAGATCGGCCCGGGCGGCGCCCTGGTGTTCGAGCGCTGGCGGCGCGCCGACGGCGTGCGCGTGATCCGCGCCCGCTTCACCGGCCAGAGCCTTCGCCAACTGCGCGAGGCCACGCCGCTGACCCAGGCGACGCCGCCGCCGGCCGCCCCGGTGTTCATTCCGGGCTGCAGCACGGCGACGCCAGCGTTCGACTGCCCCCTGGACCGGTTCGAAGCGATCGTGTCGCAAGCCTTGGACTCGTGACGAGCGGTCCGACCATGCATCATCCGAAGTACAAGACCCGCCACGCGTAGGGAGGCCTGGGCCGATGAACAGACTGAAGTCGATCTGGCGGAGCGTCCTGGCGCTCGTTCTTTGTCTCGGCGCGGTTCACGCGGCCCAGGCGCGAGAAGGGCGCGACGAGACCGGGACCCTCTTCACCGACAGCCTGGCGCGGGGCGGCTTCGTGCTGGTCGAGGCGGGACGGGCGCCGACCATCGTGGTCGATCCTGCCGACGCCGCCGTGGTGCGCCACGCCGCCGACGACCTGGCGGACGACATCAAGACCGTCACCGCCCAGCAGGCGACCGTCGCGGCCACGCCCGCCGGCAGGACGGCGATCCTGGTCGGGACGCTGGGTGGCAGCAAGCTGATCGACCAGATCGTCGCGGCGAGAAAGATCGATGTCTCGCGCCTGAACGGCGCCTGGGAAAGCTTCGTCATCGCCTCGGTCGACCATCCGCTGCCCGGCGTCGACAAGGCCCTGGTGGTGATCGGCAGCGATCGCCGGGGCACGGCCTTCGGCGTCTACGAGGTGGCGCAGGCCATGGGCGTGTCGCCCTGGGCCTGGTGGGCCGACGTCACGCCCAAGCATCGCGACACGCTGTTCGTCGCCCCCGGCGTCCACCGTTTCGGCCCGCCCTCGGTGCGCTACCGGGGCGTCTTCGTCAATGACGAGGACTGGGGGCTCTATCCCTGGGCGGCCAAGACCTTCGACCCCGAGCGCGGCGACATCGGGCCCAAGACCTACCGCCGGATCTTCACCCTGCTGCTGCGCCTGAAGGCCAACACCTTGTGGCCGGCCATGCACCACACCACCGCGCCGTTCAATTCCGATCCGGCCAACGCCAAGCTGGCGCAGGAGTACGGCATCGTCATGGGCTCGTCCCACGCCGAGGCCATGCTGCGCAACAATGTCGGCGAGTGGAAGGACGCGCCCGAAAAGTTCAACTACGCGACCAATCCCGACGGCGTGAAGGCCTATTGGGAAGAGCGCGCCAAGGCCAACGGCCCTTACGAAAACCTATGGACCCTGGGCATGCGCGGCATCCACGACACCGGCATGGTCGGGCCCAAGACCATGCAGGACAAGGTGGCGCTGCTGGACAGGATCATCGCCGACCAGCGCGAGATCCTGGGCCGGAACGTTTCGCCGGACGTGGCCAAGGTCCCGCAGATCTTCGTGCCCTACAAGGAGGTGCTGGACATCTACCGGGCCGGCGTCGCGGTTCCGGACGACGTCACTATCGTCTGGCCCGACGATAATTTCGGCTATATCCGCCAGTTCCCCAGCGCCCAGGAGGCCGGACGCAAGGGCGGGGCAGGGGTCTATTACCACCTGTCCTATCTGGGCTTTCCGTTGGCCTACCTCTGGCTCGGCACGACGCCGCCGGCCTTGGTGCAGGAGGAAATGATCCACGCCTGGGACAAGGGCGCACGCAACGTCTGGATCGCCAATGTCGGCGACATCAAGCCGGCCGAGATCGGGACCAGCCACTTCCTGGAAATGGCCTGGGACATCGACCGCTGGCGCGGCAAGACCCAGCGCCAGTTCCTGGAGGATTGGAGCCGCCGCGCCTTCGGGCCCGCCCTGGCCGGCAACACCGCCGACCTGATGGACCGCTATTACCATCTGAACTTCGAGCGCCGGCCCGAGCACCTGGAATGGCAACCACAGGCCGAGAGCCGCCACATGTCCAGCTACACGCCTGACGAGGTCAACGACCGCCTGCGGGCTTTCCGCAAGCTAGTGGCGGAGACGAAGGCGACCGGGGCCTCCGTGCCGCCGGAGCTGGCCGACGCCTGGTTCGAGCTGGTCGAGTTCCCGATCCGCATTTCGGCGGCCGCCAACATGCGGTTCTTCGCCGCCGAGCGGTATAACGAGTTGATCGACAACGACCAGGCGATGGCGCGGTCGGCCGGCGGCGCGGCCGTCGACGCCCAGGCCGAGATCACCGCCCTGACCGATCGCTTCAACAATCAGGTCGCCGGCGGCAAGTGGCGCTGGCTGATGCCCGAGGAGCCGGCCGACAGCCAATGGCGGATCTATCGCGCGCGCTCGATCCCGCTGCCGGGCTCCGGCCTGACCGCTGACCCAGCCCGGTTCCTGGCGGTGGTCGACGGCAATGCGCCCGCGGCCTCGCCGGTGCTCGAGGCCGAAGCGTTCGCCGCCAATACCGGCTGGCGCCTGGTCGAGGGCGTCGGTCGCGGCCGCGGCGTGATGGTGGCCGACGCGCCGGGCGCCGCCCTGACCCTGGCCGTCGACGTCGCGGGTTCCGACGGTCGCCGGGTTCAACTGGGCGTCCTGCCGATCTTCCCCGACGGCCAGGCTCAGGACATCGAACTGGACGTCAGCATCGACGGCGGCGCGGTCGAGCATGTGAAGCTGCCGCGCAAGGTCGGCTCTCCGGCCTGGGCGGAGGGCGTGCTGGACAACCTGCTGAAGGCGACGGTCGGCCCATCGTTGTCGCCGGGCCGCCATACCATCACCGTGACCTCGCGCACCGGCCGCGTCGCCCTCGACCGCGTGCGGCTGGTCCTGCCCGAGCAGGTCGCCGTGCACGAGAACCACTAGGGGAGGGGTTAAAGCCCGTTGGGCGGCGGCGTGAAGGTCGTCGCCCAGCGGGACGGCACGGGACCCATCGTCAGGTCCAGCACGCCGCCCTGGGCCAGTTCGGCGTGGGTGATCCAGGCGCGGTCCAACGCTTTGCCGTTCAGCTTGGCGGCCGTGACGTAGCGATTGGTCTCCGAGGTCGCCAGGGCCTGGATCGTGAAGGTCTTGCCGCCCTCCAGCGCCAGGGTGCTGCGCGTGAACAGCGGCGAGGCGATGTAGTAATAGGGCTGGCCGGCGTTGGGATAGAGGCCGATGGCGTTCCAGACGTACCAGCTGGACATCGCGCCGGCGTCGTCGTTGCCCGGCAGGCCGGTGCGGGCGAGACGATAGTGCTTGGCCATCAGCTGGCGGGCGATCTCGGCCGTCCGGTCAGGGCGGCCGGCGTGGATATAGAGATACGGCGCCAGGATGTCGGGCTCGTTGCCCTGCGAGTAGTGGCCGTCGAACAGGCGGTCCAGCCAGGTCACGAAGCCCTCGCGCCCACCGGTCTTGGCCATCATCCCGGCCACGTCCTGCGGCACGTAGGTCGAATATTGTAGCGAATTGCCCTCATAGAACGGGGCGTCCCACCAGGGTCCTGAACGGTCAGGATACTCGTAGGTGCAGCTGTAGTTCTCGACCCATTCGCCGTTGGGATAGCGGGGGCGGATGCATCCCAGCGTGTCGTCCCAGAGGTTCTTCCAGTTCCCCGACCGGGCCAGGTAGCGCCTGGCGTCCTCGGGTTTGCGCAGGGCCTTCGCGACCACGCCGATGGCGTAGTCGTCATAGGCGTATTCCAGGGTGCGCGAGGCCGAGCGGGTCTCCGTGAACGGCACATAGCCCAGCTTCAGATAGTCCTTCAGGACGCGGCCCTGCAGAAAGGGCTGGTCGCTGTCGACCTCGCCGTTCTTGCGGATCGCCTCATAGGCCAGGGCCTCGTCGAAGCCGCCCAGGCGCTTGACCACGGCGTCGGCGATCAGGATGTCGCCATTGGAGCCGCCCTGGGTCATGCCGTTGGCCCCGGCGATACGGGAATCCGGCATCCAGCCGGTGTGCTTGTAGGTGTCAATCAGGGAGCGGATCATGTCCCGCTGCCGCTGCGGCTGGATCACGGTCAGCAGCGGGTGCAGCGTGCGGAAGGTGTCCCACAGGGTGTAGAAGTCCTCGTAGTGGGGCTCGTCGGATTTCCACCAGACGTTCTCGCCGCTGAGGTCGTGCGGCATGGTGTGGGCGCGATAGAGCGCCGAATAGAAGATCCGCTGCTGCTCGTCCGAGCCGCCCTCGACCCGGATCTTGGCCAGGGCGCCGTTCCATTGCTCCCGCGCGGCCTGGCGATAGCCGTCGAAGTCCCAGCCGGGCATCTCCTCGGCCAGGTTGGCGTGGGCCTTCTCGGCGCTGACGAACGACACGGCCAGCTTCATCCGCACCTGACGGTCGCCGGTGGTGTCGAAGGTCAGATAGGCGCCCAGGCGGTTGGAGAACTCGCGCTCGGTGTCGTATTCGATCATCAGGCCTTGGCGGTTGGCGGGGCTCTTGACCTGCGACCCGCCTTCCAGGCGGCCGACGCCGGGCTGGGTCTCGAACCAACCCTGGCCCGCCTTCCACGCCCCGAACGCCTTGGCCGGACGATCGGCGACGGCGTGGAAGTAGAGGGTGTAGGGCGCCGGGTTCCAGCCGCCCTCGACCGTGACCTCGCCGGCCAGGGTGTGGTCGTCGATCAGCTGGACCTTGGCCAGCCGCACCCGCTGGCCGCGCCCGCGCATGGCGACCACCGAGCTGACGTCGAAGATCAGCTGGCTGTCGGCGACCGCGGGATAGGTCAGTCGCTGGAAGCCGACCCGGCGCGAGGCGGTCAGCTCGACCTTGATGCGCTCCGCGTCGCTGTTGCCCAGGCCCACGCTGTAATAGCCCGGCGAGGCCTGCTCGTCGGCCTTGTCGAAATGCAGGTGGTTCAGTCTCAGCGGTCCGACGGCGGGGGTGACGCGGAAATTGCCGTACTTGCCCGAGCCGCCCGTGCCGCTGACGTGGGTGTAGCTGAAGCCCATGATCGGGCTCCTGGAGTCGTAGCCGTTGGTGTCGGCGTTGGTGGTGTCGGGGCTCAGCGACACGAAGCCGAACGGCACGCCGGCGCCGGGCACGGTGTTGCCGCCGGCGACGCCGCCGCCGTCCACGCCGACGAACGGATCGGCCTTTTGCGTCAGGTCGGGGGGTGTAGTCTGGGCCTGCGCCGCGAGCGGCAGGACCCCCAGGGCGACGCCGAGAAAAAGGCCGCTCAGGGCGCGCATTGGCGTCAGGCCTTGTGGGTGCGGGCGTAGTGATCGAACGCCACCGCCGCGACGATGATCAGGCCGATCACCACCTGCTGGAAGTAGGAGCTGACGTGCATGATCACCAGGCCGTTCGACAGCACGCCGATCAGCAGCGCGCCCAGGATGGTGCCGCCCACGCCGCCGGATCCGCCGGTCAGGCTGGCTCCCCCGATCACCACCGAGGCGATGACCCGCAGCTCGTAGCCCGTGCCGGCCACGGCCTCGGCCGAGCCCAGGCGGGCCGACAGCAGGAAGCCCGACAGGCCGGCCAGGGCGCCGATCACCGCGTAGACGCTGGTGACGATGAAGTCGACATTGACGCCCGACAGCCGAGCGGCCTCGGCGTTGCCGCCGACGGCGTAGACCTGGCGGCCGTAGCGCGTGTAGCGCAGCACGACATGGCCCAGGGCCGCCACCAGCACGAAGACGGCGATCGGCACCGGCACGAACAGGATGTCGCCGGTGCCCCACCAGCGGTAGGCGGCGTCGAAGCCCGAGATCGGGCCGCCGTCGTTGAGGATCAGCGTCGCGCCGCGCCACACGGTCATGCCACCCAGGGTGACGATGAAGGCCGGCACGTGCAGCCAGGTGACCGCCTTGCCATGGACATAGCCGCCCGCCAGGCCCACCAGGCTGGACAGGCCCAGGGCGATCAGCCAACTCACCGGCGAGGGGCCGACGACCGTCGTCACCACATAGGCCGCCACGAGCGAGGCGAAGGCCAGCAAAGAGCCTACCGCCACGTCGATGCCGCCGATCAGGATCACATAGGTCATGCCGACCGCGATGATCCCGTAGATCGACACCTCGCTGAGGATGTTCAGCGCGTTGCGGATGGTCAGGAACCGCTCGTTGACCGCGCCGAACACGGCGATCAGCAGCAGCAGGAACAGGATGGTCCGGTGCTTGCGCGCGAAGGCCAGCGGGTCGAAGCGGCGCGGCGCAGAGGTCGCCTGGTCGGCCGCCGGATCGGGGGAAAGCGTCGGGGAGGAGGTCATTGGGGACGGTGTTCCATTCCTGCCGGCGGAGCCCGGCCGACGCCGGTCGCCATGTAGGCCATCAGGCCCTCTTCGGTGGCCGTCTCGCCGTCGAGGTCGGCGACGACCGCGCCTTCGCGGAAGACGACGATGCGGTCGCTGACGGCCATGACCTCGGCCAGTTCCGAGGAGATGACGAGGATCGCCACGCCCTGGGCGGCCAGGTCGGACAGCACCTGGTGCACCTCGGCCTTGGCGCCGATGTCGATGCCGCGGGTGGGTTCGTCGACGATCAGCACGCGCGGGGCCAGGGCCATCGAGCGGCCCAGCAGCACCTTCTGCTGGTTGCCGCCGGACAGCTTGCCGATCGGGGTTTCCTGGCTGGCCATCTTGACGCGCAGCTTGTGGCGATAGGTCTCGACCAGCTCACGCTCGGCGCGCTCGTCGATCCACTGACCCAGGCGGCTCAACGGTTTCAGGCTGGGCAGGCTGAGGTTGCGGCGGATGGAATGGTCGAGGAAGCAGCCCTGCTGCTTGCGGTCCTCGGGCACCATCATCACGCCGGCCCGGATCGCGTCGCGCGGCGACTTCAGTTTCAGCGGCTTGCCGTCCAGCCGGATCGACCCGCTGGCGATCGCGTCGGCCCCGAAGATCAGCCGGGCCAGGTCGGTGCGACCCGCGCCGACCAGGCCCGCCAAGCCGACGATCTCGCCTGCGCGCACCTCCAGCGAGACATCCTTCAGATAGCCGGGGGCCGCCAGGCGCGGGCGCTTCGGGGTCACCGTCTCGACTTTCAGGACGACGGGGCCGGGCTCGCCCGAGCGCGCCCGGCGGACGAACTCGACATGTCGGCCGACCATCAGGCGGATCATGTCGCTGACCTCCACCTCGGCCACGTCGCCGCTGGCCACATAGCGGCCGTCGCGCATCACCGTATAGCGGTCGCACATGGCCTTCACCTCGGCCAGGCGATGGGAGACGTAGATGACGCTGACGCCGCGCGCCTTGAGGTCGGCGATGATCGTGTGCAGGCGGCCGACCTCGCGGCTGCTGAGGGCGGCGGTCGGCTCGTCCATGATGATCAGCCGGGCGTTCAGCGTCATCGCCTTGGCGATCTCGACCATCTGTTGTTCGGCCACCGTCAGGCGGCTGACCTGGGCGTTCGGATCCAGCGGCAGGCCCAGTTCACCCAGCAGGGCGTCGGCGTCGGCCCGCAGGCGTCGCCAGTCGATCAGACCCCAATTTCCTGAACGGGGCCGCTTCGGCTCGCGACCCAGGAAGATGTTTTCGGCGACGCTGAGCTCGGGAAAGAGGTTGAACTCCTGATAGATCGTCGCAATGCCCAGCTGCTGGCGGCGCAGGGGCGCGTCGCGCGGATCCAGCGGCTGGCCATCGAAGATCACGACGCCTTCGTCGGCCGCGTGGGCGGCCGACAGGATCTTGATCAGGGTCGACTTGCCCGCGCCGTTCTCGCCCAGCAGGGCGTGGACCTCGCCGCGCCCGACCTCGAGCCGGACCCGGTCGAGGGCGCGCACGCCGGGAAAGCTCTTGCTGACCTGGCTGACGTCCAGAAGCGTCATCACACCGATCCGTCGCGGACTATTTCACTTCCGAGATGCGCGAAGCCTCGGAAAGGTTGGCGCTGGTGATCAGCACGGGGGTCAGGCTGACGCTCTTGGGCGCCGCGCCGGTCTTGATCTTGGCCACGGCCTGGCGAAGGGCGGTGCGGATCTGCTGGCCGGGGTTCTGTTCGACCGAGGCGACCATCTCGCCGGCCTTGATCCGGGCCAGGGCCTCGGGGATGGCGTCGAAGCCCAGCACCTTGATCTTGCCCGGCGCGAAGCCCCCCGCGCGGACCGCTTCGAGGGCGCCCATGGCCATGTCGTCGTTCAGGCACAGGATCACGTCGGGCGGATCGTCGTGCATCGAGGTCAGCACGTTCTGGGTGACGGTCAGGGCCTGGTCGCGCTTGGAGTTGGCGGTCTGCTCGGCAGCGATCTTGAACGCCGGGCCGCCGGCCGCGAGGCCCTCGTGCACGCCCTTGACCCGCTCGATCGAGCTGGAGCTGCCCGGATCGTTGGTGATCACCACCACGCGCGCGCCGCCGGGATAGGTCTTGACCACCCAGTCGGCCATGGCGCGGCCGCCGGCCACGTTGTCGGCGCCCACGTGCGGCACCGGGACCTTGGCGCCGGAGATGTTGCGGTCGACCGAAATCACCGCCACGCCCTGTTCGGCCAGTTCGTCGGCGGCCGTGGCCAACGCCTTGGAATCGGTCGGGGCGATGATCACCACCTTGGCGCCCTGCACCGCCGCGGCCTCGAGATCGGCGATCTGCTTGGACGAGTTGTTCTGGGCGTCCATCACCTGGACCTTGACGCCCAGCTTGGCGGCCTCGTCCTCCAGTTCGCGGCGCATGGCCACGAAGAAGGGCTGGGAGAGGTCGTTGAAGCTGACCACGACCTCGGCGGCGTTCTGGCCGCCGCGCCCGCAACCGCCGAGCAGTCCGCCCGCCGCCGCCGTCAGCCCCAGTCCGGCCGCTAGGCCCAGGAAGCGCCGGCGCGATGTGGGGGTGCGGTTCATGGCGTTTCTCGTCTCTCTAACGGTATGTTTATGGGACGTGGAGCATCGCCCGGTTTTTCTTCGACACAAGAATGGAATATAAATTCCATGTCAAGAATGTCGGGAAGGTGCGTTTCATTTCTGCGGTGATCGCGCCGACGATGGGGCGCTTTCGACGCCCTTTCTCCCAAAGGGCGTCGATTTCCGTCACGAAGCTACAGCTTCACGACCTGGCCTGTCCGGACCGACTGGCCGGCCGCCTCGGCCAGGGCCAGGGCCTCGACGCCGTCGGCGTAGCCGACCGAGGGCAGGGTTTCGCCGCGGATGATCTGCGCGAAGTGCGCCATCTCGCGACGGTAGGCCTCGGCGTAGCGGTCGAGGAAGAAGTTCTGGAAGGCGTCGCTGGTCGCGCCGGCCTCGCCCCAGACCGAGACGGTGCTCTCCATGACGTTCTCGGCGCGGACCAGGCCCTTGGACCCGAAGGCTTCGATGCGCTGGTCGTAGCCGTAGCCGCTGCGGCGGCTGTTGCTGATCACGCAGAGCTTGCCCGAGGCGGTGCGCAGGATGATCTTGGCCGTGTCGACGTCGCCGGCCTCGCCGATCGCCGGGTCGACCAGGCAGCTCGCGGCGGCGAACACCTCGGTGATCGGCTCGTCCAGCAGCCAACGGGCCATGTCGAAGTCGTGGATGGCCATGTCCTTGAACAGGCCGCCCGACACCTTGACGTAGGCGACCGGCGGCGGGGCCGGGTCGTGGCTGGTGATGTGCACGGTCTCCAGGGCGCCGACCACGCCGGCCGACAGGCGGGCCTTCAAGCCCTGGAAGCTCGGGTCGAAGCGGCGGTTGAAGCCCAGGAACAGCTTCACGCCCCGGCCGCCCAGTTCGCCGGCCGCCGAACGGGCGCGGGCCAAATCCTGGTCGATCGGCTTCTCGCAGAACACCGCCTTGCCGGCGGCGACGGCCTTCAGGGCGTAATCCAGATGGGTGTCGGTGGAGCTCGCCACGATGACGCCGTCCACCGACGGATCGCCGAGGGCGGTGTCGAGGTCGGTGACGACGGCGCCGGTTTCGGCGGCCAGGCCGTCGGCGGCCGCGGCGATCGGGTCGACCACGTACTTCAACCGCAAGCCCGCCTGGCCGGCGACGTTCTTGGCGTGGATGCGGCCGATGCGGCCCGCGCCCAGGATCGCGATGTCGTGCATGGGAACCTTCATACTCTGGGAAGAACAGGCCAGGAGATCGGGCGCGCGAGGACGTTGGGCGGCGGCGCCTCGCGGCTGGAACGGCGAAGGCGGAACGAGCCCGTTCGATCACCGTTCAATCGCGCAGTCTGGATCACCATCGCCTCCTCGTCCGGCTCGTGGCTTGGCCGGGTTTCGCCACTCGTGTAACTTGGAACGAAAATTCTCTCTACAATTAAAGTGGAATTTCTTGCCGCGGGCGAGGGGTCTGGTGTTTACACGCGGAACGGATATTCTAACTTTGGATCAGTTGTGTCGGGGCCCCGATGACCGAAGAGACCATGACGGCGAACGCGCCGGCCAGCGCCGATGAATTGAGGACGGCGATCCTCGAACGCTACGACTCGCTTAGCAAGCGCCTGCAGCAGATCGCGCGCTATGTGCTGGACGAACCCAACGAGATGGCGCTGGAGACCCTGGCCGTGATCTCCGAGCGCTGCGGCGTGCAGCCGTCGGCGATCGTGCGGTTCGCCAAGTCGTTCGGCTATCCGGGCGCGAGCCAGATGCAGCGGCTGTTTCGCGACGGCCTGCTGTCGGGGCATGCGGGCCTGGGCTATGGCGAGCGGGTGCGCCACTTCAACGAGGCGGTCGCCAAGAAGCCCGAGAGCGGGGCCGACGTGCTCGCCGAGTTCGTCGAGGGCAACACCCTGGCCCTGCAGAACCTGGGACAGACGGTCAGTGAAGCCGACATGGCCAACGCGGTGAAGCTGATCGACAAGGCCGAGACGGTGTATGTCGTCGGTTTCCGCCGGTCGTTCCCTGTCGCGTCCTACCTGGCCTATTCGCTGCAGCAGTTGAACAAGCGCACGCTTTTCATCGACGGCGTGGCCGGTCTGACCAAGCAGCAGGTCCAGACCATCGGTCCCAGGGACCTGCTGATCGCGGTCAGCTACCACCCCTACGCCGAGGAAACGGTGCACGCGGTCGAGATGGCCTCGCAGCGCGGGGCCAGGGTCCTGTCGATCAGCGACAGCCTGGTCAGTCCGATCGCCAAGGCGGCCAGCCTGGTTCTGCACGTGCGCGAGTCGGAGGTGAGGACCTTCCGCTCGTTGGCCGCCTCGATCTGTCTGGCCCAGGCCCTGGTGATCGGCTTCGCCTTCGCGGCCAGCAAGAAGAAGAGCAAGGCTCACGCGGGCTGAACCATCTGTTCCATTCCCTGGTGGAAATGAAATGGATATTGCGAGCGTTCTGATGTTGGAATATGCGTTTCACACAGCGGGTGGAAAACCGGCGGCAGAGTAACGTGGAACCCGTATGGCGCAGGACTCAAAGACCCTTGATCTGATCGCCGTGGGCCGCTCCAGCGTCGACCTCTATGGCCAGCAGGTGGGCGGCCGTCTGGAGGACATGGCCTCGTTCGCCAAGTATCTGGGCGGCAGTCCGACCAACACCGCTTCGGGCGGCGCGCGCCTGGGCCTGAAGACGGGTCTGCTGACCCGGGTCGGGGCCGACCACATGGGCCGCTTCATCCGCGAACAGCTGGCCCGCGAGGGCGTCGACGTAGCCGGCGTACTGTCCGACCCCGACCGCCTGACCGCCCTGGTGATCCTGGGCATCCGCGACAGGGTGAACTTTCCGCTGATCTTCTACCGCGAGAACTGCGCCGACATGGCGCTGCAGCCGTCGGACGTCGACGAGGCCTGGTTCGCCCAGGCCGGGGCGGTGCTGATCAACGGCACCCACCTGTCGCAGCCCAACGTCTACAAGACCAGCCTGAAGGCGGCCCGCGCCGTGAAGAAGGCCGGCGGCCGCGTGGCCTTCGACATCGATTATCGGCCGGTGCTGTGGGGCCTGACCGGCAAGGACGCCGGCGAGAACCGGTTCGTCGCCAACCGGCAGGTCACCGAGAAGCTGCAGGAGGTGCTGACCCTCTGCGACCTGATCGTCGGCACCGAGGAGGAAATCCATATTCTGGGCGGTTCGACCGACACCGTCACAGCCCTGCGCGCCATCCGAAAGGGCAGCGACGCCCTGCTGGTCTGCAAGCGCGGCGCCGATGGTTGCGTGGCCTTCCCGGGCGCGATCCCCGACAGCCTGGACCAGGGCGTCAGCGCCCGGGGCTTCCAGGTCGAGGTGTTCAATGTGCTGGGGGCGGGCGACGCCTTCATGGCCGGCTTCCTGCGTGGTTGGCTGCGCCACGAGCCCGTCGAGACCTGCTGCGAATGGGGCAACGCCTGCGGGGCGATCGTCGTCTCGCGCCATGGCTGCGCGCCCGCCATGCCGACCTGGGTCGAGCTGCAGGCCTTCCTCGGCGAGCGGGAACGTCCGTTCCGCCTGCGCGAGGATGTCGAGCTGGAGCACATCCACTGGGCCACGACCCGCGAGCGCGTCTATGACGAGCTGACCGTCCTGGCCGTCGACCATCGCAGCCAGTTCCTGGACCTGATCGCCGAGACCGGCGGTGATCCCGGACGGATCCCGCACTTCAAGACCCTGGCCTTGCGCGCGGTCCAGCAGGTGGCCGGTCGCGACGAGGCGCGTTTCGGCATGCTGCTGGACGGCCGCTTCGGTTTCGACGCCCTGGCCCAGGCCGCCGACCACGATTACTGGATCGCCCGCCCGATCGAGCTGCCCAAGTCGCGTCCGCTGGAGTTCGAGAGCTCGGCCGACGTCGCCACCGAGCTGACCGAGTGGCCGCTGGACCATGTGGTCAAGTGCCTGGTCTTCTATCACCCCGACGACGAGGTCGACCTTCGCGAGCGTCAGGAGCGCCAGCTGCTGCGGCTGTTCGACGCCTGCCGCAAGACCCGCCACGAACTGCTGCTGGAGCTGATCCTGCCCGCCGACATGGCCAGCGACAGCCACACGGTGGCGCGCGGCATTCGCCGGCTCTACGGCCTGGGCGTCCGGCCCGACTGGTGGAAGCTGGAACCGCTGACCGATCCCGCCGCCTGGCGCGAGATCGAGGTCGCCATCGCCGAGAACGACCCGCTGTGCCGGGGCGTGGTGCTGCTGGGGTTGTCGGCGCCGGAGGACGAGCTTCTGGCGTCGTTCGCGGTCGTCGCGCCGTTCCCCATCGTCAAGGGCTTCGCCGTGGGCCGGACCATCTTCTATGATGTCGCCCGCGAGTGGCTGGCCCACCGGATCGACGACGACGCGGCGGTGGCCGCGCTGGTCGGCAAGTTCCAGGTGCTGGTCGATGCGTGGAGGCGCCTGCGCGGCGCCGCGGAGAAGGCGGCCTAGATGGCTCACGCTCGTCTCACCGCCGCCCAGGCGACCGTCCGCTGGCTCTGTGCGCAATATGTCGAGACGGGGGAGGGCGAGATCCCGTACTTCGCCGGGGTCTGGGCCATCTTCGGTCACGGCAACGTCGCCGGGCTGGGCGAGGCGCTGCACGGCGTCCGAGACCTGCTGCCGACCTGGCGCGCCCACAACGAACAAGGCATGGCCCACGCGGCCATCGCCTTCGCCAAGCAGTCCCGACGCGAGCGGGCCATGGTCTGCACCACCTCGATCGGCCCCGGCGCCACCAACATGGTTACGGCCGCCGCCCTGGCGCATGTGAACCGCCTACCGGTGCTGTTCCTGCCCGGCGATGTCTACGCCAGCCGGCGGCCCGATCCCGTTCTTCAGCAGATCGAGGATTTCGGCGACGGCACGGTCAGCGCCAACGACTGCTTCAAGCCGGTGTCGCGCTATTTCGATCGGATCACGCGGCCCGAGCAGATCCTCGACGCCCTGCCGCGGGCCCTGGCGACGATGCTCGATCCGGCCACCTGCGGCCCCGCGACCTTGGCCTTCTGTCAGGACGTCCAGGCCGAGGCGTTCGACTATCCGGAGGGCTTCTTCGCCAAGCGCGTCTGGCGCATCCGCGCGCCGCGCCCCGATCCGAGAGAGCTGGCCGACCTGGTTTCCCTGATCAAGGCGGCGAAAAAGCCGCTGATCGTGGCGGGCGGCGGGGTGCTCTACGCCCGCGCCGAGGCCGCGCTGGCCACAGTGGCCTCCGCCGCCGGCCTGCCGGTCGCCGAGACGCAAGGCGGGAAGGGGAGCCTGGCCTGGGACCACCCGCTGAACCTCGGGGCGATCGGTGTCACCGGCACGACCGCCTCGGTGGCGGCGGCGGAGGAGGCCGACCTCGTGATCGGCGTCGGCACGCGCCTGCAGGACTTCACCACCGGCTCGCGCGCCCTGTTCGGGGCGGCAGGCCGCAAGCTGGTCCAGATCAATGTCGCCCCGCACGACGCCCATAAGCACGGCGCGACCGCCGTGGTCGGCGACGCGCTGGCGGTGGTCGAGGCCTTGGCCGAAGCGCTCGACGGCTGGCGCGCCCCTGACGCCTGGACCGCCAAGGTCACGGGCCGTGTCGCCGGCTGGAACGCGATCTTCGACACCGCGACCAAGGCCGACGACCGGCCGTTGCCGACCGACGCCCAGGTGCTGGGCGCGGTGTGGCGGGCCTCGTCCGACGACAGCGTCGTGGTCTGCGCCGCCGGCGGCTTGCCGGGCGAGCTGCACAAGCTGTGGCGCACCCGCGCGCCGGGCGGCTATCACGTCGAATACGGCTTCTCGTGCATGGGCTACGAGATCGCCGGCGCCGTCGGGGTCAAGCTGGCCGCGCCGGACCGCGAGGTCCACGTGATGGTCGGCGACGGCAGCTACCTGATGCTCAATTCCGAGCTTGCCACCTCGGTGATGCTGGGGACCAAGCTGATCGTCACCGTCCTCGACAACCGGGGCTACGGCTGCATCAACCGCTTGCAGGCGGCGACCGGCGGCGCGGCGTTCAACAACCTGCTGGCCGACACGGTCCACGAGACCCTGCCGGACATCGACTTCGCCGCTCACGCCAAGAGCCTGGGCGCGCGGTCGGAGAAGGTGGCCAACCTCGCCGAACTCGAGGCCGCGTTGCGGCGCGCCAAGGCCAGCGACCGGACCTATGTGGTGGTCGTCGACACCGACCCCATGCCGACCACGCAGGGCGGCGCCTGGTGGGACGTGGCGGTGCCGGAGGTCTCGGTGCGTCCCGCGGTCAAGGCCGCGCGGGCCGACTACGAAGACAAGATCAAGCAGCAGCGTACGGGAGACTAGACGCCCATGACCATCCGTTTCGGCGTGAGCCCCATCGCCTGGATCAATGACGACATGCCCGAGCTGGGCGGCGACACCCCGCTGGAGAGCGTGCTGGCCGACTGCCAGGCGATCGGCTTCGAGGGCGTCGAGCTGGGCGGCGTGTTCCCGCGCGACCCTGCGGTGCTGAAGCCGCTGCTGGACCGCTACGGCCTCGACCTGGTCGGCGGCTGGTATAGCGGGAGCCTGCTGGTCCAGTCGGCCGACGACGAGATCGCAGCCTTGCAGCCGCACCTCAACCTGTTGAAGGCCATGGGCTGCACCGTCTTCGTCCATGCCGAGACCAGCAACGCCATCCACGGCGACAAGACCAAGGCCTTGTCCGCGACCCCGCGCCTGGACGCCGAGGGCTGGAAGCAATTCGGCGCCCGCCTGACCCAGGTGGCCGACTACATCCAGGGGCAGGGCCTGAAGTTCGCCTATCACCATCACCTGGGCACGGTCGTCGAACGGCCCGAGGACCTGGAGGCCTTCCTGGCCAGCACCGGTCCGTCAGTCGGTTTGACGGTCGACACCGGCCACGCGGCTCTGGGCGGGCTGGATCCGGTGTCGGTGATCCGCGCGCACCCCCAGCGGGTCGCCCACGTGCACTGCAAGGACATCCGCGGCGAGGTTTTCCGCAAGGTCATCTCGCAGGACGGCGGCAGCTTCCTGGAGGGCGTCCTGGCGGGCATGTTCACCGTGCCGGGCGACGGGTCGCTGGACTACGCGGCCGTCATGCGAGCCCTGGCCGAGATCGGCTATTCCGGCTGGATCATCGTCGAGGCCGAGCAGGACCCGGCCATCGCCAATCCGCGCGAATACGGCGAGATCGGCCTGGCGACCCTGAAGACGGAAGCCGCCGCCGCGGGCCTGTGGGCGGCGTGATGAGCAAGCTGCTCGTCCGTCCCCATGCGCCCGACGCCTCCGGCTCGGTCCTGGAAATCACCCCACAAAGCGCCGGCTGGAGCCATGTCGGCTTCCAGGTGGTCAAGCTGGCGGCCGGCGAGACCTTCGAAGGTTCCGACCCAGCCCGCGAGACCTGCGTCGTCGTAATGAGCGGAACCGCCGAGGTGACCGCTGGCGAGGTGTCGTTCGGAGCGATCGGCGGCCGGACCAGCGTGTTCGAGGACAAGGCTCCGGGCGCCGTCTACGTGCCGGCGGCCACGGCTTACGCCGTGACCGCCGTGACCGCCATCGAGCTGGCCCTCTGCACCGCGCCCGGCAAGCCGGGCGGGCAGGCGCGGCTGATCGCCGAGGCCGACATGCCGCGCGAAACGCGGGGGAAGGGGACGAACACGCGCCTCGTCCGCAACATCCTGCCCGAAACCGCGCCGGCTGACGGCCTGCTGGTGGTTGAGGTGATCACGCCGGGCGGCCACTGGTCCAGCTACCCGCCGCACAAGCACGACACCGCGGCCGAGGGCGAGGAGACCGCGCTGGAGGAGACCTACTACCATCGCCTCAACCCGCCGCAGGGCTTCGCCTTCCAGCGCGTCTACACCGACGACCGCAGCCTAGACGAGACGGTCTGCGTGCAGGACGGCGACGTGGTGATGGTGCCGCGCGGCTATCACCCGGTCGGGGCCCCGCACGGCTACGACCTCTACTACCTCAACGTCATGGCCGGACCGCACCGCAAGTGGATCTTCCGCAACGACCCGGCCCACGACTGGATCATGCGGCAAGCGTGATCCCCGACCCCTTCGAGAAGGAGCGCGTCATGCGCAGCATTCCCCATTTCGTCGGCGGCCGCGCCGTCGAGGGCGCGTCCGGACGCTTCGGCGACGTCTTCGATCCCAACACCGGCAAGGTGCAGGCGCGGGTGGCCCTGGCCTCAACCTTCGAGCTGGACGCCGCCATCGCCAACGCCAAGGCCGCCCAGCCGGCCTGGGCGGCGACCAATCCCCAGCGCCGGGCGCGGGTGATGTTCGAGTTCAAGCGCCTGCTGGAAGTCCATATGGACGAACTGGCGGAACTGCTGTCGTCCGAGCACGGCAAGGTCGTCGCCGACTCCAAGGGCGACATCATGCGCGGCCTGGAAGTCATCGAGTTTTCCTGCGGCATCCCGCACCTGCTGAAGGGCGAGTACACCCAAGGCGCCGGCCCAGGGATCGACGTCTATTCGATGCGTCAGGCGCTGGGCGTCGTGGCGGGCATCACCCCGTTCAACTTCCCGGCCATGATCCCGATGTGGATGTTCGGCCCAGCCATCGCCTGCGGCAACGCCTTTATCCTCAAGCCCTCCGAACGCGATCCGTCCGTGCCGGTGCGTCTGGCCGAGCTGATGATGGAGGCCGGCCTGCCGCCGGGCATCCTGAACGTCGTCCACGGCGACAAGGACTGCGTCGAGGCCATCCTCGACCATCCCGACATCAAGGCCGTCAGCTTCGTCGGCAGCTCGGACATCGCCCAGTCGGTGTTCCAGCGGGCAGGGGCGGCCGGCAAGCGCGTCCAGGCCATGGGCGGGGCCAAGAACCACGGCATCGTCCTGCCCGACGCCGATCTCGACCAGGCGACGGCCGACATCATCGGCGCGGCCTACGGCTCGGCCGGCGAGCGCTGCATGGCCTTGCCGGTGGTCGTTCCTGTCGGCGAGAAGACCGCTGTCGCCCTGCGCGAGAAGTTGGTCGCCGCGATCAGCGGGCTTCGCATCGGCGTCAGCACCGACCACGACGCCCATTACGGCCCGGTGGTCAGCGCCGCCCACAAGGCGCGGATCGAAAGCTACATCCAGATGGGCGTCGACGAAGGCGCCGAACTGGTGGTCGACGGTCGCGGTTTCTCGCTGCAAGGCCACGAAGAGGGCTTCTTCGTCGGCCCGACCCTGTTCGATCACGTCAAACCGACCAGTCGCTCGTACCAGGACGAGATCTTCGGCCCGGTGCTGCAGGTGGTCCGCGCCGAGAGCCTGGCCGAGGGGATCGGCCTGGCCTCGCGCCACCAGTACGGCAACGGCGTGGCGATCTTCACCCGCAACGGCGACGCCGCCCGCGAGTTCGCCGACCAGGTCGAGGTCGGCATGGTCGGGATCAACGTGCCGATCCCGGTGCCGGTCGCCTATCACAGCTTCGGCGGCTGGAAGCGCTCGGGCTTTGGCGACCTGAACCAATACGGCCTGGACGGCGTGCGCTTCTACACCCGGACCAAGACCGTGACCCAGCGCTGGCCCAAGGGCGGGGCGGTGCTGGACCAGAGCTTCGTCATTCCGACCATGCGCTGACGGTCGGGCGACCGGCGGATTCTCGTTCCACGGAGCTCAAGTCGGCGCAGCCGCCCCGATCTCGGCGGTGGCCCGGGAGGCCTTGGCCGAGGCGTCGCTATCGTTTGTTACGGGGGCGTTGGCGCGGTGTGGAATGGTCGCGAAAAAAGGCACTAAATTGGTCTTGTTGGTCCTTGGGGCTCGGTATGACGGTTCGGATGTATACTATTGAATATATTGACAAATATTGCGATTGGCGTCTTCCGTCGAGCGTATAACCAATCGAAATGGCGCCCATGTTTCCATCAGCCGTAAATTCCAAGTAAAATAAGGGGTTGTGCGCTTTGACCCTCCTCGAACCCCACCCTACGGTGCCTTGGGAGCGGCCCATATAGGTCTCTAAATGGTCTGCTCGAAGTGGCCGCGAGCGCGGCGTCGCAACGGCGCGATCCATCGCGCCGTCGGTTTGAGGGGGATAATCCATGATGCGCACCAAGTTCGCGTCTTTCGCACCTGCTAACAGGCACAAGGCGTTCGTGCTCGCCTTGCTGACGGGCGCCTGCCTGGCCGGCGTCGCTTCGGCTCAGACGACGCCCGCCGCGCCGGCCGCTCCCGCCGACGCCATGGACGAGGTGGTGGTCACCGCCTTCCGCAAGAGCCTGGCGACCGCTTTGGACACCAAGCGCAAGGACATCCGGGTCTCGGACGGCATCTCGTCCGAGGACATCGGCAAGTTCCCGTCGGAAAACATCGCCGAAGCGATCCAGCGCATTCCGGGCGTGCAGATCTCCAACATCAACGGCCGCGGCTCGACGATCAGCATTCGCGGACTGGGCCCGCAATATGCGATGACCACGATCAACGGTCAGTCGTTCAAGAGCGCCAACTTCACCGACGGCTTCCGCTATGACGTGATCCAGACCGAACTGGCCTCGGCCATCCAGGTGATCAAGTCCCCGACCGCCGACATGGACGCTGGCGGCCTGGCCGGCACGGTCAATATCGACACGGTGCATCCGTTCGACGTCAAGGGCCGGCAACTGATCCTGGCCGGCAAGCTGCAACAACAGAAGCTGGCCGGCGGCGACCCGACGGGCAAGGTCGGCGCGACCTATGTCGACCACTTCTTCGACGACAAACTGGGGGTGTTCCTCGGCGCGGGCTACCAGGCGCTGAAGGACCGCGGCGACTACATGTGGATGGACCGCTGGATCGTCAACAGCGGGGTGTATACGCCCGGTCGCCTGCGTTTTCGTCGTATCGACCGCGACACCAAGCGCAGCATGGTCAACGGGGCGATCCAGTTCAAGCCGATCGACACCCTGCAGATCGACATGATCGCGACCTACGCCAAGGACAAGACCACCCAGGACCTGCATCAGCAGGTGTTCCTGTTCACCAGTCCGTCGGCCTCGAACGTGGTGACGCTGGCGTCGGCGAACAACACCGCCACGAAGGTGCAGATCAACAACTTCCGCCTGGAGAACAATCACCAGTTCGAGACCCGGCCGCAGTCGACCGGCGCCTTCACCACCGACTTTCATTGGACAGGCCTGGAGAACTGGGACTTCAAGGGCGTCGCGCACTATTCGCGCGGCCACGCCATCTTCAACGAGGAGGCGGCGATCCTCGGCGTGGTCGTTCCGTCGGCGACACTGGACATCAGCAATCCCAAGAACATCGCCTTCGCGACGTCGAACTCCCTAACCGACGCGACGCAGTACGCGCCGGCCAACCTGTTCCGGAACAACTATCCGACCGGCGCCTACCGCACGATCGACTCTTATGAAGACGCCGCGCAGTTGGATGTGAAGCGCTACGTCGACTACGGTTTCCTGGAATCCATCGCCTTCGGCGGCAAGTACCGCAAGGAAGTGCTCAAGCGAAACGTCAATCGTTTCGACCGTCAGGACACCAACGTGCCGACGGCCTTCGCGCCCAGCCTGGCGACCACCGGCATCGCGGTGTCGAACTTCCTGGATGGCGACATGACCATTCCAGGCGCCTGGATCTCGCCGAACATCCAGGCCTATCGCGAGGCCTTGGCCAAGGAAGACTACACCGTCTACGAGGCCTTCGATCCGCAGGGCAGCTACCACGTCAATCGCGACCTGACCTCGTTCTACGCGATGGCCAACCTGAAGGGCGAGATCTTCTCGCTGCCGTTCCGCGGCAATGTCGGCGTCCGCCGCGAAGGCACCGACCAGACGGTCCACGGCTACGTCGCCGGCGCCGCCAATCCGCAGAACACCGAGGTCAAGCTGGTCGCCGGGACCTATTCGACGCCCAAGTCCTACGACAACACCCTGCCTTCGGCCAATTTCAGCGTCGACCTGACCGACAACCTGCTGCTGCGCTTCGCCGCCGCCAAGGTGCTGGTCCGTCCGATCATCGACTCCAGCAACCAGTTGGCCACGACGGTGACCACCAGCACCGACAGCACCGGCCACAAGGTCAACACCATCGCCCTAGGCCAAGGCTCGCTGAACCCGCTGACCGCCAACCAGATCGATGTCGGCCTGGAATGGTACTACGGCGAAGGCAATGGGCTGAGCGCCGGCTTCTTTACCAAGAAGGTCAAGAACGGCACCTTCACCACCGTGATCTGCCCGACCAGCTACGAAGGCGTCAGCTTGTCGAAGGACGCCAGCGGCGTCTGCGTCTCCAGCGCCGGCGACACCTACTCGATCACCGAGAGCCAGAACGACGCGCGCGAAGTGACGATCAAGGGCTATGAACTGAACTGGCAGCAGTCGCTCGACGCCTGGCTGCCGATCGAGGGCTTCGGCCTCGTAGCCAACTACACCCATGTCAGCCCGGCGACCTCGACCACCGGCTTCAAGCTGGCCAACCTGTCCGAGCACACGGCCAACGGCACCGTCTACTGGGAGAACAAGACCTTCAGCGCCCGCCTGTCGGCCAACTACCGCAGCGCCTACGACCAGACCTCGGTGGAGAGCTTCTTCGCCGGCCCTCTGGGCCACACGGTCGCCTCGCGCACCCAGTTCGACCTGAATCTCGGCTATAACTTCAACGATCATCTGAGCTTCTCGTTCGCGGCGATGAACCTCAACAACGCCGAGGAGAAGGCCTATCTGATCGACAAGAGCCGCTGGCAGATGAGTTCGTCCACCGGGCCCAGCTACTACCTGTCGTTCCAGTACAAGATGTAGCGTTTCGAAGTTTCTCCAAGACGCCGACCCTTCGGCGAAACGGCTGGTCGCCGCCGGACTCCTGGCGGCGACCAGATTTTTCGGTGTTCCAGATGTCCCGAGACCTGATTTCCATGCGGCCTAGTCCTTCTCGCCGTCAGGCGCTTCAGCAAGCCGTGGCCGCCGTCGCCGCGCTATCGGCGCCGTCCCTTGCCACGGCGGCCGGCGACGAGGGGAACGCGGTCAAGGCGGCGCGGGCGGTGCTCGTTCGCCGTTTCGGTCCGCGCGCTGGCCAGATCGACCTGACGCTGGCGCCGCGCGCGACGGCGACCGCGCCGCCCTGGTACAGGGTGAAGAGCCGGGGAGGGCGGGTCCGCATCAGCGGCGACACGCCCGTCGCCTTGACGCGCGGCGCCTACAGCTACCTGAAGTCCATCGGCGCGGCGTCGGTCAGCTGGGAGGGCGATCGGGTGGCGCTGCCGGACCATTTTCCCGACGTCGACACGGGAAGGGTCGCCACCCCGTTCGCGCACCGCGCCTATCTCAACACCTGCACCTATGGCTACACGACGCCCTGGTGGGGCTGGGCGCGGTGGACGCGCGAGATCGACTGGATGGCGGCGCACGGCGTCGACATGCCGCTGGCCATGGAGGGCCAGGAACATGTCTGGCGGGCGCTGTGGCGGGAGTTTGGCCTGAGCGAGGCGGAACTGGCCGACTACTTCTCCGGTCCTGCCTTCACCCCCTGGCAGCGCATGGGTAACATCGAGGGCTACCGCGCGCCCTTGCCGAGCCGCTGGATCGACAAGAAGAAGGACCTGCAGGTCCAGATCCTGGGCCGGATGCGGTCGCTGGGCATGACGCCGATCCTGCCGGCCTTCGGCGGCTACGTGCCCAAGGCCTTCGCCCAGAAGCATCCCGAGGCCAAGATCTATCGGATGCGGCCATGGGAGGGCTTCCACGAGACCTACTGGCTGGATCCCGCCGACCCGCTGTTCGCCCGCATCGCCAGCCGGTTCTTGGCCCTCTACACCCAGACCTATGGGGCGGGGACCTACTACCTGGCCGACTCGTTCAACGAGATGCTGCCGCCAATCGCCGCCGACGGCGCGGACGCTCGCGACGCGGCCTACGGCGACGGAACGGCCAACGCGGCGGCAGCCAAGGCCAAGGTCGAGATCGACCCGGCCCTGAAGGCCCAGCGCTTGGCCGCCTACGGCAAGGCGATCTACGACTCCATTCGCCAGGCCCGCCCGGACGCGGTCTGGGTGATGCAGGGCTGGCTGTTCGGCGCGGACCAGCATTTCTGGGACCCGCCGGCGATCTCGGCCTATCTGAGCCTCGTGCCCGACGACAAGCTGATGGTCCTGGACATCGGCAACGACCGCTATCCGGACGTCTGGAAGAACGCCAAGGCGTTCGGCGGCAAGCCGTGGATCTACGGCTACGTCCACAACTACGGTGGCAGCAATCCGGTCTATGGTGACCTGGACTATTACCGCCGCGACCTGACGGCGATCGCCAGCAACCCGAACACGGGCAAGCTGGCGGGCTTCGGGATGTTCCCCGAGGGGCTGCACAACAATTCAATCGTCTACGAAGCTACGTATGACCTGGCCTGGGGGGCGGGGCAGGGGTCCTTGTCGGCCTGGCTGTCGACCTATGCCCGCTCGCGCTACGGCGCCACCACGCCGCAGCTTGACGCGGCCCTGGGCCAACTGGTCCAGGCCGCCTACACCACCCGCTACTGGTCGCCGCGCTGGTGGAAGAGCAAGGCCGGCGCCTATCTGTTCTTCAAGCGGCCGACGGCGACGATCGGCGAGTTCCCGGGCCACCCCGGCGATCGCGCCCAGCTGGACGCGGCCGTGCGCGCCCTGGCCGCCCAGGCCGGCGCCTTCGCCGACCAGCCGCTGTTCGTACTGGACCTGGTCGACGCGGCCCGCCACCTCGCCAGCCTGGAGATCGACAGCCAGCTTCAGGCCGCCGTCGCAGCCTATCGCGCTGGCGACATCTCCGCTGGCGATCGGGCGCGCCGACAGATCGAGACGCTGGCCCTGGCGGTCGACGCGCTGCTCGGCGTCCAGCCCGAGACCCTGGCCACCTGGATCGACGACGCCAGGGCCTATGGCGACACCCCGGCGGACGCCGCGGCCTATGTCGCCAACGCCAAGGCCCAGGTCACCGTCTGGGGCGGCCAGGGCAATCTCAACGACTACGCCTCCAAGGCCTGGCAGGGCCTCTATCGCGACTTCTACCTGCCGCGCTGGTCGCGGTTCCTGGACACCCTGAAGGCGGCGGGAACGGGGCCGTTCGACGAGACGGTCGTCACTCGCGACGGCGTCGCCTGGGAGCGCGCCTGGGTCGCCGCCGACGTCGCCTATCATCGCCAGCGGCCCGCCGATCCGGTCGGCGGGGTCAAGGCCCTGATCGCCCATCTGGACCAAGCTCGGAAGACCAACGCATGACTAAGCCCGCCGCGCGCTTCCTGTCTCTGGACGTCTTCCGGGGCCTGACGGTCTGCCTGATGATCGTCGTCAACACCGCCGGTCCCGGAGCCGACGCCTACACCCAGCTGGTCCACGCCCCCTGGTTCGGGTTCACGGCGGCCGACGCGGTGTTCCCCTCGTTCCTGTTCGCGGTCGGCTGCTCGATGGCCTTCGCCTTCTCGCGGCCGGTCCCGACGGGCCAGTTCTTGGCCAAGGTGCTGCGGCGCGCGGCCCTGATCTTCCTGCTGGGTTTCCTGATGTACTGGTTCCCGTTCGTCCACAAGGTCGACGGGCACTGGGCGCTGATCCCGTTCGCCGGCACACGGGTCATGGGCGTGCTGCAGCGGATCGCGCTCTGCTACCTGCTGGCCGCCTTGGCCGTGCGCTGGCTGTCGCCGCGGCTGATCGTCGTCCTGTCGATCGGCCTGCTGCTCGGCTACTGGGCGATCCTGCTGGCCTTCGGCGACCCGGCCGCGCCGCTGTCGAAGCTGGGCAACGCCGGCACGCATCTGGATCTGTGGCTGATCGGCCAGAACCACCTCTACCGCAAGGACGGGGGCTTTGATCCCGAAGGCCTGCTGGGAACCCTGCCCGCGACCGTCAACGTGCTGGCCGGCTATCTGGCCGCGCGGTTCCTGAAGGACACGCCCGCCGCTGGCCGCGCCACGATCCGCATGGCCCTGGCCGGGGCCGTCCTGATCGCCGGCGGCCTGGCCTGGGGTCTGGCCTTCCCGATCGCCAAGAAGCTGTGGACCGGCAGCTTCGTCCTGCTGACCGTCGGCATCGACCTGGTGCTGCTGGCCGCCCTGACCGCCGTGCTGGAGGGGCGGGCGCCGAACGCGGCGACGCGGTTCTTCCAGGTGTTCGGTCTCAATCCGCTGGTGATCTACCTGTTCTCGGAGCTGTTCATCGTTTCGCTGAACATGATCGAGGTCGCGCCGGGCGTGGGGCCATACGAGTGGGTCGGGATCCATGTGTTCCAGGCGATGACGCCGGGCGCGCTGGGCTCGTTGCTGTGCGCGATCGCCTACATGCTGGTCTGCTGGCTGCTGGGCTACGTCATGGATCGCCGCGGGATCGTCGTGAAGCTTTAGGTCAGCGCCCCGCAGGCGGCGCAGAACGCCTCAAGATCCCGCTCGTCGTGATAGATCGAAAGGCCGATCCGCAACACGTCGTCGCGCACGTCGACGACGACGCCCAACGCGGCCAGCGCCTGTTTCCAGGCCTGGGCCGATGGAGGGCGCAAGGCCAGGAATCGGGCTTGCGGAGCCTCGCCCGGGGGATTCAGCACCACGGCGTCTTTCAACGGTCCCGCCCCGCCGGCGACGATCCGGTCGAGCAGGATCCGTTGCAGGCCGCGCACGTGAGCGGCGATCGCCGAGGTGGTGAGACCTTCAGCCTCCAGCATCTGTCCGGCCGCCACGAAACGATAGAGACCCGACGGGTCGAAGGTGGCGCCCATGAACCGGCCAGCGTCGCGGACGTAGCCCACCCCGCCGGGCGGACCTTCCAGATCGCCGAACTCGGCGTACCAGCCGGTCAGGGCGGGCCGCGGGCCAAAGCCCGGCGGTGCGTGCAGGAACGCCGCCCCTTCACCGGCCATGGCGTACTTGTAGCCGCCGGCGATGTAGAACAACCGGTCGGTCACCGCCGCCAGGTCGGTCGGGACCGCCCGGAAACCGTGATAGCCGTCGACCACCACCCACGGCCCTTGCGGTCGCGCGAGCTCGGCCAGTTCCCAGACGCGGTCGAAGACCAGGCCGCTCTTGAAGAAGACGTGGCTGACGAAGATCAGGTCGAAATCGCCGCCGCGCGCGGCCGCCAGGAACCGCTCGGCGAAATCCGGCGCGTCGCTCTCGACCAGGGTCAATTCGATCTCGCCGGCCTCGACCCAGCGCTGGGCCTGGCGACGGAAGGAGTGGAACTCGCCGTCGGTCGACAGCACCCGGACGGGCCGGCGGTCGATCGCCGAGGTCAGCACCGCCAGCAGGGTGTGGGTGTTGGGCGCGAAGACCACGCTGTCGGGGGAGGGCAGGGCCAACTCGCGGGCGACCAGCGCCTGGGCGGCCGGATAGACCTGGCCCAGGGCCTTGTCCCACTTGTGGTCGGCCAGGACGGCGGCGTCCTCCCAGGCCTGCACCTGGGCGGCCAGGGTGGCGTCGGGCCACAGATGGTGGCTGTGGGCGGCCATGTGCAGCCGCCCCGGCGCGGCGGCCAACGCCCGCGAGAACAGGTCCTTGCGCGCGCCGCTCACAGTTTGGTTCTCAGCGACCACAGCTCGGGGAAGGCGCGCCGGCGCAGGGTCGAGGCCAGGTAGCCGACGCCGTCGGTGCCGCCCGTGCCCGGCCGGCCGCCGATGATCCGCTCGACGGTCAGCACGTGCTTATGGCGCCAGGTGACCAGGGCGTCGTCCAGGTCGACCAGCTTTTCGGCCAGTTGGTACAGCTCCCAATAGCGTTGGGTGTCGCGATAGACCTCCAGCCAGGCGGCCTCCACCTCGGGCGAGGGCGCGTAGGTCTGGGCGAAGTCGCGGTTCAGCACCGCGTCCGGCACGGCCAGCCCCGCCTTGGGCAACTGGGCGATGGCGACGTCGTAGAGGCTGGGCGCCTCCAGGGCCGCTTGCAACTGCGCCAGGGCGTCCGAACCCTCGGCGTGGAACTTCAGGAAGCTCTGGTCCTTTAGGCCCAGCAGGTATTCCAGGGTGCGGAACTGGTGCGACTGGAAGCCCGAGCTGGAGCCCAGATCGCCCCGGAAGCTCAGATAGTCGGCCGGCGTCATCGTCGCCAGCACGTCCCACGACAGCGTCATCACGGTCTGGATCCGCGACACCCTGGCCAAGGCCTTGTAGGCCGGCTCGACGTCGCCCTCCGCGATCAGCCGCCTGGCCAGGAGCACCTCGTGGATGATCTCCTTGAGCCACAGCTCCTTGGTCTGGTGGATGACGATGAACAGAAGCTCGTCGTGGCGGTCGCTCAGCGGCTGCTGGGCCGCCAGCAGCTGGTCCAAAGCGAGGTAGCGCGCGTAGGTCATGTCCTGGGTCATGCGCCGACCCTAGGCCGTTCCCGGCGGCAGGTTTGCCCTCGTTTGCGCGGCGATCACCGCAGAGCGCGAAACGATGTTCCTGGGCGCAGGCGTGGGGTGAAATGAATATCCGTCCTGAACGGCGTTGGTCCGCCGCCCGAAGCCCTTTTTCAGGACCTATCCGTGTGTCGCCGTTTAAGCCGCGTTCGGCGAGCCTGGTCCTACGAGGCTCGGCGGCAAGAATGTTGGCCGGTGTTCCAGCCCCGCGCGCCGACGGAGGTCATGACGCGATAGCGGACGCCTTCCTCCAGGAGGCGGACACCGATCTCGATCGCGCTTCTCCAGACCAGGGCGGCGCGGCGGCTGAGGCCCGTCTCCGGATCGACCAATATGACGAAGGAAGGAAGCTCCGCGTCTCGGCCGATCAAGATTCGCGCGCCGCCGTCGGAGACATCGACGAGACGGCACCTGCGCGCAACGGCGCCGTCGCCGACGTAGATCGGGCTATGGTCGCTGTGACGGGGGTGACAGCGGCGGTCCGCGCCTTCCAGATTGGAGTCGACGATCGAGATCATGACTCGAACGCTAGGCGCTGATCGTTAACCTAGATTAGCGTCGAAGTTGCGGCGTGTTGTCTCACTCGCTCGAGCGGCGGCGTCTGGGAGCACGGTTCATTCGCGATCACCGGACTTTTCCAGGGCCGGCGGTCGGAGACGCTCGTACTAGGAGACACCTCCACGCCGCGTCCGGTCCAGGCGGCCCATGGCGTAGAAGACCAGGATGCTGGTCACCACCAGCACGGCGGCCAGGGCCAGCATGGGCGCCAGATCGCTGCCGGTCGCGTCGCGCACCATCGGCACCAGGTTCTGAGCGATGAAACCGCCGAGATTGCCGATCGCATTGATCGCCGCGATGCCGGCCGCCGCCCGCGGGCCGCTGAGAAAGCTCGGCGGCAGGCTCCAGAACACCGGCTGGGCCGAGAAGATGGCCGGGGCCGCGACGCACAGCATGGCGAACTTCAACGCCGCGCCGGGCAGGATCACGCTCAGGGTCAGGGCCACGGCGGCCACCAGAGTGGGGCCGGCGATGTGCCAGGCGCTGGCGCCGTGGCGCGCGGCATGGCGCGGCACCAGCCACAGGGCCACGGCGACCAGCATCCACGGGATCACGTTGACCAGGCCGTTGACGGTGTTGGACACGCCGAACGACTTGACGATGGTCGGCAACCAGTAGCTGAGACCGTAGGCGCCCAGGGGCATGCCGATATAGAGCCCCGCCAGCAGCAGGACTCGAGGATCGAAGATCGCCTTCCAGGCGCCGCGATGATCAACGGAGGCGCCGCCGCGCTCGTGGTCCAGCACCTTGGTGATCCAGGCCTTGCCCGCCTCGGGCAGCCACTTGGCCTGGGCCGGGCCGTCGGGCAGCTTCCACAGCACGTAGGGCGCCAGCAGGACGGCGGGAACGCCGGTGGCCAGGAACACCCACTGCCAGCCGGCCAGGCCCAGCACCTGGTCCAGGTCCAGCAGCATTCCGCCCACGGCCGAGCCCACCGCATTGGCCACGGCGCTGGCGACCATGAACAGCCCCACCATCCGCGCGCGATGCGCCTGGGGGTACCAGAGGGTCAGCACATAGAGCACGCCGGGGAAGAACCCCGCCTCGGTGACTCCCAGCAGGAACCGCAGCCCGTAGAACATCGCCGCGTTCTGGGTGAAGCCCAGGGCCAGGGTCACAAGGCCCCAGGTGAACATGATCCGGGCGAACCAGACCCGCGCGCCCACCCGGGCCAGGATCAGGTTCGACGGCGCCTCGAACAGGAAGTAGCCGATGAAGAACAGCGACGCGCCCAGGCCGTAGGCGGCTTCGCTCAGGCCCAGGGCCTTCACCATCTCCAGCTTGGCGTAGGAGACGTTCTGCCGGTCGATATAGGCGATCAGGTACATCAGGCAGAACAGCGGCATCAGCCGCGCGGTGATCCGGCCGACGGTCGCCTTTTCCATTTGGGCTTCGGCGAGTTCAGACATGAAGGCGTGCTCCGTCGGTCCTGGCGTCCGGCGCCGCGTCGATGCGGCGTGGCGGCGCGGTGGAGTTCCGCTGGATCAGGACATGGTCCAGCACATGGTCGGCCGTAACCCCGCCGTCGGGCTGGGGTGAGCGCAGGGCGCGGATCAGCCGGTCCAGCGCCACCGCCGCCATCTGCCGCACAGGCTGGCGGACAGTGGTCAGGGGCGGCCAAAGGGTCGTGGCCACGGTCGCGTCGTCGAAGCCGACCACCGTCAGGTCGCGCGGCACGTCCAGATGTCGGCGATGGGCCACCGACACCGCCGCCGCGGCCATGTCGTCGTTGCTGGCGAAGATCGCGGTGAGCGTCGGATCGCGGTCCAACAGTTCCTCGGTCGCCGTCAGGCCCGAACCGTAGGTGAAGGCGCCTTGGGCCAGGACCAGTTCCGCGCCCTCTACGGCGGCGACCGCGGCGCGGGCGCCCTCCAGGCGCTCGGCGCTGGCGGTCTGGTCGGGGTTGCCGACAATGAAGCCGATCCGCCTATGGCCCAGGTCGAGCAGATGCCGGGTCATCGTCCAGCTGGCCTGGCGGTCGTCGATGCGGACGCTGATCGCGTCGGCGGGCGGCCTGCCGGAGGCGACCACGGCGACGGGCAGGTTGGCGGCGCGAAGGATGTCGCGGACGATGGCGGATTCGCCCAGCGGCGGGGCCAGGACCACGCCCTGGACGCCGGTGGCCAGCAGCTTCTCCAGATCCCGCGGCGCGGGCGAGTGGCCGCTTTCGCCCCGCACCAGGATCAGCCGCGCCCCGGCGTTGGTGGCCTCCTCGAACACGCCGACCAGGAAGTCGCTCATGAAGGCGGCGCTGGGATTGGAATAGACCACCCCGATCCGCAGTTCGCCGGCGGTGACCAGGCTGCGGGCCGCCAGGTTGGGCTGGTAGCTCAGCTCCCGGATCGCGTCCTGCACGGCCTTGCGCGTCGTCTCACGGACGCTGGCCCCGTCGTTGATGACCCGCGACACGGTCATGCGCGAGACGCCCGCCCGTTGCGCGACATCGACGATGGTGGCGCCGCGAGGGCGATCTGGCCTGTTCAATGGGTAACCTTCCCGACGTCCGCCGGCGGCGCGGGTCCATAGGGGCGCGGCGCATCCGCCGACGCAAGCGGCGGGCGAGGCGTGGTCCTGGCTTGGAAAGCCAGCCCTGCGGCCCTGCGGGTCACGCGTCAGCGAACACGGTTGCGCGCGTCGATCTGCTAGGCTTCCGCCCGCGATCTGAAGCTCATCATCTGGGCTGCGATCGCGGCCTGCGTGCGGTTGTGCACGTTGAGCTTGCGCATCACGGCGGTCATGTGCGCCTTGACCGTGGCTTCGGCGATCCCGAGATCGAAGGCGATCTGCTTGTTGAGCCGTCCGGAATTGACCCCCTCCAGGACCTTCATCTGGGTCGGCGTGAGCTCGCAAAAGCCGATCTTCTGGTCTTCGTCGGCGTCGCGCTGCTTCATTGCGGTCATGTTTACCCCTGCCATTTTCCTCTCCTGACCAGCCGTCTTGCCGCGGCCGGGCTCCGCCTTGGTCGATGCGCCGATCTTTTGCCGGCGGCGGTTCGTGTTCAGCGAACTTAGCGATATTAGTTGGACAGATTCAAGTGCGTTGGTCAATGTTAGCGTGCACAAATGATTTTGAACGGCTTATTTGGAAAAGCTGTCGTACAGATTTTGAGGGGCGAGCCGATGGAGAACCCGAAGCGGGTCAGGCGCGCGGGGCCGTCCGCGCGGCGCCTGGGGAGCGTCCGGCGGTCGGCAATCCCGCCCTTGGTCATCCTGATGAACGAGGGCTTTCGGCGCCGGACTGGTCGGCCGCCGCTTTTTGTGGAACGTGAAAGCGTGACCGCGCCGCGGCGGTCGTGTTGGGGATCTGTTGGATGAGCCAAGGCCGCCTGGCTGACCGGGCCTACACCGCCATCGTCGAGATGATCAACACCGACGGCCTGGCGGTCGGCGATCGCCTGCCGTCGGAGTCGCGCCTGGCCGAGACGCTGGGCATGTCGCGCACCATCGTGCGCGAAGCCCTGGTGCGCCTGGCCGCCGACAGCATCACCGAGGCCCGCCGCGGGGCCGGCTCGTTCGTCAAGAATCGCCCGTCGGCCAAGCTGGGCGCCTACATGCCGCTGTCCGAGCTGCCCTCGACGCTGGGCAGCTACGAGGTGCGTTTCGTGCTCGAGGCCGAGGCGGCGCGGCTGGCGGCGGCCCGGCGTTCGGCCGAGGAGATGGCCGGCATCGAGGACGCGCTCTCGAAACTGCGCGAGGCCCTGCTGTCGAACGCCCCGGCCCATGCCGAGGATATGGAGCTGCACCGCCGCATCGTGCAGGCCACCGCCAACCCCGCCTTCCTGGTCACCTTCGAGGCGCTGCAGCCCGACGTCGACCGGATCATGCGGGCAGGGGTCGACATCTCGCGCTCGCGGCCGCCGGAAGCGATCGCCGAGATGATGCGCGAGCACGAGATGATCGTCGAGGCGATCCGCGCACAGGACGGCGACAGCGCCGCCCTGGCCATGCGCTGGCACCTCTCGCGCGGACGAAAGCGGTTGATGCCCTAGCGTGGCCGAGGCCATGCGCTGGCGCCTCTCGCGGGGACGAAAGCGGCTAATGCCCTGAGGCGCGCGCCGCTCCGCCGATCTGGCGGGCGTCCGCCTCCAGCCAGGCCTGGGTCAGGTCGCACAGCCGCTCGGGCGGCGCGGCGGCGTCCAGAATGAGGACCGCCTCGTCGGCGCCAGGGCGCTCGAGGGTGGCCAACTGGCTGTCCAGCAAGGTGGCGGGCATGTAGTGGCCGGAGCGGCGGGTGAGCCGCCGCAGGAGCTCGTCGTGGCCGGCGTCCAGCAGCACGAAACGGGTCGGGGCCGCGATGGCCCGGCGCAGGCGCTCGCGATAGTCGCGCTTCAGCGCCGAACAGGCCGCCACGATCCGTCCGCCCGAGGCGACCGCTTCTCCGACGGCCAGGCCCAGCCGGTCCAGCCAGGGCCAGCGGTCGTCGTCGTCGAGGGGCTGGCCGGCGCTCATCTTGGCGACCGCCCGCGCGTCGTGGAAGTCGTCGCCTTCCAGGAACGGGCAGTCCAGCCTTTGCGCGAGCAGGGCGCCCAGCGTCGACTTTCCGCTCCCGCTCACGCCCATGGCGATGATGGCGAGCCCGACGGACGGAGCAGGGCGGGGTGGCGACGGCAAGCGGCTTCCTTGAAGGCCGGCCGAGCCTGGCGAATGACCAACCAGCCGGCCGCACGATTGAACCCAGGTTCTACCGGGCCGCCCTTGAGGCGTAACTACGACCATGGTCGAGGATGGCGGGCCTGGGGCGGTTTCCTTATCGGTAAGGGATTGCGACGAGGAGAACGGCATGAGAGCGGTCCTTTTGGCGGCGTTTCTGGCGGTCTCGACCCCGGCCCTGGCGTCCACCGGCTCGGTCCTGCTCACCGCGCCCGACGATCCGCTCGCGATCACCGTCAGGGGCGTGGGCGATGGTCGTGCGGACGACACCCAGGCCGTTCAGCAGGCCATCGACGCCGCGCGCGACAAGACCGGCCACGGCCTGGTCTTCCTGCCGTCGGGCCGCTATCGCCTGAGCCGCAGCATCCTGGTGCCGCCGGGCGTCCGCATCTTCGGGGTCGGCGCGACCCGGCCGGTGTTCGTTCTGGCCCCCAACACGCCAGGCTTCCAGAAGGGCGTGGGCACGATGATCGTGTTCACGGGCGGCGACCAATACCAGGTCGGCGACATCCCCGTGCCCGTGCCGACCGTGGTTCCGCCGACCGACAAGGTGCGCGACGCCAATTCCGGCACCTTCTATTCGGCCATCGGCAATGTCGACGTCGAGATCGGCGAGGGCAATCCGGCGGCGGCGGCGGTCCGGTTCCGCATGGCCCAGCACGCCTTCCTCAGCCACATGGACTTTCGCCTGGGCTCGGCCTTCGCCGGGGTCTACCAGGCGGGCAACGTCATGGAGGACGTCCACTTCCACGGCGGTCGCTACGGCATCGTCACCGAGAAGACTTCGCCGGCCTGGCAGTTCACCCTGATCGACTCGACCTTCGACGGCCAGCGCGACGCGGCGATCCGCGAGCACGAGGTCGACCTGACCCTGGTCAATGTGGCCATCAGGAACACGCCGGTCGGCATCGAGATCGACCGCGGCTACAGCGACAGTCTCTGGGGCAAGAACGTCCGCTTCGAGAACGTCTCCAAGGCCGGCGTCGTCATCTCCGCCGAAGACAATGTCTTCACCCAGGTTGGTTTCGAGAACGCGGTGGCCGCCAACACCCCGGTGTTCGCCCGCTTCCGCGACAGCGGCAAGACCGTGGCCGGAAAGGGCCGCGCCTATAAGGTGGCCTCGTTCACCTACGGCCTGACGCTGCCAGGCCTGGGCCAGATGGGCGAGTACAAGACCAATGTCGACATGGCCCCGCTGGCGGCCCTGCCGGCGGCTTCGGCGCCGGCCCTGCGCGCCCTGCCGCCGGTCGCCGACTGGACCAGCGTCAAGACGCTGGGCGTGAAGGGCGATGGCAAGGCCGACGACACCGCCGCCCTGCAGAAGGCGATCGACACCCATCGCGTGCTCTATCTGCCGGTCGGCTTCTACAAGGTCACCGACACCCTGAAGCTTCGGCCCGACACCGTGCTGATCGGCCTGCACCCGGCCGTGACCCAACTGGTCATTCCCGACGACAACCCACGCCATGCGGGCGTCGGACCGGTCGCGCCGGTGCTGGAAACGCCGAAGGACGGCGACAACGTCCTGTTCGGGCTGGGGATCTTCACCGGACGCGTCAATCCGCGCGCTTCGGCGCTGCTGTGGCGGTCGGGGGCGGGCTCCCAGGTCACCGACGTCAAGATCATGGGCGGCGGCGGCACGCCCACCATGGACGGCAAGTCGCTCGGCGCGGCCCAGGCCCGCAGCGGCGACCCGGTGGCCGACGGCCGCTGGGACGCCCAGTATCCCAGCATCTGGGTGACGGACGGCGGCGGCGGCACCTTCGCCAACGTCTGGAGCCCCAACACCTTCGCCTCGGCGGGCTTCTACATCTCCGACACCAGCACGCCCGGCCACATCTACGAGGTGTCGGTCGAGCACCATGTCCGCAACGAGTTCGTGCTCGACAACGTCCAGAACTGGGAGTTCCTGGCGCCGCAGACCGAGCAGGAGGTCGGGGACGGGCCCGACGCCGTCTCGCTGGAGGTGCGCAACTCGCGCAACATCCTGTTCGCCAACTATCACGGCTATCGCGTGACGCGGTCGTACCATCCGGCCGAGACGGCGGTGAAGCTGTTCAACTCGTCCGACATCCGCTTCCGCAACGTCCACATCAACGCCGAGAGCGGCGTGGCGCTTTGCGACAAGATCGGCTGCGGCACCTATCTGCGGGCCAGCAAGTTCCCGTTCGAGAACGCGATCCAGGACAAGACCCGCAAGCTGGAAGTGCGCGAGCGCGAGTTCGCGGTGCTCGATGTAAAGGGCGACCCCGCGCCCGTCGCCACGGTCGCCGATCCAAAGATCCAGAAGCTGGAGAGCGGATTCTGGTCGATCTCCGGCGCCGCGGTAGGGGCGGACGGGGCGCTCTATTTCGTCGAGAAGCGGTTCCAGAGGATCTATCGCTGGACCAAGGCCAAGGGGCTGGAGGTGGTGCGCGACCATTCTCTGGACCCCACCAACCTGGCGGTCGACCGTTCGGGCAAGCTGCTGGTGGTGTCCTCGTACGGCCCACAGGCCAGCGTCTATTCGATCGATCCGGCCGGACCCAAGGACCAGATGACGGTGATCGCGCCGACGGCGTCGGCCCAGCGTTCCGGCGCGAAGACGCTGCTGCCGGTCAACTGGTGGAACAATGGCGAGTTCCGCGACCAGTACGATCCTGCCACCGACCACTTCACCACCCTGGCCGAGATGTTCGCCCGCGACGTCGCCGCGCCCAAGGCGCAGGAATACGTCTCGCCCGACGGCAGCCTGTCGCTGCCCGCTTTCCGCGTCTGGCAGCAGGGGCCGCCGGACCATGTCGGCTGGCGCTGGGCCGACAGCCTGCAGGCCCATGGCCTGATCGGGGCCGCGGTGGGCGAACGGGTCTTCGTGACCAACGAGTCCGAGGGCAAGACCTATAGCGGCCAAGTCGGGCCCGGCGGGACGCTGAACGACCTGAAGGCGTTCGCCAACCGGGGCGGTGAGAGCGTCGCGGTCGATGGCCAGGGACGGGTGTTCGTCGCCAATGGCCAGATCTTCCAGTACGAACCGGACGGCCGGTTGGCGGGTCGCATCGATGTGCCCGAACGACCGCTTCAGCTGATCTTCGGCGGCGAAGACAGCAAGACCCTGTTTGTCCTGACCCACCATTCGCTCTACGCGGTGACGCCCTGACCGGCGCTCTGAATACGAAAGGCCGTCCATGAAGAGCTGGCTCGTCGCGCCCTGCGCGGCCCTGATCGCGCTGCTGGTGGCGGCGAGCGGACCCGCGACGGCTTCGGTGTCGGCCTTCACGACCGCGCCCGACGATCCGGCGGCGGTCGTGGTCCGGGGCAAGGGCGACGGTCGCGCCGACGACAGCGCGGCCTTGCAGGGCGCGATCGACGCGGCCTCGGCCAAGCCGGGCGGCGGTCTCGTCTTCCTGCCCGCCGGCCGCTACCGGATCAGCAAGACGATCTTCCTCTGGCCCGGCGTCCGCGTGTTCGGGGTCGGCGTCACGCGCCCGCGGATCCTGCTGGGCGATGCGACGCCCGGGTTCCAGAAGGGCGTGGCCAATATGGTGATCTTCGCCGGCGCCAAGCCCGATCCGGCGCGCCGCGTGCCGTTCCCACCGCCGGGCAGCGTGCCGTTCAACAAGGACATCGCCGACGCCAATTCCGGCACGTTTTATTCGGCGATGAGCAACATCGACTTCGAGATCGGCAAGGGCAATCCGGCGGCGACGGCGATCCGTTTCCACGCCGCCCAGCACGCCTATCTCAGCCACATGGACTTCGACATCGGCTCGGGCCTGGCGGGCCTGTACCAGATCGGCAACGCGGCCCAGGACCTGCACTTCAAGGGCGGGCGCTACGGCATCCTGGCCGAGAAGACCTCGCCGGCCTGGGGTTTCGTGCTGCTGGACTCGACCTTCGAGGGCCAGCGCGACGCGGCGATCCGTGAACACGAGGCGGGCCTGACCCTGGTCAACGTCGCCCTGCGCGACACGCCGGTGGGGATCGACATCGACCGTGGCTATGGCGACTGGCTGTGGGGCAAGGACGTCCGCTTCGAGAACGTCTCTAAGGCCGGCGTCGTCATCTCCAACGAGAACAACGTCTATACCCAGGTCGGCTTCGAGAACGCCGTGGCCGCCAACACCCCGGTGTTCGCCCGCTTCCGCGACAGCGGCAGGACCGAGCCGGGCAGGGGGCGCGCCTATCGGGTCTCGTCGTTCACCTACGGCCTGACGCTGCCGGGCCTGGGCCGGATGGGCAAGTACAAGACCGAGATGAAGGCCGAGGCCGTCGCCGACCTGCCGACGCGTCGCGTCCTGGCGATAAAGGCCCTGCCGCCCACGTCCGACTGGGTGAACGTGCGCGGCCTGGGGGCCAGGGGCGACAACGCCGCCGATGACACCGCCGCCATCCAGAAGGCCATCGACACCCACCGCGTCGTCTATTTCCCGGCCGGCTTCTACCGGGTCACCGACACGCTGAAGCTCCGGCCGGACTCGGTGCTGATCGGGCTGCATCCCAGCCTCACCCAGATCGTTCTGCCGGACGGAACCCCTAGCTACCAGGGCGTCGGCGCGCCCAAGGCGCTGCTCGCCTCGGCGGCGGGGGGCGATGGCACGGTCTCGGGGCTGGGCCTCAACACCGGCGGGATCAATCCCCGCGCCACGGCCCTGCTCTGGACGGCGGGCGCCAATTCGCTGGTCGAGGACGTCAAGTTCCAGGGCGGCCACGGCACCAACCTCGCCGATGGGACGCGGTTCAATCCGTACAACGCCAACGCCACGGCCGACCCGGACCCGGCCAAGCGCTGGGCGGGCCAGTACCCCAGCCTCTGGGTCACCAACGGCGGCGGCGGGACGTTCTCCAACCTCTGGAGCCCCAGCACCTACGCCTATTCGGGGATCTACGTGTCCGACACCGACACGCCCGGCCATGTCTACCAGGCCTCGGTCGAGCACCATGTGCGCACCGAAATCAGCCTCAACCGCGTCGCCAACTGGGAGTTCCTGGCGCCGCAGACCGAGGAGGAGGCCGGCGAGGGCGAGGACACGGTGTCGCTGGAGATCCGCGACTCCCACGACATCCTGCTGGCCAACTATCACGCCTATCGCGTCACCCGCACGCGGCGGCCGGCCGCCGCGGCGGTCAAGGTCTACAACTCGCGGGACATCCGGTTCCGCAACGTGGCGGTCAACGGCGAAAGCGGCTTTTCGACCTGCGACGAGAACGGCTGCGCGACCTTCCTGCGCCTGACCAAGTACCCTTACGAGAACGCGATCCAGGACGTCACCAGCGGGCTGGAGGCGCGCGAGCGCCAGTTCGCCGTGCTCGACCTGACGGCCGATCCGCCCCCGGTCGCGCCCTCGGTCTTCCCCGCCGGCGCCCGCGTGGAGAAGCTGGCCGACGGCTTCTATTCCCTGGGCGGCGGCGCCGCGGACGCCGCGGGGACGCTCTACTTCATCGATCGTCGCCACCAGCGCATCTACAGCTGGTCGGACCAACGCAAGCTGTCGATCATGCGCGACAACACGCTGGACCCGGTCAACCTGGCCGTCGACGATTCCGGTGACCTGCTGGTGCTGTCATCGGACGGCCGCGACGGCACGGTCTACAGCTTCAAGCCGGGCAGCCCCGACACCGAGGTCAAGGTGATCGCCGCGAGTCCGGCCGTCGAGCATCCGACGGCGACGACCGTGTTGCCCGTCAACTGGTGGAGCAACGGCGAGTTCAAGGACCAGCTCGATCCGGAGACCTACCAGTTCACCACCCTGGCGCAGATGTTCGCCCGCGACATGGCCCTGCCCAAGCCCAAGGACTACGTCTCGCCCGACGGCAGCCTGGTGCTGCCGGCCTATCGCGTCTTCCAGCAGGGACCTTCGGACTTCCGGGGACTGCGCTTCTCGGACGCGCTCGACACCTACGGCTTCACCGCCGCCAAGCCCGGACAGCGGGTGTTCGTGGCCAACAGTTCGGAGAACAGGACCTACAGCGGGCTGGTCGGTCCACGGGGCGCGATCACCGACCTGAAGCCGTTCGCCGATCGCGGCGGCGAGAGCGTCGCGACGGATGGGGAAGGGCGCGTGTACGTCGCCAACGGCCAAGTGTTCGTCTATGCGCCCGACGGCAAGGAACTGGGCCGTGTGGACATTCCCGAACGCCCGCTGCAACTGGTCTTCGGCGGCCCGGACAAGCGGACCCTGTTCGTCCTGACCCACCACGCGCTGTACGCGGTGCGCGGCCGATAGACTGGGAAAAGATCGCCGGCTCGCGGCTCTACCCGGCGGACGTACGACCATGGTCGTAATGGTTCGCGCCGTTTTTGTCTGACAGTTTCCTGCAAGGCCATCGTCGATGGACTCAACGAAAAACAGGAGGCTGCAGGATGAGTGTTGTCGGTCGCGCACGCGGGGGATCATCCTTTCTAAGCGCTTTGTTCGCGACCAGTGCGGTCGCGATGATCGTGTCGGCGGGAGCCGTCAGCGCCCAGACGGCGCCGGCCCCGGAGGCGTCGGAGCCCGCGTCCGCCACGGCCCTCTCCGAGATCGTGGTCACCGGTTCGCGGATCCGGTCCACCGGCTTCACCGCCCCGACGCCGACCCAGGCCCTGGGCCAGGCCGACCTGGAGCGCAACGCCGAGCCGAACATCTTCACGACGATCGCCCAATTGCCCTCCTTGCAGGGGTCGACGGGCGCGACCACCGGCACGTTCAGCACCTCGAGCGGCTCGCAGGGCCTGAGCTCGTTCTCGCTGCGCGGCCTGACTCCGATCAGGACCCTGACCCTGCTGGACGGCCAACGCGTGGTTCCGGCCAACATCACGGGTGTTCCCGACATCAGCCTGTTCCCGCAACTGCTGGTCCAGCGGGTCGACGTCGTGACCGGCGGCGCTTCCGCCTCCTACGGTTCGGACGCGGTCGGCGGTGTCGTCAACTTCATCACCGACAAGAAGTTCGAAGGCTTCAAGGCCAATGTCTCGGCGGGCGTGACGACCTATGGCGACAACGAGCAGTTTCTGCTGCAGGTCGCCGGCGGCAAGGCCTTCCTGAACGATCGCCTGCACGTCCAGGTCAGCGCCGAATATGATGACGAAGAGGGCGTGCCCGCCGGCGGCTTCGGCGAGGACGCGCCGGGCAGTCGCGACTGGTACACCACGGCGACTCTGATCAACCGCGGGATCACCAACGACGGCTCGCCGCAGTACCTCTACCGCGAGCACGCTCAAGCCTATCAGTACACCAAGTACGGCCTGATCAGCGCCGGCCCGCTACAGGGCACCGCCTTCGACCAGAACGGAAACCCGTTCCAGTTCCAGTACGGCTCCAACGGCGTGCCGTCCAAGGCCGCCAACGGCGCGGTGATCGGCTGCTACTCGAACGGCGGCTTCTGCGTCGGCGGCGACCTGTCGGGCAATGTCGGCGTCGGCACCTCGCTGCAGTCCGAAATCAAGCGGATGAACAGCTACGGCCGTATCGCCTACGACATCGACGACAACAACGAGATCTACGCGACCCTGAACGTCGCCCGCGTCGAATCCAGCAACCAGCCCAACCCGGGCGGGGCCACGACCGGCCTGACGATGCAATGCTCCAATCCCTATCTGCCGGCCTCGGTCGTGGCCGCCTGCGCCGCCAACAACATCACCAGCTTTACCTTCGGCACCAGCAACGCCCTGCTGCCCCACAACATCTCGGTCCATCCGACGCGGACGCAATATCGCGGCGTGATCGGCGCCGACGGCAAGTTCGCAGCCTTCGGCACCGATTGGCATTACGACGCCTATTACACGCATGGCGAAAACACTACGAACATCCACGTCAACAACATCATGCTGAACCCGCGCTACAGGGCGGCCGTCCAGGCCACCCTGGTCAACGGCCAGATCGTCTGCACGGACCCGGTGGCGCGGGCCAACGGGTGTCAGCCGATCAACGTCTTCGGCGGACAACGGCCCAGCGACGCGGCGCTGGCCTACATCACGCCCGAGAACGGCCCGTACCAGCATTCGGTCCAGAAGCAGGACGTCGCCAGCATCAACTTCAGCGGCGAGCCCGTTCAGGGCTGGGCCGGGCCGGTTTCGTTAGCCTTCGGCGCCGAGTATCGTCGCGAGGCTTACCACGTCCAGGGCGACCCCTACGGCGACGGTTCGGCGGCTTCGCCCTACACCACCGACTATCCGGCCGATCCGTTGCTCAACACGGCCGGCAACAACTGGTACGCGGGCAACTATCACTCCGGCGCCGGCAAATACAACGTCAAGGAAGCGTACGCGGAAGTGAACGTCCCGCTGGTGAACTCCGAAACCGCGGGCAAGGCCAACCTCAACGCCGCCGGTCGCTGGACCGACTACAGCACCTCGGGCACGGTCTACACTTGGAAGGTCGGGGCCACCTGGGACACGCCCGTCGATGGCGTTCGCCTGCGGGCGGTCACCTCGCGCGACGTGCGGGCGCCGAACCTGTCGGAGCTCTTCGCCGCGCCGGTCACCACCACGCTGCCCAACTTCACCATTCCCTCGAACGGCACGCCCCCACCGGGCCAACCCGCGGGACCAGGCGCGCTGCTGGTTCTTCAGAACGTGGTTGGCAACCCGGACCTGAAGCCCGAGATCGCCAAGAACGCGAGCCTCGGCGTGGTGCTGTCCAACCCGAAATGGCTGCCGGGTTTCAGCGTGTCGGTCGATTGGTACAACATCGTGCTGAACGGCGGCATCTCCAGCCTGAGCGCTCAGCAGGTCGTCAACTTCTGCTATGCGGGTCTGACGCAGTATTGCAGCAGCTTCAACTTCGCCCCGCCGGCCGGTACGACGGCGTACGTCAACGCCCAGGTGTTCAACCTGGCTTCGATCAAGACCAGCGGTTTCGACATCGAAACCAGCTACCGGTTCGACATCCCCAGCGTGCCGGGCCACTTCGACCTGCGCGCCTTGGCGACCAACACCCACAAGTTCGTCACCAATCAAGGCTTCCCCGGCGGCTCCGTTATCGACACGGCGGGCCAGAATTCCGGGGCCACGCCGGACTGGAAGGTGCTCGCCGTCCAGACCTGGACCTCGGACCGGTTCATGCTGAGCCTGCAGGAGCGCTGGTTCAGCGACGGCGTCATCGGCGGCCAGTACATCGAGTGCGCCGCCGGCAGCTGTCCGGTGGGTAGAAGCGCAGCCGATAACAACAACTATCCAACGATCGACCACAACCAGATGAAGGGCGCCACCTATGTCGACGTGAGCGGTTCCTACGAGATCAAGGACGGGCTGACGGCCTATTTCAAGGTCGCCAACCTGTTCAACAAGGACCCGACGCCGTCGCCGCAGACCAACACCGGTTTGGACGCCAACCCGGCGCTCTACGACCTGCTCGGCCGGTTCTACCACGTCGGCCTGCGCTACAGCTTCTAACTCGAGCCGCCTACCTCCTCCCCCTGGGCGGCCGCCCGGGTCGGCGCGACCTGACGGTCGTCCGGCTCGGGCGTTTTCTCGAGGGCTCCGGCCGCAACTTGCGGAGCAGTCATTCCGTCCTTGATCGCGGAACCACGCTGATCTTGCCGCCCGCTTCCAGCGTGGCCAGGCCCACCCTCTCGATCCCGTCGACCTGTTCCATGCGCAGACCCTCGGCCAGGTCGGCCCGACCGATGGCGTGACGGCGCATGGCCGCTTCGTCGGCGACGCCATCGCGCACCAGGGTCACGGGCGCGCTTTTCATTAGCCGCGCCAGCGGGCTCCAGCGCAGGGTCGCCATGGCCAGCAGCCGGTGCAGGACGACGACGACCAGCGTCGCGGCCAGGCCGGGAAAGAACGGCGCCTTGCCCGTCATGGCCCGGCTGATGTTCGAACCGATGATCAGCGCCACGATGATGTCGAGGGGCGTGATGCTGGAAAAGGTCCGCCGCCCGGCGATGCGGATGCAGAGGACGCCGAACAGGAACAGGATCACCGCTCGCGCGCACAGCTGGGCGACGGTGGCGTCGCCAGTGTCCGGACCGATCAGGGCGCGGAAGGTTTCCATGAGGATCGAACGCCGATGGGGCCCTTGTGGTTCTGGACCCTAGCCGCCGATCACGTGCGCCGGCCCAGCCATCCGCGACAGCCAGGATCCTGCCCCCCACGCCGCGCAGGCGTCGTAGGCCAGCTTGCCGCGCCGCGGTCGCGAACCATTCGATGGGCGGCGGAGTTTGGAGGTTTGTAGATGGCGAGCGCGACCGTCCCGCGTCCGCCAACTCACCCTGGCGAGACACGCGGCCTGAGGAGGACTTCCGAATGAAACGCTATGCCTATGCCTGGCTGACCGGGCTCTTCTTCCTCGTCTCCATCGCGGGACATTGGACTTTCGGCTGGTTCGCCTTCGTCGACGAACAGCAGGCCCTGCACCAGGCGCCGACCCTCACGCCCTACCTGGTCGAAATGGGCCGGGACACTTTCGAGAATTGGCAGTCGGAGTTCCTGCAACTGATCTGGCAGGTCGTGGGTCTGGCCTATTTCCTCTATGTTGGCTCGCCCTCGTCCAAGGAGAACGACGACCGGAGCGAGGCCAAGCTGGATGTCCTGATCCGCCTGCAGGCGGGGGAAAAGGCCGAGGACATCATCGCCGACATCGATCGCCGGTACCTCCGCACCGGAGGACACTCCAAGCCCCACGGACGCACCGACGCCAATCTCGCCTCCGGCCACGAATAACATAGGACGTCCGGCGGCTTCCGCGGACTCGCCTCGGGAACGCCGCCACCTGCCGGTCGTTGATCCTGGTTCCGGACGATCGCATCCCCGACATGCCACGGCGCGTCGCGGGGAGGCCGTCGAAACCGGTCCCGCAACGCCTAAGGACTGTCGAGCTCAGAGCATCAATGCCGGAAGAAAAGCAGGACGCGCCCCCGCCGCCACCTCAGCCTGCCGGCCTTGAGGCGCCGCTGCATCCCAGCGCGGATCCAACGAAGAAGACCACCCAGACTTCCGATCCGACGGCGGACGATCCGGGCAACGGAGCCGACTAGGCCGGATCGACCCCGCGCCGCTCGGCTATTCGGCCGCGATCTGGTCGGGCGACCTGGCCCAGCGATGTCCGGGGACCGGCAGTCCCAGGTGACCGCGCAGGGTGTCGTGCTCGTATTCCGTGCGGAACAACCCCTTGGCCTGCAGCAACGGCACGACCTTGTCGCGGAACTGGGCGAAGACGCCGGGCCGGTCGACGCGCAGGATGAAGCCGTCCACCGCGCGGCCGACGAACCAGCGCTCGATCTCGTCGGCGATGGTCTGGGGCGAGCCGACGAAGTCCGAACGCCAACGCCCGAACCGCTCGGCCGTCTGGCGCAAGGTCAGGGCCTCGGCCTGGGCGACGGCCACGATCCGCTCGGCCCGGCCCTTGTAGCTGTTGAGGCTCAGCTCGCTGACATCCGGGAATGGGCCATCGAGCGGATACTTGCGGAAGTCGTGGTAGTTGAACGCTCGACCCAGCTCGACCAGCGCCTTGTCGATTTCGCGGGCGCCGGCCTGGGCCTCGGCGATGGCGCGGGCCTCCTCGTCGGTGTCGGCGATGATCGGGGCCAGGCCCGGCAGCACGCTGATATGGTCGGGATCACGGCCCAGGGCGGCCGCCCGGGCCTTGAGGTCGGCGTAGTATTCCACCGCCTCGTCGAAGGTTTCGACCCCGGCGAACACGCCCTCAGCGATCCTGGCGCCCAGGTCGCGGCCCGCGCCGCTGACTCCGGCCTGGAAGATCACCGGCTGGCCTTGCGGCGAACGGGACAGGGCCAGCGGACCGGCCACCGAGAAGTGCTTGCCCTTGTGGTTCAGCGCATGCTGCTTGGTCTTGTCGAGGAACACGCCCGCCGCCCTGTCGCGTGGGAAGGCGTCGTCCTCGTAGCTGTCCCACAGGCCCTGGACCACCTCGACGAACTCGCCGGCCCGCTCGTAGCGCTCGCCGTGCTCGAAGTGCTCGTCGCGGCCGTAGTTCTTCGAGGCGCCTTCCAGGCCGGTGGTCACCACGTTCCAGCCGGCGCGGCCCTTGCTGATGTGGTCCAGCGATCCGAACTGCCGGGCGACATTGTAGGGCTCCCAGTACGAGGTGGTCAGGGTGCCGACCAAGCCGATCTTCGAGGTCGAGACCGCCAAAGCCGACAGCAGGGTCAGGGGCTCCAGGCGGTTGAGGAAGTGCGGCGCAGTGTCGGGGGTGATGAACGGGCTGTCGACGATGAACACCAGGTCGAACTTGGCGGCCTCCGCCAGGCGGGCGTTGTCGATGTACCAGTTGATGTCGATGCTGGCGTCGCCGGGCAGGTCGGGGTCGCGCCAGCTGGTGTGATCCATGCCGACGCCGCCCAGGATCGCGCCGAGCTTCAGTTGCCGTTTGGGTTGCTGCGTCATGTCCGAGCTCTCGAAATTGGAACTCCGACGCTAGGACTCTGGGCCCACCTCCGATAACGAGCAGTGCTGAACAGGCCGATTTGCATCGATCAAGTGGGTGCGCAAATCATCAATGATTACAGTGGACTTCTGCTTTTCTTTCATTGAGTGGAGGAAAACTGCGAGTCCGTATGGATCTCAGCGAAGACCGACGGGCAAGGCTGGGGCGTCCGTCGCTGTGACGGACGCCCCAGGATCGCTAGTCCTGGTCCAAGCGCGTCAGTTCAGGTCCAGCCGGTCGGCGTTCATGACCTTGTTCCAGGCGGCCACGAAGTCCTTCACGAACTTTCCTTGCGCGTCGGCGCTGGCATAGACCTCGGCGAAGGCCCGAAGCTCGGCGTGCGATCCGAAGATCAGGTCGACGCGGGTGGCGGTCCACTGGGGCTGGCTGCTCTTGCGGTCGTGGCCGGCGAAGGCGTTGACGGCCGTGGGGCTCCACGTCGTGCCCATGTTGAGCAGGTTCACGAAGAAGTCGTTCGTCAGCGCGCCCGGACGATTGGTGAAGACTCCGTCCTTGGAGCCGCCGGCGTTGGCGCCCAGAACCCGAAGGCCGCCGACCAGCACCGTCAGCTCCGGTCCGGACAGGCGCAGCAGCTGCGCCCGGTCGACCAGAGCCTCCTCGGGCGCCATGAACTGCGGGCCCTCGCGGCGATAGTTGCGGAAGCCGTCGGAAATGGGCTCCAGAGGCGCGAACGAGTCGGCGTCGGTCTGTTCGGCCGAGGCGTCCGTGCGCCCGGGCGCGAAGGGAACCTCCACGCTTGTGCCGGCGTCCTTGGCCGCGTTCTCGATGGCCGCGGCGCCGCCGAGGACGATCAGGTCCGCCAGCGAGATCTTCTTGCCGCCGCCGGCCGAGGCGTTGAATTCGGCCTGGATCGCTTCCAGCGTCGCCAGCACCTTGGCCAGGGTCGGCGGATCGTTCACCTCCCAGTCCTTCTGGGGTGCGAGGCGGATGCGCGCGCCGTTGGCGCCGCCGCGCTTGTCGGAGCCGCGATAGGTCGAGGCCGAGGCCCAGGCGGTCGAGACCAGCTGCGCCACGGTCAGCCCCGACGCCAGGATCTTGGCCTTCAAGGCCGCGATGTCCGAGGCGTCGACCAGCGGGTGGTCCACGGCCGGGATCGGGTCCTGCCAGATCAGCGTCTCCTGGGGCACGAGCGGACCCAGGTAGCGCCCGATGGGGCCCATGTCGCGGTGGGTGAGCTTGAACCAGGCGCGGGCGAAGGCGTCGGCGAACTGGTCCGGGTTCTCGTAGAACCGACGCGAGATCTTCTCGTAGGCGGGGTCGAACCGCAGGGCCAGGTCCGAGGTCAGCATCTTGGGCGGATGCCGCTTGGCGCCGTCATGGGCGTCGGGAATGTCGGCCTCGGCGTTCTTGGCCTGCCACTGCTGGGCGCCGGCCGGGCTCTTGGTGAGCTCCCATTCGAACTTGAAGAGGTTGTCGAAGAAGTGGTTGCTCCACTTGGTCGGCGTCTGGCTCCAGATCACTTCGGGGCCGCCGGTGATGGCGTCGGCGCCGAACCCGGTCCCGTGGGTGCTCTTCCAGCCCAGGCCCTGGTCCTCGATGTCGCCGCCTTCCGGTTCGGGGCCGACGAACGAAGGATCTCCGGCCCCGTGCGTCTTGCCGAACGTGTGGCCGCCGGCGATCAGGGCGACGGTCTCCTCGTCGTCCATGGCCATGCGAGCGAAGGTGTCGCGGATGTCGCGCGCCGAGGCGAGGGGATCGGGGTTGCCGTTCGGCCCTTCGGGGTTGACGTAGATCAGGCCCATCTGCACGGCGCCCAGGGTCGGATGCAACTGGCGTTCGCCGCTGTAGCGCTCGTCGCCCAGCCATGAGCCTTCGGGGCCCCAGAACAGCTCCTCGGGCTCCCAGGTGTCGGCCCGCCCGCCGCCAAAGCCGAAGGTCTTGAAGCCCATGGACTCCAGGGCGACGTTGCCCACTAGGACGTAGAGGTCGGCCCAGGAGATCTTGCGGCCGTACTTCTGCTTGATCGGCCACAGCAGCCGGCGGGCCTTGTCGAGATTGGCGTTGTCGGGCCAGCTGTTGAGCGGAGCGAAGCGCTGCTGGCCGCCGCCCGCGCCGCCGCGGCCGTCGGCGATACGATAGGTGCCGGCGCTATGCCAGGCCAGCCGGATGAAGAGGCCGCCATAGTGGCCGAAGTCGGCCGGCCACCAGTCCTGGGAGTCGGTCATCAGCGCGTGCAGGTCGGCGACGACCGCGTTCAGGTCGAGGCTCTTGAATTCCTCGGCGTAGTCAAACGCCTCGCCCATCGGATTGGAGCGCGGCGAATGCTGGTTCAGGACATCGAGGCGCAGGTTCTGCGGCCACCAGTCGCGGTTGCCCTTGGCGCCGCCGCGCCCGACCGGGCATTGGCTTTTGGCGCTGTCTTCGACCTTGGCGTCCATCGTTTCTCTCCCGCGCTGGCTTTGTGTCTGCTCGCCGACATCGGCGCTCGCCTAGACAACGCTCTTCGGGGCATAGGTAAAATTGATTGTTCCTATCAAAGCGATAGCCAAAACCTTTGCTGGGCGGGCAAAGGCAGGCGGGACAGCGATCCGAAGGTCCGCGGAGGTCCGGCCGCGCTGGGTTTGGCTCCCGCGCGGCCGGCGATTTTTCAGGCGACGGCGCGGCTGGACTTCTGGACGGTGAAACGATTGGCCGGGACGTCGATCCCGAGGCTTTCGCGGAAGGTCGCGCCTTCGTAATCGTCGCGGAAGATCCCGCGCTTCTGCAGCAGGGGCACGACTTCCTCGACCAGCAGCTGGAACTGGCCGGGCAGGGACTCGCCGATCACGAAGCCGTCCGAGGCGCGGCTGTCCAGCCACAGCTCGAACTTGTCGACGATCTGCTCGGGCGTGCCGACCAGGTCGCCGCGCGGCGTGGCGAAGCGCAAGGCCACCTGGCGCAGGGTCAGGTTCTCGGCCTCGACGGCCTGGGCGATCTTCAGCGTCGCCGACTGCGAGCTGTTGACCCCGCGGCTGAACACGTCGGGGAAGGGGGCGTCGAGGTCGTAGCCGGTGAAGTCGTGGTCGTTGAAGCCGCGGCCCAGCATGGCCAGGGCGGACTCGATCGACACCAGCTCGGCCCGTTCCCGCCAGCGGGCTTCGGCCTCGGCCTCGGTGGAGCCGATGATCGGCGCGGCAGCGGGCAGGATGAACAGGCTGTCGGGATCACGGCCGAAGCCGGCCGCGCGCGCCTTGACGTCGGCGTAGTAGGTTCGGGCGTCCTCGATGCCGCCATGGCCGACGAAGATCGCGTCCGCCCGCTTGGCGGCCAGGTTGCGGCCGTCCTCCGAGGCGCCGGCCTGGAAGATCACCGGCTGCCCCTGGGCCGAGCGGGCGATGTTCAGCGGCCCCTTGACCGACAGGAACTCGCCCTTGTGGTCCAGGGTGTTGAGCTTGTCAGGATCGAAGAACACGCCGCTGGCCTTGTCATGGACCAGGGCGTCGTCCTCCCAGCTGTCCCAGAGGCCCTGGACGACGTCGAGATATTCGGCCGCCAGGCGGTAGCGCACGTCGTGGGCCAGGTGCTCGGCCTTGCCGAAGTTCTCGGCCGAGCCCTCCAGCCAGGAGGTGACGACATTCCAGCCGGCGCGGCCGCCGCTGATGTGGTCCAGCGAGGCGAACTGGCGGGCCACGTTGAAGGGCTCCGAATAGGTGACGCTGAGCGTGGCCACCAGGCCGATGTGCTCGGTCACCGCCGCCAGGGCCGACAGGATGGTGATCGGCTCGAAGCGGTTCAGATAGTGCGGGCTGGACTTGGCGTTGATCGACAGGCTGTCGGCGATGAACAGGAAATCGAACTTGCCCTGTTCGGCCAGCTTGGCGGCGCGGCTGTAGTATTTGAAGTCGGTGCTCGCGCCCGGCTGGGCGTCCGGATGGCGCCAGTCGGTCCAGGTGCGTCCCGCGCCCTCGATCATGTGGCCGAGCTTCAACTGCCTGCGCTTTGCCATGACGGCCTCCGATGGAATGTTTCGGCGGCATGACTGTCACCGGACGTCAGGGTCAGCAATGGAGTTTCACCAATGGGCCTTATGAGCATCATTCATGGATGCTTATGATTTCTCGTCATGAAGAGATGTATTTGAGGCGCGGATATACAAATCTCTGGGATGGATTGAAGGAATACTGTTTCGCGCGGTTTGATCGGATTGCTCATGTTGCCTGCGGTCGCGGCGTTGTTCGCCGCATGTCGAACCATCAGGCGAGGAGAGGCCCATGAGCGCCACCATCACCGGCCTTCGCGAAAAGGCGGGACTGAGCACGATCCACCTCAATCCCACCATCGGCTCGGAAGTCAGCGGGATCGACCTGCGCCAGCCGCTGGACCGGTCGCAGCGCGACGCGCTGAAGGCCCTGCTGCTGGAGCGCAAGGTGCTGTTCTTCCGCGACCAGGACATCAGCCGCGACCAGCAACTGGCCTTCGCGGCCAACTTCGGCGAGGTCTACGCCCATCCGACCGGCGGCGTCGAGACCCATCGCGCCGTCCAGCCGATCTCGGCCCAGGCGCTGAAGGACTATGACATCCGCGAGAACCACTGGCACACCGACACCAGCTGGCGGATCAACCCGTCGTTCGGCGCGGTGCTGAAGGCCGTTCACATCCCCGAGGTCGGCGGCGACACCCTCTGGGCGGACGGCGGCGCGATCTATCGCGGCCTGCCCGACGATCTGAAGGCGGCGGTGGACGATCTCTACGTGATCCACGACTACCAGGACGCCCTGACCCGCTCGGGCGAGCGCTATCCGCTGGTCGCCCATCCCGCGATCCGCACCCATCCGGAGACCGGCGAGGACATCTTCTGGATCAATTTCAGCCTCAAGCCCCGGTTTGTCGACCTGGCGCCCGACGAGAGCAGGGCGCTGCTGGCCCGGCTGTATGACCAGGTCAAGAAGCCCGAACATCACGCCCGCTTCCGCTGGCGGCCCAATTCGGTGGCCCTGTGGGACAACCGCGCGGGCCTGCACTACGCCGTGCGCGACTATGGCGATTTCCCGCGGGTGATGGAACGGGTGCTGATCGGCTCCGACGACATCCCGTACCGCGAGCGTCGCTCGACCTGACCTTCGGGCGCGCCGGAGGGCCGGCGGCGCGCCTCTTCCACCTTCGAGACCAACAACACGACGCGGCGGTCACGGACCTCGCGCGGGGGATAGACTTTTGACTCTGCCTTACACGACCCGGGCGCTCGCCCGGCCCGCGCCTCCATCGGCCCTGCGGACGAGCCTGCTCGCCTGCGCCTCGATCCTGACCGTTTCGTTGCTAGTCAATCACGCCCGCGCGGCCGACACCACGGCGGCCGCCGTGCCGGTCGTCGACGCCGCCCCGGCCGACGTCGAGGGCGCCGTGGCCCTGGAAGGCGTGATCGTCACCGGCGTGCGCGGCATGCGCCGCACGGTGGCCGACAGCCCGGCCCCGGTCGACGTGATCTCCAGCGAGCAACTGACCGCCACCGGCAAGGTCGGCCTCAAGGAAGTGCTCAACACCCTGATCCCGTCCTTCAACCTGCCGGGGATCAACGGCGGCGGTACGTCGTGGACCGTCCGGGCCGTCACCATGCGCGGCCTGAACGGCGACCAGGCCCTGTTCCTGGTCAACGGCAAGCGCCGCCACGGCACGGCCCTGATCAACAACCTGGCCCGGGTGGGCCGCGGCGGGGCGCCGGTCGACCTGGACCTGATCCCGGCCTCGGCCATCGAGCGCATCGAGGTGCTGCGCGACGGGGCCTCGGCCCAGTACGGCTCGGACGCCATCGCCGGGGTGGTCAACATCATCCTGAAGAAGGACGCTGAAGGCGGGTCGTTCAGCTACACCGGCGGCCAGAACTATCTGGGCGACGGCGACACCCGCAGCGCCACCCTCAACTATGGCCTGCCGCTGGGCCATCAGGGCGGTTTCGTTCAGCTGGCCCTGAACTGGAAGAACAACGAGGCCGCCTCGCGCTCGGTCCCGTCGAGGGCCCAGTACCTCTACCAGCCCACGGTCACGACGGTCGGCGGGGTCACCACCGTCACCCCCGATCCCCGCGACGCCACCGCCGACCGCTACTCTTGGGGCCACGGCTATGGACCCGGCGAGGAGGACATCCTGGCGGCGTCCTACAACGCCGAACTGCCCTGGCGCGACCTGACGCTCTATTCGACCGGCACGCTGAGCCATCGCGCGTCGAAGAAGAACACCGGCAGCTTCCTGCCCAACCTGGCGCCGGTGGCGGGCGTCACCCCCGGCCGGCCGCAGAACCGCAACTCGCTGCCCGAGGTCTATCCCGACGGCTTCAACGCCCTGCGACGGATCTTCGAGCTCGATTTCCAGACCACCCTGGGCGCGCGCGGTCAGGCCAGGGGCTGGGACTGGGACCTGTCGACCACCTTCGCCCAGGACCACGCCCAGCTGGACGGCCAGAACACCCTCAACGCCACCCTGGGCCCCGCCAGCCCGACCTATTTCCACCTGTCGACCCACCAGTTCCAGCAGTGGACCACCAACTTCGACGTCACCCGCGCGTTCGAAGGCCTGTTGCCGCATCCGGTCCAGGTGTCCTGGGGTCTGGAGCAGCGCTACGAGCACTTCCGGATCGAGCCGGGCGACGAGGCGTCCTACGCCGTCGGCGACTATGTGATCCCGGCCGGCCAGCCGTTCGCCGGCCTGCGGCCCAATCCGGGCCTGGCCTCCTACGCCGGCACCGCCCCGGAGGACGCCGGCTCGGTCAGCCGCAACGTCTACGCCGCCTATGTCGACGTCGGGACCAACCTGACGGATAACTGGTACGTCGGCGTCGCCGGTCGGCACGAGCGCTATACCGGCGACGTCGGCGACACCACCAGCGGCAAGCTGACCACCCGCTGGGAGTTCCTGCCGGGCTACGCGGTGCGGGCCACGGTCAGCAACGGCTTCCGCGCCCCGTCCCTGGCCCAGTCGGTGTTCGCCAGCTCGACGATCAACGGCAATCTCTGCGCCGCAGCGCCCAACAACGTCTTCCGAGGCCTGCCCTGCACCCCGGGTGAATACCTGACCTTCCCGACCAAGGTGCTGCGGGCCGACTCCGCTGAGGCCCGGGCTCTGGGCGCCACGCCGCTGAAGCCGGAGACCTCGACCAACTACAGCTTCGGGATCACCGCCGAGCCGACCAGCCGCCTGCGGGTCACGCTGGACGCCTACCAGATCGACATCGACGACCGCATCGTCGACACCAGCAACCTGGACCTCAGCGCCGCGCAGCTGGCCTCGCAGCCGGCCCTGGCGCCCTTGCTGGCGCGGTTCCCGCAGGGCCTGGCGGCGACCTACTACACCAACGCCGTCTCGACCCGGACGACGGGCGTGGACCTGGTCGGCGAGTACGCCTTCGATCTCGGGGTCTTCGGACGCCTGAACCTCAACGCCGCCTACGCCTTCAACAAGACCAAGATCACCCAGCGGATCGACACGCCGGCGGTGCTGAAGGCGGTCAATCCGAACCTGGTGCTGTTCGACCGCCAGAAGATCGCCGACCTGACCGTCGGCACGCCGCGCAAGAAGCTGATCCTCGGCGCCCTGTGGAGCCGCGACACGGTCACGGCCAGCCTGCGGACCACACGGTACGGCCAGTACACCGAGGCGGGGACCTCCGCCGATCTCGACCGCACCTACAGCGCCAAGTGGGTGACCGACCTCGACATCGCCTGGGATGTCCGTCCGACCACGAACATCGCGATTGGGGCCAACAACCTGTTTGACGAGCATCCCGACAAGATCGGCGTGATCAATCCCGACACCGGCATGAACCAGTTCGGGATCTTCTCGCCCTTCGGCATCACCGGCGGCTACTATTACGCCCGCCTGACCCAACGCTTCTGAGGGAGGGCGCCATGCAAAGACGCAGCCTCATCGCCACCCTGACCGCCGCCGTCCTGCTGGCTGGATGCGGCGCCGGCGGGGCGGGGAACGGCCAGGCCCCTCTGAAGGTCGGCAGCCAGAGGGGCGGGACCAAGGCGATCCTGGTCGCCTCCGGCGCTCTGGAAGGCGTTCCCTACAAGATCGAGTGGAGCGAGTTCGCCGCCGCCCAGCCGCTGCTGGAGGCGGTGGGGGCCGGGGCGGTCGACCTAGGCGAGGCCGGCGATGCGCCGTTCCTGTTCGCCTATGCCGGCGGCTCCAGGATCAAGGCGGTGCAGGCCGGCAAGAGCGGCGGCTCGTCCACGGCGCTGCTGGTCCGCAAGGGCTCGAGCATCCATGACCTCGCCGGCCTGCGCGGCAAGAAGATCGCCACCGGTCGTGGTTCGATCGGCCACTACCTGCTGCTGCGGCTGCTGGAAGAGGCGCGGCTGAAGCCGACCGACGTCCAGATCGTGTTCCTCAATCCCAGCGACGCCAAGGCGGCCTTCAGCAGCGGGGCCATCGACGCCTGGGTGACCTGGGGCTCCTACGTCGCCCTGGCCAGGCTGCACGATGACGCCACGATCCTGGCCGACGGCGACGGCCGGCTCGGCGGCTACGGTTATGAGGCGGCCAGCGAGGCGGCGATCGCCGGCAAGCGGCCGCAGATGGAGGACTTCCTGCGCCGCCTGGCCAAGGCCCGGCGCTGGGCGGGCGAGCATCCGCAGGAATTCGCCGCCGCCCTGTCCAAGGAAACCGGCCTGCAGCCGGACGTGGCGCTCTATACGGTCCAACACTACCGCATCACGCCCTCGGCGATCGACGATGCGGCGGTGGCCGAGGGGCGGGCGGTGCTCGACCGCTTCCGCGCCGCCGGGGCCGTGACCTCGACCCGCGACCCGGCCGGCGCCTTCGACCGCTCGTTCAATGCCGCGGTCGCGCCGTGAGCCTGGGCCTGACCTTGACCGCCGACGTGCTGGTGATCGGCGGCGGCCTGGCCGGGACCTGGGCCGCCATCGCCGCCGCCCGCGAGGGCGCGCAGGTGGTGCTGGCCGACAAGGGCCATTGCGGTACGAGCGGCGTAACCGCCACCGCCGGCCCGGGCCACTGGTGGGTCCCGCCGGAGGGGCGGGAGGGGGCAGTGGCCGACCGGCTGAAGCGGTCCCTGGGCCTGGGCGACCCGGACTGGATGCGGCGGATCCTCGACCTGACCTGGACCAGCCTGCCGACCCTGCGCGGCTATTACGACTTCTCGACGGACGACCACGGTCAGCCGTTCTATCGCGGCCTGCGCGGGCCCGAATACATGCGGGCGATGCGGCGCCTGGCGCTGGACCAGGGCGTGCGCATCCTCGACCATCATCCGGCCTTGGAGCTGCTGCGCCATGGCGACGGGTCGATCGCCGGCGCGGCCGGCCTGGCCTTGCGCGGCGAGACGCCCTGGACGATCCGGGCCGGGGCGGTGGTGCTGGCCACAGGCGGCTGCGCCTTCGCCTCGCGCCTGCTGGGCTCGGCCACCAACACGGGCGACGGCCTGCTGATGGGCGTCGAGGCTGGCGCCGACCTGTCGGGCATGGAATTCAGCAACTATTACACGCCGGCCCTGGCCGGCACCAACATGGCTCGCTCGATGGCCTACAGCTTCGCGCGCTGGCTCGACGCCGACGACCGCGAGCTGGACATCCCGCCGGGGCCGGACGTCACCCCGCACCTGGCGCGGGTCTTGATGGCCGGACCGCTGTTCTGCCGCCTGGACCGCGTGCCCGAGGACATCCGGCGGGTGATGCCGCAGGTCCAGCCCAACTTCGTCCTGCCGTTCGACCGCCAGGGGATCGACGCCTACCGCGACCGTTTCGAGGTGACCCTCCACGCGGAAGGCACTGTGCGGGGCATCGGCGGCCTGAGGGTGGTCGACGAGGCCTGCCAGACGCAGGTCCCGGGCCTGTTCGCGGCCGGCGACGCCGCGAGCCGCGAGTTGGTGACGGGCGCGATCTCCGGCGGCGGGGCGGTCAATTCGTCCTGGGCGCTGTCGTCCGGACAGTGGGCCGGGAAGGGGGCCGCACGGCTGGCGCTCGGGCAGGGCGCCCGAGCCGACGACCTGGCGGTGGCTGCCGGCCGCGCCGGCTTGCGCCCGCATCGCGCCGAGCGGCCGGTGGACCTGCGGGCTGCGGTCCAGACCGTGCGCGACGAGCTCAACGCCTACGACCGCAACATCTTCCGGCGCGGTCCGGCCCTGACCCAGTCGGCCGAGCGGCTGGACGCGGTCTGGAGCGAACTGGCCGACCACGCGCGCGGCGAGGGCCGGGCCGGCCTCCGCGCCCGCGAGGCCGCCGCCCTGGTTGCCGCTGGGCGCTGGAGCAAGGCCTCGGCCCTGGCCCGGCGCGAAAGCCGCGGCATGCATCATCGCGAGGACGCGCCGGGTCTTGACCCCCGCCTGGCCTCGCGCCAACGGGCCGGCGGCCTGGAAGGGGTCTGGACCGCCTTCGAAACCGCGTCGGCCCAGGCGGAGGTGGCCTGATGATCGAGGTCGTGATCGAGGACCGCTGCACCGGCTGCGGCGACTGCGTCGAGGCTTGCCCCAGCGACGTGCTGGCCCTCGGACCGGGCGGCAAGGCGGCGATCCTCCGCCAGGACGACTGCCAGACCTGCCTGCTGTGCGAACTCTACTGTCCCGCCGACGCCCTGTTCGTCTGGCCCGACTGCGAGGCGCCGGCCGGGATCACCGCCGACCAGGCCCTGGCCTCCGGTCAGCTGGGCGCCTTTCGCCGTGACTCCGGCTGGGGCGAGCACGCCGAAACCTTCACCAACCAGCACTGGCGCATGGGCTCGATCTTCGAGCGAGCCCGGCTGGCCGCCATCGAACGCGCCGCCATCACCAAAGCCGAGGAGACGAAACCATGAGCCAAGACAGCCTGACCAAGCAGCTGGCCGACCTGCACGCCGAACGCCTGCGCACCTGGGATCCGGCGGCGCTGAAGATCAACATCGACCAGCGCGCCACCCTGGTCGAACAGGCCGATCCGTCCGCCTGGATCAAGGCCGGCGACCGCGTCGAGCCCTTCACCCTGCTGGACGTCGAGGGCGGCGAACTGACCCTGAAAGGCCTGACCGCCAAGGGACCGGCCGTGCTGGTGTTCTTCCGCTTCGCCGGCTGCCCGGCCTGCAATATCGCGCTGCCCTATTACGAGCGGGCGCTGCAGCCGACGCTGAAGGCCCTGGGCGTGCCGCTGGTGGCCGTAAGTCCGCAGATCCCCGAGCGGCTGGGCGAGATCCGCGTCCGCCATGGCCTGAGCTTCAAGGTCGCCAGCGATCCCGGCAACACCCTGGGACGGCGGTTCGGCATCCTCTACACGGCCGACGAGGCCAGCCAGGCCGCCCAACGCGCCAAGGGCGGCTCGATTGGCGAGACCACCGGGACCGGAACCTGGGAGCTGCCCCAGCCGACCGTCGTGGTGATCGGCCCCGACCAGGTCGTGCGCTTCGCCGACGTCAGCCCCGACTGGCTGGTGCGCACCGAGGCCGAGCCGGTGATCGCCGCCGTCCGGGCCCTGGCGGCTGTTCCCCTGCAGGTTTGATGGGCCGAGGGGATCAACGGGGCGCTGTCGGCCAAGGTCTGCTGGTAACGGCTAGCCCAGCGCCTCAAACAGGGCCTCGGCGACGTGGCCGGCCCTGTCCTCGGCGACGTTGGTGAAGCTCAGCAGCAGGCCCTGGCCCAGGTCGTGGCTCAGGCACTGGCCCGACAGAGGGGAGGGCTTGAGGCCGGCTTGCAGGGCTCGGCGCGCCAGCTCGACATCGTCGACCTCGGCCTTGGGAAAGCGCGCCAGCACGTGCAGCCCGCCGGCGCGGAGCACGATCTCGATCCGGTCGCCGAACCGGCGCTCCAGGGCGGCGACCAGGGCGGCGCGGCGGGCCTTGTAGGCCAGCATCATGCGCCGCAGGTGGCGGGCGAAATGGCCCTGCCGCATGAACTCGGCCACCGCCATCTGCTCGAACATCGCCACGCCGCGGTGGCGCAGCTGCTGGGCGGTCCCGGCTGCCGCCGCCAGCTGCGGCGGCAGCACCAGATAGCCCAGCCGCAGCGACGGCAGCAGGGTCTTGCTGAAACTGCCCGCGTAGAAGACGCGATCTTGCAGGTCCAGCGCCTTGAGAGCCGTCGGCTTGCGGCCGCTGTAATGGAACTCGCAGTCGTAGTCGTCTTCCAGGACCCACCCTCCCGAGGTGGCTGCCCAGTCCAGCAGCTCGCGACGCCGGCGCGGGGAGAGGGCCACGCCGGTCGGGAACTGGTGGGTGGGGGTGACCACCGCCAGCCGTCCGTCGGGCGCCTGGGTTCGACCCCAGCCGACGCACAGGCCTTCCTCGTCCACCGGCACGGCGGTGATCGCCATGCCGCGCGCCGCCAGCGTCCGCTGGGCGAAGCCGTAGCCGGGATCCTCGGTCCACACCGCATCGCCAGGCTTCAGCACCAGCTCGGCCGTCAGGTTCAGGGCGTCCTGGAAGCCATGGGTGACGACGATCTGGTCGGTCGTGCAGGTGATCCCGCGCGACACCGCCAGATAGGCGGCGATCGCCTCGCGCAGGGTCGGCAGGCCCATGGGATCGGGATAAAGCATCGCGGCGCCGGACAGCTGTCGGGCCTGCCGAGCGTGGATCCGCGTCCAGGGCTTGCGGGGAAACAGGTCCAGAGCGGGCAGTCCCAACTGCAGCGGCGACCACTCCGGATCGGGCGACGGGTTCCGCGCGGGCGACGTGGCTGTCGGTGTCCGCCCCGGCGCCGGGTTCAGGCCGGGCGCGACGATCGTGCCGCTATACCGGCGCGAGACCAGGCAGCCCTCGCCAGCCAGGCGGGCATAGACGGCGTCGACCGTACCGCGCGCCAGGCCCAGCTGGGCGGCCAGGTTGCGCGTCGAGGGCAGTCGCGCCCCCGGCGCCAGGCGGCCGTCGCCGATCGCGCCCTGGATCCGCTCATAGAGCTGGCGATGCAGCGAGCTGTCGGACGCGCGGTCGATGGCCAGCGCGTTGAAGGGCAGGGGCGCGTTCATTGGCCCAATCATTTTCACCAAAAGCGGCCCTGGGCAATGAGCCAAGAACAATCCTTTATCGCGGGGCTGGAGACGATTTCGGCGACTGGAGACGCCCGTGGATATCTCGACGCCGATCGCCCTCGACCGCGACGCGCCTGCGGCACGATCACGGATCATGCTCTGGATCCCGGTCGGCTTGGCGATCCTCTATCCCTGGGCGCTGAAGGCGTTTCATGCGGCGATCACGGCAGGATCGACGGCCGGAACAGCCGAAGCGGGACTTTGGCTGGTCGCAGCCTTCGCCCTACCGCTGTCCGGCCTGGCCCTAACCTTGAGAGCAGAAGCGACGACGCCGGCGCGCCGTCTCGGCTTCGCGGCCCTGGCGGCCCCGCCGCTGTTCGTGCTGACCGGCGTCGTCGCGGGCCTGCTGCATTCGCCCATCCGAGACGTCTGGATCTGGCCCGCGGCCTGGATCCTGGCCGGCGTCGCGGCCTCCCTGGTCCAGCCGGACGCCGCGCCGGCGCCGGCACGGCCCGTGGGTCGCCTGCGCGTGGTGCACGGCGTCGCGGGGGCCCTGATCCTGCTGTTCGTCGCCTTCCACCTCTCCAACCACCTGACGGGCCTGCTCGGGCCGGAGGCGCATGGCCGGGTCATGAAGGCCGGGCGGGTGGTCTACCGGTCGGCGGTGGTCGAGCCGCTGCTGGTCGGCCTGTTGCTGTTCCAGGTAGCCTGCGGCCTGCGACTGGCCTGGCGCTGGAGCGCGCGACCGGCGGATCTGGTCCGGACGATCCAGGTCGGTTCGGGCGTCTATCTGGCCGCCTTCATCCTCACCCACCTGAACTCGGCGCTGGTGTCGGCCCGCGCCGTCCACGGGATCCAGACTGATTGGGCCTGGGCCAGCGGGGCGCCGGAGGGCCTGCTGCTCGACGCCTGGAACATCCGCCTCGTGCCACACTACGCCCTGGGCGTGTTCTTCGTCGTCGCCCACCTGTTCTGTGGCCTGCGCGGGGTGCTGCTGGCCCACGGAACGCCGCCGGCCGTCGCCCAGCGCGTCTGGTGGACCGGCCTGGTCCTGGCGGCGGCGCTGTCGGCGACGATCATCGCCGCCCTGTGCGGCCTGCGGCTGGGCTGACCCCGCAGACTCTAGGCGCTGTGGACAGTTAGGCGTCTGGCGGCTGTGGGCCGCCCTCGTCCTTCGACAGGCTCAGGATGAGGGCTACTTTTTAGGGCGGTTCAGTAGAATTCCTCATCCTGAGCCTGTCGAAGGACGAGGAATTCGGCCCAAGATCGTCAACTGTCCACAGTTCCTAGGCGATCAGCTCGTAGGCCGGCAAGGTCAGGAACTCCTCCAGCGTGTCGGACAGCACCATGCGCGAGAACAGCAGCGCCGCGTCCTCCAGGCGGGGCGAGGGGAAGTCGCGGCGCAGGTCGGCCATTTCCTCGGTCAGCAGGCTGACGAACAGCTGCGAGCTCATCTGACGGCCGTCGGCGAGGTCGGCGTCCAGGCGGATCCACTGCCACAGCTGGGTGCGGCAGATCTCGGCCGTGGCCGCGTCCTCCATCAGGTTGTAGAGCGGCACCGCGCCGCGGCCCTCGATCCAGGCCTGGGTGTAGCGCACGCCGACGCGGATGTTCTCGCGCACCCCGGCCTCGGTGCGGGCGCCCTGGTGCAGTTCCAGCATCTGGGCCTGGGTGATCGTCAGGTCGGCCAGACGCTTGTCCAGCTGGTTGGGCGTGGGCATCAGGCGGTCGAAGACCTCTAGCGCCACCGGCACCAGATCCGGATGGGCGACCCAGGTGCCGTCATGGCCGGCCCCGGCCTCGCGCTCCTTGTCGGCCCGGACCTTGGCGAAGGCGGCCTGGTTGGCGGCCTCGTCGCCCTTGATCGGGATCTGCGCCGCCATGCCGCCCATGGCGAAGGCACCGCGCCGGTGGCAGGTCTGGATCAGCTTCAGCGAATAGGCGCCCAGGAAGGCCTGGCCCATGACCATGGCCGAACGGTCGGGGGTCAGGAATTCCGGCCGGCGGCCCAGGCGCTTGATGAACGAGAAGATGTAGTCCCAGCGGCCGCAGTTCAGGCCCGCCATGTGGTCGCGCAGCTCGTAGAGGATCTCGTCCATCTCGAAGGCGGCGGGGATGGTCTCGATCAGCACCGTGGCCTTGATCGTGCCGATGGGCAGGCCCAGCGCCTCCTGGGCGCGGACGAACACCTCGTTCCAGAGGCGGGCCTCCAGGCGGCTCTCCAGCTTGGGCAGGTAGAAGTAGGGGCCCGAGCCCTGGGCCAGGGTCGCCCGGGCGTTGTGGAACAGGTAGAGGCCGAAGTCGAACAAGGCTCCGCTGACGGGCTGGCCATCCACTTCCATGTGCTGTTCAGGCAGATGCCAGCCACGGGGGCGGATTTTCAGGACGGCTGGGTTGGCTCCCAGCGCATAGCGCTTGCCGGACTTGGGATCGACATGGGTCAGGTCTCCCGCCCAGCGATCCTTCAGGTTGACCTGGCCTTCCAGGAGGTTGGTCCAGGTCGGCGAGGTGGCGTCCTCGAAGTCGGCCATGAACACCTTGGCCCCGCAGTTGAGGGCGTTGATGATCATCTTGCGGTCGACAGGGCCGGTGATCTCGACCCGGCGGTCCCGCAGGTCGGCCGGGATCGGCGCGACGGTCCAGTCGGCGGCCCGCAGGTCGGCGGTTTCCGGCAGGAAGTCGGGCAGCTCGCCGGCGTCGAAGCGGGCCTGGCGGGCCGCGCGGGCCGCCAGGAGCTCACGCCGGCGGGCGTCGAACCGGCGGTGCAGGTCGGCCACGAAGGCCAGGGCCTCGGGCGTCAGGACCTCCACCGCGCGGCCCTCGACAGGACCGTTGATCTGGATGTTGGCGGCGATGTCGAGGGGCATGGCGGGTCCTGTGGGGTGTGGGATGCGGCGGTACTGGTGAGAACCGAAACCTCGTCCTTCGACAAGCTCAGGATGAGGTTTCGATTTCGGCCTCGGCAATGGTCCTCATCCTGAGCCTGTCGAAGGACGAGGACCACGCAAGGCCTATCAGGCGCTCTTGGCGGCGCCATTGGGACGGACGGTCGGGACGATCTGGTCGCCCCAGTTGCCCGCGCCGTCGTGGTGGCGTGAGGTGCGCACCAGCTCGACCGAGTAGCCCGCGGCGATGGCGCGCTGCACCGCCTCGTTCAGCCGGTGAGCCGCCTCGGCCACCCGATCGACCGCCCGTTGCTGGTCGGTGGGGTTCGGCATGGCGGCGGGAGCAAATTGCGTGGCGGTCATGATGGACTCCTTGATCGGGTGGAAAGGGCAGGGACGTTTCGTCGGCTATTCGGCGGCGAACTGGTTCATGGTGTTGGCGTGGCCGCCAGCCTTCAGGGCGCGCTCTCCGGCGACCATCTCCTTGAAGCTGTCGCCCAGGTCCGAGCCGACCTCGTGCTGGTGCTTGACCGCCGAGACGCCGCGGCGGATCTCCTCGCGCTGCACCGAATTGACATAGGCCTTCATCCTGTCGTCGCCGAAATAGCCGCGCGACAGCTCGTCCATGCTCTTGGCCGTCAGGTGGAAGGTCGGCAGGGTGATCAGGTTGTGGAACACCCCGGCCCGGGCCGCGATGTCGACCTGGAAGCGGGCCAGGCGCTCGTCGGTCTCGCGGCCCAGGTCGCTGGCGTCGAACTCGGCCGACATCAGGGCCGCGCCGTCGGGATAGCTGTCCTTGTGGATCTTGCCCTCGGCGATCCACTGCTCGCGCACCTGGCGGCGCAGGTTCAGGGTCCAGTTGAACGACGGCGAGTTATTGTAGGTCAGTTTGGCGTTCGGCACGACCTTGCGGATCTCGGCCACCATCGCGGCGATCTCGTCGACATTGGGGGTGTCGGTCTCGATCCACAGCAGGTCGGCGCCGCCCTGGGTCAGCGAGGCGATGCAGTCCTCGATCACCCGGGCCCGGCCGGTGCCCTCCTGGAAGGCGAACAGGCCGTTGGGCATGCGCACCGGCTTTTCGAACCGGCCGTCGCGATACAGCGCCAGCTCGCCCGGCAGGATCGGGTTGTCGGGAGTGATGGCCTCGGTCTTCAGCCACTTGATGTAGTCGCTGGCCAGGTCGCCCGGTTCCTGGCTGACCGGCACCTTCTGGGTCAGGCCCGCGCCCAGGCTGTCGGTGCGGGCGACGATCAGGCCCTCGTCGACGCCCAGTTCCTCGAAGGCCAGACGGCAGGCGCGCAGCTTCTCGATGAAGTCCTCGCGCGGCACGGTGACCTTGCCGTCCTGGTGGCCGCACTGCTTGGCGTCGGAGACCTGGTTCTCGATCTGCAGGCAGCAGGCGCCGGCCTTGATCATCTCCTTGGCCAGCAGGTAGGTGGCGTTCTCGTTGCCGAAGCCGGCGTCGATGTCGGCGATGATCGGCACGACGTGGGTCTCGAAGCCGTCGATGGCCGCGATCGCCGCCGTCTCGGCCGCCTTGTCGCCGGCCTCGCGCGCCGCGCGCAGCGTCTTGAACAGGTCGTTGATCGCCACCTCGTCGGCCTGGCGCAGCGAGACGTAGATCTCCTCGATCAGGTCGACGACCGAGGTCTTCTCGTGCATCGACTGGTCGGGCAGGTGGCCGAAGCGGTTGCGCAGGCCCGCCACCATCCAGCCGGACAGATAGACATAGGCGCCCTTGGTCGTGCCGCGCAGGCGCTTGACCGACTTGATCATCTGCTGGGCGTGGAAGCCCGACCAGCAGCCCAGCGACTGGGTGAACTTGCTGCTGTCGGCGTCGTACTCGGCCATGTCGGCGCGCATGACGCCGGCCATCTCGCGGGCGATGTCCAGGTGGGTCGAGAAGGTGTTCTGCAGCTTCAGCTGGATGATGTCGTCCACCGCGACGCCGCCCGGCGTGACGCCCTGGGGATAGCGGGCCAGCAGGGCTTGGCGGTGTTGGGCGTAGGTCTTGCGCAGCGTCATGGCTCTTTCTCGTCCCATCGTCGGCTCGGCCCGCGAGGCCGGGCGGAAAAGTTCGTGAGGAGAGCTTGGGTCGCGGCGCGGCCGGCGTCGAACCTATTGAAGGCAATTTGTCACAAACCGACTTTGTAATTCTTGTAAATACGTGACAACATGACCGAATGGCGACCCACGACAAGAAGTTGTTTCTCGGCGGCCGGCTCAAGCGGCTGCGGCGCGACCTGGGCGTCACCCAGAGCCGCATGGCCGAGAACCTGGGCGTCTCGGCCAGCTATCTGAACCTGCTGGAGCGCAACCAACGGCCGGTCACGGCCCAGATCCTGCTGCGCCTGGCCGACGCCTACGACCTGGACCTGCGCAGCCTGTCGGCCGACGACCCCGGCGGCGGCGCGGGGCTGGACGAGGTGCTGGCCGACAAGATGTTCGCCGACCTGGGCGTCAGCCGGCACGAGGCGGCCGAGGTGGCCGAGCTGTCGCCGGGCATCGCCGAGGCCATGGCCCGTCTCTATCGCGCCTATCTGGATCGCGGCCGGCTGATCGACCTGGGCGCCTTCGAGAGGCCGGACGGGACCGCGCCGGTCTCGTCCAGTTCGCCGACCGACTGGGTGCGCGATTTGGTGGGCTCGCAACGCAATCACTTTGCGGAACTGGAGACCGCGGCCGAGCCGATCGTCGCGGCGATGAAGGCCGACCCGCAGGACCTGGGGCCCGCCGTCCGCGCCCGGCTGCTGGAGCGCTTCGGAATCCAGGTCCGGGTCATGCCGGTCGAGACCATGACCGGGTCGCTGCGGCGCTACGACCACCACCGCAAGCGGCTGATGCTGTCCGAAACCCTGGCCCCGGCCAGCCGGATCTTCGCCATGTGCTACCAACTGGGCCTGATGGAGGCGGGCGAGACCCTGTCGGCCCTGACCGACCGCTTCCAGGCCCCCGACCGCGCCACGCGCCAGCTGCTGAAGGTGTTCCTCGACAACTACCTGGCCGCCGCGATCATGACCCCGTACGAGCCCTTCCTGGCGGCGATGGAGGTCAGCGGCTACGATATCGAGCGGGTGCGCTCGCGGTTCGGGATCAGCTACGAGCAGGCCGCCCAGCGCCTGACCACGCTCAGCCGCCCGGGCTCGCGGGGCGTGCCGTTCTTCATGATGCGGCTGGACGCGGCCGGCAACATCTCCAAGCGGTTCGCGGCCGGGCCGTTCCCGTTCTCGCGGTTCGGCGGCGCCTGTCCGCGCTGGAACGTCCACGACAGCTTCAAGACCCCGGGGCGGATCGTCACCCAGGTGATCGAGACCCCCGACCGCGAGCGCTACTTCACCCTGTCGCGCACCGTGCGGCGGGTGTCGGGCCTGCAGGCGGGGCTGGAGGACGAACTGGTCGTGGGGCTGGGCTGCGAGCTCAAGCACGCCGGCAAGCTGGTCTACGCCCGGGGCCTGGACATCGCCGCGCCGGCGGCCGTCGAGATCGGTCCCTCGTGCCGGATCTGCGAGCGGCCGGCCTGTCCGCAACGGGCCGCCGCGCCGATCAACCGGACCCTGCTGGTCGAGGAATCCAGCAAGGCCGTGTCGCCGTTCCCGTTCGTGGCCTGAGACGCCTCAGGGCTGCTCGGCCAGGCTGAAGATCCGTTCGGCCGGGGTCCATTTCTCGCCCGGCGCGGCCCAGGACAGGGCCTTCTGCAGCTTGCCCATCAGCGCTTCCCAGGCCTGGACGTCGGGATCGGCGGCGTCGGCCGCCGCCTTGGCTTCCGGCGAGAAGTCCGGCCCGGTCTCCATGATCATGAACAGGCGCGGGCCGGTCAGCCAGATCTGCATGTCCAAGATGCCCGCTCGTCGGATCGATTCGGTCACGGCAACCGGAGGGCCGCCCGGGGCGTGCCAGCGCCGGTAAGCCGCGATGGTCTCGGGATCGTCGTGGAGATCCAGCGCGAAACAGCGGCGCGTGGTGGTCATGGCGTTTCCCTCTCGTCGCGTGCGACTGCGATTTTTTCATATTTGACGCGTCACATCATACGTGGTGATTTCGTTCCAGATAAGCAGGGTCGGGTCAACCGTCCCCCCTGGAAGGAAGCCCCATGGAACAACGCCCCCAGGAGCGGACGGCCCTCGCCCCGCTCATACTCATCGTCGCCCTGTTCTTTTTATGGGGCGTCGCCAACAACCTCAACGACGTGCTGATTCCGCATTTGAAGAAGGCGTTTTTCCTCACCGACCTGCAGTCGGGCCTGGTGCAGATGGCGTTCTATCTGGGCTACTTCTTCCTGGCCTTGCCGGCCAGCGCGGTGATGCGCCGCTATGGCTACAAGGCTGCGGTGATCGTCGGCCTGCTGCTGTTCGGCCTGGGCGCCCTGCTGTTCTGGCCCGCCGCCGAGGCGCGGCAGTATTCCTGGTTCCTGGCGGCCCTGTTCGTCCTGGCCTCGGGCCTGGCCTTCCTGGAGACCTCGGCCAATCCGCTGATCACCGTGCTGGGCGATCCGGCCAAGGCCGAGCAGCGCCTCAACTTCGCCCAGGCCTTCAACCCGCTGGGTTCGATCACCGCCGTGGTGGTCGGCCGCCAGTTCATCCTGTCGGGCGTCGAGCCCACCAAGGCCGAGTTCGCAGCCATGACGCCGGCCCAGCTGCAGGCCTTCCAGACCGCCGAGGCCCACTCGACCCAGGTTCCGTACCTGGTCATCGCCGCCGTGGTGCTGGCCTGGGCGCTGCTGGTGGCCCTGACCAAGTTCCCGCACCAGGCGGGGCGGCCCGATCCCGGCGAGGACGAGGCCGGCCTGCCCGCCGCCAAGGCCATCCCAGCCCTGCTGGCGCGGCCCCGCTTCGTGTTCGGCGTGGCGGCCCAGTTCTTCTATGTCGGGGCCCAGGTCGGGGTCTGGAGCTACATGATCCGCTACGCCCAGCACGAGGTGCCGGGCCTGGGCGAGAAGGCGGCCGCGGCCTATCTGTCGTGGTCCCTGGTCGGCTTCATGGCCGGCCGCTTCATCGGCACGGCCGCCATGAGCCGCGTGAGCCCGTCGCTGCTGATGGGCCTGTTCGCGGCGGTCAATGTCGGCCTGACCCTGGTGGCGGCCCTGGTGGGCGGCAAGGTCGGGCTCTACGCCCTGGCCTCGACCAGCTTCTTCATGTCGATCATGTTCCCGACCATCTTCGCCGGCTCGCTGAAGGGCCTGGGGCCGCTGACCAAGACCGGCTCGTCCTTCCTGGTGATGAGCATCATCGGCGGGGCGGTGCTGACGACTCTGATGGGGGCCGTGTCGGACGCCAGCGCCATCGACCTGGCCATCCTGGTGCCCTGCGCCTGTTTCGCGGTGGTCGGGCTGTTCGGCTTCACGGCCGGCCGCGCGACCCGCGAGGACCTCAAGGCCGCCCCGGCGGGAGCCCACTGATGATGGACGCCCTGGTCTGCGCCGCGCCCGGCCAACTGGTCCTGGAGCGTCGTCCGATCCCCCAACCGACGGACGACGAGGTGCTGATCCGTGTCCGCCGCGTCGGGGTGTGCGGCACCGACATGCACATCTATCGTGGCACCCAGCCGTTCCTGGCCTATCCGCGCGTGATGGGCCACGAACTGGCCGGCGAGGTCGTTCAGGCGCCGGCGGGCAGCGACCTGGGCCCCGGCGATCCGGTCTATGTGATGCCCTACATGTCCTGCGGGACCTGCGCGGCTTGCCGCAAGGCCAAGCCCAACTGCTGCATGAACATCCAGGTGCTGGGCGTCCACCGCGACGGCGGCATGGTCGAGTATCTGGCCGTGCCGCAGGGCTTCGTGCGCCGGGCTGACGGGATCAGCCTGGACGAGGCGGCGATGATCGAGTTCCTGGCGATCGGCGCCCACGCCGTGCGTCGGGCCGTCATCACGCCGGGACAGTCGGTGCTGGTGGTCGGCGCCGGGCCGATCGGCATCGCCGCGGCGCTGTTCGCCAAGCTCCAGGGCGGGATCGTCACGGCCCTGGACGGCCGCCAGGACCGGCTGGACTTCTGTCGCGACCACCTGGGCGTGGATCACGTCGCAGCCTTGGGCGATGGGACGCCGCGGGCCCTGTCGGACCTCACCGACGGCGACTTCTTCGACGTGGTCTTCGACGCCACGGGCAGCCCCAAGGCCATGGAGGCGGGCTTCGCCTATGTCGGCCACGGCGGGACCTATGTGCTGATCTCGGTCGTGGGGGCGGACATCACCTTCTCGGACCCGGAGTTCCACAAGCGCGAGACGACGCTGCTGGCCAGCCGCAACGCCACGCCGGAAGACTTCGACGCCGTGGTCGCGGCGATGCGGGCGGGCAAGGTTCCCACCAAGGCCCTGAACACTCACGCCGCCACCTTGGCGGAGGTCGCCCAGGCCTTGCCGGGCTGGATGGAGCCGCAGGCCGGGGTCATCAAGGCGATCGTCTCGTGCTGATCGACGCCCACCAGCACTTCTGGCGGGTCGGCGAGAACGGCTTTTCCTGGCCGACGCCCGACCTGGCGGCCATCCACCGCGACTTCGGCCCCGCCGACCTGGCGGCGGTCGCCGCGCCCCTTGGCCTGGCGGGCTGCGTGCTGGTGCAGTCCCAGCCGGACGACCGGGACACGGACTGGCTGCTGGCCTTGGCGGCCGACGAGCCGCGGGTGTTGGGCGTGGTGGGCTGGGTCGACCTGGCGTCGCCCGACGCTCCGGCCCGCATCGCGCAACTGAGCCGACATCCCAAGCTCCGCGGCCTGAGGCCGATGCTGCAGAGTCTGGACGACGACGCCTGGATCGCCGCGCCGGGCCTGGATCCGGCGCTGGACGCCATGGTCGCCCACGGCCTGTCCCTGGACGCCCTGGTCCTGACCCGCCACCTGCCGCACCTGCTGGCCCTGGCGCGCCGTCGGCCCGAGTTGGCCATCGTCATCGACCACGGCGCCAAGCCGCCGATCGCCGCCGGCGACAAGGACGGCGCCTGGGCGCGGGGCATCGACGCCCTGGCCGCCCAGCCGCAGGTGTTCTGCAAACTGTCAGGCCTGTTGACCGAGGCCGCGCCGGGGCAGGGGGCACAGGCCCTGGCGCCCTATGTCGCCCACCTGGTCGCGACCTTCGGTCCCGAGCGCCTGATGTGGGGCAGCGACTGGCCGGTGCTGAACCTGGCGGGCGATTACGGCGGCTGGCTGGCCCTGGCGAAGGACCTCAGCGGACTGACCGACGCAGCCGATCTGGCGGCCCTGTTCGGCGGGACTTCCCGCCGCTTCTATCGGATATAGGGCCATGACCGAGCCCGAAGAAACCTCCGCCAAATACCGCGCCCCGGCCCTTGAGAAGGGCCTGGACGTCCTCGAACTGCTGGCCGCCCGGGGCGAGCCCATGGGCATGGTCCAGATCGCCGCGGCGCTGAACCGCTCGGTCAGCGAGCTGTTCCGCATGGTCCAGGTGCTGGAGCAACGAGGCTATGTGGCCAACACGCCCGCCGGCGACGGCCTGGTGCTGACCAACAGGCTGTTTTCGTTGGGCATGACCCGGGCGCCCGCCAAGAGCGTGCTGGAAGCGGCCCTGCCGGTGATGCGGCGTCTGTCCGAGACCATCGGCCAGTCGTGCCACCTGGCCGTGGCCAGCGCCGCCGAGATGGTGGTGGTGGCCAGGATCGAGGCGCCCGGCAACCAGGGCTTCTCGGTCCGCGTCGGCTACCACCGGGCCATCGTCGAAGCGACCTCGGGCCTGGTGCTCTACGCCTTCCAGCCCGAAACCGTCCGCGACGAGTGGCGGACCCGCCTCGAACCCACCGTCTCGCGAACGGCCTGGGCCAAGTTCGAGGCCAAGGCCGAACGGGCCAGGGCCGACAAGCACGTCCAGGCGTCCAGCGACGTGACCCGGCTGGTGGTCGACCTCTCGGCGCCGATCTTCGGACCGGAGGGCGTGGCCGCGGCCCTGACCTCGCCATACGTCGAAACGCTAACCGCCATTTCCGTGTCCGACACGATCGCCGCGATCCGGGCGGCGGCGGATGAAATCTCCGTCGAACTTGGAGGCCAGTTCCAGTGACCCTCGCCGATGCCCCGCAGACATCTTCCCGCGACCGGGCGAAGGGGCGCGGTCGGCTGGACCTGCCGTCGCTGGGCTTTGGCGCCGCGGCGATCGGCAACCTCTACGCCGCCGTCAGCGACGCCGCCGCGCGCGAGACGATCGACGCGGCCCTGGCCGCCGGCCTCGCCTATTTCGACACCGCGCCGCACTACGGCTTCGGCCTCAGCGAGACCCGCCTGGGCGAGGCTTTGCCGGCCAGCGCCAAGGTCTCGACCAAGGTCGGCCGGCTGCTGCGTCCCGCGCCGGAAGCCGACCCGGCCGCCGAACGCCACGGCTTCGTCGGCGCCGCGCCGTTCGAGCCGGTGTTCGACTATTCGTACGACGGGGTCATGCGATCGTTCGAGGCCAGCCTGCGGCGCCTGAAGCGCGACCATGTCGACGTGCTGCTGGCCCATGACCTCGGCGCGGTCACTCACGGCGAGGACGACGCCGCGCGGCGACGCCAGTTCTTCGACGGCGGCTACAAGGCCATGCGCGCGCTGCGCGACAGCGGCGCGGTCGGGGCGATCGGGCTGGGCGTCAACGAGTGGGAGATCTGCGACGCTGCGCTGGACGAGGGCGATTTCGACGTCTTCCTGCTGGCCGGCCGCTACACCCTGCTGGAACAGACGGCGCTGGATCGCTTCCTGCCGCGCTGCGCCGCCCGCGACGTGTCGATCATCGTCGGCGGACCGTTCAATTCGGGGATCCTGGTCGAGGGCGCCAGGCCCGGCGCCCACTACAACTACGGTCCGGCCTCGGCCGAGATCCTCGACCGGGTCCGCAGGCTGGAGGCGGTCTGCCTGGCCCACGCCACGCCCCTGGCCGCGGCCGCCCTGCAATTCCCGCTGGCCCACCCGCAGGTTCAAAGCGTCATTCCCGGCATGTCCAGCCCGGAGCAGGTGCTCCAAGCCCTGGCCTGGGCCGAGCACGCCATCCCCGACGCCCTGTGGGACGACCTTCGCGCCGAGGGCCTGCTGCATCCGGACGCGCCGACGTCCACGGAGTCCTGATGAGTCTGATCCTGCTGCATCCCGACGACAACGTACTGGTGCTCAGCGCGCCGGTGCGCGCGGGCCAGGTCCTGACGATCGACGGCCAGGTGGTGACCGCGGGCGCCGACGTCGGGGTCGGGCACAAGCTGGCCCGCCACGCCCTGGCCGTCGGCGACAAGGTGCTGAAGTACGGCGCGCCGATCGGCTCGATCACCACGCCGGTCGCCGCTGGCGGCCACGTCCACCTGCACAACATGAAGAGCGACTACATCGCCAGCCACACCCGGCAGGCGACGGGCGCGGAAGGACCATGACCATGTCGCACACGCTGCGCGGCTATCTGCGGGCCGACGGCCGCAAGGGCATCCGCAACGTCGTCGCCGTCGCCTATCTGGTCGAGTGCGCCCACCACGTGGCGCGCGCGATCGTCACCAAGAGCGACGACACCGAGGTGCACCTGATCGGTTTCCCCGGCTGCTATCCCAACGCCTACGCGCTGAAGGTCATGCAGGCGATCACGACCCATCCCAACGTCGGCGGGGTGCTGCTGGTCTCGCTGGGCTGCGAGAGCTTCAACCGCGAACAGCTGCGCGCGACCATCGAGGCCAGCGGGCGACCGGTCGAGACCCTGGTGATCCAGGAGAACGGCGGCACGGCCAGCACCATCGCCAAGGGGCTGCAGGCGGTCGCCCGCCTGCGGGCGGTCGCCAGCCGCGCGCCGCTGGCGACGATGGCGGTGTCGGAACTGGTGATCGGCACCATCTGCGGCGGTTCGGACGGCACCAGCGGCATCACCGCCAATCCCGCCGTCGGGCGAGCCTTCGATCGGCTGGGCGCGGAGGGCGCGGCCTGCGTGTTCGAGGAAACCGGGGAACTGGTCGGCTGCGAGACGATCATGGCCAGCCGGGCGATCACGCCGGAGCTGGGCCTGGAGCTGGAGCGCAGCGTCCAGAAGGCCGAGGCCTACTATACGGTCATGGGTTACGGCAGCTTCGCGCCCGGCAACGCCGAGGGCGGACTGACCACCCAGGAAGAAAAGTCGATGGGGGCCTATTCCAAGTCGGGTTCGGCCCCGATCGTCGGCATCCTCAAGCCCGGCGACCTGCCGCCCAGCGGGGGACTCTATCTGCTGGACGTGGTGCCGGACGGCGAGCCGCGTTTCGGTTTCCCCAACATCTCCGACAACGCCGAGATCGTCGAGCTGATCGCCTGCGGCGCCCACATCACCCTGTTCACCACCGGGCGAGGCTCGGTCGTCGGGTCGGCGATCTCGCCGGTCATCAAGATCTGCGCCAATCCCGAGACCTACCGCAAGCTGAGCGGCGACATGGACGTGGACGCCGGCCGCATCATGGAGGGGCGCGGGACCCTGGACGAGGTCGGGACCGAGATCCACGACCTCGTCCTGGCCGTGGCGGGAGGGCGACGCACGGTCTCCGAGGCCCTCGGCCACCAGGAGTTCATCCTCACCTACAAGGCCTTCGATCCAATCGGTCCGGCCTGTCTTCCGCTTCGGCGGGCCAGTTAGAGAGTAAGCGAGATGGGAAGACTTTCCGGCAAGACCGCCTTGGTCACGGCCGCCGCCCAGGGCATCGGCAAGGCCAGCGCCGAGCTGTTCGCCCGCGAAGGCGCGCGGGTGATCGCCACCGACGTCAACGAGGCCCTGCTGGCGCAGGTCGCCGGCTGCGAGCCGCGCCGCCTGGACGTGCTGGACCGGCGGGCGATCACGGACCTGGCCGCCGAACTGGGGCCTATCGACGTGCTGTTCAACTGCGCCGGCTACGTGCATTCCGGCACCATCCTGGACTGCGACGAGGCGGCCTGGGCGTTCTCCAACGACCTGAACGTCAACGCCATGTACCGGATGATCCGCGCCTTCCTGCCGGCCATGCTGGAGAACGGCGGCGGATCCATCGTCAACATGGCGTCGGTGGCCAGCTCGATCAAAGGCGTCCCGGGTCGCTTCGCCTACGGGGCGACCAAGGCGGCGGTGATCGGCCTGACCAAGGCGGTGGCGGCCGACTTCGTGGGGCAGGGCGTGCGCTGCAACGCCATCTGCCCGGGGACGGTCGAGACGCCCTCGCTGAACCAGCGCCTAGCCGACACCGGCGACTACGAGGCCGCCCGCCAGGCCTTCACCGCGCGCCAGCCGATGGGTCGCCTGGGCAAGCCCGAGGAGCTGGCGCAGCTGGCGCTGTATCTGGGCAGCGATGAATCGGCGTTCACCACCGGTCAGATCCACATCATCGACGGCGGTTGGATCAACTGATCGCCGGTTCTCCACAGACTTTGGGTTGAGGCGGCGCGTTCGTCATAGCAAAGCTTCTCCAAGCGGCGCCATCCGTTAACCGTGCCGCGCTAGGGTTGTGGCCATGCGATCAGATGTCGAATCACGCGCTCTTGAGCAGCGGGCCCATGCCCGCACGCCGACCAAGCGCAAGGCCTATCTGGTCGATGGCCGCAAGGCCTGGAAATGCTCGCTGATCGACGTCGCCGAGGGCGGGGCGCGGGTTTCGCTTACCGACATGGGGCTGCCCGAGGAGGGGATCTTTCTCGTGGATTCGATCGCCAAGCGGGTTCACCTGACCCGCGTGGTCTGGCGGTCCCAGAAGGAAGCCGGCCTGCAGTTCATCGAGAGCGAGGCCCTGGACGGGCCGGCGGGCGGCAAGGACGGCGCGGTGACCATCGCCACGCGCTTCGCCTGGCGGCTGAACGGCGCCTGACCGCCGTCTTCGCCCCGCCGTCGCTCGCCAACTGGCGGCAAAGATGCGGCGGCGCAGGTTTCGACCTTGAAATGCGCCGGTAACGTGGCCGGGCAAGTAAGGCTGTGAGCGACCGCCGGCGCGGCCGCCAAACGCGACCGCAGGAGCATCCGTTTCGCCATTGTGGCGTTTGGTGCTTCGGACCCGGTAGCGTTCGTCCGATCCCCATAGCCCCGCGCGCCTGAGATCTCGATGACCGAACCCCAGCGACCGATCCGCCCCGTCAGCCGCAAGGCGCAAGTCATCGGCGGCGCGATCGCCCTGGCGGTGCTGGCCGGCGTGGTCTGGCTGGCCTGGAGCCTGATGCACGCGCCGCGCGGCGAGGGCGAAGGGGGCGGCGGCCCCGGCGGCCCGGGCGGCGGCTTTGGCGGCGGACGGCGCGGCGGTCCGGCCAGCACCGTGGCGGTGGCGACGGCGACCCAGACCGACCTGCCGGTGGTGATCGAGGCCCTGGGCACGGTGACCCCCGCGGCGACGGTCACCGTCCGGCCGCAGGTGGCCGGCGTGATCACCCAGGTGATGTTCAAGGAAGGCCAGATGGTCCGCGCCGGCCAGCCGCTGGTGCAGATCGATCCGCGCCAGTTCCAGATGGACCTGATGCAGGCGCAGGGAAACCTGACCCGCGACGAGGCCCAGCTGGCCAACGCCCAGGTGACCCTGGCGCGCTACCAGACCCTGCTGGCCCAGGACTCCATCGCCCGCCAGGACGTCGACACCCAGGCCGCCACGGTCAAGCAGCTGCAGGGCACGGTCATGGCCGACCGGGCCGCCGTCGGCACGGCGCGCCTGAACGTCGGCTATGCGCGCATCGTCGCGCCGGTCAGCGGCCGGGTCGGCCTGCGGGTCGTGGACGTCGGCAACTACATCGGCGCGGGCGACGCCAGCGGCGTGGCGGTGATCACCACCGTCTCGCCGATCGACGTCGAGTTCACCGTTCCGCAGGACGACGTGCCGCGGATCGGCGCGCGGGCCAACACCGGCGCGGCGTTGCCGGTCATCGCCCTGGACCGGACGCGGACCACCACCCTGGACACCGGGACCTTCTCGACCCTCGACAACGTCGTCGACGTGGGCACCGGCACGGTCAAGGCCAAGGCGCGGTTCGCCAACGCCGGCGGGACCCTGTTCCCCAGCCAATTCGTCAATGTCCGCCTGGAGCTGGACACCATCAGGAACGCGGTGGTGGTTCCCGCCACGGCCTTGCGCCAGAGCAGCGACGGCGCCTTCGTCTGGGTGCTGGACGCGGACCAGACGGTGCACAAGCGCAAGGTCGTGGCCGGTCCCTCGACCACCGCCCAGGTGTCGCTGGCCAGCGGCCTGACGGTTGGCGAGAAGGTGATCACCGAGGGCGGCGACCGCCTGCGCGAGGGCGGCAAGGTGCAGCTGCCGGGCCAGGCCGCGGGCCGCATGGGCCAAGGCAAGGGCAAGGGCCAGTGGGCCGGCAAGCGGGGCGAGGGCGGCCAGGGGCAGGGCGGCGAACGCCACCGCCGCCGTCAGCAGCAGGCCGAATAGGCCCGCGCCATGAACCCTTCGCGTCCTTTCATCCAGCGGCCCGTCGCCACGGCGCTGTTCATGGCGGCCATCGTCCTGGCCGGCCTGGTCGGCTTCCGGCTGCTGCCGCTGTCGGCGCTGCCGCAGGTCGACTATCCGACGATCCAGATCCAGACCCTCTATCCGGGCGCCAGTCCCGAGGTGATGAGCCAGACGGTCACCGCGCCGCTGGAACGCCAGCTGGGCGAGATGGCGGGCCTGGCGCGGATGAGCTCGGTCAGCACGGCCGGGGCCTCGATCATCACCCTGCAGTTCAATCTGGGAGAGAGCCTGGACGTCTCCGAACAGGAGGTGCAGGCGGCGATCAACGGGGCCAACAGCCTGCTGCCGGCCGACCTGCCGGCCCCGCCGGTCTACGCCAAGGTCAATCCGGCGGACGCCCCGGTCCTGACCCTGGCGGTGACCTCCGACACCCTGCCGTTGACGCAGGTTCAGAACCTGGTCAATACCCGCCTGGCCCAGAAGATCAGCCAGGTGTCGGGCGTGGGCCTGGTCACCCTCAGCGGCGGCCAGCGTCCGGCCATCCGCATCCAGGCCGACACCCAGGCCATGGCCTCGTACGGCGTCACCCTGGCCAACGTGCAGAGCGCGATCGGCAGCGCCAACGCCAACAGCGCCAAGGGCAGCTTCGACGGGCCGACCCGCGCCTACACGATCAACGCCAACGACCAGTTGCTGACCGTCGACGACTATTCGAACCTGATTGTCAGCTACAAGAACAGCGCCCCGATCCGGCTGCGCGACATCGCCCAGGTCGTGCAGAGCGCCGAGAACACCCGCCTTGGAGCGTGGGCCAACGAAACCCCGGCGATCATCGTCAACGTCCAGCGCCAGCCGGGCGCCAACGTCATCAAGACCGTCGACGCCATCAAGGCCAAGTTGCCGGAGCTGGAGGCGGGCCTGCCGGCCACCCTCGAGGTCAAGGTGCTGGCCGACCGCACCACCGGCATCCGCGGCTCGGTCCACCATGTGGAGATGGAGCTGCTGCTGGCCGTGGTGATGGTCGTGGTGGTGATCTTCTTCTTCCTGCACAGCCTGCGCGCCACCCTGATCGCCGGCCTGGCCGTGCCGATCTCGCTGATCGGCTCGTGCGGGGTGATGTACCTGATGGGCTTCTCGCTGAACAACCTCAGCCTGATGGCCCTGACCATCGCGACGGGGTTCGTGGTCGACGACGCCATCGTGATGATCGAGAACATCAGTCGGCACCTGGAAAAGGGCGTCAAGCCGATGGCGGCCGCCCTGCAGGGCGCGCGCGAGATCGGCTTTACGATCATCTCGCTGACCGTGTCGCTGATCGCCGTGCTGATCCCGCTGCTGTTCATGGGCGACGTGGTCGGGCGGCTGTTCCGCGAATTCGCCATCACCCTGGCGATCACCATCCTGATCTCGGCCGTGGTCTCGCTGACCCTGACGCCGATGCTGTCGGCCCGTTGGCTGAAGCCGCAGGGCGAGGGCGAGGGCCACGAGCGCCCGGGCCGCATCGCCCGCAAGTCGCAGGCGGTGTTCGAGCGGGTGGAGCACCATTACGAGCGTGGGCTGAACTGGGTGCTGGAGCGGCAGAAGGCCACCCTGGTCGTGGCCGTGGCGACCTTCGCCCTGACCGTCTTTCTGTACCTGATCATTCCCAAGGGCCTGTTCCCGACCCAGGACACCGGCCAGCTGCAGGCCCGCACCGAGGTTGAGCAGTCGGTCTCCTACGACCGCATGGCCGGCCTGCAGCAGCAGGCGGCCAAGGCGATCCTAGACGACCCGGCGGTGGAGAGCCTCAGCTCGTTCATCGGCGTCGACGGCGCCAACAATGCGATGCTCCACACCGGCCAGATGCTGATCAACCTGAAGGCCGACCGCAGCGGCTCGCAGGAGAAGATCATGCAGCGGCTGCGCGACCGCGTGGCCGCCGTGCCGGGCGTGCACCTCTACCTGCAGCCCACCCAGGACCTGACCATCGACGCCGAGACCGGCCCGACCCTCTACCGCCTGTCGCTGGAGGGGGCCGACACCGCCACGGTCAAGGAATGGGCCGGCAAACTGGCCGCTCGCCTGGCCAGCGTGAAGTCGGTGCGCAACGTCTATAGCGACGCCGACGCCACCGGGGCGGCGGCCTATGTCGACATCGACCGCGACACCGCCGCTCGTCTTTCGATCACGGCGTCGGACATTGACGATGCGTTGTACAGCGCGTTCGGCCAGCGGATCGTCTCGACGATCTTCACCGAGACCAACCAGTACCGGGTGATCCTGGAAGCCAAGCCCGGCCTGCTGACCGCGCCGCAATCGCTGGGCCTGCTGAACCTGAAGACCGGCGGCGGCCAGCCCACCCCGTTGTCGGCGATCTCGACCATCAAGGAACAGACCGCCCCGCTGCAGGTGACCCACGTCTCGCAGTTTCCGGCCACCACGATCGGCTTCGACACCGCGCCGGGCGTCTCGCTGGGCAAGGCGGTCGACGACATCCGCGCGGCGATGAAGGACATCGGCATGCCGACGGCGGTCACCCACACCTTCTTGGGGGCGGCGGGAGCCTACGAGAACTCGCTGAGCAACCAGCTGTGGTTGATCCTGGCGGCGGTGGTCTGCGTCTACATCGTGCTGGGCGTGCTCTACGAGAGCTACATCCACCCGCTGACCATCCTGTCGACCCTGCCATCGGCCGGCGTCGGGGCGCTGCTGGCCCTGTGGATCACCGGCAACGACCTGGGCGTGATCGGGATCATCGGCATCATCCTGCTGATCGGCATCGTCAAGAAGAACGCGATCATGATGATCGACTTCGCCATCGACGCGCAGCGCAACGAGGGCAAGAGCCCGCGCGACGCCATCTTCCAGGCCGCCATCCTGCGCTTCCGCCCGATCCTGATGACCACCCTGGCGGCCCTGTTCGCGGCCATCCCGCTGATGCTGAGCTTCGGCGAGGGCGGCGAGCTGCGCCGGCCGCTAGGCATCGCCATCTTCGGCGGCCTGCTGGTCAGCCAGCTGCTGACCATGTTCACCACGCCGGTGATCTACCTGGCCTTCGACCGCCTGGCTCCCGCCGACCGGGGCATGCGCCGCGAGCACGACGACCATGTCGCGCCAGATAGGATCGATCCCGAGCCGGTCCCGGGGGCGCCCTCGTGAACCTGTCGGCGCCCTTCATCAAGCGGCCGGTGGCCACGGTCCTGCTGACCATCGGCCTGGCCCTGGCCGGCATCGCGGCCTTCTTCGTGCTGCCGGTCTCGCCCCTGCCGCAGGTGGACTATCCGACCATCTCGGTCTCGGCCAACCTGTCGGGCGCCAGTCCCGAGACCATGGCCTCCAGCGTCGCGACCCCGCTGGAGCGGCGGCTGGGCGTGATCCCCGGCGTCACCGAGATGACCTCGCAGAGCAACACCGGCTCGGCCCGGGTGACCCTGCAGTTCGACCTCAACCGCAACATCGACGGCGCCGCCCGCGAGGTGCAGGCCGCCATCAACGCCGCCCGCTCGGACCTGCCGGCCACGCTGCGCAGCAATCCCAGCTACCGCAAGCAGAACCCGTCCGACGCCCCGGTGATCATCCTGGCCCTGACCAGCGAGACCAAGACCCCGGGCCAGATCTACGACGCGGTGTCCAACATCGTGGCCCAACGACTGTCGCAGGTGACCGGGGTGGGCGACGTCGAGATCGGCGGGGGCTCGTTGCCGGCCGTGCGGGTGTCGGCCAATCCGTTCCTGCTCAACAAGTACGGCATCTCGCTGGAGGACGTGCGCGCCGCGGTCCAGTCGGCCAACGCCAACCGTCCCAAGGGCCAGGTCGAGGGCGCGGGGCGGCGGTTCCAGGTCTATACCAGCCCCGGCGGGCGCAAGGCGGCCGACTATGCCGGCCTGGTCGTGGCCTGGCGCGGCGACGCGCCGGTGCGGCTCAAGGATGTGGCCGACGTCACCGACAGCGTCGCCGACACCCGAACCCTGGGCCTGTTCAACGGCAAGCCGGCGATCATCATCCTGGTCACCCGCCAGCCGGGGGCCAACATCATCCAGACCGTCGACAGCGTCCGCGCCACCCTGCCGGAACTGCGCGCCCAGCTGCCCGGCGACATCAACGTGGCGGTGGCCAGCGACAGCACCAACTCGATCCGCGCCTCGCTGCACGAGATCGAGGTGACTCTGCTGATCTCGATCGTGCTGGTGGTTCTGGTGGTCAGCGCCTTCCTGCGCAGCGCCCGGGCCACCTTCATCCCGGCGGCGGCGACCATCGTCTCGCTGCTGGGCACGTTCGGGGTGATGTACCTGCTGGGCTTCTCGCTGAACAACCTGAGCCTGATGGCCATCACAGTGGCGACGGGCTTCGTGGTCGACGACGCCATCGTGGTGCTGGAGAACACCGCCCGCCACATCGAAAAGGGCATGGACCACTTCCAGGCCGCCCTGCTGGGCGCGCGCGAGGTGGGGTTCACGGTGCTGTCGATCAGCATCTCGCTGGTGGCGGTGTTCATCCCGCTGCTGTTCATGGGCGGCCAGGTGGGGCGGCTGTTCCGCGAGTTCGCCGTCACCCTGTCGGCGGCGGTGATGATCTCGCTGGTCATCTCGCTGACCACCACGCCGATGATGTGCGCCTATCTGCTGCGCCCGCCTAAGGAAGGCCGCAAGGAGGGGCGGGTCGCCCGCGCGTTCGAGTCCGGCTTCGACCGTATCCACCGCGCCTACGAGCACAGCCTGGACTGGGCCCTGGCCGCCAAGCCGCTGGTGCTGCTGATCCTGGTGGTGGTGATCGCCATGACCGCCTGGCTCTATGTCGCCGTGCCCAAGGGCTTCTTTCCCCAGCAAGACAGCGGCCAGATCCAGGCCGGGCTGCGCGCCGACCAGAGCGTGTCGTTCCACGTCATGCAGGCCAAGCTGCGCCAGGTGGTCGACATCATCCGCAAGGACCCGGCCGTCGACACGGTGGTCGGCTTCACCGGCGGCGCCCGGGCCGGCGGCGGCTTCATGTTCGTCAATCTCAAGCCGCTGGGCGACGGGCCCGACGACCGCAAGGAGAAGGGCTCAGCGGTGATCAACCGCCTGCGGCCGCAGCTGCAGAGGGTGACCGGCATCAGCGTCTTCCTCAACCCCGTCCAGGACGTGCGGATGGGTGGGCGGCAGAGCAATTCGACCTACCAGTACACCCTGACCAGCGACTCCAGCGACGCGCTGAAGGCCTGGGCGCCCAAGCTGGCCGAGGCGATGAAGGCCCGGTCCGACGTGATGACCGACGTCGACAGCGACCAGTCCGAGAACGGCGTCGAGACCTTCGTCACCATCGACCGCGACAGCGCCTCGCGCATGGGTGTCACGCCGCGGGCCGTCGACAATGCCCTCTACAACGCCTTCGGCCAGCGCCAGATCGCCACGATCTACGAGGACATCAACCAGTACGCCGTGATCCTGGAGTGGGACCGGCGGTTCTCGCGGGGGCCGGAAGCGCTGGACGACGTCTATGTGCCGACCACCAGCGGGACCAGCGGCGGGGCGACGTCCAGCGGCGCGGCGGTCAATCCGGGCCTGCGCGACGCCTCGACCGGCGCGGCCCTGAACACTGCGCAGACGCCGATGACGCCGCTGACGGCGATCTCCAGCGTCGCCCAGGCCGCCACCCCGACCTCGATCAACCACCAGAACGGCGAGCTGGCCACGACGATCTCGTTCAACCTGGCCGACGGCGTCTCGCTCAGCGACGCCCAGGCCGCCATCAAGCAGGCCGAGGCCGACATCGCCCTGCCGACCAATGTCCGTGGCAGTTTCCAGGGCAGCGCCCGCAGCGCCCAGGACCAAAACAAGCAGCAGCCGTTCCTGGTGGCCGCCGCCATCGTGGCGATCTACATCGTGCTGGGCATCCTCTACGAAAGCTACGTCCACCCGCTGACCGTGCTGTCGACCCTGCCGGCGGCCGGGGTCGGGGCGATGCTGGCCCTGCTGGTGTTCAAGATGGAATTCTCGGTGATCGCCCTGATCGGGGTGTTCCTGCTGCTGGGCATCGTCAAGAAGAACGCCATCCTGATCATCGACTTCGCCCTGGAGGCCCAGCGGTCGCGCGGACTGACGGCCCTGGAGGCGGTGCGCGAGGCCAGTCTGCTGCGCTTCCGGCCGATCCTGATGACCACCCTGGCCGCCGCCCTGGGCGCCTTGCCGCTGGCCATCGGCTTCGGCGAGGGGGCCGAGCTGCGCCGGCCGCTGGGGATCACCATCATCGGCGGCCTGATCGCCAGCCAGCTGCTGACCCTGATCACCACCCCGGTGGTCTATGTCTATCTCGACCGCTTGCGGGGCAAGGCGCGCGACGAGCGCTACCTGGCCCACATGCCCTCCGCGCCGGAGCCCGTCTGATGCCTCACCTCAAGCGCCTTGGCCTCAAGTCCCTCGCGCTCGCCGGCGCCGCGCTGATCCTGCTGTCCGCCTGCACCGTCGGACCCGCCTATCAGCGGCCGGAGGTCACAGCCTCGACCGCCGCCCTGCCGGCGACCTACAAGGCCCTGGAGGGCTGGAAGGTCGCCACGCCCGGCGACCTGATCGACCGCGGCGACTGGTGGACCCTGCTGGGCGATCCCCAGCTGGACGCCCTGGTCGCCCGGGTCAACGTCTCCAACCAGACCATCGCCGCGGCCGAGGCCAGCTACCGCCAGGCTCGCGCCCTGGTGCGCGAGCAGCGGGCCAGCCTGTTCCCGACCATCGACCTATCAGGCTCGGCGACCAAAACCGGCGGTTCCGGCTCGACCACTTCGAGCTCTGGCGGTTCGAGCCGCGGCCAACGTTACCAGGCCAGCATCGGCGCCAGCTGGGAGCCGGACCTGTGGGGCCGCATCCGCCAGGGGATCAACGGCGCCAAGGCCTCGGAACAGGCCAGCGCCGCCGACCTGGCCGGCGCCCGCCTGTCGATGCAGGGCGAATTGGCCGTCAACTATCTGGGCCTGCGCCAGGCCGACGCCGAGATCGCCCTGGTGACCAGAACGGTCGAGGGCTACCAGCGCAGCCTGCAGATCACCCAGAACCGCTATGCGGCGGCCATCGCGCCGAAGTCGGACGTGCTGCAGGCCACCACCCAGTTGGCCGGGGCCCAGGCCGACCTCGAAAGCCTGCGCCAGACCCGCGCCGCCTACGAGAACGCCATCGCCACCCTGGTGGGCGAGCCGGCCAGTGGCTTCCGCCTGGCCGCCGATCCGGCCTGGAGCGCCCGCGTGCCCGAAATCCCGGCCGGCGTGCCCTCCACCCTGCTGGAGCGCCGGCCGGACATCGCCGGCGCCGAGCGTCGGGTCGCCGCCGCCAACGCCGACATTGGCGTGGTCCGGGCTGCGTTCTTCCCGACCATCGGCCTCAGCGCCAATGGCGCGACCAGCGGCTCGGCCTTGGGCGACCTGTTCTCGGCCTCGGCCAACACCTGGTCGCTGGGCCTGACCGCCGCCCAGACCCTGTTCGACGCCGGCGCGCGCAAGGCGCGGGTGGAGCAGGCGAGGGCGTCGTACGACGCTTCGGTCGCCGACTACCGCCAGACCGCCCTGGCCGCCTTCGAGGACGTGGAGAACCAACTGACCGCCGCCCAGGTGCTGGAGCGTCGCTACGCCCTGCTGAAGACCAGCTCGGACGCCGCCGACCAGACCGAGCAGATGTTGCTCAACCAGTACAAGGCCGGGCAGGTGGCCTATACCGACGTGGTGACGGCCCAGGCCTCGGCCCTGTCGGCGCGGCGGGCGCTGCTCACCGCCGCCGTGGCCCGGCAGACCACGGCCGTGGCCCTGATCCAGGCGCTGGGCGGTGGATGGAAGCCCCAGGCCTAGACATCCGGGAGCGCGCCTCGCGGCGCCTGTGGCGTCTTGCCTGCTCGTTTGGCGCCGCTATTTCAGGCTAGACTGTGCAAATACCAGGCTGATCGAGCAACTCCGACCGCGATGAACCTTCGCCGCTCCCACCCGTCGCCGGACGGCCTTAGGGCGAAGGGCATGCGCGTCCTCGTCATCGATCCCGATCCCGCGCGCGCCGCCCTCGTGGCCGAGGGGCTCGCCGGCGTGCAGCCGCTGGAGGTGCGCCGCGCGGCCGTGTTCGACGAGCGCGAGGCCGCGGCCTTCGCCCCCGACGTGGTGGTGATCGCCGCCGACAGCCCCGACCGCGACACGCTGGAAAGCCTGCGCGAAGCCGGCCAGCACAATCCGCGTCCGGTGGTGATGTTCGTCGACCGCTCCGAGCCGGGCCTGGCCGAACAGGCCGTTCGCGCCGGGGTCGCGGCCTATGTGGTCGACGGGCTGGCGCCGAGTCGGGTGCGCTCGATCCTGGACGTGGCCATGAGCCGCTTCGCCCTGACCCAGCAGTTGCATGGCGACCTCGCCAAGGCCAAGGCCGACCTGGAATCGCGCAAGACCGTCGAACGGGCCAAGGGGCTGCTGATGAAGGAGCGGGGCCTGGACGAGGACGGCGCCTATCGGCTGCTGCGTAAATTGGCCATGGACCGCGGCAAGCCGATCGGCCAGATCGCCGCCGACCTGCTGGCCTTCGCCGGCGTGCTGAAGGGCGACGCCTCGTGAGCGGACTGGCCGACCTGACGCTGGGCTTCATCCCCCTGACCGACTGCGCGCCTCTGGTGGTGGCCAAGGCGCAGGGCTTCTTCGCCGAGGAGGGGCTGGAGGTGGCGCTAAGCCGCGAGGCCTCGTGGGCGACGATCCGCGACAAGGTCGCCTTCGGCGCGCTGGACGGCGCCCACATGCTGGCCCCGATGGCCCTGGCCCCCATGGGTCTGGAGGGCGGATCGATGCTGGCCCCGCTGGCCCTGAACCAGAACGGCAGCGCCATCACCGTCTCGACCCGGCTGGCGGCGATGATGAGCGAGGCCGACCCCGGCGCCCTGGCCGCGCCGCTGGTCACGGCCCAGGCCCTGGCGGCCGTGGTCGCGCTGCGGCGCGGGCAGGGCGCCCCGCCGCTGACCTTCGCCGTCGTCTTCCCCCATTCGATGCACAACTATTTCCTGCGCTACTGGCTGGCCCAGGCGGGGATCGATCCCGACCGCGACGTGCGCCTGGTGGTCACGCCGCCGCCGCGGATGGTCGAGCACCTGCGCTCGGGCGAGATCGACGGCTTCTGCGTCGGCGCGCCATGGAACGCCGCCGCCGTCGACGAGGGCCTGGGCGAGTCGCTGATCAAGGCCTCGCAGTTCTGGCCGGGCGGCCCGGACAAGGTGTTCGGCGTCACCGCCGCCTGGGCCGCCAGCCATGGCGATGAGTTGCGCGCGGCCCTGCGCGCCCTGATCCGCGCGGCGGCCTGGGCCGACGAACCGGGCAATCACGCCGAACTGGTGGCCCTGCTGTCGCGGCCGGACCATGTGGGCGTCGAGCCCGAGATCGTGGCCCGGGCCCTGAAGTCCGAGATCGTCTTCCACCGCGACGCCGCCGGGCTGCCCCGGCGCGAGCACGCCCTGTGGTTCCTGTCGCAGATGGTACGCTGGGGGCAGGTCGGGCCGGACCTGGACCTAGCCGCCGTCGCCGACCGCGTCTATCGCCCCGACCTGTTCCGCGATGCGGCGCTGTCGCTGGGGCCGGTGGTCGAGCCTGCCCAGGTGTTCGCCGACGCGGCGCCCGCGCCCTCGGCCCTGTTCGACGGCGCACTGTTCGATCCGGCCGACGCGCGCGGCTACGCGGCGTCGTTCGCGGTGGGGCGGGCTTCCTAACGCTCCGTCGTCATCCCGGAAAGCGCGCGGCGCTTGTCCGAGGTCCAGGTGAATCGCCCCCGTCTTAGCCCAGCCTTCTGAGTCTTCCGGGAGGCGAAGGAGACGATCTGCCGGCCGGCTGAACCTGTTCCCGCTCATCGGTTCCTATGCATTCTGCTCATCCTTCGAGCAGTGCGGCCGCCTATTTGCTGAGCAACTGGACGATGTGGTCCGGATCGCGCCGCATCGCAGCATGGCGCGTGACTTCGTCCGCCTTCCGCGCCTTCACTAGGGTCAGGCCTCCGGACAACGACGTTCGTGGCTGCCAGAGACGACCGCTCGGATGCGGTCACCCGCCTGGGGCGCTCGCGTCCCGCTCTCGCAGACACCTACATCCGAGGCGCACCATGATCTCGCGTGATTTCCTGAAGGCCGGCCACACGCCGACCCTGTTCGCCGCCTTCCTGTATTTCGACCTCAGCTTCATGGTCTGGGTGATCCTGGGCCCGCTGGGCGTGGCCATCGCCAAGGACTTCCACCTCGATCCCGCCCAGAAGGGCCTGATGGTCGCCATCCCGGTCCTGGCCGGCGCGCTGCTGCGCCTGGTCAATGGGGTGCTGGTCGACCGCATCGGCCCCAAGAAGACCGGGATGATGGGGCAGCTGATCGTGCTGACCGGCCTGGTCCTGGCCTGGTTCCTGGGCATCCACAACTATCACCAGGTGCTGGCCCTGGGCCTGGTGCTGGGCGTGGCCGGCGCCTCGTTCGCCGTCGCCCTGCCGCTGGCCTCGCGCTGGTATCCGCAGGAGCACCAGGGCCTGGCCCTGGGCATCGCCGGCGCGGGAAATTCGGGCACGGCCCTGGCCGCCCTGTTCGCGCCGATCCTGGCCAAGACCTTCGGCTGGCAGAACGTGATCGGCCTGGCGGCCATCCCCCTGGCCTTGGCCTTCGTCGTCTACATGCTGCTGGCCAAGGACGCCCCCGAACAGCCCGCCCCCAAGAAGCTGGCCGAGTACCTGGACGTGCTGAAGGTTCCGGACGCCTGGTGGCTGATGCTGCTCTACGCAGTCACCTTCGGCGGCTTCGTCGGCCTGGCCTCCTCCCTGACCATCTATTTCAACGCCGAATACGGCCTCTCGCCGGTGGTCGCGGGCTTCTTCACCGCCGCCTGCGTGTTCGCCGGATCGTTCGTCCGTCCGGTCGGCGGGGCCCTGGCCGACCGCTTCGGCGGCGTGCGGACCCTGAGCTTCGTCTTCGCCCTGGCCGCCGCCGGCCTGGCCGTCGCCAGCTTCCAGATGCCTTCGGCCTATGTCGCCCTGGCGGTGCTGATGTTCTCCATGCTGGCCCTCGGCGCCGGCAACGGCGCTGTGTTCCAGCTGGCGCCCCAGCGGTTCCGCAAGGAGATCGGCGTCATGACCGGCCTGATCGGCATGACCGGCGGCGTCGGCGGCTTCTACCTGGCCTCCAGCCTGGGCATGGCCAAGAAGATGACCGGCTCCTACCAGATCGGCTTCCTCGGCTTCGCGGCCCTGGCGGTGTTCGCCCTGGTGGCCCTGCACAGCCTGAAGGCCCGCTGGCGCGCCGTCTGGCCGACCCTGCACGGCGACTCCGCCGCGCCGGTCCGCGTCTGATCCTTTTCCCAGTGAGCAAAACCATGACCAAGGAAAAGCTGGTCGTCATCGGCAACGGCATGGCCGGTTGCCGGGCGGTCGAGGAAGTCCTCAAGCGCGATCCCGACCGCTACGAGATCGCCATCTTCGGGACCGAGCCGCGGGTGAACTACAACCGCATCATGCTGTCGCCGGTGCTGGCGGGGGAGAAGTCCTTCGCCGACATCGTGATCAACGACGAGGCCTGGTACGCCGACAACGGCATCGCCCTGCATGCCGGGCGGGCCGTCACGGCGGTCGACCTGGAAGGCCGCAAGGTGGTCGCCGAGGGCGGGCTGGAAGTTTCCTACGACAAGCTGATCCTGGCCACTGGCTCCGATCCGTTCCGCCTGCCGCTGCCGGGCATCGACCTGAAGGGCGTGGTCACCTTCCGCGACCTGGATGACGTCGACGCCATGGTCGCCGCCTCCGGAAAGCCGGGCGCGAAGGCCGTGGTCATCGGCGGCGGCCTGCTGGGCCTGGAAGCCGCCTACGGTCTGGCCCGGCGCGGCATGTCCGCCACGGTCGTCCACCTGATGGACGTCCTGATGGAGCGCCAGCTGGACGAAAGCGCCGGCTTCCTGTTGCGCGAAGCCCTGCTCGAGCGCGGCGTCGAGACGGTGATGGGGGCCCACTCCGAGGAGATCGTCGGCGAGAACGGCCAGGTCACGGGCCTCAAGCTCAAGGACGGCCGCACCCTGCCATGCGACCTGCTGGTCATGGCCGTGGGCATCAAGCCCAACGCCGCCCTGGCCCGCGCCGCCGGCCTGGCCGTCAATCGCGGCGTGGTCGTCGACGACGCCATGCGCACCTCCGATCCGGCGGTGTTCGCGGTCGGCGAATGCGCCGAGCACCGGGGCAACTGCTACGGCCTGGTCGCGCCGATCTGGGAGATGTGCCGCTCGCTGGCCGAGTCGATGACCGACGGGGAGGGAGCCTACGAGGGCTCGGTCCTGTCGACCCGTCTGAAGGTCTCAGGCGTCGACGTGTTCTCGGCCGGAAAGTTCTCGGGCGGCGAAGGCTGCGAGGACATCGTGTTCCGCGACGCCGGCCGCGGCGTCTACAAGCGCGTGGTCATCGAGGACGGCAAGGTGGCCGGCGCGGTGCTGTTCGGCGACGCCGCCGACGGCAACTGGTATTTCGACCTGATGCGGGCGGGGACCTCGGTCACCGACATCCGCGAGACCCTGATCTTCGGCCAGGCCATCACGGAAGGGCTGTCCGGCCTGGACCCTAACGCCGCCGTTGCGGCCATGCCCGACACGCAGGAAATCTGCGGCTGCAACGGCGTCTGCAAGGGTTCGATCGTCTCGGCCATCACCACCCAGGGTCTGACGACCCTGGACGACGTGAAGGCGGTCACCAAGGCCTCGGCCTCGTGCGGCTCGTGCACGCCGCTGGTCGAGCAGGTGCTGAAGCTGACCCTGGGCGACGGCTTCAAGGAACAGACCGGCCCCAAGCCGATGTGCAAGTGCACGCATCACCCGCACTCGGACGTCCGCAAAGCCATCGTCGAATACGAGCTGAAGTCCATGCCCGCCGTCATGCAGGCCATGGAATGGACCACGCCCGACGGCTGCTCGTCGTGCCGCCCGGCCCTGAACTACTACCTGCTGTGCGCCTGGCCGTCCGAATATCGCGACGACAAGCAGTCGCGCTACATCAACGAGCGTGTCCACGCCAACATCCAGAAGGACGGCACCTATTCCGTCGTTCCGCGCATGTGGGGCGGCATGACCACCCCCGACGAACTGCGGGCCATCGCCGACGTCGCCGACAAGTTCGCCATTCCGGCGGTCAAGGTCACCGGCGGCCAGCGCATCGACCTGCTAGGCGTCAAGAAGGACGACCTGCCGGCCGTGTGGGCCGACCTCAACGCGGCGGGCATGGTCAGCGGCCACGCCTACGCCAAGGGCCTGCGCACGGTGAAGACCTGCGTCGGCAGCGACTGGTGCCGGTTCGGCACCCAGGACTCCACCGGCCTGGGCATCCGGCTTGAAAAGTTCCTGTGGGGCTCCTGGGCTCCGGCCAAGGTCAAGCTGGCGGTGTCGGGCTGTCCCCGCAACTGCGCCGAGGCCACCTGCAAGGACTTCGGCGTGGTTTGCGTCGACAGCGGCTACGAGATCCACATCGGCGGCGCCGCCGGCCTGCACATCCAGGGCACCCAGGTGCTGACCCGGGTGGCCACCGAGGACGAGGCCGTCTGGGTGATCGCCGCGGCCATGCAGCTGTACCGCGAGGAAGGCTGGTACCTGGAGCGGGTTTACAAGTGGATGGCGCGCGTGGGTCTGGAGAGCATCCAGGCCCAGGTCACCGATCCGGACCAGCGCAAGGCCCTCTACGACCGCTTCGTGTTCTCGCAGCGCTTCGCCCGCATCGACCCGTGGGCCGAGCGCGTGGCCGGCCGCCACACCGAGGAATTCACCCCCATGAGCCGCCGGATGGAGTTCGTCCCCGCATGAACGCGCATGTCAAAGTCCCCGTCTGGGTCGATGTCGGCGCCGTGACGGACGTGCCGCGCCGCGGCGCCCGCCGGGTGCCCAGTCCGCGCGGCGACATCGCCATCTTCCGCACCGGCGACGGCGAGGTGTTCGCCCTGATGGACGCCTGCCCGCACAAGGGCGGGCCGCTGAGCCAGGGCATCGTCCATGGCCGGGCGGTGAGCTGCCCGTTGCATGCCTGGAACATCGACCTGGCTAGCGGCGAGCCGATGGGCGCCGACAAGGGCAAGGGCTGCACGCCGGTGGTGCCGCTGGAGGTCCGCGACGGCCGCCTGCTGCTGAGCCTCCCGATGAGCGTCGACGCCCATGGCTGACGGCTCGGCCGCTCCGCTCGTCAAGACGACCTGCCCCTATTGCGGGGTGGGCTGCGGCGTATCGGGTGCGGTCGGCCAGATGCCGTCAGCGGACAGCCGGGCGCTGTCGGTGGCCGGCGACACGGCCCATCCCGCCAACCTCGGCCGCCTGTGCTCCAAGGGCACGGCGCTGGGCGCGACGGTGGGGCTGGAGGGCCGGCTGCTGGAGCCGACGATCAACGGCAAGGCCGCCAGCTGGGCCGACGCCACGGCCCTGGTCGCCAAGCGGTTCAGGGACACCATCGCCAAGCACGGCCCCGACAGCGTCGCTTTCTACGTCTCGGGCCAATTGCTGACCGAAGACTACTACGTCGCCAACAAGCTGATGAAGGGCTTCATCGGCTCGGGCAATATCGACACCAACAGCCGCCTGTGCATGGCCTCGGCCGTGGCGGCCCACAAGCAGGCGTTCGGCGCCGACCTGGTGCCGGGCTGCTACGAGGACCTGGACCTGGCCGACCTGGTGGTGTTCAGCGGGCATAACGCCGCGTGGACCCATCCGGTGCTGTTCCGGCGCATGGAAGCCGCCAGGGCGCGCGGCCAGAAGCACGTGGTCATCGACCCACGCCGCACCGACACCGCCGAGGGCGCCGACCTGCACCTGGCCATCGCCCCGCAAAGCGACGTGCGGCTATGGAACGGCCTGCTGGCCGACCTGATCCGCCGCGACGCGATCGACCGCGACTACATCGCCGCCCACGTCAACGGCTTCGCCGAGATCGAGGCGGCCCTGGCCGAACTGGACCAGTCGCCCGCCGCCGTGGCCGCCGACTGCGGTGTAGCGCTCGACGATTTGCTGAGCTTCTACAATCTGTTCGCCGACAATCCCAAGGCGGTCAGCCTGTTCTCGATGGGCGCCAACCAGTCGGCCCAGGGCACGGCCAAGGGCCTGTCGATCCTCAATGTTCACCTGGCCACCGGCCGGATCGGCAAGCCGGGCGCCTGCCCGTTCTCGATTACCGGCCAGCCCAACGCCATGGGCGGGCGCGAGACCGGCGGCATGGCCAACACCCTGGCCGGCCATATGGACTTCGCCCCGGCCGACCGCGACCGCGTGGCCCGCTTCTGGGGCGCGCCCGACACCGCCCGCGCCCCGGGTCTGAAGGCCGTCGACATGTTCGAGGCCATCCACGCCGGCAAGATCAAGGCCGTGTGGGTGATGGCCACCAACCCCGCCGTCAGCCTGCCCGACGCCGGCCGGGTGCGCGAGGCCCTGGAGCGCTGCCCGTTCGTGGTAGTGTCCGACTGCGTCGACACCGACACCACCGCCTTCGCCGACGTCAAGCTGCCGGCCCTGGCCTGGGGCGAGAAGGACGGCACCGTCACCAATTCCGAGCGCCGGATCTCGCGCCAGCGGGCGCTGTTCCCCGCGCCGGGCCAGGCGCGCGCCGACTGGCGGATCATGGCCGACGTCGCCCAGGCCATGGGCTTTGACGGCTTCGGCTGGAGCAGCCAGGCCAGCGTGTTCCGCGAATGGGCCCGTCTGACCGCCTACGAGAATACCGATCGCGTTCTGAATCTGGCTGGCCTTTCGGCTTTGACGCCAGAGGCTTACGCCGGACTCCTGCCGGTCCAGTGGCCGGTGGCGGCGGACGGCCGGGGCACGCCGCGGCTGTTCGTGGACGGCCGCTTCCAGACCCCGGACGGCCGCGCCCGCATGGTCCCGACGCGCCCCAAGGGCCCCGCTGACGCGATGGACGCGGCCTATCCGATGTCGCTGAACACCGGCCGCATTCGCGACCAGTGGCACACCATGACCCGCACCGGCCTGGCCCCGGACCTGTGCCGCCACGCCCCCGAGCCGTTCGTCGAGGTCCATCCGGCCGACGCCGAGGCCCTGGGCGTCAAGGACGGTGTCTTGGCCCGGGTGACCACCGTGCGCGGCGAGGCCGTGGCCCTGGCCAAGGTCACCGAGCGCCAGCGGCCCGGCGGCCTGTTCATGCCGATGCACTGGACCGACGCCTTCGCGCCGTCCGGCCGTTCCAATCACCTGATCGCGCCCAATCTCGACCCCATCTCCGGCCAGCCGGAGTTCAAGCACACCCCCGCCCGGCTTCGCCCCTATCGCGAGACCTGGAAGGGCTTCTTCCTCACGCGGGACAGCCTCGCCCTTCCGTCGGGTCTGGACCTCGTCTGGCGGCGCATCCCCCAGGACGCCTGCCAGCAACACGAGTTCGCCGGCCGAGGCGACGAAGTCGAGCGCGCCGCCTTGCGCAAGGCCTTGTCGAAAGGCCTTGTCGGCGAGCTCGTGACCTATGAGGACGCCGCCACCGGCGCGCGACGCGACGCCTGGCTGCGCGACGGCCGGCTGGTCGCGGTCCTGTACATCACCATCAGCGGCCGCCTGCCGCCGCGCGACTGGCTGGCCGAGCTGTTCGCCGAGCCGGAACTGAGTCAGGACGCCCGCTCGGCCCTGCTGTTCGGCCGCCCGCCCGGCGCGCCGGTCGACAAGGGGCCGCTGGTCTGCGCCTGCCTGAAGGTCGGCGCCCGGGCCGTGCAGGTCGCCATCGTCGCCGGGGCCGCCAACCCCGACGCGGTGGGCGCGGCCACCGGGGCGGGGACCAACTGCGGGTCCTGCCGTCCCGAGATCGCCCGGATGATCGCCGCGACCGCCGCCGTTCCCGCCAAGGAGCCCGCCCATGTCTGACGCCGCCCAAGTCCTGCTCGTCGGCGCCGGTCCCGGCCCGGTCGACCTGATGACCGTGCGGGCCGTGCGCGCGGTGGAGAGCGCCCAGGCGCTGCTCTACGACGCCCTGATCAGCGACGAGGCCATAGCCCTGGCCCCGGCCGGCTGCGTGCGCATCCAGACCGGCAAGCGGGCGGGCAAGCCCAGCATGCACCAGGACGAGATCAACCGCCTGATGCTGCGCCTGGCGCGCAAGGGCTTGCGCGTCGTGCGGCTGAAGGGCGGCGACCCCTCGGTGTTCGGCCGGGTGGGCGAGGAGTCGGCCTTCCTGCGCGAGCACGGCGTCTCGGTCGAGGTGGTGCCCGGCGTCACCGCCGCCTGCGCCGCCGCCGCCCAGTTCGGCTTCCCCCTGACCCATCGCGGCGAAGCCCGGCGCGTGGTGTTCACCACGGCGCGGCTGGAGGCCGGAACGCTCAGCGGCGACTGGAGCGCGGCGAGCGATCCGGAGGCGACCCTGGCGGTCTATATGGGCGGCGAGGTGGCCCAGGCCCTGTGCGAGCGGATGATCGCCGCCGGCCGCGCGCCCAGCACTCCGGCGGTGGCTATCGAGCAGGCGGGCGGCGCGAACGCCAGGATCTATCACGGCACGCTGCGGACCCTGCCCGAGCGGCTGACGAGCCACGGCGGCCCGGTGGTCATCGTCGTCGGCGAAGTGGCGGCCCAGGCCCGCGAAAAGGCGGTCGAAGTCGCCGAGGAAGCGTTCCAACGCGCCGCCCTGACCGCCTGACGCCGATCGGCGGTTGACGCGCGGGCCGTTTCGGCCCGCCCATGGGCCATGCCGAACGCAGCACCGACTCAGCAACTGGCTCCGGGCCCCATCGCCCGCGCCCTGGCCAAGGCGCCGCCGTGGGCGTTCGCGCTGTACGGCGGGCTGGCGGCCTTCGCGGCCTATTTCTCGATGTTCGCCTACCGCAAGCCGTTCACGGCGGCCCACTACGACCACATGGCCGGCTGGCCGCTCGCCATCGACTTCAAGGTGGCCCTGGTGATCGCCCAGGTCGCCGGCTACGCCGTGTCGAAGATCATCGGGATCAAGGTGATCTCCGAGATGCGGCCCGAGCGGCGCTGGCTGGCCATCCTGGTCCTGATCGGCGGGGCCGAGCTGTCGCTGCTGGGCCTGAGCCTGGGTCCGGCTGTCGCCGGTCCGCCGGCGCTGTTCGTCAACGGCCTGTGCCTGGGCATGATCTGGGGGCTGGTGTTCGGCTTCGTCGAGGGCCGGCGGCTGTCGGAAGTGCTGGGGGCCATGCTGTGCGCCAGCTTCATCCTGGCCTCCGGCGTGGTGAAGTCGGTGGGCAAGAGCCTGCTGCTGCAGGGCGTCGACGAACGCTGGATGCCGGCCCTGACCGGCCTGCTGTTCACACCGCTGCTGCTGCTGGCCGTGGCGGCCCTGACCCAGCTGCCGCCGCCGTCGCCGGCCGACGAGGCCGCCCGGGTGCGCCGCGCGCCGATGGACGCCAAGGCCCGCGCGGCCATGTTCGCCGCCCACGCGCCGGCCCTGGTGCTGCTGGTGGCGGTCTATGTGCTGCTGACCGCGCTTCGGGACTTCCGCGACAACTTCGCCGCCGAGATCTGGGCCGAGCTGGGCTTCAAGAACGCCGCGGCGATCTTCTCGCTGTCCGAGATCCCCGTCGCGGCCATCGTGCTGGTCGGGCTGGGCGTGCTGAGCCTGGTGCGCGACAACCGCCGGGCGGTCGGCTTCAACTTCGCCTTCGTGGCCCTGGGTTTCGCCTTGCTGGGCGCCGCCACCCTGGGTCGGCAGGTCGGCCTGCTGGGCCCCGTGGCCTGGATGGTCGCCACGGGGGCGGGGATCTACATGGCCTACACCCCGTTCAACGGCATGCTGTTCGACCGGCTGATCGCCGCCACCGGCCAAGTGGGGACGGCGGGGTTCCTGATCTATGTCGCCGACTCCTGCGGCTATGTCGGCAGCGTCTCCCTGCTGCTGGCCCGCTATTTCGCCCACCTGGAGCTGGCCTGGAGCGGCTTCCTGGCCGGCGCGGCCTACGGGACCTCGGTGATCGGCGTCGTCGGGGTGGGGCTGGCCTGGATGCTGCTGCGGTTGCCGAAGGGCGGGGCGGCTCAGGCGCCGCGTCCGATCGCGGCGGAGACGGCCGACTAACCCTCGCCCAGCATCTCGGCCAGCGCCAGGACCGCGGTCCAGCTTCGGCCGGTGATCCGCGCGCCAAGCGTCTTCTCGACCAGGCTGTTGGTCAGCTTCGAGCCGCCGATCCCGTCGGGATAGATCGCGTAGAGCTGGCGGCTTTCGGCGCGCACCTGCTCGCGGCCGCGGATCGCCGCGCGCAGGGCGCCGATCGCCTTCTTGTCCGGCGTGTCCTTCAGGAACAGGGTCATCAGCCAGCCGGGGTCCTGGGCGGCGAATTCTGGGAACGGATTGGCGGCGACCAGGGCGCGCCAGGCATCGGCGGTGCGCACATAGACGTCGGTGCGCAGCGCGAACCGGTCCATCAGGGCGGTCTCGATCTGGGTCTGCAGCTCGGCGCCCGTCTGCTCGCCGCTGGCGAACACCAGGTCGCCGGCCTTGGGTCCGGTGCGGGCATTGGCATGGCCCAGCTCGGTCAGCAGGGCGGTCAGCTCGTCGGCGGTGACCAGACGGTTTCCGGCGGCGTTGACGCCGCGCAGCAGGGCGATGTGGACGGTCATGGTCGGGCCTTTCGAACGAGGCGGTTGTCTAGACCTTCACGACCTCGCCGTCGCGGTTCGATTTAAGCTCCGGCCAGGGCCGCGAAGCCGCGTTCCAGGTCGGCGATCAGGTCGGCCGTGCTCTCCAGTCCGACGTGCAGGCGCAGCAGCGGGCCTTCCAGCTTCACCGGGATGGCGCGGTTCTTCAGCTGCGGGTCGCAGTGGATGGCCAGGCTTTCGTAGCCGCCCCAGGAAAAGCCCAGGCCGAACAGGTCCAGGGCGTCGAGGAAGGCGTGGACGGCCTTCTGCGAGCAGGGCTTCAACACCACGCCGAACAGCCCGCAGGCGCCGGTGAAGTCGCGCTTCCACAGGGCGTGGCCTGGGTCGGTCTCCAGGGCCGGATGCAGCACGCGGGCCACCTCGGGCCGGCCCTGCAGCCAGCGGGCGATCTCCAGCCCCTTGGCCTGGTGGACGGGCAGGCGGGTGGCCAGGGTGCGCAGGCCGCGCAGCACGGTATAGGCGTCGTCGGGCGAGACCGACCAGCCGATGTCCCACATCGCGTCGCCCAGCTGGTTGCCGATCACGTTGTCGGCGGTGGCGGCGCTGCCCATGAACACGTCCGAATGGCCGCCGACATATTTGGTCAGGGCCTGGACGCTGATGGTCACCCCATGGGCCAGGGGCTTGAAGTAGAAGCTGGCCGCCCAGGTGTTGTCGATCATCGTCAGCACGCCGCGGGCGTTGGCGGCCGCGGCGATGGCCGGGATGTCCTGCATCTCGAAGGTCAGCGAGCCGGGAGCCTCCAGCAGGATCATCCGGGTCGCCGACGTGCACAGGGCCATCAGGGCGTCGGGCGACAGGGCCGGGTCATAGTAGGCGGTCTTGACGCCGAACCGGGTCAGCACCCGGTCGCAGAACCGGCGCGTCGGCTTGTAGGCGCTGTCGACCACCAGGATCTCGTCGCCGGCCTTCAGCAGGGCCAGCATGACGCCGGTGATCGCCGCCAGGCCCGACGGATACAGGGTCACGTCGGGCGAGCCCTCCAGCTCGGCCAGGGCCAGCTGCAGGTTGGCCGGCGAGGACAGGCCGGTGATGCCGTAGGTCAGCTGGCTGTCGTCGTACAGCGCGGCGGCGTTGGGCATCAGCACCGTCGAGCCGCGCTGCACCGGCGGATTGACCGTGCGGGCCAGCACCGAGCCGCCCTTGGGCGGGGCGCCCTTGCGGACCAGGCGGGTTTCTTCATCCAGGGGCATGGGACACTCGGGCGGCTACGGCACGCTTTCGTTTAAGGCGCGGGAGCGAGGCGGTTCAAGGCCTCAGTTCTTCCCCCTGTGGGGGAGGTGTCGCCCACCGGGCGACGGAGGGGGGAGTTTTGAGACGGCGGCATCACTGATCGAGGTCGTATCACTCCCCCCACCGGTCGCTGCGCGACCACCTCCCCCATGGGGGGAGGGTCTGGCTAAGCCGCGCCCGTCGCCACCGGCACGTCGTCGCGGCCGCCCCATTCTGTCCACGAGCCGTCATAGACCGCCGCCCGGGGCTTGCCGAGCCGGGCCAGGGCCAGGGAGACCACGGCGGCGGTGATGCCCGAGCCGCAGGTGGTGGCGATCGGCCGGTTGATGTCGACCCCCGCGGCCTCGAACACCGCGGCCAGCCGGTCGGCCGGCAGCATGGTCCCGTCGGCGGCCAGCAGGGTCGACAGCGGCACGTTGCGCGAGCCGGGAATGTGGCCGCCACGCAGGCCGGCGCGGGGCTCGGGATCGCGGCCCTCGAAACGGCCGGCGGCGCGGGCGTCGATCACCTGCTCGCGGCCCCGATCTTCAGGCGACTTCTCCAGGTTGCGCTTCATCTGGTCCAGCGAGCGGACGATGTCGGCCTGGTAGCGCGGGGTGAAGTGGCGCTCCTGCGGGGTGACGGCCAGGTCCTCGACCGGACGGCCCTCGGCGATCCATTTGGGCAGGCCGCCGTCCAGCACCACCACGTCCTCGTGGCCCATGGCGCGGAATTCCCACCAGACGCGGGCGGCGGGCAGGATGCCGCTGGTGTCGTAGACGACGATCTTCGACCCGTCGCCCAGGCCCAGCTTCTTGACCCGCGAGGCGAACTTGATCGGCGAGGGCAGCATGTGCGGCAGGTCCGAGGTCTCGTCGGCGATCTCGTCGATGTCGAAGAACACCGCGCCCGGAATGTGGGCCAGGTCGTACTCGGCCTTGGGATCGCGCTTGGCGGCGGGCATGTGCCAGGAGCCGTCGACGATCCTGACGTCCGGCGCGTCGAGGTGCTCGGCTAGCCAGGCGGTCGAGACGAGGGGATCGGCGTGGGTCATGGCAAGGCCTTTCGGGGTCTGACTCGCCCCTTCGAGAGGGCGGGCAAGATCACGCGATCGGCGGGGCGGGGCAAGGCTTTGCGAGGTGGAAGCGGACCAAAAGTCTGCCTCTCAACATTGTCATCCCGGACAGCCTCTGCGAGGCTTTCGGGATGACAACCGTTGGGGCTTTAAAAATCTGAGAAGGCGAGCCGCCAACCCTACGGATGGGGCTCCGCCAAGGAGTGCTCTCCGGCCTCATCGAGGATCTTGTCCTGCACGCGCTGGATGACGTCCCACTTCCTGACGTTCTTGCCGGGGCAGGCGTGGGTGGTGGCGGGGTCCTCGCGGTGCAGCTTCATGCTGGCCGGATCCAGGCCCAGCACGGCCGAGAGGGTGGCCATGGTCGCGACGGCGTTGTCGCGCACCGCCGCGCCACGGCCCTTGTCGAAAGCGTCCTTGTCGTAGTCGCCCAGCATCTCCAGGCCCAGGGCGATGCTGTTCCAGCTGGGCGAATGAACGCCCGACACCGTCAGCGGCGTGAACACCCAGATCTGCTTGTCGTCGACGAACAGGTGCGGTCCCGCGCTCCATTTGCGGCCGTCGCGATAATAGGCCTCGAGATTGGCGATGTGGGTGCGGGTGAAGCCTTGCGGCCGCTGGGCCAGGGAGGGCGCGCCGGTGTTGTGCAGGACGATGAACTTCGGCCGCCAGGCCGACCAGGTCAGGGTTTCGCAGTAGGTTTCGAACGACTCCGGCGTGAAGCTCCTGCCCACGATCCCCTTCCAAGCCATTCGGCCCTCCTCATCGAGATTGGGACGATCCTGCACTGTAAGGTTGAATGGCGCAACTTTGCTATTCGGCGCGCATCGCGCGCCGGGGGCTACATCCAGGGCGGGGTCGGCAGACCCTTCTCGGCCAGGAAGGCGGGGTTGAACAGCTTGCTCTGGTAGCGCGAGCCATGGTCGCAGAGGATGGTCACGATGGTGTGGCCCGGACCCATGGCTCTCGCCATGCGCACCGCGCCGGCGACGTTGATCCCGGTTGAGCCGCCCAGGCACAGACCCTCGTGCTGCACCAGGTCGAAGACCTGCTCCAGCATCTCCTCGTCGCTGATCCGGAACGGGTGGTCGATAGCCAGGCCCTCGAGGTTGGCGGTGATCCGCCCCTGGCCGATGCCCTCGCTGATCGAGGTCCCTTCCGACTTCAGCTCGCCGTCGGCGTACCAGCTGTACAGCGACGCGCCGTGCGGGTCGGCCAGGCCGATCCTGACCTGCGGCTTGCGGGCCCGCAGGGCGGCGGCGACGCCGGCCAGGGTGCCGCCCGAGCCGATGGCGCAGATGAAGCCGTCGACCTTGCCGTCGGTCTGCTCGAAGATCTCCGGGCCGGTGGTCTCGAAATGGGCCTGGCGGTTGGCGACATTGTCGAACTGGTTGGCCCAGATCGCCCCGTTCGGCTCGGTCTTCGCCAGTTCCTCGGCCAGGCGGCCCGAATAGCGGACATAGTTGTCGGGGTTGGAATAGGGGACGGCGTCCACCTCGACCAGTTCGGCGCCGAGCAGGCGGATGGCGTCCTTCTTCTCCTGGCTCTGGGTGCGGGGAATGACGATGGTGGTTCTGTAGCCCAGGGCCGAGGCGACCATGGCCAGGCCGATGCCGGTGTTGCCGGCCGTGCCCTCGACGATCCGGCCGCCGGGCTTCAGCAGGCCGCGGGCTTCGGCGTCGCGGATGATGCCCAGGGCCGCGCGGTCCTTGACCGACTGGCCGGGGTTCATGAACTCGGCCTTGCCGAGAATCTCGCAGCTGGTGGCCTCGCTGGCGCGGTTGAGGCGGATCAGCGGCGTGTCGCCGATAGCGTCCAGGACGCTGGTCTTTACGGTCATCTCTTCAGTCCAGCCGAGCGGGAGGTCGGCTTGGTAGATCGTGATGCGCGGCCTTCAGGCAAGACCAGTTTTCCTGAAGGCGGCCTTGACGGTTTCAGCGCAGGTTTAATCCAGCCGTTGGGTGATGATCACGTTCAGCAGCGCCAGGGCGCCGTTGACCGAGGCGGCCGCGCACCAGGCGCCGTGCAGGCCCTCGACCTCGACCAGATGGTTCTCGATGGCGTCGACCATGATGCCCTCGGCCACGGGGAACGAGGCGTCGCCCAGCAGCTGTTCGTCTTCCAGCTCCTTGCACCAGGCGGCGACCGCATCGGTGGCCGTCTCGGCGTCGAACTGGGTGATGTAGGTGCCGCCATGGAAATCCAGGACGAGGGTGTAGAGGTTCATCGGGCCGACCTCGGTGAGCGCTTGCGGACTGTACGCACACCCAAGGTCGGGATGCATGGCCAGGTTTGCTAGAGCAAGCCGCGCGATAGTAGGAATCGCGCCGCTTGCTCTAGATTTTTGTTTTCGCATCGCTTTTGCGGAAAACCGGCGTCCACTTTTCCGCGCGATGCTTTAGGCCCGGGAAAGGCCCAGCTGGATCACGTTGGTGCGCTCGGTGCGGAAACCGGCCTCGCAATAGCTGAGATAGAACCGCCACAGCCGGCGGAAGCGCTCGTCGAAGCCCAGACCCTTGATGTCGTCCCAGGCCGCCTCGAACCGCGCGGCCCATTCGGACAGGGTGTCGGCGTAGTTCTGGCCGAAGCGGTTGATCTCGGTCCAGGCCAGGCCGGCGGCGGCCGTCTCCTGCTTCAGGCGCGCCTCGCTGGGCAGCATGCCGCCCGGAAAGACGTAGCGCTGGATGAAGTCGGTGTGGCCGCGGTAGCGGGCGAACAGCTCGTCGCGGATGGTGATGATCTGCAGGCCGGCCCGGCCGCCGGGCGACAGCACCTCGCGGATCTTGCCGAAATAGGTGGGCCAGTATTCCTCGCCGACCGCCTCGAACATCTCGATCGAGGCGACGCTGTCGAACTGGCCCTGGACGTCGCGATAGTCGATCAACCGGATCTCGGCCTTCTCGGCCAGGCCCTGGTCGAACAGGCGCCGCTTGGCGAAGTCGTGCTGGGCTTGGGAAATGGTGACGCCGGTGACCTTGGCTCCCACTTCCTTGGCCGCGAACTCGGCGAAGCCGCCCCAGCCGCAGCCGATCTCCAGCACGTGCTGGCCGGGCTTGAGGTCGATCGACCGGGCCAGGGCCGCGTACTTGGCGCGCTGGGCCTGATCCAGCGGCTGGCCGGGTTTTTCGTACAGGGCCGACGAATAGGTCATGCTGGGGTCCAGCCAGCGGGAATAGAAGGCGTTGCCCAGGTCGTAGTGGGCGTGGATGTTCTTCCTGGAGCCCACCCGATCGTTGCGATGAAACAGGTGGTAGAGCTTGTTGACCGCCTGCATCATCGGATTGCCCCGGACCAGGGCCGTCAGCCGGTCGAAGTTCAGCGAGAAGGCCTCCAACACCGCCGACAGGTCGGGGGTGTCCCACTCGCCGGCCATGTAGCCCTCGGCGAAGCCGATGTCGCCCGAGGCCAGGGCCCGGCGGATGAACCGATAGTCGTGGATGCGGATCACCGCGTCCGGGCCCGGCCCCTTGCCGACGATGCGCAGGGGCTTGCCCGAGGGCAGGACGAAGGTCAGATCGCCGGCCGCCCAGTTCTCGACGGCGACGCGGAGCGCGGTGCGGAAGGCGGCCGGGGCGCGACGCAGTTCGGGGTCGCGGGCCGCGGCCGGCCAGGTCGCAGGCAGGATATCGGTCATCGACGGTCCCATCCCTAACTTGATGACGAAAGTAAGAACTCTCGGAACCGACCTGTAAATGGGGAGGACTATCGGCCCTCGCGAGAAATCTCCTCGCCCTTGAGGCCGCGATAGGCCGCGAGCGCGCCTTCACGCGCCGCCGAACGCCCCACGATCGGTTCGCCATGGATACGCCTGGCGGCGGGGTTGGGTTGCGCCGAAGCCTTCCACGGCGCGTGGCTCAGGGCGTCGGCCAGGCGCGGTTCGGTGCGCGGCCAGACGAGGACGGGGCCGTTCCGACCGAGCCGCACCTTCACGCCCACGCCTCGCCCCGATGCTTGTCCCAGTCCCTTGCTCCATCCGCCCCCTGTGCCATAACGCCCATCATGTCCAGACGCGTCATCCTCGTCACCGGCGGCGCCGGGTTCATCGGCTCCAATATCGTGGCCAAGCTGTGCGAGGACGACAGCCTCGACGTGGTGGTCTGCGACCGGCTGGGCGAGGCCGCGCAGAACAAGTGGAAAAACATCGCCAAGGCGCCGATCGCCGACTTCGTGGCCCCGGAGGATCTGTTCGACTGGCTGGCCCAGCGCGGCGACGAGGTCGAGCTGGTGATCCACATGGGGGCGATCTCCTCGACCACCGAGCCGGACGCCGACCTGATCGTGCAGTCCAACTTCGTGCTGTCGCGCGACCTGTGGCGGTGGTGCGCGCAACATCAGCGGCGACTGATTTATGCTTCTTCGGCGGCCACTTACGGCGACGGCCTGCAAGGTTTCGACGGCAAGGACGACCTGGAAAGCCTCAAGGCCCTGCGACCGCTGAACGCCTATGGCTGGTCAAAGGCGCTGTTCGACATCTACGCCGTTCGCGAGGCCGCCCGTGGACATGCGCCGGCCCAGTGGGCGGGGCTGAAGTTCTTCAACGTCTACGGCCCTAACGAGGACCACAAGGACGGCATGAAGTCGGTCGTCTGCCAGATCTGGCCCAAGGTGGCGGCGGGCGAGGGCGTGCGGCTGTTCAAGTCGCACCACCCCGACTACGAGGACGGCGGCCAGCTTCGCGATTTCGTCTATGTGCGCGACGTGGCCGACGTGGTCGCCTGGCTGGCCAAGAGCCCGCACGTCAACGGGATCTACAACCTCGGTTCCGGCAAGGCCCGCTCGTTCAAGGCCCTGGCCGAGGCCACCTTCCGGGCTGTGGGCCGCGAGCCCGACATCGACTATTTCGACATGCCCGAGGTGCTGCGCGGCAAGTACCAGTACTTCACGCAGGCCGACATGAGCCGCCTGCGCGCCGCCGGCTACAACGCACCGATGACCTCGCTGGAAGACGGCGTCGAGGACTATGTCTGCGGGTTCCTCAATACGGACGATCCGTACCGGTGAGGCGCGCGGTTGACGGTCAGGCCGCCCGCCGCACGTCGGTGACGGCGAAGTCTTCGCCCTTGAACAGCAGCGGCAGGTCGCGCGACTTGGCCAGGGCGTAGCTGAAGCAGTCGCCGTAGTTCAGGCCGTGAGCGCCTTGTCCAAAGGTTCGGTAGGCCATCTGGGCGACATCGGCCAGGGCCCCGTCGAACGCCACCGTCGTTAGGTTCAGGGCGGCGATCAGGTCCGTCAACTCGGCTGCGCGCACGGCGCCGTGACGACGGCTGGCGACGATGAAGGCCTCCAGGCGCGTCGGCGCGGCGATCAGCGCGGTTTCCGTCGTGATGATCGCGTCGAGAAAGGTTTCGGCGTCGGGCTCGCCCTGAAAGATCGCGATCAGCGCCGAGGTATCGACGACGATCACTTCGGCAAGCCGTCCTGGTCGTACAGCAGGGCGTCGTCGGAGCCTTCCTGCAGCACGGGCGAGGCCCTGACCCTGGCCTGGATCGCCCGGATCCGCGCCAGCCGCGCGGCCAGGGCTTCCGGCGTGGTTGGCGTGCGGTCGAGTTCGGCGCGCAACGCCCGCGTGACGACGTCGGTCAGGGTCAGTCCCGTCCGCTCCGCCAACTGGCGAGCAAGGCGGTCGGCTTCTTCGCTGCGAATGTACAGGCTCATGGTCCTGTATATACACCCGATCAATACGGCCTCCAAGCCGAGCCGTGATTCGGAGCGCCGCCATGGTCAAGGGCGTCACCTTCGGCCGCCACGCTCCAGGAGGCTCCAGGCCGTCTCGCGCGACGCGGCGGGTTCGTGTAACCAAGGGCCATGGCCGACCGTTTCAAGGGCTTCAAGCGCTGGATCTTCGCGGGGGCGGTGCTGTTCCTGGCGCTGGTTCTGTCGGCGGCGTTCTATTGGCGCTACGACATCCTGCGCACGACGCTGGATCCCAAGATCCCGTTCCAGACCTACGAGCCGCCGCCGGCTCCCAACTACGCGCGGCCGGAAGCCTGGGCGCTGGCGCCCCAGCACGGCGTGGCCAGCCGGGGCGGCGCCGACGTCTTTTTCGTGCACCCCACCAGCTATGACGGCGGTCGCGACTGGAACGCGCCGTTCGACCAGCCGAAGGCGGCGCGCGACCTGGCTCGGGTCATGCTGCCCAACTACGCCGCCCCGTTCGCGCGGGTCGGACGGATCTTCGCGCCGCACTACCGCCAGGCCAGCCTCTACACCTTCCTGACGCTGCGCGACGACGCCCGCGACGCCCGGCGCTTCGCCTATGACGACGTGCGCGACGCCTTCCGCCACTACCTCGCGCACGACAACGGCGGGCGGCCGATCGTGCTGGTCGGGGTGGAGCAGGGCGGCATCCTGGCCGAGCGGCTGCTGAACGAGGAGATCGCCCCGAACGCGGCGCTGCGGGGCCGCCTGGCCGGCGTCTACCTGATCGAGACCGTGGTGCCGGCCGACGAGTTCGGCCCCGGCGCGCCGGTGCCCGCCTGCGCCGGTCGCGACCAGGCCGGCTGTCTGGTCGCCTGGGCGTCGATGGTCGACGGCGACTTCCAGCAGGCCCAGGAACTGACCAACCGCTCGCTGGTCTGGAACACCGGCGGCGAGCTGGTCACCCTGGACGGTCGTCAGCCGCTTTGCGTCAACCCGCTGCTGGGGGCGCGCAACGAGATCCGCGCGCCGGCCAAGCTGAACCTCGGCGCGGCCAACGCCACCGGCCTGGAATGGGACTCAAGGCCGGCCCTGCTCAAGCGCCAGGTCTGGGCCCAGTGCGAGAACGGCCTGCTGCACACCGGGCGCCCGAAATCGACCTCGCTGCGCGACAGCGGCTCGTGGACCGACCGCCGCAAGGTGGACGGCTTCAACCTGTTCTGGGCCGACATCGAGGCCGACGCCCTGGCCCGGGTCGCGGCGCTGAAGCGGCGGGGGCCGGTTCCGCAGGCCGCCAGCTAGGCGGTTCTCTGCCCTGCGCGGCTCAACCGGCGTCGTTGAGCGGCGAGGCGGCCTTCCAGTCGAACAGTTCCTGCAGGGTCCGCACCGCCTGGCCGCGCGGCGAGGTGAGGTCGGGGTCGCGGGCCAGGATCAGGCGGGCGTCGTCGGCGGCCACGGCGATCAGGTCGCGGTGGGCGACCGGGTCGGCCAGCCTGTAGGCCGGGAAGCCGCTCTGCTTGAGGCCCAGGGGATCGCCGCCGCCGCGCAGCTCCAGGTCCTTCTCGGCGATCTCGAAACCGTCGTCGCTGCGGCGCAGGATGTCCAGCCGCTGCTGGGCGGTCTCCGACAGCGGCGGGTCGTAGAGCAGCACGCACGAGCTCTCGCGGGCGCCGCGACCCACTCTCCCGCGAAGTTGGTGAAGTTGCGCCAGGCCGAAGCGGTCGGCGTGCTCGATCACCATGATGCTGGCGTTGGGCACGTTGACCCCGACCTCGACCACCGTGGTGGCGACCAGGACCGAGACCTCGCCATCGACGAAGGCCTGCATGACGGCGTCCTTCTCGGCGGACGGCATCTGGCCATGGACCAGGCCGACGGTGGGGCCGATGGCCTGGCGCAGCGAGGCGGCCCGCATCTCGGCGTCGCGCAGGTCGATCTTTTCGGACTCCGAGACCAGCGGGCAGATCCAGAAGGCCTGAGCCCCGGCCTGGGCGGCGGCCTTGAGCCGTTCGATGATCTCGGGAATGCGCGGGGTCGGCGCGGCGCGGGTGGCGACAGGCGTGCGGCCCGGCGGCTTCTCGTCGATGCGCGAGACATCCAGGTCGCCGAACACCGTCAGTTCCAGGGTGCGGGGGATCGGCGTGGCCGACATGGCCACCAGGTGCGCGCCTTCCCCTTTTTCCTGGAGGCGCTTGCGTTCGTTGACGCCGAACCGGTGCTGCTCGTCGATGATCGTCAGGCCCAGGGCCTTGAACGCCACATCGTCCTGGAACAGGGCGTGGGTGCCCACGGCGACGGCGGCCGAGCCGTCGGCCAGCTTGGCCAGTTTCGACGCCCGGGCCGACCCCTTGTCGCGGCCGGTCAGCAGGATCACCGCCAAACCCTGCGCCTCCAGCGGCGGGGCCAGGGTTTCGTAGTGTTGGCGGGCCAGGATCTCGGTCGGGGCCATCAGGGCCGACTGCAGGCCGCTGGACGCCGCGTCGGCCATGGCCAGCATGGCCACCACGGTCTTGCCCGAGCCGACGTCGCCCTGCAGCAGCCGGCCCATCCGCTCGCCGCTGGCCATGTCGCCGCGCACCTCCGACAGGGCGCGGATCTGGGCGCCGGTCAGCCTGAAGGGCAGGGCCTTCTCGACCGCGTCCGACAGCGGGCCGGCGACGATGCGCGGCGCGGGGTGAGAGCGCTTGCCGGCCTTGCGCTGGGCCAGGGCCAGCTGGTGGGCCAATAGCTCGTCATAGGCCAGGCGGCGGCGGGCCACCGACATTGGCGACAGGTCGATCTCGGCCTGCGGGCCGTGGACCAGGGCCAGGGCCTCGCGCCAGGTCGGAAAGCCGTTTTTGGCCAGCCAGGCCCCATCCTGCCACTCTGGCAGGGCGACGGCGCGCTCCAGGGCCTCCTGGGCGAACTTGCGGAAGGTGCGCGAGGGCAGGCCGGCGGTGGCCGGATAGACCGGTTCGATGGGCGGGATCTCGCCGACCCGCTCGGCCTCGAGCAGATAGTCGGGATGGGCGACCTGGATCTCGCTGCCGAACCGCTCGACCTTGCCGCTGGCCGCCCGCTTGGCCCCGACCGGATGCTGGCGCTCCAGGTGCGGGCCATGGCCCTTGAACCAGGTCAGGGTGACGAAGCCGTGCTCGTCCCAGGCGCGGATCCGCCAGGGCTGGCCGGGGCGCTGCGGCGGCAGGTGGGCGTCGATGGTGACCAGAAAGGTCTGGACCTGGCCGTCGACGGCGCGGTCCGAGGTGGTGGCCGTGCGGCGGATCAGGCCCTGGGGCAGGGTGAACAGCACGTCGCGGACGATCGGTCCGGCCAGGCGCTCGACCAGCGGCGCGACGCGCGGCCCCACGCCTTTCAGCGTGGAGACCGGCGTGAACAGCGGAAAGAGAATCTCGGGGCGCATGCGGCTCCCACCATAGCGAAGCCGGCGGCGGATGTGGACGCCGCGATGTTCTCTTTTCGTGCCGCAGGACGATTTGGTGAGAAGCTCGACCGTAAAAGGCCGAACGGATCCCGGGGCGTGACGTCGCCGTCTCCCCGAAATCCGAAGGCGGGCGCTATTCGCCCTTGTTCATGGCCGGTTTCAGCGCGGCCACGATGTCCTGAAGCTCGTCCGAGCGCGAGGCGCCCGAGACGTTCAGGCGGGTGTAGAGATACTCGGCCTTATGCTTCGTCGCCGCCTCAGGGAAGCGGTTGCCCGCCCCGTGCAGGTTGTTGGCTTCGCCCGCATAGACGACGGTTCCGGTGGCGTCGACAAAGACGAAATTGCCAGCGATCGTCGTCCGAGGATCGCGATCCTCGGCCAGCTTGTAACGGTAGACGGCGCCCGATGCGCCTTGCAGATCGATATAGGGTTTCACTGGACCTCGCCTCACAGCACACGGCGTCGGCGGAGAGGAGGTGAGGGGCGCCGGAGGCCAAATTATGACCTTAGGCCACTCACCTTGCTGAGGAATCGCCGCGTACGCTCTTCCTTAGGCGAACCAAGCACTTCGGCGGAAGGGCCTTGTTCGATTATAACGCCGTCATCCATAAACAGCGTCCGATCGGCCACATCGCGCGCGAAGTCCATCTGGTGGGTTACGATGACCATGGTCCGCCTCTCGGCGGCCAGGTCGCGGATGACTGTCAGCACCTCGCCGACCAGTTCCGGGTCCAGGGCCGAGGTCGGTTCGTCGAACAGGATGACCTGCGGATCCATGGCCAGGGCCCGGGCGATGGCGCAGCGCTGTTGCTGGCCGCCGGACAGCTCGCGGGGATAGGCGTCGACCCGATGGGCCAGGCCCACCTTGGTCAGCAGGGCCCGGGCCTTGGCGTGGGCGGCGGCGGGCTTTTCGCCCCGCACCACGATCGGCCCTTCGGCGACGTTCTGCAGGGCCGTGCGGTGCGGGAAGAGGTTGAAGCTCTGGAACACGAAGCCGACCCGGCCCTTCAGGGCGCGAGCCAGGGGCGGCCTGGACCCGGCCGTCACGCCGGCCACGGTCAGGGTTCCGCCATCGATCAGCTCCAGCCCGGCCAGGCAGCGCAGCAGGGTGCTCTTGCCCGAACCGCTGGGGCCGATCACCGCGACGACCTCGCCGGGCGTCACGGTCAGGTCGACGCCGTTCAGCACGGTCGTGTCGCCAAAGCGCTTGACCAGGCCGGTGGCCGAGATCGCGCTCATCGGCGTTGCTCCGCCTGGCGTTCCAGCCGGGCCTGGCCCAGGGCCAGCAGACTGGACAGGATCCAGTAGAGGGCGGCGGCCGCCAGGTACATGGCGAAGATCTCGTAGGTGCGGGCGGTGATCAGCTGGGCCTGGCGGAACAGCTCGGGCACCTGGATGGTGGCGGCCAGGGAGGTGTCCTTGACCAGGCTGATGAAGCTGTTGGACAGCGGCGCGACGGCGGTGCGGGCGGCCTGGGGCAGGATCACTCGGCGCAGGGCCTGGCCGCGGCTCATACCCAGCACGCTGGCGGCCTCCCACTGGCCCTTGTCCACGGCCGCGATGGCGCTGCGCAGGATCTCGCCGGCATAGGCCCCGATATTGATCGAGAAGCCGATCCCGGCGGCCAGCAGCGGCGGCAGCTGCACGCCCAGCTGCGGCAGGCCGTAATAGATCAGGAACAGCTGCACCAGCAGCGGCGTGCCGCGGATCGCCGAGACATAGACCGCCGCCGGCCAGCGCAGGAACGGACTGCGCGACAGCCGCATCAGCGCCAGGCCGAACCCGATCGCCAGCCCGACGCCCATGCCGATCAGGCTGAGCAGCACGGTATAGCCCGCGCCCTTCAGCAGCAGCGGGGCCGACTGCGCGACGAGGTCGAGGGCGGGGTTCAAATCCGTCCCCAACGGTTGTCATCCCGGAAGCCTCGTAGAGGCTGTCCGGGATCCAGGGGCGGCTGCACCGCTTTGGCCCAGTCCCCTGGGTCCCGGACAGCGCTACGCGCTTCCGGGATGACAACAGGGTGGCTCAAGATCACTTCGTCACGTCCTGCCCGAACCACCGGGTCGAGATCGCCGCCAGCCGGCCGTCGGCGCGCAGGGCGTCGATGGCCTCGTCGATCGTGACCTTCAGGGCCGGGTCCCGCAACATGGCCACGCCCATGCCCTGGCTGGCGAACACCGGGCCGGAGGCGACGAAGTCGGGCGAGGTCTTGACGAAGTCGGCGGCCACCAGCCGGTCGTTCAGCACCGCGTCGATGCGGCCCGCCTTCAGATCCTGGTACTTGGTGGGATCGTCGTCATAGGTGCGGACCACGGCCGCGGGCACGTTGGCCCGCAGCCAGCTCTCGTAGTTGGTGCCCAGGCCGACTCCGACCTTCTTGCCCGCCAGGTCGGCGGGCGTGGCGATCCCCGCCTGGCCCTTGCGGACGATGATCTGGATGCCCGAGACGGTGTAGGGCCGCGAGAAGTCGTACTTGGCGGCCCGTTCCGGGGTGATGGCGATCTGGTTGATCACCACGTCGATGCGCCTGGACTCCAGCGCTCCCAAGAGGCCGGCGAACGGCGAGGGATGGAACTCGGCCTTGACCTTCATCTGGGCGGCCAGGGCCTTGGCGAAGTCGACCTCGAAGCCGGCCAGCTGGCCGTCCTTGTCCTGGAAGTTGAACGGCGGATAGGTGCCCTCCAGGCCGATGCGCAGGGTCTTGGTCGCCTCGACGCGCTTGAGGCCGGTCTCGGCCGCGTCGCCGGCCTTGCCGCCGCAGCCGGCCAGGCCGAGGCCGGCGACGCCCAGGCCGAGGCCCAGAAGGAAATCACGACGGGCGGGGAATCGCATGCGGGCCTCGAAAGCGCGGGTCATGACCTATTTCTATACGGCCCGCGCGCCGCCGCCAGGGGCAAGCGCCGTCGCTCGCTCCCGTTGATCGACCTGACGGCGAATTAACCTGACGCGACAGGCCGGTTCTGGCCTTCTGCGGCGACTTGTGTGTCCGGGGAGCGACATGGCCCAAGCGTTCGATCCCGCCGCCGCCACGGCGGCCTATCTGGCGACCCTGCCGCCGGCGGCCCACGCCAAGGCGGCGGCCTACACCCACGGCGGCCATTGGCTGCTGCTGTGGGGATTTCTGGTCACGGTGCTGGTGTCGTGGCTGATCGTGCGCAGCGGCGTGCTGCCCGGGCTGCGCCGGCGGCTGGAGCGGCGACGCGCCCGGCCGCTGCTGGCCAGCCTGGTGGTCGGGATCGTCTATCTCCTGATCGACGGCGTGCTCAGCCTGCCCTGGTCGGCCTATAGCGGCTGGTGGCGGCAGAAACAGTACGGCCTGACCAGCCAGGCCTTCACCGGCTGGCTGGGCGAGGCCGCTATCAGCCTGGCCATCTCGGCCGTGGTGCTGGGCCTGTTCTTCGTCGCCCTCTACGCCCTGATCCGCAAGGCGCCGCGGACCTGGTGGCTGTGGAGCGGCGGACTGACGGCGGTGTTCATCACCGTGATGATGGTGCTGGCCCCGATCTATATCGAGCCGATCTTCAACCACTATACGCCGGCCCCGCCCGGCCCGGTGCGCGACACCGTGGCCGCCATGGCCAAGGCCAACGGCGTGCCGGCCGACAAGATCTTCGTCTATAACGGCTCCAAGCAGTCCAACGCCTACACCGCCAACGTCTCGGGCCTATTCGGCTCGGCGCGGGTGGCGATGAGCGACACCATGTTCAAGCAGGGGGCGGACCTGGCCGAGGTGCGCGGCGTGGTCGGCCACGAGATGGGCCACTACGCCCACCATCACGCCCTGTGGATCGCCGGCGTCATGAGCCTGCTGGCCGTCGTCGCCTTCTTCCTGGTCGACCGCCTGTTCGTCCCCGTCGCCGCCCTGCTGGGCGCGGAGTCGGTCCGCGGCCTGGCCGATCCGGCCGGCCTGCCGGTGCTGAGCGTGATCCTGGCGGTGCTGTCGCTGCTGGGCGCGCCCCTGACCAACAGCCTGATCCGCATCGCCGAGAGCGACGCCGACCGCTACAGCCTCGAGCATGTCGGCGAGCCCGACGGCCTGGCCAAGGCCCTGGTCAAGACCATCGAATACCGCGCCGCGACGCCCGGCGTGGTCGAGGAGGTGCTGTTCTACGATCACCCCGCCGTGGGGCGGCGAATCCGCCGGGCCATGGAGTGGAAGGCGGCGCATCTGGCCGCCGCCAAGCCCAGAACCTGACCGGCCTCGAAGCGACCCTTTCCCAGCCTGGAACGCGGGTCGTTCCGGGCGCGTCCAAGGAGATCCGACGTTGAAAATCCTGGCTCTGTTCACCCTGCTGGCGTCGACCGCCGTGACGCCCCTGGCCGCCTCGGCCCAGACCGCCCCGCCAGCAGCTGCCGCGTCGGCCCAGGCCCCGCCGGAGGTCGTCGCCGCGCTGGAGAAGCTCAACAGCGAATGGCTGACGGCCTACAAGACCCGCGACGGCGCGGCGCTCGATCGCATTCTCGCCGACGATTTCGAGGCGATCTATCCGGGCGGACGCATTCTCAGGAAGGCCGACCTGATCAAGACGGCGACCAATCCGGCCCGCACCGTCTCCGACATCGGCTGGGACGACCTGAAGATCCTGGTGTTCGGCGACGTTGCCGTCGTTCGCGCCCGCAGCCGGATCGTCGGCAAGACCGCCGAGGGCGACTTCTCCGGCCGCAACGACTATGCCGACGTCTATGTCCGGCGAGCCGGCGCGTGGCGGGCGGTCTCGGCCCATGTGGTGCCGGTGACGGATTAGATTGCCATGGGCCAGATTCTCATCCGCAATCTCGATGACTGGGTGATCGACGCACTCAAGCGCCGGGCGACCGATCATGGAACTTCGATCGAGGAAGAGGCGCGGCGGGCGCTGTCGGACAGCGTCAAACTTGAATGGCGAGAAGCGGTCGAGCGTCTCAACGCGGTGCGGGAGCAACTAGGTTCGGATAGCGGGCCGACGAGCCTCGACCTACTGCGAGCAGATCGGGCTCGCGACGATCATCGGTGATTGAGGGTAATACCAGCGGCCTTTGATTCCCACGGTTCTGGTCTTCCCTAACAGTTCGTCATCCCGGGCCGGGTGCCCAGGACCCCTGGTTCAGCTGACGGTGAAGCAAAGTGGCGCGCCAGCGCGCCACACCCCTGCACCTGCGGCGGACAGAGGGGTCCCGGGCACAGGGCCCGGGATAACGAATTCAAGGGAAGCTAGGGGGCAAACTCAAGGGCGCTTGGCATAAGTTCCAAGCTCGCCTACCGCTTCCGCACGAACACCGTCCCGGCCGAATAGCCCGCCCCGAAGCTGCAGATCAGGCCCGTCTCGCCGGGCGCGAAGTCGTCATTGGCGCTGTGGAAGGCGATGATCGAGCCGGCCGAGCTGGTGTTGGCGTAGTCGTCGAGGATGATGACGTTCTCGCCGGGCTCGGGGTCGCGGCCCAGCACCTTGCGGGCGATCATGTCGTTCATGTTGATGTTGGCTTGATGCAGCCAAAGGCGCTTTAGCCCCGCAGGCTCGACCCCCAGGTCGGCGGCGTGCTCGAGGATCATCTGGCTGACCATCGGCACCACCTCGCGGAACACCTTGCGGCCCTCCTGGACGAACAGTTTGTCCTTGGCCCCGACCCCTTCCGGAGCGGCGCGGTTGAGGAAGCCGAAATTGTTGCGGATGTTGTTGGAGAACTCGGTCTTCAGCCGCGTGCCCAGGATCTCCCAGCCGCCCTGGGCCTGGTCTTCGGCCTCCAGGATCACCGCGGTGGCCACGTCGCCGAAGATGAAGTGGCTGTCGCGGTCGGTGAAGTTCAGGTGGCCTGAGCACACCTCGGGATTGACCATCAGCACCGCCTTGGCGCTGCCGGTGGCGATGAAGTCGGCGGCGGTCTTGATGCCGAAGGTGGCCGACGAGCAGGCGACGTTCATGTCGAAGGCGAACCCGTCGATGCCCAGGGCCTGCTGCACCTCGATGGCCATGGCCGGATAGGCCCGCTGCATGTTCGAGGCCGCGCAGATCACCGCGCCGATCTCGCTGACCGGCTTGCCCCAGCGTTCGATCGCCTGCTTGGCGGCCTCGACGGCCATTTCGGCCAGGATCGAGATCTCCTCGTTGGGCCGTTCGGGCAGGATCGGGCGCATGACCTCGGGGTCGACGATCCCGGACTTGTTCATCACGTAGCGGGCCTTGATGCCTGAGGCCTTCTCGATGAATTCGGGCGAGGAGGGGGCCAGGGCCACGACCTCGCCGGCGGCGATCGCCTCGGCGTTGGCGGCGTTGAAGCGCTCGACATAGGTGTTGAAGGCTTCGACCAGTTCGGTGTTCGAAACGCTGAACGGAGGGGTGTACAACCCCGTGGCGACGATGACGGCTTTAGGCAAGGCGGCGGTCCCGGTGACGCTGGCGCGCCCCCTCTCTGAAAAGGTGCGGGCGCGGCTTGGCTCTGTGGATCGATCCATAGCACGCCCGGCGCGGGCGTCACCTTTCCCCGCGCGGCAGGGATGTCACACCTCGCCGCTTTCGAAGCCGAACACGGAACGATCTGGCGCCGCCACAATCGCCACGGACATGTCGGGAACGACACGCAATGGCCCCAAACGGTCCAGCGAGGGTCCAATCGCGGCCCCATGGCGCGGCTATCCAGGGCAGGTCGAGGCGCTCCCCCGCCTCGCCAGTGCCAAGGAGTACAACAATGAAAGCTCTCATGACGGCGGCCGCCCTGGCCGCCCTTTCGGTCGCTGCTGTCCCCGCCCTGTCGCAAGCCCAGGACACCGGGGTCTATGGGACCCTCGGCTACGCCGGATCTCGCGCCGAAGGCGCCGACACCGGCGCGGTGCAGGGCCGCCTGGGCGCCAAGCTGACCCCGCACTTCGGCGTCGAGGGCGAGCTGTCCGGCGGCGTCAAGGATGACGACATCGACACCAACGGCGTGCGGTCCAACATCGAGCAGACCCACTCGGCCGCCGTCTACGGCGTGGGCTTCCTGCCGGTGAGCCCGAAGATCGACCTGATCGGTCGCGTCGGCTACGGCAACACCCAGTACAAGCAGACCCTGGCCGGGGTCGAGAGCAAGTTCGACGCCGACAGCGTCAACTACGGCGTCGGCGCCCAGTACAAGGTCGACGACAAGAACGGCGTCCGCGTCGACTACACCCGCCAGCAATTCCGCGACAACGACGCGGCCGACGCCAACGTGGTGTCGGTGGGCTATGCGCGGAAGTTCTAGTCGGCGGCCCAGACTTGAGACGAAAGGAAGCGCGCCTCCGGACGGGGGCGCGCTTCCTGATTCCCGAGGGGCGTTCGGCGGTTAGCTGAACACCGCGGCGGTGTCGCCGGTGGGCGAGGCCTTGGGGTCGGGGCCGAACTTGTTGGGACCGTTCGTGCCGGGCAGCAGGCAGAACACCAGCAGCACCAGGCCGCCGATGCCCGGGATGAGGCTGATCAGCAGCCACCAGGCCGACCGATCGGTGTCGTGCAGGCGCCGGAAGCTCACCGCCAGGCTGGGGATGATCACGCCCAGGAAGGCCAGCGAGAAGATCCCCATCACCGCCATGGCCGCGCCGCTCGGCCCATTGGGGCTGAAGCCCCCCACCGCGCCCAGCACGGCGAAATACACGATCTCGGCGATGACGATCAGCAGGGTGAACAGCCAGTATTCCGAACGCCGAGCGCGGCCGGAGAAATCGGCGTATTTCTTGAGCGGCTGGAACATCAACGACATGGCAGGCTCCTGTGAAGGCCCCCGGAGGGGCGTGAATTTCGCGGTCAGGCCTGGGCCGGATCGGAAGGCGGGCCGCCGCCGGGCGGGTAATAGTGGTTGTGCACGACGGTCGGGGGGGCGTAGCCGGGGCGGCCCTTGGGATCGGGGCCGTAGCGGTTGTCGCCGGGCGTGCCGTCCAGCAGGGTGAAGATGAACACCACGAAGCCGCCGAAGGGCACGAAGCTCAGCAGCAGCCACCAGCCGGACTTGTCGCTGTCGTGCAGGCGGCGGACGCTCACGGCGAGGCTGGGGATGAGCATGGCCAGGTAGAACAGCCCCAGCAGCGCCATGATCATCACGGCCGCGGCCCCCGCCTGATCGCCGTCGCCGCCCGTCGCCGCGGCGACCATGACCAGGACGAGGAACAGGCCGAAGGTCACCAGGACTTGGAACAGCGTGAACAGCCAGTATTCCGAACGCCGGGCGCGGCCTTCGAACTCGGCATATTTGCGCAAGGCCTCGAACATCATGCGGTTAAGCTTCCCCCCGATGGTCGGCGATTGGCCGACTCTGACAACCCGAAGGCGAACCTATGGTGGGAAGACCGTCGCCGTAAAGAACAATTGCCAAGATCACTCGGCGGCCGGGCGGAAGGCTTGACGCCGGTCGACGCCGCGCCGACGCTGAAGCGATCGGGAGGAAGCGTCGCTTTGGACAAGGCGCTGATCATTCAGCTGGCGGGCTCGGCCGCGGCCGTGGGGCTGCTGGTGGCCCTGGCGGCCTGGGCGCGGATCGCGCGGCCGACCCCGCCGCTCGACGCCGAGGCCGCGCGAGCCCTGCTGGCGGTCGAGTTCCCCGACGACTTGGTCGAGGCCTTGTGGATCGCCGCCGACGGCGCGGGCCTGGTGGCGCGGTCGGGCGAGCGGGCCCTGGTCGCCTGGCGCAAGGGCGACGGCTACGTGGCCCGCGACCTGCCCTGGGCGGCGGCGCTGGCCGCCAGGCCCGCCGGGGGCGTCCTGATCCTCAGGACCGCGGACGGCGTCGCCCGCCTCGCGCTGGACGACGGCGAGCCCTGGCCGCCGCCTCGGTTCGCCGCTCGGGAGGCCGCCGCGTGAAGACCTTCGATCCCGTCCAGATGGCCATTCCGTTCTTCGTGCTGGCCGTGATCCTGGAGATCGTCCTGGCGCGGATGGGCCGGGCGAACGCCCGCTACGAGACCCGGGACACCGCCGTCTCCTTGGCCATGGGCCTGGGCAGCAGCATCGCCGGAACCCTTGTGGGCGGGGTGATCTTCGCGGCCAGCCTCTGGGTCTATCAGCACCGGATCTTCACCATCCCAATTACCGCCGTCTGGGTCTGGGTGGTGCTCTTCTTCGCCGAGGACCTGACCTATTACGCCTTCCATCGCCTCTCCCACGAGCGGCGGTTCTGGTGGGCCAGCCACGTCAACCACCACACCTCCACCCACTACAACCTGTCGACCGCCCTGCGGCAAACCTGGACGGGCGGGGTGGCCGGGACCTGGCTGCTGTGGTTGCCGCTGTCGTTCCTGGGTTTTCCGCCAGCGATGGTGGCCATTCAGAAGGGGATCAGCCTGGTCTACCAGTTCTGGATCCACACCGAGGCGATCAAGCGCATGCCGGCCTGGTTCGAGGTGGTGTTCAACACGCCCTCGCACCACCGGGTGCACCACGCCCGCAACCCCCGCTACCTGGACGCCAACTACGCCGGCGTCCTGATCATCTGGGACAGGATGTTCGGCACCTTCATCCCCGAGACCGACGAGGAGCCCTGCCGCTATGGGACGGTGAAGAACCTGACCAGCTTCAACCTGCTGACCAACGTCTTCCACGAGTGGATCGGCATCGGCCGGGATCTTTGGGCGTCGCGCTCGCCGCGCGAGGCGCTGGGTTACCTGTTCGGCCCGCCCGGCTGGAGCCCGGACGGCTCAAGGGAGACATCCCACACCCTGAAGGCCAAGTGGCGGGCGCGGATTGAGCGCGAGCCGGCTGGCGAAGCTGGCGAAATCCTTCCTTCTCCCCTTGTGGGAGAAGGGACAGCCCCGGAACCTCGGCTGATCAGTCGATCTTGACGAACGGCGTCGCCCCGCCGGTCACCTTGGGCAGTTCGCCGTTCCATTTCTCGATGGCCAGCTGCTGCAGGATCTGGGGATTGGCGCGGATCGCCTCGCCCTTGATGCGGATGGATTCGGCCTCGCCGCGCGCCTTGGCGATGGCGGCGTTGGCCAGGGCGGTTTCCTTGGCTTCCAGGGCCTTGGCCGCCAGGGCCTCCTGCTCCAGCTGGGTCTTGTTCTGCATCTGCTGGATGATGGCGTCGGGATAACGGATCGAGCCGATCCAATCCATCTGCGAGACCGTGACCCCGTGCTTGGCCCACTTGCCCGACACCCGGGCGAAGGCGCGCTGCATCACCGCCTGGCGACCGCCGCTGTACAGCGTCTCGACCCCGACCTTCTCGGCCTCGGCGGCGACGGCCGAGCGCACGTCGTTGCGGATCGGCCCGTCCAGCAGCTGGTCGAACGACAGGCGGTAGGTCTGGTAGAGGCTCGGCGCCGACACCGGATTGACCTGCAGGGTCACCGAGACGTCGGCCGTCATCGGCAGGCCGGTGTTGTCGGAGAAGGTGATCTCCTCGTTCTCGTTGCCGCGCTCGTCCTTTTCGCGGGTGTAGCTGTAGGTGCGCTGGATCACCGGATACTGGACAATCCGCTCGCCGACGCCGCGGAAGTACCAGCGGGCGGGCAGGGGCTCGGGGACGACGCCGGCTCCGGAGCCCAGGGTCTTGATCTTCACCCCGGCGTTGCCGGGCTCGACCGTGGTGCTGTGCGAGGCGACGCCGCACGAGCCGACCAGCAGGACCAGCACGCTGACCACGCCGATGGCGATGTTGCGCCCGGTGTTCTTGATCCGCGCGCGCGTCTTGGCGGCCCTGGCCTGAAAGTCTTCGGTCATTCCCTGGTGTCCCCGTCGGTGGATGTGTCGGCGTGGGCGCGATCTTGGGCGATGGCCTTGAGCATGATCGACGCCAGCTTGCCGAGGGCGACCACGCCCAGGGCGAAGGCGATCGGCGCGGCGACCAGGCCGATGTCGGTGGCCGAACCCCAGAGCGGGCCGACCACGACCCGCACCAGCACGATCGCCAGCGACACCCAGACGACGAGAAAGGCCGTGGCCTTCGCATAGATCATGGCGCCCTCCGCAGCTTCGGCGTCATCGATCGGCCAAGCTCCAGCCAGAGTGGCAAGTCTGGCCGCGCTACGCGAGCGAAACCTTGTCCGGCGGAGCCGGACGGAGCGAGATCGACCCGGTCTACGCCGCGCGGCCGGGATGGCTCTGTTGGCGACCGGCTTGGACCGGGGCTCCATCCTCGCCCACCTTGAACCGGCCGATCAGTCGCGCCAGATCCTGGGCCTCCCGGGCCAGGGCGTGACTGGCCGCGGTGCTTTCCTCCACCATGGCGGCGTTCTGCTGGGTGACCTGGTCCATCTGGTTGATGGCCACATTGACCTGTTGAAGTCCGCTGGACTGCTCCTGTGCGGAGGCGGCGATCTCGCCGACCACGCCATTGATCTGCGCGACCTGATTGACGATGCGTTCCAAGGCCTTGCCGGTCTGGGCGACGAGGTCGACCCCGGCGCTGACCTGGGTGGTGGAGGTGGCGATCAGGACCTTGATCTCCTTGGCGGCTTCGGCCGAACGCTGGGCCAGGGCGCGAACCTCCTGGGCCACGACCGCGAAGCCCCGACCGGCGTCGCCCGCCCGCGCGGCTTCGACCCCGGCGTTCAGGGCCAGAAGGTTGGTCTGGAACGCGATCTCGTCGATGACGCCGATGATCTGGGTGATGCCCTGAGACGAGGTCTCGATGGCGTTCATCGCAACAATCGCCTTGCCCACCACCTCGCCGCCGGTCTCGGCGTCGAGCTTGGCGGCGGCCACCACCGCGCGGGCATGGGTGGCGCCCTCGGCGGTCCTCTTCACCGTCGCGGTGATTTCCTCCAGGGCGGCGGCGGTCTCCTCGAGGCTGGCGGCCTGCTGCTCGGTGCGGCGGGACAGGTCGTCCGACGCCACGGTGATCTCGCCCGCGCCGGAGCGGATGCCTTGGCTGTTGCCGGAAATCTCCTCCATCGTCGCCTGAAGGGTCTCGACGGTCGCGTTGAAGTCTTCCCGCAGCTTGGCGTAGTCCGTCGCGAAGGCCTCGGTCAGGCGGTAGGTAAGGTCGCCGCTTGAAAGCCTGGACAGGCCGGCGCCGATCCGTTCGACGGCCGACGCCTGCTCCTGGGCGGCCAGGGCGCGCGCGGCTTCATTGACGCGGCGCTCGTCCTCGGAGGCGGCGCGGAGCCGCTCGGCCTCACGTTCGAGTTCCTTGGCCTTGACGCCGTTTTCCTTGAACACCTGGACCGCGCGAGCCATGCCGCCGATCTCGTCGCCACGCTCCTGGGCTTCGATGACCACCTGAAGATCGCCCTCGGCCAGGCGGCGCATGCGCTCGGAAAGGCCGTTCAGCGGGCGGGAGATCTTGCCGATCGCGACCCAGAGCCCAAGCCCCAAGCCGATGGCGACGCCGCCGACCGCCAGGACGATGTTGATCATTATGGACTTGCGCGCGGCCGCGGAGAGATCGGCCACGGCCTTGTCGTCACGGATGGCGGCCTTGGTGTTGAAGTCGACGATGTCCTTGGTCATTCCCGCGATCTTGGGATTGAGTTGCGCCATGACCAGCTTGGCCTGGTCGTCCTTGGCCTCCAGGGACAGATCGGCCGCCTGGCCGGCCAGGTCCGAAACCTGCTTCGCCTGAGCCTCGAACGCCGTGTAGCTGGCGGCGTTTTCCGGCAGCAGCCGTCCGGCGTTTTCCAGATTCTTGCGCAGCTGGGCGGTGGAAGTCTCGATGTCCGCCTTGGCCTGGCGCGCCCCAGGGGTCGGGCCGTCCTCGGCGATGACGCGATAGGTGGCGTAGCCGATCACATTGACCATGCGCCCGACGCGGGCCAGTTCCAGCGCGGCCGGCGCGCGATGGGCGACCAACGCCTTCGTGGCGTTGTCCGCCTTCTTGAGGGCGATGCTGCTGTAAGTCGCCGAGGCGGCGAAGGCGAGGGCCAGCAGCATCAACGCCGCCAGAATCTTGGTCGAAATTTTCCAGCTGTCGACGAATTTCATGACCAACCTCCCCGAAGTTTTAATATTCGCGAGGCTCATGGAGCTTGATTAAAGTTAATGAATACGTATCCGGCTCATTCCAGAACGACGATAACTAAGGTCACAACGTCGCAGCCCTGTTCAAGAGCTATCGGGTAGCGTGTTTCTAAGTTCTGAGTGGAGGTTCTGAGGTTGTAATTCGCGCGAGGGCTGAGTTCTTGAGGCGAGACTCTACTGACCGGCCGGTCGCGTGAGTCTAATCCCGCAGCAGCGGCAGGCTCAGCCCCGTCGCTGGCCGCGCGGCCAGGATCTCGCGGCGGAAGCGGAACAGCTCGGCCGGGCGGCCGCCGGTGTCGGCGTCCTGGCGGCCCAGGCCTTCGACCAGGTCCTCGCGCTCGACCACCCGGCGGAAGTTCTGCTTGTGCAGCGGGACGCCGGCGATGGCCTCGACCGTGCGCTGCAGGGCCGAGAGGGTGAATTCGGCCGGCATCAGTTCGAACACCACCGGGCGGTACTTGATCTTGCCGCGCAGCCGCGACAGGCCGGTGGCCAGGATCCGACGGTGGTCCGAGATCATCGGCTCGCCCAAGGCGGCCGACAGGGCGGCGGGCTCGGCCGGGTCATGGCCCTCGGCCCGGGCCCGGTCGCGAGCGGCCTCGGGGGCCAGGCCCGCCTCGTAGAGCAGCTCGTAGCGCTCCAGCACCCGTTCCTCGTTCCAGGGCGCGCCGTCCAGGGCGAAGGCCAGGCGCGCGCGCGACCCCTTGCCGACGTCGTCGCCGGCCCAGCGGCGCAGGGCGGGGGCGATGGCGTCGTCCAGCAGGGCGGGGCGGCCGTGGCGCCAGTCCTCCCACGGGAAGAAGGCCGACCAAGGGGCCCAGGCGGTGTCGGGGGCCCGGGTCTCGACGGCGGTGGGGGTCAGGCCCAGATAGCCGACCGAGACGACCCGCGCCGCCCCGGCTCCCATCTCGGCGCGCGGCGCGTCGCGGCCCTCGTCGCCGAAGGTGTAGAGCTGCTCGACATAACCCAGCTGGAACCGGGTCTGCTCGGTGACGAAGGCCCGCAGGCCCAGCTCGAAGGTGCGGTGGCCGGCGGGGTCGAACGGGCCGAACGGCAGGCCGGGCAGGGGGCTGGCGACGTCGGTGACCGCGTCGTGCGGCCGGACGGTCAGGACCACGGCCTCGCCGTCGCGGATGGCCACCACCACCGCCGACAGGCCGATGACGACCGATGTCGGTCCGGACCCGGTCATTCGGTCTCGAACGCCGCGCCGGGTGCGGACTCGAAACCGGCGGCGCGCGACAGCACGTGAAAGCGTTGGACGTAGCGGGCCTGGGCCTCGAACGGCGGCAGGGGCAGGATCTTCAGGTCGTAGCCGGCCGGCGGCGCGCCGAAGATCGCCAGGGACTCGGCGTGCTCGAACCCGGCCAGCTGGGTGGCCTCGAAGAAGGCGCAGGCCCGATCGGCAGACTTGATCAGCTTCTTGACCGCCGGCGGCGTCTTCGGCGGCAGGCCGAAGCGGATATGGATGGCGTCCTCCAGCCGGGCCTCGAAATCCTTGTAGCTGACGCCCAAGGCCGCCTTGAACGGGCTGATCATGTCGCCGATCACGTATTCGCTGGCGTCGTGCAGCAGGGCGGCCAGGCGCCATTTCGGCTCGAGATCGGGCCTGATATGGGCGGCGATCTCCTCGACCACCACGCTGTGCTGGGCCACCGAGAAGCCGTGCTCGCCGGTGGTCTGGCCGTTCCAGCGCGCCACCCGGGCCAGGCCGTGGGCGATGTCCTCGATCTCGATGTCCATCGGCGAGGGGTCCAGCAGGTCCAGCCTGCGTCCCGACAGCATGCGCTGCCACGCCCGGGGCGGAGTTTTATGCAGCCCTTTGGCCACGAGATCGTTCCTTACGGTGAAGGTGCAGGCCTGACCCTGTCTGGACTGGCCCATCGATTGACAAAGATCAATGAGGGGCCGGCCTTTGGCTGTGGAAATGAGCCTGAGGAAACGCCCTCGCCGTTTTGGAAATGCCTGGAGCCGGAGATCGATCATGAGCTGGGCGAGAATCATGGCGCCGCTGGCCGGCGCGGCCGCCGACCGGGGTCTTCTGCAGTCCGCCAGGGTGCTGGCCGAGGCGTTCGACGCCGAACTGGCCTGCGTCCACGCCCCGGCCGACATGGCCGACCTGATGCCATGGATGGGCGAAGGCTTCATGGGCGGCGTGCAGGTCACGGCCCTGGAAAGCCTGAAGGAAGCCGCCGTCGAGGGCCATCGCGCCGTCGACCGCCTGGTGGGCGAGCTGGGCTACGATCGCTGCAGGGCGATCAGCCTGGACTCGCCGGTCTGGGCGGGCCTGGCCATGGAGGGCCGGCTGTCGGACGTGATCGTGTTCGACAGCGCCGCCGCGCGCGGCAAGGGGCCGCTGGCCGAGTCGTTCCAGCAGATGATCGCCGACGAGCAGCGGCCGGTGGTGGTGGCGCGGCCGGGCCTGAAGGTCGGCGGGACCGTGATGGTGGCCTGGGACGGCGGCAAGGAGGCCAGCCGGGCCATGCGCACCTCGCTGCCGCTGCTGCAGAAGGCCGCCCAGGTGGTGGTGGCCGGCGCGCCGGGCGCCTCGTCGCGAAGCTTCGCCCTGGAGCGGCTGGTCGAGTTCCTGGCGGCCCGCGGCGTTACGGCCACGGCCAAGGTGCTGGACGGAACGGGCAACGACGCCGCGGCCCTGCTGCTGGGGGCCGCCCGGGAGATGGGCGCCGACTTCCTGGTGGCCGGGGCGTTCGGCCACCCGCGCCTGCAGGAGTTCATCTTCGGGGGCACCACCCGAAGCTTGCTGAACAGCGACGGGCCGTCACTGTTCCTGTCGCACTAAACCCTGGTTTCTCAAGCAAGAAGGAGGACGTGCAAATGTCCCTGTCCCGCATCGTCATGCGTCTGGCCCGCAATCCCGGCACCGAGTTCGCGGGGGGCGACGATCACCGCGGCTACGCCCTGACCGCGCCGCTGACCGAGGACGGCCACCTGGACGCGGCCGCCTACGCCAAGGCCAAGGACGAGTGCGTGGTGCGCCGCTTCGCGCCGGACGAGGACGCGGCCGACGGCCGGCTGAACCGTCGTGGCGAGCGCTGGTTCTTCGACTATGACGAGGATGTCGAACTGGACGACGAGCCGGTCCATCGCCTGGGCCAACACCGCTTCGCCCTGGGCGAATACGTCACCGTCACCGACGACGACGGCCGGCCGCTGACCTACAAGGTGATGGAGGTGACGCCGGTTTGAGGAGGTTTGAACTTGCCCCCACCTGGCGGCTGCGCCGCCTGTCCGCCCCCATAGGGGGCGGAGCCTCGCGCTTCAGGCTCTTCCCCCTCTGGGGGAAGACGGCCGAAGGCCCGTAGGGGGCAAGTGACGATCACCCCCCCACATTGCGCCGCACCAGGGTTTTCATATCCTCGAAGATGTCGTGGTCGCTGCCGTCGCGGCCCTTGGCCTTGACGACGGCCACGGCCAGCGGGCCGCCCTTGGGGCCGCGGGCCTCGTAGCCGACGACGCGGTAGCCGCTGGTCGATTTGTCGCTGGCCAGGATCAGGGTGGCGCGCACCCCGTCGCCGCGCCGGCGTTGGCGGATCTGGGCGCCCTCGTCGGTGGCGTGGATGTCGACGTCGCCCTCCTCGTCGTCGCTGGTCTTGACGCTGACATTGGAATTGCCGCCGCTGACGCGCTCGGTGACCTTACGGGTCGTGTCGCCGTCGCGGATGGTGACGTTCTTGGCGACCTTGACCTCGGCCGTGTCGTCATTGGCGTTGATTGTCAGGCCGCCGATCTTGATGTCGGCGCCCTTGTCGTGGGCGTCGATCCGGATGCCGGGCAGGCTGATCTTGGCGCCGTCGCCGCGCGGCTTGCCGTTCGCCGGCGGGGGAGGCGGCGACTTGATGGCTGGCATCAGGGTCTTCAGGTCGGCCTCGATCGGGGCCAGGGCCGCCTCGGCGTCGCCGCCGTTCAGGGTCACCAGTTGAAGGGTCACCTCGGCGTTCTGGCCGGCATAGACGCAGGCTTGGCCGTCGGCGGCGGCGCTGACCCGGGTCAGCTCGCCCTGCTTGTCGGGGCAGTCCAGCTTGCTGATTGCCCGCAAGGGCTCGTGCCTGCCCATGCCCTTGCGGTCCTTGTGCGTGACCTCGACCTTGGGCGAGCAGGCCGCCAGGGCGACCAGCGCGGCCAAGCTCGCGGCGGCGGTCAGCGGCAGGTATCGCATCAGAGGAATCTCCCGTTCGGCGCGAACCTGGGCTGGGAAGGCGCGGAAATCCAATGAAATCGCGGTAACGGCCTCATACGGTCGGCGGCTTCACCTGGGCGTCGATGGCCGTCAGCAGGTCGGCGGCCAAGCGGCGGACCGTCGCCGCGTCGGCGTCCGCATAGGTCACGCGCAGCTTGGCGAACCAGGGGCCGATCTGGACCAGCCACAGGCCCTCGTTGCGGCCTTCCTTGTCGCGCCAGAACCGCCCCTGGCGGCGCGGACCGCCTTCGGACGCCGGGTAGGGATCGGCGACGTCGCCCACCGATGGGGTGTGGGCCTTGGCCTGCTCGACATAGGTGTCGAACACACGGGTCAGGGTGTACTGGGCGGGCAGCTTGGTCAGGTAGAGGGTCGCCGTGGCCGTCGCGGGGGACGACGCATAGCCGCAACTGACGTCGCGGCCGCCCTGGGCGGCGTCGTAGACGGTCAGCCGGTCGCGCTTGAAGCCGTCGATCGCGGCGGGGCAGGTGAAGCCAGAGGCCGTGTGCAGGGCCCCGCCGTCCGGCTGGTCGCGGAAGCTGTCGTTCTGTGGCGTCGCGCTGACGGCCGGTGAGCCGGGACCTGTGCCGGGCGGAGGCGTCGCCCCGGGAGTCGACTTGGGACCTTCGTAGGCGTCGGCCTGGACGTTGATCTGGATCGCCCTGGTCCGCTCGTCGCGACTGACCAGCGGCGGGATCCGCCCCAGCAGCGCCGTGGTGATGTCGGCCTTGAACGTCGCGCTGTCGGGAACGGACGGGTACAGCCGCAAGGCCGAGGCGCCCGTCTTGGTGGAGACGCCCAGCACGTAGCTGGCCTTGGCCGGAGGGACGGGACGTTTCTCGATCTCGGCCATGACCGCGGCCGTGATGTCGGCGAACGGGGCCACGAAGAAGACCGGCGCGTCGGGATTGGCGGTGCGCGCCACCAGGACCGGCGAGGCGGCCGAGGTCTCGAAGAGCGCATAGGTCGCGCCGCCGGTCTCCAGGGCGAGCTCCTCGCACTTGGGCTTGGCCTTCAACAGCGCCTTGCGCTGAAGCGTCTTGTCAGCGATCGCCGGACCCAGGGAGATCAGGGTGACCAGATCACTCTGCATGTTGGTCGAGGGCATGGCGATCGCCTGCACCGGCGGTCGCGCCGGGCAGGCCTCGCGCGCCGCCGCCGGCGCCGCCGTCATGACCAGGCCCAGTATCACCCAAATCCAGGATCTCATGCCGCGCGCTCCCCCAACTCGGCCAGAGGTTGGCCGAGCCGGGCGCGGACGTCCAGATGCAATCTTTCGGCGAGCGTTACTGCCCCGGACGGAGGCCCGAACCCTCGCGGCGGGCCAGGAAGGCCAGGCGCTCGAACAGGTGGACGTCCTGCTCGTTCTTCAGCAGGGCTCCGTGCAGCGGCGGGATCAGCTTGGTCGGATCCTTCTCGCGCAGGACGGTTTCGTCGATGTCCTCGACCAGCAGCAGCTTCAGCCAGTCCAGCAGCTCGGATGTCGAGGGCTTCTTCTTCAGGCCCGGCACCTTGCGCATGTCGTAGAAGATCCGCAGGGCCTCGGCGACCAGCTTCTGCTTGATGCCCGGGAAGTGGACGTCGACGATGGCCTGCATCGTCGCCTCCTCGGGGAAGCGGATGTAGTGGAAGAAGCAGCGGCGCAGGAAGGCGTCCGGCAGTTCCTTCTCGTTGTTGGACGTGATGATGATGATCGGCCGCACCTTGGCCGCGATCGTCTCGTTGGTCTCGTAGACGTAGAACTCGTTGCGATCCAGTTCCTGCAGCAGGTCGTTGGGGAACTCGATGTCGGCCTTGTCGATCTCGTCGATCAGCAGGACCGGCCGGACCGGGGCCTCGAAGGCCTCCCAAAGCTTGCCCTTCTTGATGTAGTTGCGGACGTCCTTGACCCGCTCGTCGCCCAGCTGGCTGTCGCGCAGGCGGGTCACCGCGTCGTATTCGTAGAGGCCCTGCTGGGCCTTGGTGGTCGACTTGATGTGCCAGGTCAGCAGGGGCGCGTTCATCGCCTTGGCCACCTCGTAGGCCAGGACCGTCTTGCCGGTGCCCGGCTCGCCCTTGATCAGCAGGGGACGTTCCAGGGCCACGGCGGCGTTGACGGCCACCTTCAGGTCGTCGGTGGCGACGTAGTCGGCGGTGCCTTCGAAGCGCGAGCTCATTCGGTTTCCTGACGGCGGCTCCGGCGAGCCGCCTCGAACAGTTGTTCAAATCAGGGCTAACCTACAGACCAAGGGTCGGCCGGATCAAGCCGGCTTATCGTCAGTCCTCGTCATTCGGCTGGGTTTGCCCGGACGACGGCTTGCGACGTCGGCGGACGACCGAGGGCGGGTCACTGGCCGGAAAGCTGTCCTCCAGCCCCTCTTCGAGCTGGTCATCGAGATCTTCGGCCTGGTCGTCGCTGTGAGCATTCGGCGTGGCGTCGGGCATGGTCGCGCTCCTGTCGCCCGGCGGATTCGGGCGTCGAGCGATCCAGCTTCGACAACGGGCCGCCGGTCTTGAAGATCTCAGCTTTCCTTCGCGTAGCCCAGCGACTCGATGTCGTCCTCGGCCAGCTCGGTGGATTCGAAGTCCGCGGCGCTGTCGTCGTCGTCCGAGACCGAGTCCTCCAGGTCCTCGTCGTCGCCGGCGATGGCCGCCAGCGGCTCGCGCTCGATGTCCAGGCCCTCGTCGTCGCGTTCGCCCTCGACGTCGTCGTCGATGTCTTCGAGGTCCTCGTCGTCGAGCAGGTCGTCGACGTCCTCGTCATCCTCGTCCGCGTCGCCGTCGGCCTGGGTGACGTCATAGACGTCGTCCAGCTCGTCGAAATTGGCGATATCCTCGCCGTCGTCGGTCAGGTTGGTCTCGTCCAGGGCTTCGGCGCCGTCCTGGTCGTCGTAGTCGATGTCGGTGGGCATGGCGGGCTCCCTGAACTCGAGAAGCGAGGGCGGCGCGCCCTCGCGGTCCCGGATTCAACCCGTCGTCCGTGACGATTGTTCCGTCGATCGATCAGGCGAAGGGCAGGGCGTAGCCCTTGTCCATCAGGCGCTGGGCCATCGCCTCGCGCCGGGCCGGCCAGTCCTGGGCCAGCAGGCCCAGCCCCACCACGTCGGCCGGCGCGCCGTCCTTGATCACGTGATGGCGGAACAGGGCCTCGCGCTGGAAGCCATAGCGCTCGTGCAGCTTCCAGACGCCCTCATTGGACAGCAGCACCTCGCACCACAGCTTGTCGAAGCCCAGGACCTTGAACACGTACTCGATGACCCAGAACTCGATATAGGAGCCCACGCCCAGGCCGCGGACCGACGGGCTGGCCAGGTAGTAGGCCCAGGCGCAACGGCGGTTGCGCGCGTCGATGTCGGCCAGGTTGGCCAGGCCCACCGGCTCGCCGTCGACCTCGATCACCCAGTAGCGCCGGCGGGCGTCGCCGGCCATGCCGTCGAACCAGCGGTCGTGCTCGGCCTGGCCGATCGTGTGGTCGGAATACATGAAGGCCGCCACCTCGGGGCTGTTGCGCCAGTCCAGCAGCCTTTGGCGGTCGGCCTCGGTCACGTCGCGCAGGACGACGGCGTGGGCGGGACTGTCCGCGGCTTGGGTGCTCATACGCGGCGATCTCCCCCCAGGGCGGCCAGGTCGGGCCGGCTCCGCACGAAGGCGCGCACGTCGTCGGACGTGAAGGCCGGATTGGCGGCGTAGAGTCCATCGTACACGGCGCGGACGAAGTCCAGGTCGTCGGGTCGGTCGACCGTCCAGCGCACCGCGCCCTCGTCGGCCGCCTGCTCCAGACCCTCGACCTTGAAGCGGTTGGGATGGCGGTAGAGGAACGGCGTGACGTGCTCGTGGTCGTAGGGATCGGCGGTTTCCTCGGCGGCGATCTTCAGCGCCACGGATTCGAAGACCTCGACGTCCAGACCCTTGGCGAAACTGCGCCGGGCCGGGGTGTTGGAGGTGTAGTCGGCGCCCGAACGCTGGTGCAGGTCCAGGGTCTGGTCGACCAGCTCCGGATCGGCCAGCGGACAGTCGGCCGTCAGCCGCACCACGGTCCGAACCGGTCCGAAGGCCTCCATCGCCCCGATATAGCGCGCCAGAACGTCGTCCAGTGGTCCACGAAACACCGGCACGCCCGCGGCGATCAGGCAGACAGCCAACGAGTCGTCGCTGGCCTGGTCCGAGGTGGCGACCACGATCCGGTTCAGCCGGGCAGCCCGCTGGAGTCGCTCGATCTGCCGCAGGATCATCGGGGCCCCGGCCACCTCGGCCAGGACCTTGCCGGGCAGCCGCGTCGACGACATGCGAGCTTGGAGAATGGCGAGCGGCAAGGGCGTATCCGAGGTTGGGACGGGATCTTTGAAGCCCGGACACCGGCGTTCGTCTAGCGTCGAAATGCGGTGTCCGCGTGGCGCGGCCTTTCCGTTCAACGGCTCAGGCGTGTCAACCGGCCGGGAAGCGCTCGCGCAGGGCCGCGCCGACCGCCTGCATGGTCGGGTTCCAGTCGTTGTAGTCGGCCGTGACGAAGCACCGCGCCTGCGGGTACCAGGGATAGAAGTCGGGCTGGCCCAGGCGAGGCCAGGCCGCCGCGCCGCCCAGCATCCAGATCGGCGCGCCGCAGGCCCCGGCCAGGTTGATCGTGGCGTTCGAGAAGCCCACCACCAGGTCCATGGCGCAGCACAGCGCCGCCACGTCATCGAGGTCCTGCTTCAGGTCGATGCCCGGCGGCTGCCAGACCTCCACCCCGAACGCTTCGCGGGCCATGGCGATCTCCTCGGAACAGTCGCCGTACTGGATGTTGACGAAGGTGACTCCGGGCGTCTCGAACACCGGCCGCCACAGCAGGAAGGGCGAAAACTGCCGGGCGCGCTCGCCGTCCAGCTTGAGGCTCTTCCACAGCACGCCGACCTTGGGGCCCTTGGGCGCGTCCTCGAGTACGCGCCGCCAATGCTCCACCCGGTCCGGATCGGCGGCCAGGAAGCTGGGACGCCTCGGGAACGAAGCGATGCTGGGCCGGAAGGTCTCCAGCAGCGCGCCCATCGGCGCCCACAGCTCGATGCCGCTCCAGTCCTCGATGAACGGCGCGCCGCGATAGATGCGACCCTCGAAGGCGATCGTCCGGTGAGCGGTGATGCTCGCCTGGGGGAAGGAGCGCTCGAACAGCGGGATCAGCCGGCGCTCCACGGCCAGCGACAGCTTGCCGTCCGGACCCAGGGCCTCGACGACGTCCGACAGCAGGTTGGAGAACATCACCTCGTCGCCCAGGCCCTGTTCGGCGCAGATCATCAGGTGCTTGCCGGCCAGGGGCTGGCCCGGCGTCCAGCGGGGGGCGGGGATGTTGAACCGGGGAGCTTCGACCAGGTCTTTGGAGAAGCGGGCTTCGTAGGCCTTCCAGCCCTCCTCGATCCGGCCCAGCGCCAGCAGGGCGGTCGCGCGGCCGAACTTCATGGTCGCCAGCTCTTCGGGCGCGGTGGTGTAGGCCAGGGCCAGTTCGCCGTCGTCCAGGGCGCCTTGGACGTCGCCCAGGTCGAGCTTGGCGTAGGCGCGATTGTGGTAGCCCTTGCCGTAGGTCGGCTCCAGCCGGATCGTCTCGTCCAGGAAGGTGACGGCCGTCTTGGCGTCGCCCATGCTGCACATCACCGTGCCCAGGGTGTTCCAGAGCAACGGCACCTCGGGATGGTCCTGGATCGCGGGCCGCAGGATCGCGATGGCCTCTTCGTTGCGGTTCAGGTCGCGAAGGGCGCTGGCCAGGTTGTTGATGGCCTCCAGGTCGTCGGGGCGGAATTCCAGATAGTGGATGAACAGCTTGGCGGCGATGTCCGCCATGCCCATGCGCAGGGCCAGCCGCCCCAGGTCGCCGGCGGCGGCGCCGTGCTCGGGCATCAGCTTCAGCGCCGCTTCGTAGCAGTGCATCGAATTGGCGAAGTCGCCGATCTTCTCGCGGGCTATGGCCAGGGCGTGCCAGGCCAGGGCCAGCTTGTCGTCGTGCTTCAAGGCCTTCAGCGCCAGCTTCTCGCCCTTGGCGAAGTCGCCCTTCTGCATGGCGCGGATGGTCTGGTCGAGAAGCTTGGCGGCCTGGTCGCTGCGGAGTTCGTGCGCCTCGCGGGTCAGGCGGGCCAGGGCCGCGGCCGAGGCCGAGTCGCCGGCGATCGAATCCCTGAAGCCGGCATGGACGGGCTGGACGGTCGATTCCTGGGCCGCGATCATGGCGCTGGTCGAAATCTGGGGCGCGCTGCTGCGGGACATCAATTGAGGCCTTGGCGATTTGAGAGAGTCATCGTCTGAGGCAGTAGCTCTGGGGTAGTATGCTTAATTGAGTCCTAAGCTGCGGCTCACGGTCGCAGGCCTGGCAAGGAGACGTTAACCGCCTCCGCCTAGCTTCTGCTTCGAAACCGTCATCTCGGCGGGTGGGGCGACGCAGCGATGCAAGAGGGAGCGGCCTTGTGCCATTGAAGCTGTCGCTGAAACCCGGCGAGAAATTCGTGCTGAACGGCGCGGTGGTCCAGAACGGCGACCGCCGCGGCGTCCTGGTGCTCCAGAACAAGGCCTCCGTGCTGCGTGAGAAGGACATCATGCAGCCCGACGAAGCCACCACCCCGGCGCGCCGGATCTATTTCCCGGTCATGATGATGTACCTGGACGAGGCCTCCGCCGAGCGTCAGTACGAGGAATTCGCCACCCGCCTGACAGAGTTCATGGGCGTGGTGCGCAATCCCGACGTGCTGAGCGACTGCATCGCCATCTCCAAGCACGTGATGGCGCGCGAGTACTACAAGGCGCTCATGCTGAGCCGTAAGCTAATCGAATACGAAGATCAGAGGTTGGGGCATGTCTCTTAGGGCCTATCAGCAGACGGCGACGCGGACCGAAAACCCGCGCGAGATGGAGTACCGTCTGTTCGGTCAGGTGACCCGCGCGCTGATGGTGGCGTCCGAGGCTCCGGCCGACGACATCGCCACGCGCATCGACGCGTTGGACTGGAACCGCCGCGTGTGGTCGGCCCTAGCGACCGACTGTTCGCTGCCGGAGAACACGCTGCCGGTGCAGCTGCGCGCCAGCATCATCTCGCTCAGCCTCTGGGTCGGACGCCACTCCAGCGCCGTGATGCGCAAGGAGGAGGATTTCGAGCCGTTGATCGAGATCAACCGCATGATCATGCAAGGCCTGGCCGGCCGCGCCGACGCCGCCTGACCCAGGCGGGGAGGGCGCTTGGCCCCTCCGGCAAACCTTTCCGGTAAAACCTGCCGCCCGGCGAATTCTGCATTCGCCGGGCGGTTTCGTGTCTGGCGGTCGTCCAGGAAATTACGAGAAAAATCAGCATTTTATAAAAACTACCGAGGTGGCGCCGAGTGGCCCGCCGCTTGCGATGGGTTCCGCGGGCAAAACGCCCGACCGGCAAAACGCCGGGGCAATCCTCCCAAAATGGCGAGAAACACCATGCTGAACTCGATCAACACCAATGCCGGCGCCATGATCGCGCTGCAAAACCTGAACGCCACCAACTCGGAGCTCCAAAGCACTCAACAACGCATCAACACCGGCAAGAAGATCTCCAACGCCAAGGACGACGGCGCGATCTGGTCGATGGCCAAGATGCAAAGCGCTACGTCGAGCTCGTTGAACGCCGTGAAGGACTCGCTCCAGCGCGGACAATCGACGATCGACGTGGGCCTCGCAGCTGGCGACACCGTCACCGACCTGCTCGGCAAGATGAAGGAAAAGGCCCTGGCCGCTTCCGACACCTCGCTGAACACCGCTTCGTTCAACGCCTTGAAGGCGGATTTCAACTCGCTGCGCGACCAGATCACCAAGGCTGTCACCAACGCCAAGTTCAACGGCGTCAGCCTCGTCGACGGCACCACCACCAAGTTGCAGTTCCTCAGCAACTCGGACGGTGTCGCCTACACGGTGAACGCCAAGACTCTGTCGCTCGTCGGTCTGGGCCTGTCGGTCGCCGCGTCGTTCACGACCGCCGCCTCGGCCAAGTCGATGATCGACATCGTCACCAAGTCGATGACGACGGCGACGAACAAACTGGCGAACCTGGGCACCAGCTCCACGGGCCTGGACATGCACCTGACCTTCACGGGTAAGCTGCAGGACAGCCTGGACGCGGGTGTGGGCAACCTGGTCGATGCGGACCTGGCCAAGGAAAGCGCCAAGCTGCAATCGCTGCAGACCAAGCAGCAACTGGGCGTTCAAGCCCTGTCGATCGCGAACCAGACGCCTCAGTCGATCCTTTCGCTGTTCAAGTGATCGGCGACTAGGCTTCAAGAAGCGATCAAAGCCGGACGGTCCAAGGACCGTCCGGCATTTCTTTTTTTGGCGGTCCCGTATTCGTTGAATTGTCCGAATTCAACCTGGATTTGCCCGGCAGAATTTTCCCAGTCGCGCCGAGCTCGGCAAATAATGCCGGCTGAATTTATGGTAAATCAAAGCATAACCTAGATATTTCAGGGCCTTGGCAATTTCTGCCTACTGGGCAGTTTTGGCCCGATCCTTGCTGCCTAGTTCCCCGAGCAAAATGCTCCCGGCCGTCAAAATGACGCCGGAACCCTTGAATAGGAACTGTCGCGATGCCGCTGAATAGCATCAACACGAACGCTGGCGCGATGATCGCCCTGCAAAACCTGAACGCCACCAACAGCGAGCTTCAGGTCACCCAGCAACGGATCAACACCGGCAAGAAGGTCGGCAACGCCAAGGACAACGGCGCGATCTGGGCGATGGCCAAGAACCAGTCGACCACCGCCAACTCCCTGAACGCCGTCAAGGACTCGCTGCAACGCGGCCAGTCGACCATCGACGTGGCCCTGGCCGCCGGCGACACGGTCACGGACCTGCTGGGCAAGATGAAGGAAAAGGCCCTGGCCGCTTCCGACACCTCGTTGAACACCGCCTCGTTCAACGCCCTGAAGTCTGACTTCACCTCGCTGCGCGACCAGATCACCAAGGCCGTCACCAACGCCAAGTTCAACGGCGTCTCGATCGCCGACGGCACGACCACCAAGCTGGCCTTCCTGGCCAATTCGGATGGTTCGCAGTTCACGGTCAACGCCAAGACCCTGTCGCTGGTCGGCATCGGTCTGTCGGCCAACGCGTCGTTCACGACCGCCGCGACCGCCAAGTCGATGATCGATCTCGTCAGCAAGGCCCTGGGCACGGCGACCAACAAGCTGGCCTCGCTGGGCACCAGCTCGACCGGCCTGGACACCCACCTGACCTTCGTCGGCAAGCTGCAGGACAGCCTCGACGCCGGCGTGGGCAACCTGGTCGACGCCGACCTGGCCAAGGAAAGCGCCAAGCTGCAGTCGCTGCAAACCAAGCAGCAGCTGGGCATCCAGGCGTTGTCGATCGCCAACCAGTCTTCGTCGTCGATTCTCAGCCTGTTCCGATAGGAACGAAGAAGGGGGCGGGCCTTCGGGTCCGCCTCCGCCTTTCTCCCGGGCCTGGGCGCGAGAGGAGGGGTCACTAGAGGCGCCGCCGCGAACCGGCCGCGATAGGAGTCATGGAAAACAAAGTCGCGTTGACGTCCATCATACCCGAGCCGTCCACGCTCCCCGCGAACACCGCGTCCACCGTCCCGGGCCATCCCGCGGGCGGCCTTTTTGCGTCGTCGCCCCGGGAAGCCGCGCCCGCGGAAAAGCCCGCCGCGGCCGACGGCCCCCAGCCAGGAGACCTGCGCCTGGTGATCGAGCAGGACAGCAAGACCGGCACCTATGTCTACAAGACCGTGGACCGTCGGACGGGCGACATCCTGCAGCAGTTTCCGCGCGAGGAGGTCCTGCGCTTCAAGCAGGCCGAGCACTACGACCCTGGCGAGGTCTTCGACGGCTTGACCTGAGCCGGCCGGGCTCGGACCATGCTCGCCGCGGCCTGGCGTCGCAGGCGAAACATGGTTTACGCGCGTTAACCATATTCTTACTCCCTCAGTCCCATCTTCGCGGTCGACCTGCTCGGCCGCCGAATCGCGTCCCGAGCCCAACTGGCAAGAACCGCCGTTCGGAGACCGTGATGACGCTGAGCGTGAACACCAATCAGCCCGCGCTGATCGCCCTGCAAAATCTGAACAAGACCAACGACGACATGTCGGGCGTTCAGTCCCGCATCAACACCGGTCTGGCGATCTCCAGCGCCAAGGACAACGCCGCCGTCTGGTCGATCGCCCAGGACCAGCGCGCCGACCGCTCGGCCCTGAACGCCGTGAAGATGAGCCTGGACCGCGCCACCTCGATCACCGATGTGGCCCTGGCCGGCGGTGAATCGGTCTCCGACCTGCTGACCCAGATGCGCGAGAAGGTGGTCGCGGCCAAGGACACCTCGCTGTCGACCTCGTCGCGCACCGCCCTGAACGCCGACTTCCAGGGGTTGCTGAAGAACCTGACCCAGGTGATCAACAGCGCCACCTTCGACGGCGCCAACATCCTCAACGGCAGCGAACCGGCCAATATCACCTTCCTGGCCGACGCCGACGCCGCGACGGTCATCACGCTGAACCTGCAGAACCTTTCGCTGGGCGGCGCGATCAACACCCTGTCCACGACCGACAAGATCCTCACCATGACCCAGGCGGCCGCCGTGCTGACCCGTCTGGACTCCACCATGACGCGGGTGAACCAGGCGGTCGGTTCGATCGGCTCGCAAGCCAAGCAGATCGACGCCCACAACACCTTCGTCTCCAAGCTGAACGACGTGCTCGAGACCGGCGTGGGCAACCTTGTCGACGCCGACATGGCCAAGGAGAGCGCGAGGCTGCAGGCCTTGCAGGTCAAGCAGCAGCTCGGCGCCCAGGCCCTGTCGATCGCCAACCAGGCGCCGCAGATCATCCTGTCGCTGTTCAACGGCGGCAACTAAGAGCATCGCGCGGAAAAGTGGATGCCGGTTTTCCGCAAAAGCGATGCGAAAACAAAAAGCTAGGGCAAGTCGAGCGATTTTCCTATCGCGCGGCTTGCTCTAGGCCTGAGGCCGCCGGCGCGCTAGACTTTCCGACACCAGCGTTGGGAGAATCGACCCGGTATGATCGAGCTTCGCGATCTGACGGACGGCGACGAGGCGGTCCTGTTCCAATGGCGGGGCGAGCCGGAGGTCGACCGGTGGATGTCCGACGCGGCTTTCCCGAGCCGCGAGGCCCATGCCGCCTGGTTTCACGCCCTGCGGACCGATCCTGACATGCGCGGCTGGATGATCGTCCGCTCGGGCGAGGCGTCGGGCCTGCTGACCCTGACCGGCCTGCTCAGCCATCACCGCCGGGCGGGCTGGAACTGGTTCCTCGGTTCGGCCGAGGCGCGGGGCAGGGGCGTGGGTCGCGCCGCCCAGGTGCTGGGGCTGGACCGGGCCTTCGGCGAGCTGGGCCTGCACAAGGTGTTCGCCGAGGTCATGGCCGACAACGACGCGGCGCTGAAGGCCCAGGCGGCGTCCGGCTTCCGGCGCGAAGGCTATCTGCGCGGCCATGTCCTCAAGGACGGCCAGCCGCGCGACGTGGTCCTGCTGGGCATACTGGCCGAGGAATGGCGCGAGCTGCGCGGCGAAGTCCGCCGCTCTCTCACGGACGCCCACCTGATCGCCGCCTGATCCGGCGCGTCTTCATACCTCTTAACGAAACGTCAGCGTTCATCGCCGATAAACGACTCAAGGGGCGTATTGCGTCCCGGTGGGACCCGCTGTGATCACTTTCGATTCCAGTCTGCTGCTCGGCTACTACCAGGCCAAGACCGCCGGCCTGGCCGCGAACGCGACCGCGTCGTCGACCAGCGGCGTCTCGTCCTCGTCCTCGTCTTCCTCGACCACCAAGACCGTGCCCAGCGCGCCCTGGACCGGCGTGGCCACCGAGCCCAGTGACCTGGTCAAGGCCGCCCTGAACGGCCGCAAGTTCGTCGACGAGGGCGCGGCCGTCGCCGCCGCCCCGACCATCTCCGGCGACTACAAGAAGCTTTTCGCCGCCTACCAGGCGCTCAACACCCTGTCGGCCATCGCCAACCGGTCGGACGAAAAAGGGGTCACCGACAGCGAGATCAAGCGGCTGCAGACGGTGTTCAGCAAGGGGCTGAACGAGGTCAACAGCTACGTCCAGAACCTCAGCACCGACGGCATGCGCCTGACGACCGGCGCGGTCATGACCAGCGACAAGTCGACGGTCGGCGTGCCCAAGAGCAACTACACCTACGTCACCAACAAGATCTACAGCGGCCAGATCGACGACGAGGTCCCCGCGTTCAAGGGCGCCGTCAGCTTCACGATGAACATCAAGAAGTTCGGCGTCGCCACCGACGTGACCATGGACCTGTCCGAAATGGGCGCGACGAAGCGGACGATGGCCAACGTCGTCAGCTTCTTCAACGACAAGCTGGCCGCCGCCGGTTTCGACACCCAGTTCGCGGTCTCGCGCACGGTGGGGGCCGAGCGCACCACCACCGTCAACGGCCAGACCGTCAAGCTGCCGGCCACGGGCGACGATTTCGCCCTGCAGGTGAAGGGCGACCTGACCGAGACCCTGACCTTCTCGGCCCCGGCCCCGAAGCCGGCGGTCTACATCACCACGGCGGCCGGCAATCCTGATCCGGACAAGAACACCTCCACCGACGACGCGGTGATCGAGAACACCCTGACCAAGTACGGGCCGGGCGCGGGCGTCACGCCGGGAACCAAAGTGTTTTCCGACACGCTGGAAGGCACGGTCAGCACCGTCCACAAGACCATGACCGGGCCCGACGGCTCGCTCTATGTGCTGGCCGACGTCGACGGCGCGACCAGCAGCCAGACCATCAAGGGCGACCAGGACGTCGCCCTGCTGAAATACGACTCGTCCGGCAAGCTGCTCTACGCCCGCACCCTCGGCGCATCGAACACCGCCACCGGCTACAACATGGCCATCTCCGACGACGGCCAGGTGGCCATCGCCGGCTCGGTGGCCGGCGGGCTTTCCGGGGCCACGAACGGCCCGATCAATTCCGACCCGGCCGGCACGCTGACCGACAGCTTCGTCACGCTCTACGACGCCAAGGGCGACGAGACCTGGACGGTCCGCCGCGGTGGCATGCTCGAGGACGCCGCCACGGCCGTGGCCTTCGGCGATGACGGGGTGGTCTATGTGGGCGGCCGCGCCAAGTCCGACATCCCAGGTTCGGCCACCGGCGCCACGGCGGGCGGCTACGACAGCTATCTGACCGGTTTCGCCACCGACATCTCGGGCACGCCCAAGGCGCTGTTCACCACCCATTTCGGCAGTGAGAACGACGACACGGTCGCCGGCATCGTCGTCGACGGGGGCAAGGTGGTGGTCGCCAGCAAGGAAGGCAGCGAGGCGATGCTTCGCAGCTTCGACGTCGCCACCAGCGTCGTGACCGAGAACCGCACCTATCTGAACGACAAGGAAGTCTGGGTCACAGCGCCGGTCACCTACACCAAGGCGGCGACGTTCACAGCAGGCGCGACCCGCGACCTGGGCACGCTGAAGGGCGGCAACATCGCCGGCCTGACGATCGACAACGGCCAGCTCTACATCGGCGGCTCGACCACGAACGGCGCCCTGGACGTCAACAACAAGACCAAGGCCGCGTCGGGCGGTTCCGACGGCTTCGTGGCCCGCATGTCCCTGGACCTGACCGACAAGAGCCAGGACACCCTGGCCTATTACGGCGGCACGGGCGACGACACGGTCACCGGCATGGCCGTCTCCAACGGCCAGGCCTGGCTGGCGGGCTCGGCCGGCAAGAACCTGGCGGGCCTGCCGACCGTCGGCGACAAGGACGGCTATGTCGCCCAGATCGACGTCGCCACTGGCGCGGCGACCTGGGAGCAGCGGCTGACCGGCAAGGACGGCTACGCCACGGCGACCTCGATCGCGGTCGACGCTTCCGGCTCCAGCGCGCTGGACCTTTTCGGCATCCCGCGCGGCAAGATGGACTTCACCCAGACCGACAAGATCGTCTCGGCGACCTCGGCGCGGGCCGGCGACACCTTCCAGGTCCGCACGCGAGCGCGCGGAACCCTGACCACGATCAAGATCGCCGCCAACGACACGCTCGACACCCTGGCCGACAAGATCCGCAAGGCCACCGGCTATGCGGCCAAGGTCGAGTTCAGCAGCGTCGGCAATAATCGCACCCTGCGGATCAGCCCCTCCCAGACCACCTCGACCGTCGAGATCCTGCCCGGCAAGGGCGGCACCGACGTGCTGGAGTCGCTGGGGCTGAAGCCGGGCGTCGTGCGCAACACCAAGATCGACCACGGCCAGACCGTCTCGGCCGACGGCAAGGGGCCGATCTACGGCTTCTCGCTGGACACCGGCCTGGACCTCACCGACGACGTCAGCCGCAAGGCCGCCGTGGCCGCCATGACCAAGGCCCTGTCGGCGGTGCGCACCGCCTACCGCGAGATGGCCGACACCGCCAACGGCGTGAAGCGGGCCGACGCGACCGCCTCGTCCGGCCATGTCGACGGCCCGGTCCCGGCCTATCTGACCAACCAGATCGCCAACTACCAGGCCGCCCTGAACCGCCTGACCGGCGGCGGCTAGGGCGCGATCGGCGCCGACCTCCTCAAGCCTCGCTTGCCTTCTGCGCGCCTGGACTTGAAAGCGTCATCGACGCGTCGTAGCCAGGGATCATGGAACTTCTCAAAGATCGACGCGTGTTGCTGGCCGGCGGCGCCGCCCTGGCCCTGGTCGCGGGTCTCGGCATCGCCCTGGCCCTGATGCACGGCGCCAAGCCGCCGACCGAGGACCCGCCGGCCTCGCGCTCGGGCCTGATCGTCGAGACGGGAAGAGCCGACGACACCAAGCTCGACGCCAACCGCCCGCTGCGCTGCTTCGTCGGCGGCCAGTTCGTCGGCGAGACCACCCTGGCCGAGTGCGCCAAGAAGAACGGCGTGGCGACCGGGGCCCTGGACGTCGGCGTCGACGAGACCGGGGCCCTGGCCGCCGCCGACCAGGCTGGCCTGGTGCTGACGCCGCTGCCGCCGCCCGCCGAGGCGCCGACCGTGTCCGCGCCCGCCGCGCCCGCCGCCATCTCGCCCCCGGCCGTGTCCAGCACGCCGCTGGCCGTCTGCTGGCGCTACGCGGGCGGCGAGTGGCGCAAGCTGCCCGGCGAGATCACAGTCAACGCCTGCGCCCAGCAGATCTCCAGCGGCAAGTGCGAGAAGGCCGGCGGGGCCACCTACGGCCGCTGGGGCGACGAGACCATCCGCCTGGTGCCGGGCAAGGTCGAATCCTCGTCCGACAACCGCACCTTCCATCCGATCATCGACCTGGGGCCCAACTGTTCGGTCCCCTCGGCCTAGAGAGAGCTCAAGACCATGCGCCTTCCCATCGTCGCCCTCTCGCTCGTCGCCGCGACCGCCGCCCTCGGCCTGACCGGTTGCGAGAAACAGACCAAGGCTCCGTTCCAGGCCGGCGTCTGCCTGCATGTGATCGAGCAGAAGGACGGCACGCTGAAGTTCAACCCGGTGGCCCAGAACGTGCCCAGCCTGGAACTCTGCGCGGCCGAACTGGAGGGCATGCGCCTGCGCTTCGCGCGCCTGGGCAGTCCCAGCCGCGAAATGACCGGCGCCTACCAGGGCAAATTCATCTTCCTGCAGAAGGAAGGCATCTATCTGGGCGACACCTACGAGGGGGCCCGCTTCATGTCGCTGGTGCGCACCGGCGACGGCCGCCTGGCGGTGCCGGGGGCGATGCCGGCCCAGTAGGGCCGCCTTCAAACCCGGGGATAACCGCCTCGGTCCACAGGAACGTTACGAGAACAAAGCTTGCGTTCCGACTTAAGAACCCGTTAACGTCCGCCCCAGATGCCGGCGCGTTGGTCGCCGGGCGTGAAAAGGAATCTTCCCCATGGCGGGCAGCGTCAACAAGGTCATTCTGGTCGGCAACCTGGGGGCCGATCCCGAGATCCGCACCCTCAGCTCGGGCGACCGCGTCGCCAACCTGCGCCTGGCCACCTCGGAAAGCTGGCGCGACCGCACCTCGGGCGAGCGCAAGGAAAAGACCGAATGGCACCGGGTGGTGATCTTCAACGACAACCTGGTGAAGGTGGCCGAAAGCTATCTGCGCAAGGGTTCGACGGTCTATATCGAGGGCGCGATCCAGACCCGCAAATGGGCCGACGCCTCGGGCGTCGAGAAGTATTCGACCGAGATCGTGCTGCAGAAGTTCCGCGGTGAGCTGACCATGCTGGGCGGCCGCGGCGACAACGCCGGCGCCTCGTCGGGCGGCGGCTATGACGAAGGCTACGCCGGCGGCGGCGGTGGCGGCGGCAACTTCGGCGGCGGCGCCCCGCGCAGCCAGCCCAGCGGCCCGCGCGAGAGCTTCTCGGCCGACCTGGACGACGAAATTCCGTTCTAATTTTTACCTAACAATCAGTTGTAAATAAGTGGCCGCTTCCCTTTGGAATCGGTCACTTTTTTATTGCATCTGCCCATTTTCGATTAGTCGAACTAGCGTGGGTAAAACCCACCAGGATCGACCGTAAATGAATGGCTCAACGACCATTCGAGTGCTCATTCTAAAGGGCGGAGAGCGACTTCCCGTCCTTCTCGATCGCGCTCGACAACAGCCGCTGTTCGATCCACTGGTCTATGTCGTAAGCCGTCTGCGCGGTCGCGCCGCCAACACGGTGCAGCAGCACCTTGTCGGCCTTCAGGTCTTGCTCGACTTCTGTTCGGAACGTCGCATCGACCTCGCCGACCGCGTTCGGACCGGCGAGCTTCTTTCCTTTGCGGAGCTCGACGGGCTTGTTTCTTCGACCGAGCGGCATCGCCAGCGCAGCGTACGACGGTCTACTCCGCAGCGCTTGTCTCGCCAGACAAGCGCGAACCGGTTGCGTGCAATACGCGCCTACCTAGCGTGGCTCACGGCCCGTCGGCTGCACCAGCTATCGTCCGGCGACGTGTTTCCAGGACGCTATAGGGTCGAGCGGGAGCGGCTGCTGGCGGAGCTTAAGGCTCGGGTGCCATCCGTCCGGCTAAATGGCGGGCAACGATCCGGCCTTACGGAAAAACAGCGCGTCCGATTTCTAGGCGCGATCGAGCCTGCGAGCATGAGTAACCCATGGGGTAGTGCAGCCTGCCGGGCTCGCAACTTTCTGATCCTCCGGCTGCTTTATGACTTAGGTATTCGTCGCGGCGAGCTCCTCGCAGTGCGCTTGGAAGACATCGATGTCCGCCAGTGCCGCCTGAGCGTTAGGCGCCGCCCCGACAACCCAAAGGATCCGAGGCGGCGGCAACCTGTTGCGAAAACCGAAGAGCGGATACTGGAGATTCAGCCCGACCTAGCCGCTGATCTTTCCCGCTATATCCTTGCATCTCGTCAGGCGTTGCCGGCAGCTCGCAAGCATGGGTTCCTGTTCATCGACACCCGACATGGAGCGCCGCTTTCTGCTTCAGGTCTCGATAAGATCTTTACCCAGTTTCGCACGGTCGACGGTTTGCCAGCGGACCTTACAAGTCACGTGCTAAGGCACGACTGGAACGACCGCTTTTCAGCCTTGATGGATACAAAGGGGGTGAAGCCAGGCGATGAACAGCGCCTGCGCATGTACCTTCAAGGTTGGACCTGGACCGGGTCTGCCCAGCGATACAATCGTCGCCACATCATCAAACGCTCAAACGAGGCTTTGCTGATGATGCAAACCCGATCAGACGGCCACGTGATCAAGTAAGGGTGGGGCCAGAACATGAACGCAAACGCGCGGAGCGGTTACCCGCAGGCGCAACCTTAGATGCAGTGGCGCTCGCCTTTCGCCGGGCTTCACTGCCTGCGGATCGGCTCGCTGCGGCAACCGCCGCGCTTCTCTGCTGCGCGCCCGTCCGCATCGGTGAAATCCTAAGGATGCGCGAGAACTGCGAGGTGGAAGATCGCACTTTGTCGGGAACGTCGGCCTATGGTTTGAGGTGGTGGACGGAGAAGGGCATCGACCCCGAAGTCCGTTGGATCCCGCCTCCGATGGTCCTGACCGCCCGTACCGCCGTTGCTGTGATCAGGGAAGTCACCGCCGAGGCGCGAAGGATCGCTGCCTGGTACGAGCACCATCCGGATAAACTTTATCTGCCTCCTCGCTTTGAGCGTCTACGAGACCAGGAGTTTATTGCGCTGGACGATGCTGACCAGTTGCTCGGCGTCGTCGATATTCACTCGTGATCGAGTTTCTAGCTGATGCGAAGCGGCTCCTTCTCCTCGCGGAAGCAGGAAGCGACGAGGGGTACGAAGGCGCTGACCGTTGGAAGGCGCATCAGGAACGGACCGTGCGTCGTGGCGAGCGAATTGCCGCCCTGCTTTCCGATCCCAGTGTCCCTGATGGAGCCTTGGTCGGCGACCATGGTGTCACCCTCCCTGACGGTGAAGGATTGAGTGCGAACTCCTTGCGCAAAACGTTGCCGCAGCAATGAAAAGACGGGCACCGAACCTAAAGCCAGAGGACGTGAAGGCCGTTCTTGGGATCATTGATGGCTGGGCGACGGCGCCACTAACCTGGAGCGCGTTGATCCGACGCATTACCGGCGTGCTTCACGTCACCTACGTCCGCCAGGCTCTTCACCGCTATCCCGATATCGCTCACGCCTTTAGCCGCCGCAGGGAGGAACTTTCTGCCGCTCGTCCGCGGCTCCAAGCTACGGGTGAACTAAGGACGGCTCTTGAGCGGATCGAACGTGTGGAAGCAGAAAATAGGCGGCTGACTGATCAAAACGACGCATTGCTCGAACGGTTCGTTACTTGGGCCTACAACGCTAGCCTTTTCGGTTTGGACGAGCGGAAGCTCGACCAGGCTATTCCACCGGCTGCGCGCAGTTGAATTGGAATGCGGCGTTCTGGCGCGGCCTCGCCACGACAGCCCATCGGGAGATGGACTGTCGTTCTCGGGGCATTGTCGCAGTTGTAGCGGCGGATCGAGCGGCTCGCCGCGCCGCGTTATTGCTTGGCGATCGCCGTGACCTCGCCCGATCCGTCATGAAGCTTCAGGTCGAAGGCCACCTTGTCGCCGACCGCCACGCCGTCCAGGAGGGCCGGCGCGGCCTTGAAGCCCATGGTCATGGCCGGCCAGCCGGCCTCGGGGATGGCGTCGTGGTCCAGGGTGATCGTGCCGGCGGTCTTGTCGATCGCCGTCACGACGCCGACGCCTTTGGCCATCTTGTCGGCGGGCGCCATGTCCATGCCGGCCATGTCGCCGCCGGCCGTCGGGGCGGGCGCGGCGGCTGGGGCGGGCGCGGCCGGCGCGGCGGGCGCCTCGGTCTTGCGGCCGCAGGCGGCCAGGCTTGTCGTCGCCAGCAGGGCGGCGAGGGTCAGGGACAGGGTCTTCATCAGCTAATCTCCTTGGGCTGAGGGGGAGTGGAAAGGGACGTCCGGGTCCGTCGGCGGCGCAGCAGCAGGTAGCCGGCCGGGACGACGAACATCGACAGCAGAGGGGCGGTGAGCATTCCGCCGATCATCGGGGCGGCGATGCGGCTCATCACTTCGGAGCCGGCGCCATGGCCCCAGAGGATGGGGGCCAGGCCCGCCAGGATCACCGCCACGGTCATGGCCTTGGGCCGCACGCGCAGCAGGGCGCCTTCGCGCACCGCCGCCACGATCTGGACGGATGTCGGGTCCGGCCCCAGGGCCTCCATGGCGTGCTTGAGGTAGATCAGCATCACCACCCCGAACTCCGCCGAGACCCCGGCCAGGGCGATGAAGCCGACCCCGGTGGCCACCGACTGGTGGAAGCCAGCTAGATAGAGCGTCCAGATGCCGCCGGTCAGCGCGAAGGGCAGGGTGGCCATGATCAGGCCCGCCTCGTCGAAGCGGCGGAAGATCACGTAGAGCAGGACGAAGATGATCGTCAGGGTGGCCGGCACCACGACCTTCAGGCGGTCGGCGGCCCGCTGCAGATATTCGAACTGCCCCGAATAGGAGAGGCTGGCGCCGGGCGAGAGCTTCACGCGCTGATCGACGGCTTGGCGCAGGTCTCCGACCACGGAGGCCAGGTCGCGGCCCCGGACATCGACATAGACCCAGGTCGTGGGACGGCCGTTCTCGCTCTTGAGCATCGGCGGCCCGTCGGCGATGCGCACGTCGGCGACCGTGCCCAGGGTGATCTGCTGGCCGCCCGGCGTCAGCACCGGCAGGGCCCGCAGACCCTCCAAGCTGTCGCGCAGTTCGCGCGGATAGCGGACGCTGATCGGATAGCGGGCCAGACCCTCGACCGTCTGGCCGATAGTTTCGCCGCCGATCGCCCCCGAGACGATCGACTGGACGTCGTCGATGTTGAGGCCGAACCGGGCGGCGGCGGCCCGGTCGATGGTGACGTCGACATAACGCCCGCCGGTCAGCCGTTCGGCCAGGGCCGAGCTGACGCCGGGCACGCCCTTGGCGACGCCCTCGACCTCGCGGGCGATGCGGTCCAGTTCGGCCAGGTTGGCGCCGGAGACCTTGACCCCGATCGGGCTCTTGATGCCGGTGGCCAGCATGTCGATGCGGTTACGGATCGGCGGCACCCAGACATTGGTCAGGCCCGGGACCTTCACCCGCTCGTCCAGTTCGGCGACCAGCTTGTCGGGCGTCATGCCCGGCCGCCACTGATCGCGCGGCTTGAAGCGGATGGTGGTCTCGAACATCTCCAGCGGGGCCGGATCGGTGGCGCTTTCGGCGCGGCCGGCCTTGCCGAACACACTGTCGACTTCCGGCACCGTCTTGATCATCCGATCGGTCTGTTGGAGCAGCGCTCCGGCCTTGGCCGCCGACAGCCCCGGCAGGGCCGAGGGCATGTAGAGCAGGTCGCCCTCGTCCATGTTGGGCATGAACTCAGCCCCCAGATGGGCCAGCGGCCAGGCCGTGGTGGCGAAGGCCAGCACGGCGATGACCAGGGTCGTCCTGGGCTTGCGCATCACCCATTCTAGGGCCGGCCGGTAGGCGGCTGTCAGGACGCGATTGATCGGGTTGGACGCTTCGTCGGGAATCTTGCCGCGGATCAGATAGCCCATCAGCACCGGGATCAGAGTCACCGACAGGATGGCCGCCGCGGCCATGGCGTAGGTCTTGGTGAAAGCCAGCGGGCGGAACAGGCGGCCTTCCTGGGCCTGCAGGGTGAAGACCGGGATGAACGACAGGGTGATGATCAGCAGGCTGAAGAACAGCGCCGGCCCGACCTCGGCGACGGCCTCGGTGATCACCTTCCAGCGCGCCTCGCCGACCAGGACCTGGTCGGGGTGGTCGTGACCCCAGCGCTCCAGCTTCTTGTGGGCGTTCTCGATCATCACCACGGCCGCGTCGACCATGGCCCCGATGGCGATGGCGATGCCGCCCAGCGACATGATGTTGGCGTCGACGCCCTGGCTCTTCATCACCAGGAAGGCGGCCAGCACCCCCAGCGGCAGCGAGATGATCGCCACCAGCGCCGAGCGCAGGTGGCCCAGGAACAGGGCGCAGACCAGGGCGACGACCAGGAACTCTTCGAAGAGCTTGCCGGTCAGGTTGTGGACAGCCCTGTCGATCAGGGCAGATCGGTCATAGGTGGTGACCACCTCGACGCCGGGCGGCAGGCTCTTCTGCAGTTCGGCCAGCTTGGTCTTCACCGCCGCGATGGTGGTGCGCGCGTTTTCGCCCGAGCGCAGGATCACTACCCCGCCGGCCACTTCGCCCTGGCCATTGAGTTCGGCGATGCCGCGCCGCATTTCCGGGCCGATCTGGATGGTGGCGATATCGCCCAGCCGCACCGGGACGCCGCCGGTCGCGGTCTTCAGCGGCACGGCCTGGAAGTCCTCCAGGGTCTTCAGGTAGCCGGTGGCGCGGACCATGTATTCGGCCTCGCCCAGTTCGAGCACCGAGCCGCCAGTCTCGGCGTTGGCGCCCTTCAGGGCCGCGACAACCTGCTGGTGGGTGACGCCGAAGCTGGCCAGTTTCACCGGATCGAGCACGACCTGGTACTGGCGCACCATGCCGCCGATTGCCGAGACCTCGGCCACGCCCGTCAGGGTCTTGAGCTCATAGCGCAGGAACCAGTCCTGCAGGCTTCGGAGCTGGCTGAGGTCATGGCCGCCGGTCTTATCGACCAGGGCGTATTCGTAGACCCAGCCGATCCCGGTGGCGTCGGGGCCGAGCGCGGGCCTGGCGCTTTCGGGCAGGCGGGCCTGGACCTGGTTCAGGTATTCCAGGACCCGCGAGCGGGCCCAATAGAGGTCGGTTTTGTCGTCGAAGATCACATAGACGAAGCTGTCGCCGAAGAACGAGTAGCCGCGCACCGTCTTGGCGCCCGGCACGGACAGCATGGTGGTGGCCAGGGGATAGGTGACCTGGTTCTCGACCAGTTGCGGGGCCTGGCCTGGATAGCTGGTGCGGATGATCACCTGGGTGTCGGAAAGGTCGGGCAGGGCGTCGATCGAGGTCGAGCGCACCGCCAGGCCGCCGGCGACGATCAGGCCGATCGCACCGAGCAGGACGAAGAACCGGTTCTTGACCGACCAGCGGATCAGGGCGGCGATCATGCGCCGCCCCCGGTCTTGGCGGTCCTACGCACCGTCGGGCCGGCCGGCGGCTGATCGAAGGCGAAACTGACCTGGTCTCCGGGCTTGAGGCCCCTGACCAGCATCGGATCGGCGCGGAAGGCCATGGTCATGGCCGGCCAGCCGATCGCCGGCACCGGCCCGTGGGAGAGGGTGACGCTGTCCTGGTTCACCTGTTCGACGCGGCCGGTGGCCTCGGCCAAGCCGGGCTTGGCGGCGGCGGGCGGCATAGTCGACATCGCGGGTCCTGTCGCGGGCAGCGGGCGGACGTTCAGGCCCGCCAGGCTGGCTTCGGAGTCGATCAGGAACTGGCCTGAGGCGACGACCTTCTGGCCTGCGTTCAGGCCCGCCAGGATCTCGCTCTGGCCGCCGGCCTCGCGGCCGATCTTGACCTCGACAGCCTGGTAGCGGCCGTTCTCGCCCGCCAGCATGACGATCGCGCGCGGCCCGGTGCGGATTACCGCCTCGGACGGCAGCAGCAGGGCCGGCCGCGCGTCGCTGTCGAAGCTGACGGTGGCGAACATGCCGGGGCGCAACTTGCCGCCGGGATTGGCCAGCTCGATGCGGGCCTGCAGGGTTCGGCTGTCGCCTTGGGCCTGAGGCAGGATCGCTTGCACCGCGCCGCGCAGGGTCTCGCCGGGATAGGCGGCCAGGGCCACGCCGACCGGCTGGTCTTGGCGCAGCTGGCCGGCCTGGGCCTCGGGCACGGCCGCGGTGATCCAGACGCGCGATAGGCCATTGATCTCGGCCAGGCCCTGACCGGCGGTCACGGTCATGCCGGCCCGGACGTCGAGCTTGGTGATCACCCCGCCCAGCGGCGTGCTGATCGTGATGGTCGTGCGGGCCCGGCCATCGCGGTCGATGGCGGCGATCACGCCCTCGGACATCCCCAGCAGCCGCAGGCGCTGGCGGGCGGCGGCGATCAAGGCCGCGTCGCCGGTTCTCCTGACCGCCAGATACTCGGCCTGGGCGCCGCCCCACTCGGGGACCAGCAGGTCGGCCAGGGGCGCGCCGGCTTCGATCACGTCGCCCGGCGCGCGGCCGTAGACCTTCTGGACGAAGCCGCCGGAACGGGCCTGCACCACGGCCACGTCGCGCTGGTTGAAATCGACGACGCCGGTGGCGGTCAAGCCGCCGGCCAGGACGCCCTGGCGGGCCTCCACGGTGCGCACCCCGAGGCTCTGGGCGATGGCCGGATCGATGCGCACCCCGGCTGAAGAGCCGCTGGTGTCCGCCTCGCCGGCGTATTTGGGGACCAGTTGCATGTCCATGAACGGCGACTTGCCCGGCTTGTCGAAGCGCTGGGCCGGGACCATCGGGTCGTACCAGTAGAGGACCTTGCGGCCGTCGGCGGGGGCGTCGGACATCGCCGGCTTGGTGGTCAGCCGGGCCAGACCGTAGCCGCCAGCGCCGGCGACCACGACCAGCGCCGCGGCGCCGGCCAGGAGAAGCTTCGTCGGGGGAGAGGCGCTCATTGGTCGTCGCTTCCGTAGGTCAGGGAAAGGCGGGCGGCGTCGAGGACGACGGCGGCCTCGCGGTCGAGGGTGGTGAGTTGGGCGTCGGAGAGGCCGGCGAAGGCGGTCAGAACGTCGGGCAGGGCGGCCGTGCCGGCGCCGTAGCCGGCGGTTTCCAGCTCGGCGCGCTGCTTGGCCAGCGGCAGTAGTGTGTCGCGGGAGCGCAGCCATTGCTCGTGGTGCATGACGTGATCGGCCAGGTCGGCTTCGAGCTGGGCGGCCAAGGCGCGGCGGGCGTCTTCGCGCTGGGCGTCGGCCCGGCTGGCGCTGGCGGCGCGCGCGGCGATCATCGGGTCCTGGCGGCTCTTACCCCACAACGGCAGGCTGACGCTGACCCCGGCCGAGACCATGTCGCCGAACATTGGGTCGCGGCGCTGATAGGCCACCTCCCAGCTCCAGTCGGGGCGCTTGTCGGCCTTGGCCAGGGCGACATCGGCCTGGGCCTGGCGGGCGGCGGCGTCGCGGGCCAGCAGGGTGGGATTGCGGTCGATCGCGGCCCTCAAGGTCGCGGGCTCCAGATCAAGGTCGGGCGCCTGGCCGACCGCCTGCGGATCAGGATCGCCGGTCCAGCGCGTGAGGACCGCGCGCGCCCGTCCCAGTTCCGAAACCGCCTCGCTGCGGCGATCCTCCAGGGCCGCGCGCATCTGGGCGGCTTCGAGCGCCTGGGCCGGCCGCGAACGCCCGGAGGCGACGCCGGACGGCGCGGCGGTCCACAGCGGGTCAAGCTGGGCGATCACGCCGTCGAGGGCGGCGAGCTTGCGCTGGGCGTAGAGCAGTTCGATCCAGGCCAGAGCGGCGGCGACCCGGACCTGCCGCGCCTCGACGGCGCCCTCGGCCCCGGCGGCGACGATGTCGGCCTGGGCCCGGCCGATCCGCGCCTGGCGCTTGGCGGCGCTGGGCATGTCCTGGCTGTAGCCGACCCGGCCCATGGTCATCTCGTCGGCGCCGAACCGGCCGGCCGGCGGTCCGGAGACGGGGAAGTTGTCCAGGCCCAAGGCCAGCTTGGGGTCGGGCAGGGCGCCGGCCGCCTTGGCCGAGGCCTTGGCGGCCTCGATCTGCAAGGCGGCGGCTCGCAACGCCGGGGCGTTGGCGGCGGCGGTGTCGAGGGCCTGGCCGTAGGTCAGGGGCGCGGCCTGGGCGGCGCTGGCGAACAACGCCGCGGCCAGGGTGATGGCGATACGCATCGGGGATCCGATCACGATGGACTGTGGAACTTGGGCGGCTGGAGGCGAAGGCCTGGCGGGGAGGGGCCCCGCCAGGCTTCCATCGTCCGCGCCAGGGCTTGGCGCGGACGATGAGCGCGTTAGCCGCCGTGGCCCGACTTGGACGCGGCGGCGCCCTTCATCATCGGGCAGTCACAGTCCTTCATCGCCACGGCGGTCTTGGCCTCCGCGTCATCGATCCTGATGTTGCGGCGGAAGACGTCATGCGGGTTCGATGACGGGGGCGAGGCCCGATAGGTGACGCCGGCGTCGGTCAGGGGCGAGGCCAGAGCGGGTGAGTTCACCATCGCGGTGAGAGCGGCCGCGGCGAAGGCGGCGGCGAGGGTCTTGGAGATTTGCATACTGATACGTCCTGATAGGGTTCGGAGACCGCGCGAAGGCGGTGCTCGGATCCCGGGCGTGACGACAGGCAGGCGCGGGTGCGCGACCCCGGCGACACGGCACGGGATGGACCCGCGTCAGACGCGGGTCAGGATCAGGCGATCAGTTTGGGTGGTCGTTCGTCGCGCGGTGGCGCGTGCGTGCGCAGCGGATCAGCGGGCGCGGCCGTCAGGCGCATGGGCGTGATGGCCGGGAGCTGGATGTCCGACGTGGGAAGCGCGGCGATCGTCGCGCACAGGGCGGCGCAGATCTGAGCGCAGGCCTTGCCGTCATGCGGCGACTTCTGGTTCTCGTCGCAGCAAGGATCGTGGCTGGCCTTGGCGCCGTCCGTGGACTGGGCCATCGGCTTGGCCATGCCGGCCATAGCCTCGGGTCCAGCCTTGGCGCACTCGACCTGCGCAGCCGCGGCGGTCACCGGGCTGATCAGCAAGGCCAGGACGGCCAGGAAGGCAAGCAGGTGCCGCATCGCGGTGAAACTTAGATCCGTAGGTCCAGCTTGTCGATCCCTAGAGGCATCTCCTCCCGCCCTCTACGCTCGCTGTGGAGCTGGATCCGCTGCGGGCCTCCCTGTACATCTCCCCCACGAGGGGCCGTCATCGGTTGCACCCCTCTGACTGTCCGGTTCCTGGAGGGATCCGAGAGTCTGCAAATGGCGCTGTGCCGCCAGCGGAAAGCTCAGTCGGGCGCCGCAGCGCCTTGATGCACCGTGTCTATGAAGGCGCGCAGGGCCGGGCTCATCTGTCGTTGCTGAGCAAAGCAAAGGTGATGGCCCGGGAATGGTTCGCACCAAGCCTCCAACATCGGGACCAGCCGGCCGTCGGCAATGGCCTGGCGAGCGGTGCGCTCGACCGAGAAGGCGACGCCGGCGCCGTCTATGGCGGCCTTCAGCGCCATGTCCTTGCTGTTGACAATCAGCGGCCCATCGACCTCGACTTCGAACCAGGCGCCGTTCTCGAAGAACTCCCAGCGATAGGGCTGGGTGCGGCCCGGCCAGCGCCAGCGGATGCAGTCGTGGCCCAGTAGGTCCCGCGGATGAGCCGGTAGACCGCGTTCGGCGACATAGCTTGGGGCGGCGACGGGGACTTGCCGCACCGGCGGCTCCAGAGGCACGGCGATCATGTCGCGCTCGATGACCTCGCCGATGCGGATAGCGACATCGAAACCCGACGCGACCGTGTCCACCACCTCGTCATCGACGGTGATGTCCAGGACGACCTTGGGATAGGCGCGGCGGAATGCGGGTAGGATCGGCTGGACGTACAGGTCGGCGGCCGACCGGAAAACGTGGACCCGCACCGTCCCCGAAGGTTGCTCTTGATAGAGCCGGACTTGGCCGACAGCTTGGCTGAGTTCGGCGACAGCGGGGGCGACGCGGTGAAGCAGCGTCTCGCCCGCGTCGGTCAGAGAGACGCTACGGGTGGTGCGGTTGAGAAGGCGCACCCCGATCCGGTCCTCGAAGGCGCGCACGACTTGACTGAGCGCCGAGGGCGTGACGCCCAGGGTCTCGGCGGCGCGGGTAAAGCTGAGCGCCTGGGCCACGGCCACGAACGCACGCAGATGGGCGAAGTCGCCGCTGCTCAACAGTGTGTCAGTGCTTAAGGTCATTGTTTAGCGCACCTTACAAGCTCACGCAGAATTCGCTCCATTCTGAAGTCGCATAAGCAGGCGCACAAGACGCGCCTGACAAGGAGCATGCGATGACGAAGCATTGGTTCATCACCGGGATTTCGCGCGGTCTGGGGTTGGCGCTGGCCCGGGCCGCGTTGGCGCGGGGCGACACCGTAGTCGGCACGGTCCGCTCGGGCGCGCCCCCCATCGAGGCGGGGCCGGGCAAGCTGCATGTCCTGACATTGGACGTCACCGACGGCCTGGCCATCGAGCGTGTGGTCGCTGAGGCCTTCCGCCGAGCGGAAGGGCGGTTGGACGTCGTGGTCAACAACGCCGGCTACGGTCTGCTGGGCGCGCTGGAAGACGCCAGCGACGAGGAGGCCCAGCGCCTGTTCGCAACCGACGTCTTCGGGCCATTCAAGGTGATCCGCGCGGTCTTGCCCAGGCTGCGGGCCCAGGGCGAGGCGCGGATCCTCAACATCACTTCGATCGCGGGCCGGGCGCCGGGCGCGGCGTCGGCGCTGTATGCAGCGGCCAAGTACGCGTTGGAGGGTTTGACGGCGTCGCTGCACCAGGAAGTCGAGCCGCTGGGCATCAAGCTGACCGCCGTTGCGCCGGGCGCTTTCCGGACGGACTTCCTGTCGACGCACTCGATCCGCCTGAGCGCCCCAAGGGCCGGGGGCTATGACGCGACGGTCGGCAGGGCCAGCCAGGCTTTCTCGTCGATGGCCGGTCAGCAGCTGGGCGATCCGGATCGCGCGGCCGAGGCCTTGCTGCGCATCGTCGATGCGCCTGATCCGCCGCTGCACCTGCTGCTCGGCTCCGACGCCTTGCGTCGGGCGCGCGCCAAGCTCGCAGCGGTCGAGGCGGAGATCGCGATTTGGGAGGACCTCACGATCAGCACCGACTTCCCGGAAGCTTGAGGGGGAAGGCGGTCCCGCGGCCGCGGAACCGTCGCGCGGCGCCGGCGAACCGGAAGGAGACGAACTTGATACATGCCCTAGCCCCAGACGCCCATCGCGACCCTCGCAGATGGATCGCCCTGGTCGTCCTGCTGGCGGGGGCGTTTCTGCCGCCGCTGGATTTCTTCATCGTCAATGTGGCCTTGCCGTCGATCCGGGCGGACCTGCAGGCCTCCACAGCCGTGATGCAGCTGATCATCTCGGGCTACGCCACGGCCTATGCGGTGATGCTCGTCACCGGAGGCCGCCTGGGAGACCTTTACGGGCGCCGGAATATCTTTCTGATCGGCATGGCGGGCTTTGCGGCCTCATCGGCCTTGTGCGGATGGGCCTCGGCTCCCCCGACCTTGATCATTGGCCGGGTCCTTCAGGGGGTGTCGGCCGCCATCATGGCGCCCCAGGCCCTGGCCTCGATCAATGCGATCTTTCCGGAAGACGAAAAATCCAAGGCGCTGAGCCTCTATGCGATGACCTTTGGGCTGGCGTCGATGGCGGGGCTGTTTCTCGGCGGCGCCCTGATTGCGCTCGATATCTTCGGGCTCGGCTGGCGAAGCATATTCCTCGTCAACCTGCCGGTGATCGCACTCGCCGCGCCGGCGGCGCTCTTCCTGGTTAAGGACACGCGATCAGATCGTCCCAGCAGGCTGGACGTCGGCGGAGCCGTGCTGCTTGCGCTTGGCCTTTTCGCACTCATCGCACCGCTGATCGAAGGTCGTGAGCAGGGGTGGCCGCGGTGGGCGCTCGTCATGCTGGCCGCCGCCGTCCCGCTTTTGCTCGCGTTCTGGCGATCTGAGCGAAAGCTTGAGATCGCCGGTGGCGACCCGATCGTGACGCCAAGCCTGCTTCGGGCTCCCGGACTCATGCGCGGACTGCTGGCCGCCCTGTTCTTCTACGTCGTTGCAGCCTTCTGGCTGATCTTTTCAATCTACCAGCAAGGGGGGCTGGGCCGGACGCCTTTCGCCGCCGGGTTGGCGATCCTTCCGGCCGCTGCTGGCTTCTTTCTTGGGCCCTTTGTCAGCGGGCGGGTGCTCAAGGTGTTCGGGCGATACGCCGCGGCTGCTGGAATGGGCGTGCAAGCTGGGGGTCTGGTCGCCACGGCGGTTCTGATTTCAGTCGGCGCTCCCCGCCTTCTGTTCGTCGCATTGTTCTTCATCGGCGTGGGGCAGGGGATCGCGCTTCCCAATCTCGTCCAGACGGTTGTCCGGGGCATCGACGAGAGGCATTCGGGACTGGCGGCTGGCTTGGTCAATTCGATGTTCCAGATCAGTGCGGCGCTGGCGGCCGCGTTGATCGGCGGATTGTTCTTCTCGGTGCTTGGATCGGCGACCGACGTTGGATCCTTCGGCCATGCCTACAGCATCGCGGCCCTTGCGATCGCTGTCTGTCTTCTGATCGCCGGATGGCTATCTAGCGACCCTGCCATCCCCGGGAAAGGCGGTCGGCCATGACCTGACCAGGCTGTTTAGGCCTCGCTCAAGTCCTCGTCGCTGTCGACGCAATGCGTCTCCACGTCAGCGGCCGGTAACCCGCTCTCTCCAGAGCACCGCAGAAACAATTTCACACAGGAATACCCATATGAACGCCGCCTCTCTTCGTCTTGCGGGCAAACGCGCGCTCATCACCGGTGCGGCCCGCGGCATAGGTGCGGCCATAGCGCTGAAGCTGGCCGAGGACGGCGCAGACGTCGCCATCACCTACGAAAAGTCCGCAGGAAAGGCCGAGGCTCTGGTCGCCGAACTTCGCGCCCTGGGTCGCAAGGCTGTCGCCATCCAGGCCGACGCCGCGAGCAGTGAAGCCGCCATGGCGGCGGTAGAGCAGACCGTCGCGGATCTCGGTGGCCTCGACATCCTGGTCAATAACGCTGGCGTCCTCTTCGCGGGTGACTTTTCCGAGCAGCCGCTTGAGCAGATAGATCTGCAATTGAACGTCAATGTGCGCGGCGTCTTCCTGATTACCCAGGCCGCGCTGAAGCACATTCCGAACGGCGGCCGCATCATCAGTATCGGCAGCAATGCGGGCCTGTCTGTTCCGTTCGCCGGCATAGCCGTCTACGCGGCCACCAAATCCGCGTTGGAAAGCTTCACGCGTGGTCTTGCGCGTGAACTGGGACCGCGGGAGATCACCGTCAATCTGGTCCGCCCCGGTCCGATCGACACCGACATGAACCCCGCCGATGGCGCTCTGGCGCTGGCCATCCTCCCGAGCCTGTCGATTGCCCGCTACGGTCAGGCGAGAGAAGTCGCTGAAGCCGTCACCTTCCTTGCCGGGCCCGGCGCTGCCTACGTTACTGGTTCGGGCATTCTTGTTGATGGCGGCATAAGCGCCTGAGTTGCTGCGCGAGGGGAGGCGAGCCCCCGCGCGCTAGCACGGAGGGGCGGGAGAGCCACGTCTAGTCCAAGTGCTTACCGCGGATCTACATCCCCGCCACCCGTGCAGAGGCGCCGTGGCTGTAAACGACGCTTGGATAGATGTTTCGGTTCTTTTGCTGCCGGCGAGGTCGTCGACTCATCGAGCGCGTAGACCACCTTTGCTCGAAATCGCGTTCTCGAGGAGGGGCGCCTTTCTGGAGTTGCGCCAATGTCCGTTGATGGCGCGGCTCTGACATCGCCGGCGGTCGACGCCCCTCAGTCCAGCGGACATTCCGAGGGACGTTACGGTTGCTCCGCCGCCGCGGGCGCGTATGGCGACGGCGCTTGGCGCGCATCGTTCTGCGTTGCGAAGGACGCGGCCAGGAGCACCAGCCCAATGACCGCGGGCGCGGCGCTCTTGAAACTGCGCACGCCTAGGTGGGCCATTCCCGACAGGATCAGGTGATAGAACATGCCGGCATAGGCCAGGTCGCTGAGCGGCACGCTGAGGCGTGTCAGAATGGCCGCCGGTCCGAGGATTTTCACCACGATCATCAGCGGGATGAGATGGGGAGCAGGGTAGCCCAGGTCGGCCTGCGCCTTTTGGACGAAGTCCTTCTTGATCAGATAAAGAAATGCGGATGACAGATACAACGCCGACAAGAGCGCGGTGCTAATCCAGTATGTATAAGTGACGGCCATACGGTTTTTTCCTGTCGCCTATGCTTTGGCGAGACTGTTCGGCAGAACATGCGGCCGGCGTGTCGGCGAATTGCGACATCGTCCGGGAGCATGTATCGAAATTGTCTGCTATGATGGATCGTCGCAAGTAGGATGAATTTGCGGCGGTAAGTATGGAGTACCAGACCGATGTCCGAGACTGTCGCCACCATGCAGGACGAGATGCGCCGCGCCTTCGCGATGCTGTCAGGTAAGTGGAAGCTCGAAATCATGTGGCTCCTCAGCCAGCGCATCCATCGCTTCGGCGAACTGCGCAAAGCCATACCGGGGATCACCCAGCACATGCTCACCGCCCAGCTGCGGGAGCTGGAAGCCGACGGCCTGGTCTCGCGGACGGTCTTCGCCGAGGTGCCGCCCCGCGTCGAATACGAAATGACGCCGAAGGCGCGGGCGCTGGGCCCCACGATGGAAGCCCTGACCGCGTGGTGGCTGGAGTACGGGTCAAGCCTTCCCAAGAGGTCGGCCGGCCCCGGTCGCAAGGGCTCGGCCTGACCGGAGGCGCGACCGTGAACGGGATCAGACGGCCGAAAGGATAACCGCGACGCCACCGCCGGCGAGCACCGCATAGGTCGCCAGGATACCCAGGCCGCGCAGGACCGGGGCGTCCCTGTACATGCCGACGGCGTGCAACAGCCGGCCGACCGCGAGCGCCGTTCCCAGCGAGAGGACGCCGACGGCAGGCAGGCCCCGCAGTTCCATCAGGGTCAGCACGATGATCCCGAGGGGCACATATTCAATGAAGTTTGCCTGCGCCCGGATGCGGCGGCGCAGCCCTATGTCATCGCCCTCCCCAAGCAGGATCGTCGTCTTCACACGACGCAGGGTCACCATGAGCGAAAGGCCGACCAGGGCCAGCGCGAAGCCCCCGGCGAACAGGGATGTGATGGGCAGATCGGCCATGAGGCCTCCTGAATGTCATAGGGTTCGACGAGCGCCGCCCGACGGGGCGCCGGGCGGATCGCCCGTCAGCGCGCGCCGTCGATCATCGCCCCGCCGTCGGGCGACAGGCTGTAGCCGGTGATGAAGCGGGAGTCGGCGCTGGCGAGGAACAGGACGACCGGCGCGATATCGTCCTCGGGAGACCCCATCCGTTCGAGTGGGGACTGAACCCTCGGGACGCCGGTCTCGGGGATCTCCTCAAGCGTGTTGGCGATCGGCAGGACGTTGTTGACGGTGATCCCGTCCTTTCCCCACTCGCGGGCGGCGACACGGGTCAGGGCCCTGACGGCTTCCTTGGCCATGGCATAGGGCGCGTAGCCGGCCATGCCAGTAACCCCGGCGATGGACGCGAAGTTGATCACCCGGCCCGCGCCGCTGGCCTTCAGGTGAGGATAACAGGCCTGCATCAGGCGCAGGTAGGCGATCGGACCGACCTCGAAATTGCGCTGGAGCTGCCCGATGGTCAGGTCCGTAACCGGGGCCATCACGACGGAGGGATCGAACGCGTTGTTCACCAGGATATCGATCCGGCCGAAGGCGCTGGCGACCTGGTCGACGGCGGCGGCGATCTGAGCCGGGTCGGAAATGTCGCAGATCACCCCGATAGCCTCTCCGCCCTTGGTCCGGATGCCGGTGACGACCTCCTCGACGTTCCGCGGCGTGCGCGACACCACGGCGACCGTCGCGCCCTCGGCCGCGAACCGGTGCGCCACGGCGCGGCCAATGCCTCGACCCGCTCCAGTCACAAGGGCGACCTTTCCATCCAGTCGTGTCATCGAACTCTCCTGTCGAACATCTGTGTTCGTCCCTGGCGGCTAGATCCGGACAAGCTGGATTGCGGCAACCGAGAACTAAGCAATCCGGATCAGCCCGGCCCGCTTGGAGAGATTGAAATGTAGGCTTGGATCGATTTGAGCAAGAAGGATGAAATGTCTACACTTAGTATGCATATCCATACTAATGGCATTCCTCACCCGTCCGGTGGGTCGGCTCGTTGGGCAATACAGATGTCGCTTCCAGCGATGATCTCAGTCAGGAAATTCGATCCGCCGCGAATGTGGAGACTTGGCGAACAAACGCGCTATCCGCGTCCAGCTGTGCGTTAGACATAGAACACCCACCGTGTCAGGCAACGACCGCGGCAACTGGTTCACCGGTCCGCAACAGGCCAATCGTTGGGGGCGGGTACCATCTGAAGGTCGTGTTTCTGGAGGGGCGCCCATGTCCGGTACTGGCGCGGGGCTGACAAACGCGGTTCGGCAAGGACCATGTTTCGGATTTCGCGCCGTCAGCATTCTTCGATTCTGGCGAAACGATGAGGTGCGGCTGATACGGTGGCGTCTCTGAACGCACGGGCCTGGATCCTCCAAGCCGATTGTTCAGGAGATTATATTGCCCGTCTCTCCCATCGACCGTCGGATGCTCCTGCAAGGCCTCGGGGCCAGCGCCGCTTGGCCGACCACGGCGGCGGCGGCGCGAGAGGTCGGTGAGTTCGCGTTCGTTGCCATTGGCGATTGGGGGCGTGAAGGTCGGCAATCGCAGCGGCAGGTCGCCCAGGCCATGGGGAAGACGGCCGAAGAGATCGCGAGCCGGCTCGTCCTGTCGGCCGGAGACAATTTCTATCCGGCAGGGGTGACCTCGGTGGCCGACCCGCATTGGCGGCGCTCCTTCGAAGACGTCTACACTGCGCCGGCTCTGCAAACCCCCTGGTACGTCGCGCTTGGCAATCACGACTACCGCGGCGCGCCACAGGCCCAGATCGACTATTCGGCGCTCAGCCATCGCTGGCGGATGCCCAGTCGCTATTTCAAGATCGGCGGCGCTGAACTTGGAACGGACCTCCTGGACATCTTCGTGATGGACACGTCTCCGATCGTCGACGGCGACAACTACGACGAAATGTTGCAGCAGATGGCGCGCGGCCACGTGGAACACCAGGACACCGCAAGGCAAATCGCCTGGCTCACGCGCGAATTGAAGGCGTCGCGCGCGCCCTGGAAGATCGTGATGGGACACCATCCGGTCTATTCGGGCGGGCATGGCGACAGCCCCGAACTGGTCGAGCAGGTCGCCCCGCTGCTCGAAACCCATGGCGTCCAAGTCTATCTCAATGGCCACGACCACAGCTTGCAGCACATACGACGCGGGCGCGTCGATTACGTCTGCACGGGCTCGGGCGCCGAGGCCAGGGATGCGCTCAAGGCGGTCGACGGCACGCTCTATGGCCTCTCCCGGCCGGGCTTTGCGACGCTCAGGCTGGACGCCGAACAGTTGGATCTGGAGTTCCGCGACCTGACTGGCCAGATCGTCTACCGCATGGGCCGATCGCGCGCGCTCTAGACCCGGGCCGTCAGACGCGCCAGCAGGGTCTGAGGCCGGGGCGGGTGACGATCTGGTTGTGGTGATCAGGAATCGATTGCCGACGAGAAGCTGTTAGCACGGCTGTCCAGTGGATTGTCCGGCGGCGCTGAGCGTCCAGCCCGGCTTAGTCAGGCTGACGACGCCGCTCAGGCCCAGATACTCGCCCATTTCGTGGGCTGTTCGGCGTCGAAAGCCAGCTCGGAAGGGCCGACATAGGAGGCCTGACCCTGCAGGCGCAGGATGGGCTGCCGGCGAGATTGCAGTGATCGTCGAAACCGAGGCTGGCTGAAGCGCGCGCCACGCCGGCAGGCTGGCGTCACTGCCAGAGCTGATGCCCAAGACGATCGAGATTGGGAAGTTGTATAGCTTTGGCGATAGGGCGCTAACCTGCGGACCATCAGGCTGCCGCGGAGCTGTCCAGTTCCCACCCAGACCCAAGAGCGCTTTGATGACCAATCCGCATAGGACGCGCGTCGCGTGATCCCCGCTCTTGCCCTGTGTCAGGTCGGGCTCGCCCTAGCCCTGCTTGTCGCCGCCACGCTCGGCGTTGTGGCCTTCGTCCGACAAGGTCGTGGCGTCGGGCGTGCCGCTTGGCGATCTTGGTGGCTGGCGACCGGCATGCTGCTGCCGATCGCGATCATTCTGATCTTGGCCATCGGCATACTGACCCACGGGCCGATCGTCCGCCTCGACGCGGTCGTATCGGAAGGCCTGTTCGCCCACCGCGCGCCGTGGACGGATAGGTTGATGATCGCGGTGTCGGCGCTAGGGGACGGGTCCGAGCGCACGACGGCGACAGTCTTGATCGTCACGTTTCTGCTCTACCGCCGTCGTGCGCGCGATGCCTTGGCCCTGTCGGCGGTGATGATTGCCTCGGCGATCCTGGTGCCGAGCCTGAAGACCGCCTTTCACTTCGCACGACCGTCCTTGCTCTACACCGGAGCCGACGCTTTCAGCTTTCCGAGCGGCCATGCCACGTCGGCGGCGGCTTTGTTCATCACGCTGGCCTTCATCTGTGGCCGAGGGCGTTCCAGGAACGGCAGGTGGCTGATCGGCGGCCTGGCCGCGCTGATGATCGGCCTTACCGGCCTGTCACGGATCTATGTCGGCGCCCACTGGTTCTCAGACGTCGTGGCCGGCCTTGCCTTGGGCAGCGCCGTCGGCGTGGCGGGATTAGCGCTTGCGGCCGGGGGGAGCCCGAAGACAGCGCCTTGGGAGGGGTGGGTCGTCCTCGTGATCCTGCTCGCCGTGGCTGCGGTTCTTCTCCCCAAGACCTATCGCAAGGGCGTACGGCTATACGGACCCTATCTGGCGCGGTCGATCGGACACGCGGTCGACCCCGGACATCTGGGTGGGCCGGGACGCCCGATCGCGCCGCCCCCCGGCCTCTAAGGTCTGGGAGCACTGACATTGGACCGCGTGACAGTCGGGCGATCGGACCTCGCCTGGGAAGGGGAGTGGACCTGGACACGCCAATGGGCCACAGGGGCCCCCTGTCTCGCCTATCGGCCCTAAACTCGCCAGGTCACCAGCACCACCCCGCCGGCGATCAAGCAGACGCCCGCCCAATTGGCGGCGCTGAGGCGCTCCCCGAGGAAGGCCACGCCGAAGACCGCCACGAGCACGACGCTGAGCTTGTCGACCGGCGCCACCCGCGCCGCGTCACCGACCTTGAGCGCGCGGAAATAGCAGACCCAGGACGCGCCCGTCGCAAGGCCGGAGAGCGCCAAGAATAGCCAGGTGCGGCCGGTGATGGCGCTGGGCGCCTGCCATTGGCCGGTGGCGGTGACGAAGGCGGCCAAGACGATCAGGATCACCACGGTGCGGACGAAGGTGGCCAAGTCGGAGTTGATTTGGGAGACTCCGACCTTGGCCAAGACCGCCGTCAACGCGGCAAAGGCCGCCGACATGAGGGCCCACATCAGCCAGGTCGAGTGCGTCTGCATGGGGGCGTCCTTCAATGGCGCTAGAATCGGGCAGACAGCCGCAGCGACAAAGTCCGCGGCCGCGGCGGGGTGACGATCTGGTCGCGGGTGATCAGGAACGGATTGCCGAATGAGAAGCTGTTGGCGTGGCTGTTCAGCGGATTGTCCAACGTGGCGCTGAGCGTCCAGCCCGGCGTCGTCAGGCTAGCGACGCCGCGCAGGCCCAGATACTCGCCCATCTCGTGGGACTTGTCGGCGTCGAAGGTCAGGTAGGACGGGCCGACATAGGAGGCCTGACCCTGCAGGCGCAGGGTGGGGCCGCCGGCGAGGTCGCGGTGATAGTCCAGGCCAAGGCTGGCCGAAGCGCGCGCCACGCCGGGCAGGCTGGCGTCCTTGCGCGAGCTGAAGGCGAGATTGAGCTTGGTGACCTCCGGGTCGTTGAGCAGGGCCGCCGCGCGCAGGTCGAGGCGCTCGCTGACGCGGAAGGCCGCCTCGGCCTCGACGCCGCGGTTGTCACCGTTGCCGATATTGGCCGTGTAGGCCGCGCCGTCGGCCAGATACTGGTCGCTCTGCACCGACTCCCAGGTGGCGTAGAACACCGCTGCGCGGCCCTGCAGACGGTCGTCGAAGACGTGTAGCTTGACGCCCAGTTCGTAGTTCCAAAGCTCATCGGCTTCGTAGCGGCGCGGCGGCGTCTCGGGCGCGTCGAACACCTGACCGATCCGTCCAGCGGTGTTGAAGCCACCCGGCCGATAGCCCTCGGCCGCCTGGGCGTAGACGAGCAATCCGGGGCGCGCGTCGTAGCTGAGGAGAAGTTTCGACGACAGGCCCGTGGCGTCGTCGGACTGGCGGGTCGCGCGCTGGCCGGCTGGCTGGACGACCGTCGAGTCGGTGTCGAACCGGAAGTCGAACCAGCGCAGCCCGGCTGTCGCCGACAGGCGCGGCGTCGCCTCGTACGTCACCTCGCCATAGACAGCGGTCTCGTTGATGGCGTCGCGCCGCCGCTCGGCATAGACGGCCGGCGATTGGGCGGGCAGGGCGTGCAGACTACTGTCGAGCCGGATCGAGCCTGTCGAGGCGAACGCCCCGACCAGGCCATGCAACCGGTGTTCGCCCGGCGTGGCGTAGGTGGCCTCGGCGACGGTCAGGTCAATGCCCTTGTCCTCGTCGAACGCTGCGGGGGCGCCGGCCAGGCCATAGAGCGCCGAGGCCGAGGTGGCGTCGTAGCGGCTGCCGAAATGGTGTGAGAGGCGCGAGATCGAGCCGGTCATGCGACCCCAATCGCCTTCGCCGGCCAGGGTCAGCGACAGGTGGTCGAAGTCGTTCTCGTGCGGCTCGCGCACCGTGGTGTCGCGGACCCTGGGACCCAACCGTCGCAGGCCGTACTGGGTGTCGGCGTTGTTGATCGACTGATTGGTAAGGCCCACCGTCACCGTCCAGCCCGGGACCAGCGCGGCGCGCAGACTGGCCCGAAGGCCGGCGCGCTCGGAACCGTTGACGTGCTTGAGGCCAAGAGCGCGGTTGGCGATGTAGCCGTCCTGGTTCTCGCGGTAAATCACAGCGCGCAGGGCGACGCGGCCGTGAATGAGCGGCACGTTGGCCATCGCTTCCAGCTCGTCGCCATATCCGCCCCCCTCGGTTAGGCTCGCGCCGGCCAAGGCGTTGGCCTGGTACCGATCGAGGTCGGGCTTGCGTGTGGCGATCCGCATGACCCCGCCCAGCGAGCCGCCGCCGTAGAGCGTGCCCTGCGGGCCGCGCATGATCTCCACCCGTTCGACGTCGGCCAGCCGCAAGTCGGGGTCTGGGGCGCTGTAGGTGATCGGCACGTCGTCGAGATAGAGCGCCACCATCGACTGGGTCTGGCCGGTGAAGGCCCCGTCCGACAGGCCGCGCAGCAGCACCTTGTCGCGCCCCGGGCCCAGGTTGGTCACCGTCATGCCGGCCACCTGGCCGGCCAGCTCATAAAGGCTGCTGACCGACTCGCTTTCAAGCGTGCCGCCGGAGACCACCGAGATGGCGTAGGGCGTGCGGCCTGGTAGGTTGGGATAGCGTTGGGCGGTCACCACCACTTCGCCGAGCCCTAGCGGCGTGACCGCCGAATCCGAAGTCGAGGGCGCGGTCGCGGGGCGGGCGCGGGACGCCAGACGGTGGATGATCACCGTGCGCGGGTCGGGTTGGCGATAATCGCACCCGCTGCCCGCCAGGATGCGATCCAGGGCGCTGGAGACCGACAGGCGACCGGAAAGGGCCGTAGCCTGACCCTGGCAAGCCTCGAGGTCACCGCCCAGCGAAAGCTCCGACTGCAGAGCCAAATCGATCAGCGCGGCGTGGACCGGCTTGGCGGCGATCTGCAGCCGCACGACGGGCGAGAGCCGGCCGGCGAAAAGGCGCGGCGCGCTCTGAACGGGCAGGGCGTAGCCCAGCCCCGCGAGGCTGGCCCCGAGGACGGCGGCCCAGACCCGGCCGCCGGCGCGCTCGATCTTGCCCGCCACGGTCAGCGGCGCGCCGTCTTGGCCTTGAGGACCACCTCGCGCGGCGTCGTCTCGGCGACGACCGGGGCGAACAATTCCAGACGCCGGACCATGGCGGTCTCCTCGTCGACCAACAGGACGCCGGAGACTGTCACCGAGGCGGCGCTAGGATCAACGCGGATCGGCGTCGCGACATAGCGGTTGAGGTCGGCGACCACCTCGATCAGCGGCGTGCGGTCGTAGATCAGCTTGCCGGACTTCCAGGCGAAGGCGGCGTCGGGGTCGGTGTCGCGCACCTTGGTGGTCGCGCCCGGGAGGTGGATCAACTGCTGGCCCTTGGCGAGCCGCACCGTGCCCTCCTGTCCGCCCGAGACCGCGACCAGGCCGCGACGCACGGTGACGGTCAGGCGTTCGGCATGGCTGAGGATGCTGAACTCCGTGCCGAGCACCCGCACTTCGCGCTCGCCCACGGCGACCACGAATGGCCGGTTCTCGAGATGGGCGACATCGAAGCTGGCCTGGCCGTCGACCAAGGTCACGTCGCGCTGTCTACGGCTCAGATGGACACGCAGGGTGGTGCCGCTTCCGAGGGTCAGGCGCGAGCCGTCGGCCAGCGCGACCTCGCGGGTCTCGCCGCGCCGCGTCGAATAGTCGGTGAAGGTCGGACGGGTCAGCTGCGGCGCAACGGCCAGGGCGACGACCGCGGCGGCCGCCGCCACGCCCAAGCCGGCCAGCAGGCCCCGGCGTGTGCCGGCCTGCAGGCGGCTGCGCAGCGGAACCACATTGGCGGCGAGCCGCGCCTCGGCCGTGGGCGCGGTCTCGACATCGTTGGCGGGAACATCATCGAGCTCGATCCACATCGCCTCGACCCGGTCATAGGCGGCCGCGTGGGCGGGATCGGCCTCCAGCCAGGCCTGGAACGTCGTCCAGTCCTCCAGGGCGGGCTCGCCCTGCAGCTTGGCGAACCAGTCGACGGCCGCCTGCTGGATCGGATCGTGGGGAACGGACTCGGTCATCGACGGTTCGCGCTTCCTTTGCGCCAGGCCTGGAGCGTGGGCTGCCACAATGACGCCACGCGATCGTAAGGTCCTCCCCATATCCTGGTCCGGTGAGGCATATCGGTCACGGTCATGGGCCCACCCGCTTGAGCAAGTGGCCCAGGGCCAGGCTGACGTGCTTCTCGACCGCGCTGCGCGAAATGCCCATCCGCTCGGCGGTCTCGGCGTGGGTCAGGCCCTCGAACTTGTGCAGGCGGAAGACGCGCTGGGTGACCGGCGACAGCGTTTCCAGCGCCTTCGACAGCTTTTCCAGCCGCTGGCGGGCGATCACCGCGCTTTCGGCGTCCGGGGTGTCGGCCACGTCGAGCGCGCCGATGGCGGCGTGGTGGGTCCGCCGCCATTCGGTCTCTCGGGCGCCCGAGCGCTTGGCCCGGCGCAGGCGATCCAACATCAGGTTCGAGGCCAGGCGATAGAGATAGGCCGGCGGGTTCTCGATCGTCTCGCCGGCCGCGCCCAGGACCTTGAGATAGAGCTCCTGGACCAGATCCTCGACGTCCGCGCCGCCGCCCAGCCGCGCCAGGAAGAACCGCCGCATGTCCTCGCGACGTTCTAGATAGGCGGCCGCGAGCGGCGAAAGGTGCGAAGCAGCGTCCATCGTCACGGGCGCGCGCTCGGACGTAGGGCGAGGATCTGAATGTCGGCGTTGCTGGTCATGGCCAGGACGTTCGGCCCGCTGAAGGAGTCGGTGAAGGCTCAAGAGACATGGCTTGGCGACAAGGCGAAGGCAACCACTCGAGGTTTGGTCGGGCCTGACGATCATCCACGGAAAAATCGGTGAGGGGGCCCAACACACGCGGCGTCATTGGCTCGAACGCGCAGGGGCGTCTGGAGCCAAGTCGGGACGATGCGGATTTTTTGCGATTTCGACGGCACCATCGCCAAGGTCGACACCACCGATCTCGTGCTGACCCGCCTGGCCGACCCGGCCTGGGAAGACCTCGAGGCGCGGTGGACACGGGGCGAGATCACGGCCGCCGCGTGCATGCGCGGCCAGATCGCCTTGATCGGCGGCGACGAGGCGGCGCTGGACGCGGTGCTGGACAGCGTCGAACTGGCCGACGGTTTTGCCGAGTTCGTCGCCTGGTGCCAGGCCAACGCCGTCCCGCTGACCGTGGTCAGCGACGGGGTCGACCGTTTCATCGCCCGGATCCTGGGTCGCCATGGCCTGGATCATCTGCCGGTGGTGGCCAATCGCCTGGCCGGGGCGGCGCTGGCGCGGTCGCTGGAGCAGCCCTGGTCGCGCGCCGGCTGCGCGGCCGGTTCCGGCGTCTGCAAATGCCAGGTCGCCGCCGCCGAGGCGCCGAGCGACGACTTCATGGTCTTCATCGGCGACGGGCGTTCGGACTTCTGCGTCTCGGGCCGCGCCGACCTGCTGTTCGCCCGCGACAAGCTGGCCGCCTACGCCCGCTCGCGCGCCATGCCGCACCACGAGTTCTCGGACTTCCACACCATCACCACGACGCTCGCCGCGGCCCATGGCCGCCGGGTCCGTCGCGCCGCCATCTGACCGGAGCCTTCCCAGAATGTATGATGCCGAACACCCCATTCTCGATGAAGCGGCCCTGCGCGAGCTCGAGGCCCAGTACTGCTCCTACGGCGACACCGTCCACTACCTGCCCGATCCCAAGTTCTTCGACGGGTGCGAGGGCTCGTTCATGTACGACGCCCAGGGCCGCCAGTTCCTGGACCTGCAGATGTGGTACTCGGCCGTCAACTTCGGCTACCGCAATCCGCGCCTGAACGCCGTCGCCCACCGCCAGCTCGACACCCTGCCGCAGGTGGCCAGCCAATACCTGCACCGCGAGAAGGTCGAGCTCGCCGCGCTGATCGCCCAGGACGCCGAGAGGAAGTTCGGCCGCAAGGGCCGGGTCCACTTCAACGTCGGCGGCGCCCAGGCGGTCGAGGACTCGCTGAAGCTGGTGCGCAACGCATCAAACGGCAAGCAGCTGATGTTCGCCTTCGAGGGCGGCTATCACGGCCGTACCCTCGGCGCTTCGGCGATCACTTCGTCGTACCGCTATCGCCGGCGCTTCGGCCACTTTAGCGACCGCGCCCAGTTCATTGAATTTCCCTACCATTTCCGCGGTCCCAAGGGCATGAGCAAGGAAGAGTACGGCGCGGCCTGCGTGGCCAAGTTCGCCCGCCTGTTCGAGACCGAATACAACGGCGTGCTCGACACCAAGACCGGCCAGGCCGAATACGCCGCTTTCTATATCGAACCCATCCAGGGCACCGGCGGCTATGTGATCCCGCCGCCCAACTTCTTCATCGAGCTGAAGAAGGTCCTCGACCAGCACGGCATCCTGCTGGTGGTCGACGAGATCCAGATGGGCATGTACCGGACCGGAAAACTGTGGTCGATCGAGCACTTCGGCGTGCAACCTGATGTGTTGGTGTTCGGCAAGGCCTTGACCAACGGCCTCAATCCGCTGTCCGGCGTCTGGGCCCGCGAGGAGCTGATCAACCCGGAGATCTTCCCGCCCGGCTCGACCCACTCGACCTTCAATTCCAACCCGATGGGCACGGCCGTGGCGCTGGAGACCCTGCGGATGACCGCCGAGGTCGATTACGGCGCCCAGGTCATGGAGAAGGGCGCCTACTTCCTCGAAGGCCTGAAGGATCTGCAGACGCGCTGGCCGCAGATCGGCGACGTCGACGGCCTCGGCCTGGCCCTGCGCGCCGAGATCTGCGAGGCCGACGGCTTCACCCCCAACAAGGCCCTGCTCAACCGCATGGAGGCCGAGGGGATGAAGGGCGACATCGAGATCGACGGCAAGCGCTACGGCCTGGTCCTCGACGTCGGCGGCTACTACAAGAACGTCATCACCCTGGCCCCCTCGCTGGAGATCAGCAGGGACGAGATCGACCTGGCCCTGAAGCTCCTGGACGCCGTGCTGCGCCGCTGCGTCGACTGATCTGGTCTATGCGCCCGGTTTTCCTCAACCTCGACAACGCCTTGGACTCGCAATCGGTGTTGCGCGACCAGGGCGGGTTGACGGTCGAGGCCCAGGATCTCGGACCGGCCCTTCGCCTGTGGAGCCGGCCGCCGGCCCTGGCCTCGTTGGCCGCCCGGCTGCGCGATGCGGCGCCGGCGGGGGCGGGGCCGGACCTGGTGTTCGCCGGCTCGGGCGATTTCCACCACGTCTCGCCGCTCTTGATCGAGCGCGCGATCGCCGCGTCGGGCGCCGGGCCGGTGACGGTCGTCCATTTCGACAACCATCCCGACTGGGTGCGGTTCGAGAACGGCCTGCACTGCGGGTCGTGGGTCGGTCGCGCCGCCCGCCTGCCGGGCGTGGCCAAGGTGATCACGGTCGGCGTCTGCAGCGGCGACATCGATCGCCCCGAGACCAAGCGGGCCGACCTGAGCCTAGTCGCCGAAGGGCGGGTCGAGCTCTATCCCTATCGTGCGCCGGACGGCGGCCCGATCCTGCGGATCGGCGACTGCGGTTGGCCGTCGATGGAGGCGATGGGCCAGGACGGGTTTCTCCACCTGCTGGCCTCGCGGATCGAAACCGACGCCGTCTACGTCACGATCGACAAGGACGTGCTCTGCGACGACGACGCCGTCACCAACTGGGACCAGGGTCGATTGCGCCTGGACGGACTCGAGCGCCTGGTCCGAGCGGTGGCGGAACGGGCGCGGTTGATCGGGGCCGACGTGGTCGGCGACTGGTCGCCGCCGCGCTACGGACCGGACCTGCTTTCGTACCTGCTGAAACGCGGCGAAGCCTTCCTCGACCAACCGCGCGGCAGGGCTCCGGGCGATCTGTCGCGGATCAACGAGACGACCAACCTGCGCCTGTTGTCGCTGTTTTCGGAGGTCGCGCGGTGAGCCCGGCCCTGACCTCCACTGGCCTGGGCTTGCTGGCCTTTTGCATCGTCACCGAGATCGGCCGCGAGCTGTGCTTCAAGGCTGCTTCCGACGGCGCCGACGGCAAGCCCGCCTATCTGGCCGCCCTGGCGACCCAGCCGCTGTTGTGGGCCGGGATCGTCTTCTGGTTCGTCGAGATGGTCGCCTGGGTAGTGGTGCTGGAGACCACGCCGCTGGGCCTGGCTTTTCCGATCATGACCCTGACCTACGCCGGCGTGCCCCTGGCCGGCACGCTGATCCTCAAGGAGCGCCTCACCCCTGTCCAGATCGCGGGCGCGGCCCTGGTCGCCGCCGGCGTCACCTGCGTGGGGCTGTCGGGCCTGTGACCTCTTCGAACCCAGGAGCGAGCGCGATGACGCCGCGAGATTTCCGTCTTCCGAAGCGCGCGAAGGGCCTGATGGCCTGGACGGGGTGGGACTTGATCCCGGTCGCCGCCGCCTTGGCGCACCTGGCCTTCGTGGTCTGGATCGTGGTTGGCTCGGCCAATCGGCCCTGGTGGGGCCAACTGCTGTGCGGCTTCGGTTACGCCCTGGCGATCAGCTGGAACGTCAACGGCGTGTCTCACAACTTCCTGCACACGCCATACTTCCGATCCAAGGCCCTGAACCGCGCCTTCTCGCTGCTGGAGTCAGTGGCCATCGGCTTTTCCCAGACCTTCTACACCTGGGTCCATCTGCGCCATCACGAGGGCAACAGCGATCGACCCGGCCCGGACGGCGAGACCCGCGACTGGCTGTCGATCTATCGTCACGGCAAGGACGGTCAGCCCGAGAGCGTCTGGTCCTACGTGTTCCTGGGCTTCTTCCGCGACAGCGGCGGCTCGGTCTACCAGGCGCTGAAGGCGCGTGGCCGCGACGCCGACGCCCGCTGGGGCCGCATCGAGCTCGCCGCCGTGGCGGTGTTCGCGATCGGCATGGCCGTGATCGACTGGCGCGCGGTGCTGTTCCTGCTGCCGTTCTATTATCTGGGCGAATGCCTCTCGCAGCTGAACGGCTATTACGAGCACTTCAACGGCGATCCGGAGACCCCGATCGCCTGGGGCGTCTCCAGCTACGACCCGGTCTACAATCTCACCTGGTTCAACAACGGCCACCACGCCGAACACCACTACCGACCAGCCGTCCACTGGACCCGGCTCCCGGCCCTGCGTCGCGCCCTGGTCGAGCAGCAGGCGGCCCACGGCGTTCACGTGATCGGCCCGGCCCACGCTCTAGGCTTTCTGGCCCGCGCCAATCGCCGGCCGCGCGACGCGGAACGGGCGGTGCGGCCATGAGCGTCCAGCCCCTGCGCCTGGCGGGCCGCTCGGGCCACGGCGTTCTGCTGGTCCATGGCCTGACCGGCGCGCCGGCCGAAATGAAGCCACTGGCCAAGCGCCTGGCGCGGCGGGGCTTCGAGGTCCACGCGCCGCTGCTGGCCGGCCATGGGGCCGATGAGGCCACCCTGCTGCGCACCACCTGGCGTGACTGGCTTGACGGCCTGGTCGAGGCCTATGACCGGTTCGCGGCAGAGGTCGACACCGTGTCGGTGGCCGGGATTTGCGTGGGCGGCGCCCTGGGGCTGATGTTGGCGGCCGAACGGCCCAGCGTCCGCGCCGCGGCGGTCTATTCGATGACCTTCGAATACGATGGCTGGAACATGCCGCGCTTCGCCGTGGCCGCGCCGGTGATCCAGCTGGTCGCTAACCTGCCCGGCGTGCGCCGTCTGGCCTGGGCCGAGACCCATCCGTTCGGCCTCAAGGACGAGCGCTTGCGCGGCCTGGCCGAGCGGGCGCCGGGCGGACTGATCGAGGGCGCCATCGACCGCTTGCCGCTGGGCGCCCTCTACCAGATGTACCGCATGAACCGGCGGCTGGAGCGCATCGGCAAGACCATCCAGACGCCGACCCTGATCCTGCACGCCAGCGACGACGACATGAGCCATCCGCGCAACGCCTATCGCCTGGAGACGGCGCTGGGCGGGCCCACGCGGCTGCACCTGCTCGACGACAGCTATCACATGATCCACGTCGACCAGGAGCGCGACCGGGTGGCGGCGCTGACGGCGGCCTTCTTCGGCGAGGACGCCCCGTACGCCGTCGAGAGTCTCGAGATGAGGTCCCATGTTTGAGACCCGGGTCCTGACCACGCTGGACGACCTGCCGCGCGGCCAGTGGGACGCATTGTTCGGCGGTGCCCTCGAAGGATTCGACTACCTGCGCGCCATCGAGGCCGCGGGCTTGGCCGGCTTTGATTGGCGCTATGTCCTGGTCCATCGCGACGGCCGGCTGGTCGGGGCGGCGCCGGCCTTCATCACCGATTATCGCCTGGAAACGACATTCGAAGGGCAGGGGCGCCGGATCGCCGAGCGGGTCAGAAGCCTGGCCCCGGGCCTGATGACGCCCAAGCTGGCCTGCCTGGGCTCGCCCGGCACCGAGACCGCCACGGTCGGCTTCGCGCCCGACTTGCCGCAGCCGGATCGCGCCGCCGTTCTCACCGCCCTGATCCGCGCCTTCGAGGACGACGCGGCGCGATCCGGCTGCGTCCTGACCGGTGTGAAGGACGCCGACCACGCCCAGGCCGAGCTGTGGTCGCGGGCCACCGCCGCCGCCGGCTACAGCCCCGTGCCCGGCCAGCCGATCGCCGACCTGCCCATCGATTTTTCCGATCTTGACGCTTATCTCGCCGGCCTCTCCAGCGGCGCGCGGCGCGACATGCGGCGCAAGCTGAGGTCGCGGTCCGGCGTGCGGGTGGAGTTGCGGTCTTCGCTCGGCGCCGATTTGCCCCGGGCCATGGCGCTCTACCACCAGACCCTGGCTCGGGCCTCGGCTCAGCTGGAGACCTTGACCCCGGCCTTCTTCACCGAGGTGGCGTCGCGCATGCCCGGCCGGGCGGTCTTCGTGCTGTACTACGCCGGCGACGACCTGCTGGCCTTCAACCTGCTGCTGGAGGACGGCGAGGTCCTGCTCGACAAGTTCTTCTGCATGGAGGCCGAGCGCGGCCGGGCCCACAACCTCTATTTCCTGAGTTGGTTCTTCAACCTCGAGCGCTGCCTGGCGCGGGGCCTCAAGCGCTATCGCAGCGGCCAGGCCAATCTCGGCGACAAGGTGCGGCTGGGCAGCCGGCTGACCCCGGCGACGATGTATTTTCGCCATCGCAACGGCCTGCTGAACGGCGCCCTGCGCGCCCTGGCGCCGCTGGTCATGGGCGATCCACTGGAAGGGCTGGCCGCATGACCGCCATCGCCCCCGCGCCCCGCCGCCTCGCGCCCATGGTGTTGTTCGCCATCCTGCCACTGCTGACCCTGGGCTACCAGATCGCGGCCAAAGCCTCGGCCGCCCGGCTCGCCCAGATGCGGTTCGACGTCGATTGGTTGCTGGCGGCCGCGCGCCTGTCCAGCGTCCAAATTCTGCTGGTCTGCGAGGTCGCAAGTTTCGTCGCCTGGATGACGGTGCTGGCCGAGATGCCGCTCAGCGCCGCCTTTCCGCTGTCGGCGGTCAGCTATGTGCTGATCATCGCCGCCAGCGCGCTGGTGTTTCACGAGCCCGTGGGCTTGCTGCAGGTCGTGGGCAGCCTGGCCATCCTGGTCGGCGTCTGGCTGATCGGACGGGGCGGGCGCGAGACGCCTCCGGGACCGATCGCATGACCGGCGTCGCGCTCAAGACCCTGCTGTTTGACTGGCGCCGGTTCGCGCCGGCCGCCGTGGCCGTGGGCTTCTCGGGCCTGCTGGTCCTGCTGCAGGCGGGCCTGATCCTGGGCGTGTTCTCCCTGGCCAGCGTCTACGTAACCAAGTCCTCGGCCGATCTGTGGGTCGGGTTTCCGGGCGTGCAGAGCATCGATCTGGGCCGGCCGATCGACGGGGCGACCGAGCTCTTTCTGCGCGCCGACCCGCGTATCGCCCGGGTCGAGCCTTTCTATTGGGGCTCGGGCGAGTGGCGCACCAGTCGCCACGGCATGGTCAATGTCTATATCGTCGGCCTGGACCCGACGCCCGGCGCGATGGTGTTGTCCGACGTTCTGCCGACCGACCTGCGCGTCGCCCTGGGCGAGCCGGACGCGGTGCTGGTCGACCGCGCCGACCTCGCCAAGCTGGAGACCGGCGTCGGCGGTCTGGCCGAGATCAACGGTCGGCGGGTGAGGATCGTCGGGGTGACCGAGGGCCTGCGCGCTCTGGGCGGCGTCAACGTCATCGCCTCGGCCGCCACGGCCCGGCGCCTCGATCCCGCGATCGGCGTCGGGGAGGGCGCGGCCTACTTCACCGCCCGGCTGAACGATCCATCGCAGGCCGGCGCCGTCGCCGCCGGCCTGCGCGAGGTGGGGCGCCGGCGCGGCTTCGAGCCGATGACCAGCCAGACCTTCGCCGACCGCAGCGTCCGCTACTGGCTGGCTGAGTCCGGGGCCGGGGTGGCCTTCGTGTTCGGCAGCGCCGTGGCGATCCTGGTGGCGGTGATCGTCACAAGCCAGACCCTGGCGGCGGCGGTCGCGGCCTCGCTCAAGGACTACGCGGCCTTGCGCGCCCTGGGTTTCACCATCGGCGCCCTGCGCGGCATCGTCCTGGCCCAGACCGCCTGGATCGCGGCGGCCGGCGTGCTGCTTGCCGGCGCCTTCGCCGCGATCCTGGCGATAGTGGCGCGGCTGGGGGACACGCCGCTGGTCATGACCGCGCCGATGGTCGCCGCCGCGGTCGGCCTGGTGGCGCTGGTCGCCTTCGGCTCGGGCCTGTGGGCGCTGCGCCGAGTCGCGCGGGCCGATCCGGCCGTGTTGCTTCTGTGAGGATTTTGACGATGCCCCGCCACGCGCCCAACGGCCGCGTCCTGATTCCGGTCCTGCTGGCGACCGGGGTGCTGCTGGCCGCCTGCCAGAAGGGCCCCGACGTCGCCGACGCCCAGAACCGTCCCGCGCCGGTCGCCGTGGCCCGAGGCGTAGTCGCCGTCGAGGGCGGTCTGATCCCGATCGCCGCGCCGCGCGACGGGCTGATCGCCCAGGTCAGTGTCGAGGAGGGCGCGCATGTCGAGCGCGGCGCGGTGATGGCTGAGCTCGACACCGACCGCAGCGCCTTGCTGGCGGCCCAGGCGGCGGCGGAGACCGCCCAGCAGGTGGCAGCCTGGCGAGGCGCTCAGGCGCGGTCCTCGGCGGCGGCGATCGAAGCCGCGCGCCTGATGCGATTGGCCTTGGCCGACGCCGCCACCCGGCGCGAAGCCGAACAGGCCAAGCAGGCGGCGGCGGTGGCGGCCGCCCAGACCGACGAGGCGGCTCGCGCCGTGGACGTAGCGCGAGCTCGCCAGCGCCTGGCCGAGTTGGAACGGACCGTCCGCACGGTTCGAGCCCCGGCGTCGGGCCTGATCCTGCGCCGCACGGCGGCGGTGGGCGCGGCGGCGGTGGCTGCTTCGGGAACACCCCTGTTCATCCTGGCGCCCGACGGACCCCGGATCGTCCGCGCCGAACTGGACGAGGCCTTTGTCGACCGGGTCACGCCCGGCGCTGTCGCCTGGGTCACCGACGCCGCCGGCGGGGGGCGCGTGCTGAAGGCGCGGGTGCTTCGAATCTCGCCGTCCTTCGAGGCCGCGGCCCTGGACGACCAGCCCGGCGGCCGGGCCGATGGCCGGGTGCTGCGCCTGGTCCTGGCGTTCGACGAGCCCAACACCCTGCGCCTGGGTCAGCGCGTGTTGGCGAGGATCGGCGGATGATCAGGTTCGCGCTTGCCGCCGTCCTGGCCGTGACGCCCGCGACGGCGTCGGCCGTGTCGCCGCGCGCCCCGACACCAGCGCCGGCCGCCGCGTCGCTCGCGGCGAACCCTTGGTCGCCGACCCTCGACGATCCCGTCCTGGCCAACCTGCTGGCCCACGCGGAGCTGGGTTCCTTGGACATCCGCATGGCCCTGGCGCGGCTGGAGAAGGCGCGGGCCGATGTCGATCTGGCCCGGGCCGGCGGCAGGCCGCGCCTGACGATCGGCGCCGAGGCCGCGATCGGCGGGGCCGACTTCTCGTCGAGCAGCGCCGGGGCCGGCGCGCCCGTGCTGGGCGGCTACGAGGTCGATCTTTTTCATCGCTTGAAGCACGGCCAGGAGGCGGCCAAGTCGGACGAGGCCGCCGCCCTGCAGGACGTCGCCGCCGCGCGCCAACTGGTGCTGGCCGAGGTGGCTCGGACCTATGTGGGCCTGCGGGCCGATCAGGAGCATCGCGCGGCCGCCGAACTCCGGGCGAGCCTGGCGGGACAAATCGAGGACCTGATCCGCCGCAAGACGGTGGAGGGCTCGGCCCGTGACGAGGAGCTGACGTCGGCGCGGACGGCCCAGACGCGGGCGCGCGCCGAGGTCCAGCGCGCCGAGCACGCCGTGGAGGCTGGCCGGATGCGGCTGGGCTTGTTGCTGGGACAGGACAAGCTCATCGACGAGCCGGCCTATGCGGGCGACGAGATTCCGGCCACGCCATCGATGACCACGGTCGCGTCCGAAGCCGTCCAGGCGCGTCCCGACATTCAGGCCGCGTTCGCCCGCCTGCAGGCCGCCGACGCCCGTCGGGCCGAGGCCGTCGCCGCGTCGCGTCCGAGATTCACGCTGACCGCCGGCGTCGGGTCCGGCGACACCGATCTGCTCTATCTGCTGGACGTGCGGGCGCTGGCCTGGGCGGTCGCCGGCGGGCTGACCCACGAACTGCTGGACGGCGGCGCCGCCAAGGCTCGCAAGCGCGGCGCCGAGGCCGAGGCGCAGCTGGCCGAACTGGCCTACCGAAAGACAGTTGGCGAGGCCTGGGGCCAGGCTCGGCTGAACCTGGCGGCCTTGCAGGACGCCGCCACCGCCGAAGCCATGGCGAAGACGTCCTGGACCCGGGCCGTCCGGGCCTTCGGAACCGGCCAGATGCGGCACGATGACGGCGACATCGACGGACTGGCCCTGGCCGCCCTGGAGGCCGGGGCCGCCGACGCCGACGTGGCCCTGACCAACGCCCAGGCCGCCCGCGCCCAGGCCTATGTCGACCTGCTGCTGGCTTTGGGCGGACACGCGACGTGACCATTTCCCTGCGCGCCGAGGCGGTGCGGAAGCACTACGGCGAGGGCGCTCTAAGGATCGACGCCCTGCATCCCGTCAGCCTGAGCCTGAGGCCCGGCGAGCTGGTGATGATCACCGGTCCGTCCGGCTCGGGGAAGTCGACCCTGCTGGCGATCCTGTCAGGCCTGCTGAGCCCCGACGCCGGTTCGGTCGAGGCCCTGGGCCGCGCCTTGGTCCCGATGAGCGCCGACCAGCGTGATCGCTTCCGGCTGGCTCATTCCGGCTTCATCTTCCAAGGCTTCCACCTGCTGCCCGCCCTGACCGCCAGCGAGCAGGTCGAGATCGTGCTGCGGCGGCTGGGCGCTTCGGCGCGGGAGGCGCGGTCCCGGGCCGTCCAGGCCCTGGCGGCGGTGGGGCTGGAGCGAAGGATGTCCAACCGGCCCGGTGAGCTGTCGGGAGGCGAGAAGCAGCGCGTGGCTATCGCCCGGGCCCTGGCCAAGCGGCCGGCCCTGATCTTCGCCGACGAGCCGACCTCGGCCCTGGATTCCGAGAACGGGCGGCAGATCGCGGCCCTGTTGCGGGCCGAGGCCCACGCCAGCGGCGCCACCGTGGTCTGTGTCACCCACGACGCGCGGCTGGCCGACCAAGCCGACCAGGTGCTGCGGATGGAGGACGGCCGGATGCTGGCGTAAGGCGCGTCAAATCGGTGAGGAGGTGCTCGCCGCGCGGCGTCATTGGACCAGACCTCACGGGAGCTTCGCGCCATGATCGACGCCCTTTTCGCGCATGCCTTTCTCACCGACGACGACGTCGCCGACCTGATCTCGACCAAGGCGGGATTGGCCCGCGACGTGCTGCAGCGTCCGACGCGGATCTGCGATCTCCGCCTTTCGCTGGAGGCCTACGAGGCGGTGCTGGTCGAGATCGAGGATCACTTCCACATCGAGATCGACGACATGGTGGGCGCCGACTGCGATACGCTCGGAACCCTGATGGACCGCCTCAAGGCTCGCGTCGCCCGTCCCACGGTCCTGCCGCGGCGGGCGGCCTGATCAGCGTCCGACCCACGGTTAGGAATCGGTGAGGGGCATTTGCGGGCGTGGCGTCGTTGGGCCATGCGCATCGGATTTCTCTTCAACCATGACCAGGTCCATCAGGTGGCGCACAGCCTGCCGATCGCCCTGGCCCTGGCCGGTGGCGACCGCGACCTGGAGATCGTCGTCGCCACCACCAGTCGGCGGCTGACCGCTGAGGTGATCCGCCTGAGCGGCGGCCTGATCGGCCACGGCGTCAGCCTGGTCGAGCTGGGCCTGACCCGGCGCTCGTCGAAGATCCTGGCCGCCACCGCCGAGGCGGTGCTGCCGGCCATCAAGTTGCTGGTCTACGGCGACAACCTCGAATTCTTCCGGTCGCTCGACATCCTGGTGGTGGCCGAGAAGACCTCGCTGATCCTCAAGACCCGCTACAGGCTCAAGGACCTGAAGATCGTCCACACCCGCCACGGAGCCGGCGACCGCGCCATCGGCTTCGACAAGGCCAGCGCCGGTTTCGACCACGTGCTGGTCTCCGGTCGCAAGATCCGCGACCGGCTGATCCACGAGACCGGCGTCGATCCGGCCAAGATCTCGATCGTCGGCTACCCGAAGTTCGATCTGCTGCCGGCGGGGGTTACGACCCACCCGCTCCTCGACGACGGCCGGCCGGTGACCTTGTACAACCCGCACGTCTCGCCGCACCTGTCGTCCTGGTACGAGGCCGGCCGCCAGGTGCTGGACTGGTTCGTCGAGCATGACGACCACCACCTGATCTTCGCCCCCCATGTAATGTTGTTCGAGCGGCCGTTCGTGGCGACGATCGACAAGCTGCGGCTGGACCGCGCCGGGCGGATCGAGGAGCGCTATCTTCGCGCGCCCAACATCCATATCGACCTGGGCAGCCGGGCCTCGACCACCATGGTCTACACCCAGCGCGCCGACCTCTATCTGGGTGACGTCAGCAGTCAGATCTACGAGTTCCTGCGCAAGCCCAGGCCGTGCGTCTTCCTCAACAGCCACCACTTCGACTGGGCCGGCGACCCGAACTTCGGCCACTGGCGCGCCGGTCCGGTGATCGAGGACGCCGCCGACCTGGGCCCGGCCATCGACCGCTCCCGTCAGGAGCACGCGACCGTCTGGCGGCCGGTGCAGGAGGCCCTGTTCGACGAACGTTTCGACCTGACCGGCGAGCCCTCGGCCCAGCGCGCGGCGCGCGCCGTGGCGCGGTTCGCGGGGCGGGCCTGGGCGGACCCGCCGGTGCAGCTGGTGGTCGACACGCCCGACCTGGCGTGGACCGGAACAGGGGCGTTCTGATGCGCATCCTTTACGTGATCAATTCCCTCGAAGGCGGCGGCGCGGCCTTGCCGGTTCCGGCCGTGGCCAAGGTGCTGGCCGACCAGGGCGCCAGGGTCGAGGTTCTGGCCCTGACGCGCCGGGATGGTCGGGCCTTGCCGCCGATGATCCGTCAGGGGCTGGATGTCCGCGTCCGGCCCGGCGGCGAGCGCGATCACGTCGACGCCCTGCGCTGGCTGGACCGGATCGTCGCCGAGGAGCAGCCCGACCTGCTGTGGACCTCGCTGACCCGCGCCACCCTGCTGGGCCAGCTCGTCGGCCTGCGGCGTCGCGTGCCCGTCGTCAGCTGGCAGCACAACGCCTTCCTCAAGCCGGCCAACCGGCTGCTGCTGCGCGCGACCCGAAGATTGTCGGGCCTATGGATCGGCGACTCCTATAGCGTCACGGCCCTGACCGCCGCGCGTCTGAAGGTGAAGCCGGAACGCCTGGCCGCCTGGCCGCTGTTCGCCGCCGACGCGGCCGCGCCTCAGGCCGTGCCCTGGCGGCCGGGCGAGACGCTGCGACTGGGAACGCTGGGGCGCCTGCACACGGCCAAGGGCTACGACGTGCTGATCAGGGCGCTGGCCCACATGCGGGCCAACGGCTTCATCCCGCCCGCGCCGTTCGAGCTCAAGATCGCGGGGGAGGGCGCGCAGCGAGAGCGGCTGCAGGCCATGCTCCATCTGGCGGGCCTGGAGAACGTCCATCTCACCGGCTTCTGCGACACGCCACGCGAGTTTCTTGCCGGGTTGCACCTCTATCTGCAGCCGTCGCGCCGCGAAGGCCTGTGCGTCGCGGTGCATGAGGCGATGCAGGCTGGTCTTCCGGTCCTGGCCACCGCCGTGGGGGAGATGCCCTACAGCGTGGTGCACGGACTGACGGGACGGGTGGTTCCGCCCGACGATCCTGAGGCGCTGGCCAAGGCGCTGGAATGCCTGCTGCGGACGCCCGACAGGCTGGCGACGATGGGCCAGCTCGCGCGGTCGCGGGTGCTGGAGCGGTTCGGCCAGGCGCGCTTCGCCGCCACGGGCGCGGAGATCTTCGCCCGTCTGCCGGTGCGGCGGGCGGCCATCGTCCCGGCGGTCGCGAGCCCAGCCTCGTGAGTTTCGCCGTCTGGGCGCTTGGCAAGGCGTTGACGCCGCTGGTCCGGCGCGGCGCCCTGACGCTGATCATGCCGTCTGGCGAGCGCCTGGCGTTCGGCGACGGCGCGGGCGAGCTGATCGTCGCCCGCTTGACCGACAACGCCGCCGTCTGGGCGCTGCTGCTCGATCCCGACCTCAAGACCGGCGAGCTGTTCACCGACGGCCGGCTGGCGATGGAGCGGGGAACGATCTACGAGTTTCTCAGCCTGATCCTCGACAACGGCGGCGAGGCGAACCCGTCGCCGATCGTCCAGGCGTTCGATCGCTTTCGCACGGCCACTCAGCTTTGGCGCCAGCGCAACGACCCGGGCCGCTCGCGCCGCAACGTGGCCCATCACTACGACCTGGGCGACGCCCTCTACGCCCTCTTCCTGGATCCGGACTGGCAATATTCCTGCGCCTATTTCGAACATCCCGGTCAGGGCCTGGCCGACGCCCAATTGGCCAAGAAGCGGCACGTCGCCGCCAAGCTGCTGCTGGAGCCCCATCACCGCGTGCTGGATATCGGCTGCGGCTGGGGCGGACTGGCGCTGTACCTGGCGGGGTTGGCCGGTGTCGCCGAGGTGCTGGGTGTCACCCTCTCGGAGGAGCAGATCGCCCGCGCGCGGAGCCGGGCCCAGGCGGCCGGGCTGGCGGACCGGACACGGTTCGCCCTGACCGACTATCGGGCGGTCGAGGGCCTGTTCGACCGGATCGTCTCAGTGGGCATGTTCGAGCATGTGGGTCTCGGGGCCTACGAGACCTTCTTCAAGACCTGCCGCGAGCGTTTGACCGACGACGGGGTGATGCTGCTGCACACGATCGGCTGTTCGGACGCGCCTAGCGTCACCAATCCGTGGATCACCCGCTACATCTTCCCCGGCGGCCACCTGCCGTCGCTGTCGGACATCCTCAAGGCGGTCGAGCGATCGGGCCTGGTGGTTTCCGACATCGAGGTGCTGCGGCTGCATTACGCGGAAACCCTCCGGGCCTGGCGCACGGCGTTCATCGCCCGTCGCGCCGAGGCGGTCGCGATGTTCGACGAGCGCTTCTGCCGGATGTGGGAATACTACCTGGCCATGTCGGAGACCGCCTTCCGTTACGAACAGGTCGTGGTGTTCCAACTGCAATTGGTCAGCCGACAGGGGAGCGCGCCGTTGACACGCGACTATGTCGCCGCCGCCGAAGCCGATCTGCGAGCCCTCGAGAACGCCATCTCGATTGGCCATCGGTAATCGCGTGGCCATCGCCCCAAGGGTCGCGACGGTCGGGGGGCGAGGCGACCGAGGGCAAGCTGCTGGAGAACGGGGCCGAGGGAGGAACCCCGACTAGGCGATTTCTTCTCCCGGCAAATCGAGGCAGGTTGGCCGCATGAAACTGTTGCTGGTCGAGGACGACAAGGAAGCCGCGGCCTATCTGAAGCGGGCCTTGTCGGAGGCCGGTCATACGGTCGACTATGCCGCGACCGGCCGAGAGGGCCTGATGCTGGCGGCCGCCGAGACCTACGACGTCATCGTGCTGGACCGCATGCTGCCCCAGATCGACGGTCTGGCGATCCTGCGGACGATCCGCGCGTCCGGGGTCAAGACGCCGGTTCTGCTGCTGACCGCCCTGGGCGGCATCGACGATCGCGTGGAAGGTCTGGAGGCGGGCGGCGACGACTATCTGGTCAAGCCGTTCGCCTTCGCCGAGCTGCAGGCCCGGGTCAACGCCCTGGCCCGCCGTCCGCCGCCGCAGGAGGAGCCGACCACCCTGCAGGTGTCGGACCTGACGCTGAACCGGCTCAAGCGCACGGTCATCCGGGCCGGCGCCCGGGTCGAACTGCAGCCGCGGGAATTCCAGCTGCTGGAATATCTGATGCGCCACGCCGGCCGGGTCGTGACGCGCACCATGCTGCTGGAGAGCGTCTGGGATTTCCACTTCGATCCCAAGACGAACATCGTCGAGACCCACATGAGCCGGCTGCGGTCCAAGGTCGATCGCGGCCAGCGCCACGACCTGATCCATACGGTGCGCGGCGCGGGCTATTGCCTGCGCGAGCCGGACTAGATGTTCCGCTCCACCAGCCTGCGCCTGGCGGCGCTCTATACCGCCGCCTTCGCCCTGTCGGTGGTGGCGCTGGGAGCGATCACCCTGCTGACGACGCGGAGCGCGCTGTCCGAGCAGTTCGACGCCCGCATCCAGTCCGAGTCCGGGGCCCTGACCCAGGAGTTTTACAGCGAGGGCCTGGAGGGCGTCGTCCAGGCCGTTCGTGAGCGGGACCGCACGCCCGGCGCGCTGGACTATGGCCTGGTTGGCCCGGGCGCCAAGCCCCTGGCCGGCCGTCTGGCCGTGAGCGGGGCGAGGCCCGGCTGGTCGACGGTCCGCAGCGGGCAGCGTGACGGCGAGATCGAGCCGATCCGGGTGCTCACCGTGGCGCTGCCTGGCGGCTACCGCCTGATGGTGGGCGATGACGAGGCGCGGATCGAGGCGCTGGATGGGGCGGTGCTGCGCGGCTTTGCCTGGGCGTTCGCGGGGGTGGTGATCCTGGGCGTGGCCGGCGGCTTTGCGTTGAGCCGTGACGTCCACCGGCGGCTGGCGGCGATTTCGGGCACGGCCGAGGCGATCATCGACGGCGACTTGAGCCGCCGGGTGCCGGTGCGCGGCTCGCAGGACGATCTGGACCGCCTGGCCGAGACCATCAACCGCATGCTCGACCGGATCACCGGCCTGATGGAGAGCCTCCGCCAGGTGTCCAATGACATCGCCCACGACCTGCGCACGCCCCTGACCCGGCTCCGCCAGCGCCTGGAGGCTGGCCTGGCCCGCGAGGGCGAGCGGGGCGAGGCGATCGAGGGTGCGCTAGGCGACCTGGACACCATCCTCGACACCTTCGCGGCGCTGCTGCGCATCGCCCAGATCGAGGGCGGGGCCAGGCGGGCGGCGTTCCGCGCCACCGACCTGGCCCAGCTGGCCGGCACGGTCGTCGACGCCTTCGCGCCGTCGGCCGAGGACGCGCGCCAAACCCTTCGGCTGGAGGGCGAACCGGACGTGGTCATCGACGGCGACCCGGAGCTGCTGACCCAGATGCTGGTCAATCTGGTCGAAAACGCCCTGCGTCACGCCGGGGAGGGCGCGGCGATCCGCGTCGGGGTCGCTCGCGGCGTGAGCGCGCCCGTGCTGTGGGTGACCGACGATGGGCCCGGCGTGCCGGCGGTCGAACGCGAGAAGCTGTTCGACCGCTTCTATCGGCTGGAACATAGTCGCTCCGCGCCGGGCAGCGGCCTGGGTCTGGCGCTTGTGGCCGCCGTGGCCAGGCTGCATGGCGCGGAGGTGCGGCTGCACGACGCCCGGCCGGGGCTGGAAGCGCGCGTCACCTTCCCCGCCTCGTGAGGCCGGCCGCGTCAGGTTGGGAATTCGCAATGTGCCCGTCATGAGGTCGTCAGCTCGCCACCGCTAAGTCGGATACGCTCAGGAGCCTTGCATGCCCGCCGTCCGCTTCGCCGTCGTCACACCCGCGTTCGTCGTCGTCGCCCTGGCGCTGGCCGGCTGCACCCCTTATGTCGCTGCCCCCGTTCACCTGGAGGCCTATCCCATCGCGCTGGACGCCCGCCGGCTGGACGAGAAGCCGGCCGGCGCGACTTGGACCGGCGGCGACCTGCTGGCGGCCGCTCTGGCGCGCAACCCCTCTGTCGCCGAGGCCGCGGCCAAGTACCGGACGGCCGTGGCGGCGGCCAAGACTTCGCGGGTCGCGCCGAGCATGACCCTGACGCTCACGGGCGAATACGCCAGGCGCGAGCCGAAACAGTGGCTGTTCGGTGTGGGTTCCGACGTCCCGCTGGACATCGGCGCGCGACGCGGCGAGCGGCTCAACGCCGCCGACCTGGCCGCCATGCAAGCGCTCTACGACTATGGCGAGGCGGTGTGGACCGTCCGCACCGCCCTGACGCGGGCCCGGGCCGATCGCCTGTCGGCCGACGCCGAGGCGGCCTTGGCCCAACGCCTCGAGGCTGTTCGCCAAGCTCGCGTGGATCGCCTGGACCGCCGGGTCGCGGCCGGCGAGGACGACCGAAGCCTGGCCCTGGCTGCCCGGAGCGATCTGGCCGTCGCCCACCGCCGCCTCGCCGACGCCCGCGCCCGTCGCGTCCAGGCCGACGCCGCCCTGGCCCAGGCTCTGGGCGTGCCGGCCGTCGCTATCGCCGACCTGTCGCTGGCCCCCGTCGCGCCGCCGCCGGAAGGGCTGGACCTGATCCAGGCCCGCCGCGACGCCGCCCTGACTCGGCGTGACGTCCTCAGGGCCGTGGTCGGTTACGACCTGGCCGAAAGCGCGCTGCGGCTGGAGGTCGCCAAACAGTATCCGGAGATCCATGTCGGGCCGGGCTACACCTATGACCATGGCGTCGCCAAGCTGCCCTTCAACCTGGGTCTTCTCCTGCCGCCGATGGACCTGAACCGCGCGGCGATCGCCCAGGGCGAGGCCAAGCGCGCCGAGGCAGGGCGCTCCCTGGAAGCGGTCCAGGCCGCCGCCCTGGGCGCGCTCGATCAGGCATGGGCGACCCTGGGCGCGGCGCGGATCACCGAGGCCTCGACCCGCGAGCGCGACCTGCCCGCCGCCCGGCGCCTGGCCGAGGCGACCGCCCGCGGCGCCAAGGCCGGCGAGGCCGACCGCGTTGACGACCTGGGCGCCCAGGCGACCCTGATCGAGGCCGAGTTGGCCGTGCTTGACGCGCACCGCGCCGCCATCATCGCCGGCGTCGATCTCGAGGACGCCCTGCGGGTCCCGTTCGATCCGGCCGAGACCGCCCTGCTGCAGAACGCGTCCCGCACGCTTGGAGGCCAACAATGAACAAGCTCGCGGTATTCGCCCTCATCGCCGGCGTGAGTTGGGCCGGCGTCGTCCAGGCGGCTGAGGTTCAGGTCGATGCGGCCACCCAGAAGCGGTTCGGCGTCACGACCGCGCCCCTGGCCGCCGCTCGGCGGCAGGCGGTGGCGACCGGCTTCGCCCGCGTGCTGGATCCGGTGCCGCTGGCCACGCTGGACGGCGATCTCGTCACCGCAGCTACGGCCGCCGCCGCCTCGCGCGCCGAGGCCGCTCGGACCAAGACCCTGGCCGCGGCCGACGCCACCGTCTCGCTGAAGCTCGCCCAGGCCGCTCAGGCCCAGGCCAGCGCCGACCTCGCCAAGCTGGTGCTGCTGCGCCGCCGCGTCGGCCTGGAATGGGGCCCGGCCTTCGCCAATGACGCCAGCCGCTCGCGGCTGATCGCCGAACTCGTCGCGGGACGGACTGTGCTTGTGCGGATCGATGCTCCGGCCGGAACCGGCGGGGCCCACGGCGCGCGGATGCAGCTGAGCGGCGGCGAAATGGTCGATGTCGCGATCCTCGGGGTCGCACGGACGGCCGACCCGCGCGTTCAGACCGGCGGACTGATCGGCGTCGTGCGAGGCCCGGTCGCCGCCCGCCTGGGCGTGGGCATGTCCGCGCCGGTCACGCTGTCCGGCGCAGCGGGCGGGGCAGGGGTGCTGGTTCCCCGTTCGGCCCTGATCCGCACGGCGGGCCAAACCTTCGCCTATGTCCGCAAAGACGCCACCCATTTCGAGCGGCGGGCGCTGGTCGCTCCGACCTCGCAGCCGGAGGGCCTGTTCTCGGCTAGCGGCTTCGCCCCTGGCGAACCGGTCGTGGTGTCCGGGGCCTCGGCCCTGCTGGCCGCCGAGACCGCGCCCAAGGCCGAGGACTAGGCGATGCTCAGCGCCATTGTCCGCTGGTCTCTGGCCCGGCCGCGCCTGGTCGCCGTCACCGCCCTGCTGCTGTTCCTGTACGGCTGCATCGTCCTGGCCCATGCCAAGTTCGACGTCTTTCCAGAGTTTGTGCCGGCCCAGGCCGAGATCCAGACCGAGGCTCCGGGCCTGACCGCCGAACAGGTGGAGCAACTGGTCACCCGGGCCGTCGAGCAGGCGGTCAACGGCGCGTCGGGCGTAGCCACGGTGCGCTCGGAGTCCATCCAGGGCATCTCGATCGTCAGCGTCACGTTTGCCGAAGGGGCCGAACCCTATCGCGCCCGCCAAGTGGTGGCCGAGGCGCTGGCCGAGGTGCAGGGCGCCCTGCCGGCCGGCGTGCTGCCGCCCAAGGTCGCGCCCCTGACCTCCTCGACCATGGACCTGCTGAAGATCGGCTTCACCTCCGACAAGCTGACCCCCATGCAGCTGCGCGACCTGGTGCAGTGGACCGTGCGGCCGCGCCTGCTGGCCGCTGCCGGCGTGGCCCGGGCCACGGTCTATGGCGGCGAAGTGCGACGGTTCGAGGTGCGCGTCCGACCCGACGACCTGGCGGCGCGAGACCTGTCGCTGGCGGACATGGTGGCGGCGGTGAAGGCCTCCACCGGCGTCAGCGGCGGCGGCTTCATCGACACCCCCGAGCAGCGGATCTTGATCGATGCACGCGGCCAGGCCATGAGCGCTACCGACATCGCGGCCGCTCCGATCCCCGGCGGCGCCAGCGGCGCGCCGATGCGGGTGGGGGACGTGGCCGACGTGGTCGACGCCCCGGCCCCCGATACCGGCGCGGCCCTGATCATGGGCAAGCCCGGCGTGCTGGTGAACCTGTCCAGCCAATACGGGGCCAACACTCTGGACGCCACTCACGCTGTCGAGGCCGCCCTGGCCGAGCTGAGGCCAGCGCTGGAGGCCCAAGGCGTGAAGGTAGACGCCGGCTTGCACCGTCCGGCCAATTTCATCGCCGCCGCCCTGAGCGGCATCGCCGAGGACCTGGTCATAGGCGCGGTGCTGATCGCCGTGGTGCTGCTGCTGTTCATGCGCGACCTGCGCACGGTGCTGGTGTCGTTCGTCTCGATCCCGCTGTCGCTGCTGACCGCGGTGATCGTGCTGGACGCCCTGGGCTGGACCCTCAACACCATGACCCTGGGCGGTCTGGCCGTGGCGTTGGGGGTGGTGGTCGACGACGCGGTCATCGACGTTGAGAACATCGTCCGCCGCCTGCGCTCGCGCGGCGACGCGCCCGCCGCGGCCACGGTGCTGGCCGCCTCGCTGGAGGTGCGCGCGCCGGTAATCTACGCCACACTGGTCGTGGCCCTGGCGCTGACCCCGGTGCTGATGCTGGGCGGACTGCAGGGGGCGTTCTTCTCGCCCCTGGCGGCCTCGTTCATCCTGGCCACCGTCGCCTCCCTGGCTGTGGCCATCGTCGTCACCCCGCCGCTCTGCCTGCTGATGCTGTCCAACACCCGCCTGCCGGACGAGCCGGGCGTGATCCTGCGGGCCAAGGCCTGGCACGAGGCCGTGCTAGTTCGCGCGGCAGGCCGTCCGGTGCTGGCCGCGATCGGCGCGATCCTGGCGACGATCGTCACCGTCGCCGGCCTGATGCTGTTCAATTCCGAGCTGCTGCCCAGCTTCCGCGAAGGTCACTTCGTGCTCGGCGTCGCCGGCCCGCCCGGCGCCTCGCTGTCGGTGATGCGCAAGTACGGCGAGGGCATCACCCACGACCTGCTGGCCATCGACGGGGTCCAGAGCGTCGAGCAGACGATCGGCCGCGCCTCGGGCGGGGAGGACACCTGGGGCACGGAACGCAGCGAATTCCACGTCGAGCTGAAGCCCAGGCTGCCCGGCAAGGATCAGGACCGCATCCAGGAGGAGATCCACAAGACGCTGGACGCCTATCCGGGCCTGGAGACCGAGGTGTTGACCTTCCTGGGCGACCGGATCGGGGAGTCCCTGTCGGGCGAGACCGCCGCCCTGGCCGTCGGCGTCTACGGCGCCGATCTGGACACCCTGGACGAGACCGCCGCCCAGATCGCCGCCGTCATGGAGAAGGTCCCTGGCGCGGTCGACGTGAAGATCCAGACCCCGCCCAGCACGCCGATGATCCGCGCCGATCTCGACCTGCCGGCCCTGGCCCGCTACGGCCTGGCGCCGGCCGAGGTGCTGGACGCGGTCCAGACGGCCTATCAGGGCTCGGTCGCCGCCCAGGTCTACCAGGAGAGCCGCGCCCTCGACATCGCGGTGACCACCACGCCGGACACCCGCCAGGATCCCGAGGCGGTGGGTGAACTGCTGATCCGCTCGACCAGCGGCCAGGTCGTGCCGCTCAAAGCGGTGGCCCACGTCTACCTGACCGACGGCCGCACCAGCGTCTCGCACGAGGGCGGGCGCCAGCGGCAGGTGATCACCACCAATCCGCCGCCCCAGGACGCCGCCAAGGTGACCAAGGCCGTACAGGCCGCCATCGCCAGCCAGGTTCGCCTGCCGCCGGGCGTCTATGTCGACTATGTCGGCACGGCCGCCGGGACGCAGGCCGCGCAGCGCCAGCTGCTGTTCAACGTCGCCATCGCCCTGATCGCCGTGGTGGCCGTGCTGCTGATCACCTTCGGCGACGGTCGCGCGGTTGGCCTGATCCTGGCCTCCGCGCCGTTCGCTCTGGTCGGCGGGGTGATCGCCGTGGCCCTGACCGGCGCCAGCTTGTCGCTGGGATCGCTGGTCGGCTTCGTGACCCTGTTCGGCGTCGCGGCTCGCAACGCCATCCTGCTGGTCTCGCACCTGGACAACCTGATCACGGTGGAAGGCCGCGACTGGTCGCTGGCCACCCTGGCCCAGGCGACCCGCGAGCGGGTGACGCCGATCCTGATGACCGCCCTGGTCACGGCCTTGGGCGTCCTGCCGCTGGCCGTCCAGACCGGCCAGGCCGGCCGTGAGATCCAAGGACCGATGGCCATCGTCATCCTGGGCGGCCTGATCACCTCGACCATCGCGAGTCTCGTCGTGCTGCCGTCCCTGATCTGGCGCTACGGCCGCGCGCCGCGCTCGGTCGGCGCGGCGGAAGTCCCCTAGTTCACCCCTTGTCGTTCGGCTCGTCTCAGCAGGATTTCCCCATGAAGACCAAGTTCCTGGCCGCCTCCATCCTGGCCCTGACCGTCGCGACGGCCGCCCAGGCCCTGGCCGCGCCAGAGCCGATGAAGATCGTCGACCGCATCGCCGGTCCGGACGGCGGCTGGGACTACGCCAATTTCGACCCCGTCCACCGCCGCCTATACGTGGCGCACGGCGCGGCGGTCACCGCCATTGATGTCGACACAGGCATGGTCACGCCGGCGCTGGTGGCCGCCCAGCGCGCACATATCGCCTTGCCGCTGCCGGGCGGTGACGAACTGCTGGTCACCAACGGCGGCGCCAATACCGCCACTCTGGTCGACGCCATGACCGGCATGGTCCGCGCCACGGTCGCGACCGGTCAGAATCCGGATGCGGCGCTGTTCGACCCCGCCAGCGGCCTGGCCTTCGTCATGAACGGTCGCAGCGGCGACATTACGCTGATCGACGCCAAGGCGGCCAAGGCGGTGGGGGTGATCCCGGTCGGCGGCAAGCTGGAGTTCGGCGTTTCAGACGGCCGAGGCCGGGTGTTCGTCAATATCGAGGACAAGAGCGAGATCGCCGTCATCGACACCGCCGCGCGCAAGGTCGTCGCTCACTGGGCCATGGCCGGCTGCGACGAGCCCAGCGGCCTGGCCTACGCCGCCGACGTCCACCTGCTGATCGCCGCCTGCGCCAACGGCAAGGCCGAGGTCGTGTCGTCGGTCTCCGGCAAGGTCGTGGCCAGCTTGCCAGTCGGCGAAGAGCCCGACGCGGCCTTCTACGACGCCTGGCGCCACCTGGCCTATGTGCCCAGCGGCGGGACGGGGACCTTGTCGGTGCTCGCCGTGCGCGGCCCCAAGGATGTGGTCCTGGTCCAGACGCTTCAGACCCGTCTGGGAGCCCGCACCGGCGCGCTCGATCCCAAGACGGGCAAGGTCTATCTGCCCTCGGCCGAATACGACAGCCCCTCCCAGCCAGGTGGCCGGGCACGGGTCAAGCCGGGTAGTTTCGCGATCCTCGTCGTGGGACGCTGAACGTCGCCTTCCTGGAGCGATACCAACTTCCGCTATTGGCGCTATCGCGCTGGCTAAGCGGACGTGTCCAACGACCCAGAGGGGTAGGCGAAATTCGCAGGATTTCGCCCAGCCCGTTTGGATTCAGGTCGCGGATTTCGGCGTGAAGCGGACCCCCTTGTAGGTTCTGACAGGATTGCCGCGCTCAAGTTGCTGGTTGAGGCTCCATTGCGATCGGCGGGCCTTGTCGCGTGACGCGCCCCGCTGTTCTTCGATCATCATGGCGAGTTTCAACCGCGCCAACTTGCGGTTAGCGTGCTGCGAGCGCTGCTCTTGCGCGGTGGCGACCAGACCGGTGGGGCGGTGGGTGGCGCGCACGGCGCTATCGGTCTTGTTGACATGCTGGCCGCCCGGACCGCTGGCGCGCAGGGTCTGGTAGTCGATGTCCTCGGCCTTCAAGTCAGGGATAAGGTCAGGCTCTGGCGCGAGGGCGACGCCCACGAACCAGTTTCTGCGGTTATGGCCAGGCCGAAACGGACTATCGCCGATCCACAGGACCGTGCCGGTCCGCCCGGCGACGAACGCCGGCGCCTGGTCGCCGCTGACGCGCATCAGCAGCGATGAGGGATAATCCTCAAAGCCTTCCAGGACCTCGCAGACGACGCCATAGGCCTCGGCTTCGCGGGCGTAGGCGGCCGCCAATTGAGCGACGACCCACCGACATTCCTGCGGTCCCTGCCCGGACGTCAGGTGCAAGATGACCTCGCTCATGACGCCGCCCTTGTCTTGTAGCTGAGCAGGGGACGCAGCCGCGCGATGACGCGCACCAGACCGGCGTGTTCAAGGTCGGCCACGACCCGCCGGATGTCCTTGTAGGCCTGGGGCGCTTCCTCATAGATCAACCGGCGATCCTCGCAGACGACATGGCTGCCGAGCTCCGTCCGCTGAAGATCGGCGATGCGGAAACGCGCGGACAGCCTTGCGTGCGCGTCCGAGCGGCTCCACTTGCGCCCAGCGCCGTGGGCGAGCGAGCTAAGGGCCCGGTCAGCGCCGTCGGCGATCGGTTCGACCAGGTAGCTGAAATCGCCGCGCGATCCCGGGATGGCGACCAGCCCGCGATCGGCCGGGGCTGCGCCCTTGCGGTGCAGCCATCCGCCAAGGTGGGGCGTCACGCAGTTGTGGCAGATGTCGAGCACAGGCCGCCCCTCGGCGCCGATGGCGTCGCAGAAGCGTTGCGCGATGATCCGCCGGTTCAGCACGGCCCAGGCCTGAGCCTGATCATGCTCGGCAAGATAGGCTTGCCCCGCAAGGCCGGCCGCGAGCAGCCCGGCGCTGACGGGCTCCGTCTTGTGCGCCTGAAGAACAGCCTGTCCCAATCCCCGCGATCCGCTGTGAACCATCATCCACACACGATCCGCCTGCAGGCCCAGTGTTTCGAAACGTTCGCCGTCGACGACCTCTTCGATCCGCTGGAATTCCACGAAGTGGTTGCCGCCGCCGATTGTGCCCAGCGCCGGGCCGGCCAAATTCGGTGGCAGTTCGAAACCCGCCACGGCGGCCAGGGTGTCGCCCGACCAGGGCTCGTCGAGGCCGTGGAGCTTGCGCTCCACGGACCCGAGTCTGAACTTGCGCAAGGGGCTGCTCAGTTCCCACAGGCCCATGCCGCAACCGATGTCGCCGCCCACGAGATGTGGCCAGATCCGATCCGGCGACCAGAATGCGGCGCCCACCGCGATCCCGGCGCCGACATGCAGATCGGGCAGGCCGACGACGCGCTCGATCCCCTCATAGCGGGCCGACGCCTCTAGTTGATCGATGGCGGCCGGATCCAGGCGGGAGGGGTCCGCCGAGATCAGCGTGATTTTAGGAGACAGGCTCACAGCGCACCGCCTTTCCCGCCGCAATTGGCTGCGGGCAGGCATTGGGCGAGGCCCTTGATGTCCTTGAGGATCCCATCACGCGGATCGACGAAGAACGCCCGTCGGCGACGCCATCGGTCCTCGCGCCCGAGCACCTCACCCTCGTGCATCCACTCGCCGCGCCGCCCGACCGAGATGCGCGTCAGGACGTAGTCCTCGATGTGCGAGCGCACATGCATCTTGATCGTGCTGCCGGTGTCGAGAGTGGCGCAGATCTCGCTGAACACGCTGTCCCATGGACGCCCCCTTCGGCTTCGCAAAAATCGCACGAGAGGTGCGAGGTTTTCGTTGAGCGATTTTGAATAGGGCGCCGCGATGTACGCGTGACGTTTCAGGCCAATGTATTGGATATTCGGATCAGGTGTCCTTTTCAGTTTCGGTGATGGCGCATGCCCGGCGCCCCATCGTGGTCGCTCGACGACGACTTTGAACATGTCAGCGCGCATGACGGCCCTCCCGAGAAACGGAAGCCGACGGCGTCTGGCTGAACAGCGGATATTTGAAGATACGGCGAGGTGTTTTCACCCTGCCGAAAGGGGTCAGGCGAGTGACATCGCCCGACAGCGAATTGCCCATGCAATCTGTTCCTGAAGAGTCTGGATTATGAGGAGATTTTCTTGACGGGCTGAAGTCGCTCGCATGATGTTCTCCTTTCCAGTTTCAGAAACACGCCGGGCTTGGCTGTGACGCTCACTATGGCATCTTGAAGTCAAATTCAAGAGGCCGGCTTCGTCGGGGTGAGGGCGACCGATCTATTTGCGCTTTAGGTCGGACCACGCCCTTGGCTCCCGAGGCTGAAGGTCCGGAATCTGGATACGCATCAAGGTCCGTTCCTGGCGCAGCGCGGCCGCCGACGCATCGGGGCAACGATTCCGCGTGGACACGCCACCAACTTGACCTATCGTTGTGCGATTCAAAAAGGCCGGGGGCGGCATGTCGAAGACGATCGATTCCGAAGATCTGAGCCTCGCGCGGGTGTTCCAGTCTTACTATCGCGTGCCGGATTATCAGCGTGAATATGTCTGGGGCGAAAAAGGTCCCAAGGGGGAAGGCGGCGATCAGGTCGATCAGTTCCTGCAGGACATCCAAAACGAGTTCGAAGCGGCCACTGACGATGACGCGCCGGAATATTTCATCGGCACGACCGTCGTGTGGGAGCCGAAGGACGGCGTGTTCGACCTAATCGACGGACAGCAGCGAACCACTACGAGTTTCCTAACCCTTTGCGCGCTACGCGACGCCCTCGTCGAGCTGAGCGCGACTGTTCCACCTTCGTTGATCGACCAGATTTCGTCCTCGCACACCGATTGGCGTGGCTTGACGGAACCACGGATGCGACTTGAGTTGCAGTACGAAGACGCAGGCGGCGTTCTCTCAGAATATGGCGCAGGGCGCGGAGCCGAAGCGCCGCGCACGACAACTAGGTCGATCCGGAATCTGGCGAACGCTTACGGTACCATCCGGGAGTTTCTGCGCGACAAATTCGGGCACGACGCGGACCAACTTCGCCGGTTCCACGGCTATTTCACCAATAAGGTGAAGCTCATCCGGATCCGGACGCCGGGAGTCAGCCGGGCGCTGAAGATCTTCGAGACGATCAACGACCGCGGGATCGGGCTCGACGGCATGGATCTGCTGAAGAACTTGCTCTTCATGAGCGCTAAGGAAAGCCAGTTCGCCACCTTGAAGGCGGAATGGAAGGACCTGACCCAGGAACTGTTCGATGCCGGCGAGAAGCCCCTGCGGTTCCTGCGCTATCTTATCCTGGCCAGTTATGACGTGAGGGACTCCAAGCTACGCGAGGAGGACATTTACGACTGGCTGACCAAGGCCAGCGCTCAGACCGGCCATGTCGTCGATCCGCTCGGCTTTGCCGCGACGCTCAAGGCCGCCGCCAAGGCCTATGCTCACTTCTCGCGTGGCGAAAACCCGGCCGGGGGGCTAGAGCACGGTTTGGTGAACACGCGAGCGCTGGGCGGCAGCGCGATCAAGCAGCACTTTGTTCTGCTGTTGGCCGGCCGCCACCTCCCGCCGGCACAGTTCACGCGTCTTTGCGACGGCATCGAACAGGTGATGTGCCTTTGGCTCTTCGCCGGCGTGCCGGCCAAGGATTATGAGCGCTCGATCATTGCCGCCGCGCGCGCCGTGCGGGCGGTGAAGACCCCTGTTGAGTTCGAGGCGTTCGAGAAGGGCTTCGTGTTCGCCGAGAAGCGTGCTCATCACCAGAAGTTCGTCACGGCGTTGCAGGCGCTTCACACCTGGGACGTTCGGCAATTCCGGCTGAAATACTTCCTTGCCAAGGTGACCCAGTATTTCGATATGCAGGCCTATGGCCGCCAGCAGCATGAGGCGCTGGCACCGTATCTGAGTTCGGCGGTCGAGGTCGAGCATGTGCTGGCGCAGGGTGTGACGCCGACGGCGGCCGGGGAGTTCGGCAAGGGCGCGCGTGACCAGTATGTCATCGCCAGCCTCGGCAATCTCATACTGCTGGAAAAGAGCGTCAACAGCGTCGCCAGCAACGCAAGCTATTCAGCAAAGTGCGAGGTCTATCCGTCCTCGAAATTCCTCCTGACGCGCTGTCAGCAGAAGAGGCTGAAGGTCGGCAAGAACGATCAGATCACGCGTGCGATGCAGCGCCTCGACCCCGCTCCGGAATGGAGTAGCGCGGCGGTCGAGCAGCGGCGCGATTGGTACGCCAATACAGCGCTCGATGTCTGGTCGATCCGCGAGGCGGCCGTGCAGAGTCAGACGGATGCGGCTAGCAAGAACGTCGAGGCCGTCGAGGCCTAGGGTGGCGAGCGGCGGCAGAACGTGTTCGGCTACGGTTGAGCTAGATCCTCCGCGTCACCCTAACTCCGCCAACGTCCGTTTTAGCGTCGCACTTCTCCTTCTCCCCCGGCCCCCCTCATCCTCATCTTGAAAGAAAAGATGCGCGGCGCGCGCGAGCGGAAAGGCTCGCGCCGCGCAACAAAAACGAAGCCAAAACAGCTAGTTGTTGTCATTTTTGCTGAGTGAAAACGAAAAAGCTTCTGTGGATCAGATGCTTGCCAGCTGTTGCAGCCCGATAGGTGTGCATAACCGTTCTAGAGCGGAGCAACGCTAGATCTGTAAACAGCGGCAGGTTCTCCTTGGAGCCGGCCGTTTTTTATTGCACCTTCCCGAGCGCTCGTCGGTGGTCGTAGCCTTAAAAGGCCCACCTCGCTCGGAGCGTCCACATGGTTTGGCCCGTCGTCCGATTGCACGTCCGACCGTGCGGAGAGCGGATCCCGATCCTGATCGATCGTGACGCTGGCGTTCCGCTTCTTTTGCCGACGATCTACGTGATCACGGCCCTCCGATCGCGCGCCGCCAATACGATCGCACAACATCTTATTGGCGTGCAGGTTCTGCTTTTGTGGTGTCACGCTGAAGGTATTTCTCTCGACGACCGCATCAACTCGGGCACGTTATTTCGAGGCCACGAAGTCGATGGTCTCTGGGATGCAACCGCACGTCCGATCGCCGACCTAGGCGAGATGATTTCGGCTTCCAACCGGTGCTCGCGAAACGTTGTGAAACTTGGCCGGAAGCCGGCGGGTCTCGCCCGCGACACCGTAGGCAATCGACGCGGGGCGGTGCGGCGCTATTTGGCTTGGCTCAGCGAGCGGCGGCTCTTCGCCTTGGGCCACCAGCCTGACGCCCAGCAGGCATACCGCACAGCGCGCGACGAACTGCTCCGTTCGCTTGTAGCGCGGTCAACTAGCCTGGGCCGGCGGTGCGAGACCCGCCATGGACTGGACGATGACGAGCGGAACACGTTGCTCGATGCCATCAATCCAGTAAGCGATGCAAATCCTTGGAAGGGTCAGGCCGTTCGCCAGCGCAATCTGCTGATGATCACCCTCCTGCTGCAATTGGGCCTACGCCGCGGCGAATTGCTCGCGCTGCGCGTCGAGGACGTGGATCTCCAGAAGGGGCAGGTCCGCCTGATCCGTCGCCCTGACAACAGCAGAGATTCGAGGCGGCGTCAGCCCGTGCTCAAGACCCAGGGCAGGTTGCTAGATCTTCGGTCGAACGTCGTAGACCTGCTGTCGACCTATATTTTGCGGGTGAGGGCCGAGGCACCGTCACGCGCAATGCGGCATGGCTTCCTGTTCGTGAATCTGAGAACCGGTGCCGAACTGTCCGCATCCACGATAGAGAATATTTTCCATCAGCTTCGGAAGTTGCCGGGGCTTGCCTACCTCAAACGCCTCGGCAAGCAGATGCCGGGCGCGCCATCGGTCTACTATCTTGAGAACGTCGGCCAGAGTGGCGAAGGCGAGTTCGTACAGTTCCCCTCGTCCTCGACCTTGATGAACGGCGTGCCGATCGTCCTCGATACCTGGCGGGTATTGGGGACGATATTTTGAGACCATCGCCGCCCATAGGCGCACCCACAGGAGACAACTCGCCCATGCGCCTTGCCGACGTCTTTCCGAGGGCTGAGATCGCGGCGGCCGTGCCAGGGGCGGTGTTCCGCGACCTCGACGTGCAGGGACTGGAGGCTTTCACGGCGGATAACCCAAACACCATGATCGCCTTCGGGTTCGCGACCTGGGACCACGCCTTATCCTCGGGCCGACATGACGATCTCGATCCCCAGATGCTGGCGGGGCCCATCAACGATGAGGACCCCTGGTTTATTCGGCACGTCGAAGCGGCGCTTGGGCGGCGGGCGCTTCTCGATTTCCACTATGCCGAGGCGCGGATGCCTGGCGCGCCGGAGCCGTTCGCTTCGGTCAGCCTGGCCCACTTATACCCCAACCATCTGCATATCGGCGACGTGCTGCTCCTCGACCCGAACCGGCCGAGGCAGGATTCCCGATGGGTCGATCAGAAGTATGCCAGCCTTCGACTTTTCGGTGTTCTGTTGGAAAATCTGCGGGCGGCCGCCGCCGCGCTGGGTGTGGAGAAGCTGACGCTGACGGCCGCCAATCGGCCTTTGCGGGCCGCATTCGAGCGGCACGGCTTCCGCCTGGCCGACACCATGGGCGCGCGGATGATCGAAGCCGTTGGCGTGGCTCACAGCTTCCCGATGGAGCGGGCGGTTTAGCGTGTGTTGGCATTGTGGAAGGGCCGGAGGGCCCGTCAGTGCACCCGGCGGGCTGCGCAGAGAGTGCGATCTGTCTAATTGCGTTTGGGGCAACACGTATTCGAACGCAGCCACATGTCGGTGCGGCATTCCTTAGGACGAGGCGCTAGGCGCGCTCGGCTCGACCCGCGTGCCGGCAATTATCTGGGGATGCTTGGCGATCGGAAGCGGAGCGGCGCCGGTTCAAACCCGCCGCTCGCAGTCCGATCTCACCACGATCTGGAGGCTATGGACGCCTGGACCACTACATCTTGACTTGAAGGTCGACAGGTGGGACGAATCGGCCTCATAGTCGGAATTGGTAAATGGGGTCTTTCCGCCCACAGCCGACTCGTATTATCGGGTACTGGCGAGTGGATGATTCCGGTTTCCACTCCCACGTCATTTGAGTTTGCTTATCTCGCCGACGGGTTTGGTCGGATGTTCAGGACGTCTTCAAAGCAGGAGCGACGGCTGAAAAGCATTGAAGCAGCGTAGATCGCTGATGGTGGGGAGAGGACGGAACATCCTGGAACTTTGCCGGTCACCGGAAAGTCCATCCTCTCACCCGATTCCCAACCCGTTTCCGAGTCGGTGAGCGAGCAATAGCGGCGGCCGCGTAAGCACACAATGGCCGCGACTGCTAACAGCGCCGTTGGCCGGCTCGGATGTTTCCAAATCATTCCTCCAGGGTCGTGAAGGACCCTTAGTAGGTACAGCGCGCGCTGGCGGCTGACCCTACGTCCCATTTTGTCGGGGAGGTCTGGTTACATCCGCCCGCGACCGTGAATGCCACAGCCATTCAGCGGCCGAGCGCCAACCAAAGGAGGGACCCATGGTCCCTAGCGCCGACCTCGACACCGTCCACTGCTGTCCTCGTTCAACGCCGCCGGCCCGTCAGGCCGCTTGCCTGGAGGTCCAGCTATGAGGGACGGTCACGCCTATAACGCGGAGCTGCCCAAGGGCATCAGCCGCAGCCGGCCGCTGCCGGACGAGAAGCTGGGCGCTTTGTGGGACTCCATCGTCATCGAGGAGGAGACCAAAAAGCAGCTTCTGTCCCAGGCGGTTCTCAACTTCACCCTGCGGGGAAAGGTCGATCGGACCGTCATTCCCCTGCACGGCGTGATCCTGCTCACCGGTGAGCCCGGCACAGGCAAGACGTCGCTGGCGCGGGGGCTGGCTCATCGCACGGCGATGGCGTTCCGGGGCGGCCGGTTCAAGCTGCTGGAAGTCGAGCCCCATTCCCTGACCAGCTCGGCGATGGGCAAAACCCAGCGGGCAGTTTCGGACCTCTTTTCCCAAGCGATCGCCGAGGCCGCCATGAGCGGGCCCACGATCGTCTTATTGGACGAGGTCGAGACCCTGGCGGCCGACCGCTCGAAGATGAGCCTGGAAGCCAACCCCATCGATATCCACCGCGCCACCGACGCGGTCCTAGTGCAGTTGGACGCGCTAGCCGAGCGGTTCCCCGATCTGCTCTTCGTGGCAACGAGCAATTTTCCCGACGCCGTCGACAGCGCGTTCACCTCCCGCTGCGACCTGGTCCTGCGCGTGCCGTTGCCCGACCGGGCGGCCTGCGGCCAGATCCTGCGCGACTGCCTGACGGGCCTGGGGAGGACCTATCCCGAGATCGGTCGCCTGGCGTCCGCGCCGGGCATTGAGCGCTGCGCCCAGGAATGCGTCGGGCTCGATGGCCGCGCGATCCGCAAGATGGTGGCCAACGCCTTGGCCTGTCGCCAGGAGGTGGCGATGGATCCGGCCAAGGTCACGCTCGATGACGTGCTGCGCGCCGCCCAGCGCGCCAAGGCCAATCGCATGGGGGGGGAGTCGAAATGACCACCGTCGCCAGCCGCAGGTTTTCCAGCACGCCTCAACGCGATGCCGGCGCCACCTGGCGGGCCGTCGTCGATCTTCTGACGGGGGGCGCGACCGGCGCCAAACGCGACGAATTGCTGGCCGTGGCTGGCGTCGCCTCCAGCATCATCGCAGACATGGCGGCCAAGGACGCGGCCATCGTCGTCACCTGCGATGGGCCGCGCACCCGCATCTATTGCCTCTACGACGATGACGCCATCGACGGCTCGGACGCGAACGAAGACGCCCTTGGCTATGATCCCCTGGACGGCGATTGGCGCGTGTCGCTCCCTTGCGAGCCCGACGACCTGGCTTGGGTCCAGGGGGCGCTGAAAAAGCACAGCACGCGCATTACCGCCCGGGACAAGGCCTCGGCCATTGGCGGCGAAAGCGCCAGCAGTGGCCAGAGGGCCGCCGGTCTTGTCCTGGACCCGAAAGGATTCCTCGGGTCATGACCGCCGTCACCGTCAACACCTACACCCACTCGGTCACCTACGTGGCCGACAACATGCTCAAGAGCCTCAAGGACATCATCCGTCTGAGCGGCCTGGACCCCGCCGCATTCATCGACGACTGGGACGTCAACATGCGGGGGATCCGCACCTGGCTCGACACCGGCGACCTCGAAACCGTCAAGCTGGAGATTTTCGATCCCAAGACCGACGCGCTTCTTGTTCGATGGGACATGGACGTCGTCTACGGCTGGAGCTCCGGCGACGGCAACTTCTGGGTCGACACCGAGCAGTTGAAGTACGCGATCCTCAAGGCCGGCGTGTGGCCCAGCCAGGCCAGATACCGTCTGCTGCTGCACACCAAGCCGGGCCGCCCCGACGTGGCCGGCTGGAGCAAGACCAGCGCCCGGTCTACGGCCGGCTTCACCAAGCAGTCCCTGGGTACAACGATCGATCACAGCGGCCTTGGGGCCAATGCCGGTTACTGGAGGAAGGCCTGATGCTCACCGTCGATGAAGCGTTTCGGAAGTTCAAAAGCCGTCTGGAGCTGAACGACCGCGAGCAGAAGAACGCCACCGCGCGCCATACCGAAGTGCGCGACTACATCCACACGAAGTTCAAGATCGAGAAGGATTTCCTGACCGGGTCCTACAAGCGGCACACCAAGACCAAGCCGCTCAAGGACATCGACATCTTCTTCGTCCTCAAGGACTCCGAGCGCGAAACGTACCGCGACAAGGCGCCGTCGATGGTCATCGGCGATTTCTATGACGCCCTGGTCGAGAAGTACGGGACCGGCGCGGTCCGCAAGCAGGGCCGTTCGGTCAATGTCAACTTCGGCATCGTCGCCGACGCCGAGGACAACACCGACTACCGGGTGCTCAGCGTAGATGTCGTCCCGGCCTTCACCTGCGGCGGCGACTACGAGATCGCCGACACCGACAAGGGCGAGTGGATCAAGACCAATCCGGAAATTCACGCCTCCAAGGCCGTAGCCGCCCACCAGGCCTATTCCAACGAATGGAAGGGCTTGGTGCGCATGGCCAAATACTGGAACAACAACCCCCGTCACGGTGAAAAGCCGGTCAAGCCCTCGTTCCTGATCGAGGTCATGGCGCTCCAGTGCCTGTACGGGGGCTGGCAAGGCCGGTTCGACTACGAGTTCCAGTCGTTCTTCCAGACCCTGGCCGACAGGATAACCGACGAATGGCCCGATCCGGCCGGCCTTGGCCCGCCGATCAGCGACGGCATGGACGCGGCCCGCAAGCAGCGGGCGAAAACCCTGCTGCAGACGGCCAGCCGCGACGCCAGCCTGGCGATCAATCTGAGCCGGCAGGGTAAGAACGGCGAGGCGCTGAAGGCCTGGCGCGCGCTCTTTGGGCCCAAGTTCCCGCTGTCGTAGGGGCGCGTCGCGCCGACCGCATATTCTGGAGATCATGATGGCCGATGCGGTGACGCCGCGATGGAACGGCGACAAGTACCAGGCGCGGGTGTTCTGGCATAACGCCCTGCACATGCTGGCCACGGACTCCGTCGTCGTGGAGGTCACCTTCGAGGCCGACGCGCCCAAGGCCTTCGACGACGTCGTGGTCAAATACGATCCGCCCATCGCGGGGTCTGGACCGGTGCGGGTGCCTGCGACCTATCACCAGGTCAAATGGCACGTCGAGCTGGGTGGCCGCTTTGGCTACAAGGACTTCATCGAGCCGGACTTCATCGGCGCAACCAGCGTGTCGCTTCTCCAGCGGCTGCGCGAGGCCAAGAAGATCGCGCCCGCTGGCGCCCAGTTCGACTTCGTGACCACCTATCGCATCCATGACGACGACCCTCTGTCGCCGCTGCTGTCGGGGACCGATCGCTCGATCCTCATCGACCGCCTGTTCGACGGAACCACCGACCGAAGCAAGACCGGCAAGATCCGTAAGCTCTGGCGCGAGCACCTGGGACTGGCTTCGGACGACGAGCTGAAGGCCGTCGTCTCGGGGCTACGCATCTTCGATGGGCAGTTGTCGCTCGATGAGTTGCGCGCCCAGGTCAATCTGCGGGCGGAGGTGGTCGGCGCCCTGACCTGCCGGAACAACTCCGACTTCCGCTATGACGGCTTGGCCCAGGCCCTCAAATCGCGGCGCCTCAACAGCTTTACCCGCGAGACCTTGCGCGCGATCCTGGCCGAGGAAGGACTGCTGGCGGAGGTCGCGCCCTTGGCGGACGCGCCGCTGCCGGTCGCCATTCGCAGCTTTCACGGTCTGGCGGCCGACCTGAGCATCGCCTCGCCCGAGAACACCCTGGTCCTGACCGAGGCGTTCAATCAACGATACCTGCGCGCGGATCGCAGCTGGCAGGACGACATCGGGCCGCGAGTTTCCACCTTCCTGGCCGAGGCCGCCCGGCGGTCGGGGAAGCTTCGCCTGTCGCTGGACGCCCATGCCTCCATCGCCTTCCTGGCCGGCTCGGTGCTGGACGTGAAATCGGGCGTCGACACCACCCTGGTCCAGAAGGGGCGGGTCGGTAGTCGCGAGTGGCGCGCCGACGATGGAACGGGGGCGGGCGCGGCCAGGCTCGTCGTGACCTCGACGGCGCTGGGCAAGGGTAGGGACATTGCCGTGGCGCTGGGCGTGTCGCGCGACGCCGAAAAGGAAACGCGCGCCTATGTCGCCAAGTCGCTGAAGGGTGTGGGAAAGCTCCTGACGTTCACGATGCCGTCCGGGCCAGGGCAACAGGTCGTCGCCGGCGGCGGCCACGCCGCAGCCTTGGCCGAGCAGATCGCCAACCAGGTTCGCGACTCCCGGGAGGACCCCGACGCGGTCGTGCACATCTTCGCGGCCTGCCCCAACAGCGTTATGTTCTTCCTGGGTCAGGAACATCGCGGCGTCGCGCCCTGCGTCGTCTACGAGTTTGACTTCGATCGCCGGGGCAACAAGAGCTACCAGCCGTCCTTTGTCATCGAGTAAGCCATGAGCCCCGAGGAAAAGCTTCACCTCCGCCTTGTCTATTCGCTTCGGGACCTTGAGCTGGCCAACAGCGCCCTGGCGTTCCTCGACGAGTTGGATGTCACAGCGCGGTATTCGAAAATCGAGCTGCGCCGCTACCGGTGCTTCCTGGAGAGCGCGGTCATCGCCTATTGGCGACCCTTCGCGGTCGCCGATGGTCTGCCGGCGCTTGGCTTCGAGGCCTTGGGCGTCGTGCCCACGGCGGAACAGCAAGCCCTGCATGAGCGTCTTCGCATCTTCCGCAACAAGGTCGTGGCCCATTCCGACCCCAAGCAGATGCGCGTCCTGCTGACGGCCCATAAGGCGCATGTCGATCATGACGCTCAGATGCCCTTCCTGGTGATCGACGAGGGCTTGGAGTTCCTTGACGATCGCGCCCTCTGGCGAGGCTGGGTCTCCATCCTGATCGGGGCGCTAGCCAACTATGTCTTCGAGACGGTCCAGGGGACGAGCTCCTACCGTTTCGAGCAGGACTACCTCAACCAAGGCCAATAGGTCGTCGAGACGACCTCACCGGCAGGGCCTGGTACTTAGCCGAAGTCCGAACCGGCGAGCCTACGGCCCTGGTCGAGCGTCCGGATCCCGCATGGCGCCTTCCAATGTTCCCGCCAGACAATCTGCGCCATGGTTTGGTGGCTTGCGCCTTGAGGCGTAGACATGCTGCATGACGAGGGGGAACAGCAGGTTCGATGAGATACGATCAATATACGGGCTCAGGCTTTGCCTATGACTACGTCCAGCTTCCACTCGTGGTCACTGACGAACAAGTTGCCGCTTACTGCGCCGACTCGCGGAAGCGGTTCGCTACGATCGCAAAATGTTTTACCGATGCCGACAATAGCCGATGGATGTTGCGACACTACCTGGCCCTGAAATACGTCATAAACGCATCCATCATGGTGGGAGCCTCGGAGTATTCTGCCAAGCATAACCTAGGCATGAGCGTGCCCTACCTGAATTATTACACTCTATTGAATGTCTGCCGAGCATTTCTTTGGACGGCCGCAGACGGCCTTCCAGTGGGGAACGAGGCAGAGACGCTCAAGCACGATCGGATACTGAACACGACAGCCAACCTGATGCGCAGGCTGGACGTCGCGGCCGAGGCTCGTTGGGGTGGTGTCGCCGACACCATGGTATCGCTCGCGCTCAGAGGCCTTCGACGATGAACGCTCGATAGTCGGCGGACAGGTGGCGGAAGGCGCGGGCCTCGCGATAGGCGTCGCTGTCGTACCAGTCCCGGGCCGCCTCGATCGTGGGGAATTCCAGCACCACGACGCTTTCGATCGCCGCGCCCTCCAGGACCTGGGGTGCGGACTGGCTGGCGCGGCGCACGAAGTCGCGGCCTTCGAAACTGCGCGGAAGCTTCTCGTAATAGGACTTGATGGTCTCCGGATCGCGTAGCCGATCACGGATGAAGATTGCGTAGGCGACCATGCGGCGGAACCTTGCTGAGTGAGAACCGCACCCGATTTGGGACGCCGCGGGCGCAAATTCGATGAGACCTTGGTATCGAGCCCGATCTTTGGCTTCATCAAGCCTGCCAACGACACCAAGGTCCTATGGCGACCGAAGTCCGCGGCGCGCATCTGCGAGATCTGAACAGGATCATCCGCGGGAGCCCGTCATGTTGAGCCCACATCAGCGCGACCAGGACCATTTTCACTTCGTTCGGCCAGAGGATGTCGCCTGGCGGCCATTCCCCGCCTTTCCGCCCGAGGCGCGCCTGGCGGTGCTGCTGGGAGATCCGGGTCAGCCGGGCGTCTATGTGATCCGGGTCAAATTGCCCGCCGGCGTCCGGATGGCCCCGCACCGGCACCCCGAGGACCGGATCTACACCGTGATTTCCGGGATCTTTTACGTCGGCCTCGGGGACATCTTCGATGTGAACAAGCTTCAGGCGTTCGCCCCTGGCAGCCTGGTCGTGCTGCCGGGCGGCCAGTCTCATTTCCACTGGGCCAGAGACGGCGAATACGTCACCCAGGTTTCGGCCCTGGGGCCGCTGGGGTTGGAATATGTCGCCGCCGAGAACGATCCGCGCCACCACACCCGGCAGCCTGGTCTGGCCTCGCCATAATACCGAGCGGCGTAAGGGTGTCGGCCGGAGAGTGACCGTTCTGGCTGGGCGAGGCCCGTCCCATTTGCCGAATGCGCCCGGAGCGGGAGCCGACCGGCTCAGGCGCGAAGCGCCCTTCAACATGCCAGGATTGGATGCCCCATGCCCCGAACGATCACGATCGACTTCGTTTCAGACGTTTCCTGTCCTTGGTGCGTCATTGGCCTTGGAAACCTGGACGTCGCGCTGAAGCGCCTCGAAGACCTGGTCGAGCCGGTCATCCGCTTCCAGCCGTTCGAGCTCAATCCCGGCCTGCCGCCAGAGGGCGAGAACCGCTACGACAATGTCGCGCGCAAGTACGGCACGGGCCACGCCCAGGCCAAGGCAAACCGGGAGCGGCAGCGAGACCTCGCCGCGAAGGTGGGCTTCGACATGGTGACCACGGAGGACAGCCGGTTCTACAACACCTTCGACGCGCACCGACTGCTGTACTGGGCGCAGGGCGAAGGCCGCCAGCCGGCGCTGAAGCGCGCCTTGCTCGCCGCGTACCATACCGACATGCAGGCCCCGAACGATCATGAGGTGCTGGAGGCCGCCGCGGCGTCCGCCGGCCTGGATCGCGCCGCCGCACGCGAGGTGCTCGCCTCCGGACGGTATGCCGACGAGGTGCGAGAGACCGAGCAAGCCTGGCTGCGGGCGGGCGTAACGGGCGTGCCCGCAGTGGTCGTCGATGGGCGCTACCTGATCTCCGGCGCTCAACCGCCCGAGGCGTTCGAGCAGGTTATTCGCAAGGCCCTGTCAGAAGCGGCCTGAGAAGACGCGCTGCCCGTTCGACAGGGCGAGACCTAGGTGTCGACGACACCTTGGTGCAATGGCCCTCCGGTCTGACGACCCGTAGGCTGACCCCACCCAGGACGGCGTCAAAGCCCTGGAGTTTTCCAAGCCCGCGCTGACCAGTCCGGGGCGCTCAGGCGTCCATGGCCCCGACCCGGACAGGCGCTATCGACGGAGACCGCTGATGAAGATCCTGATGGTTCTGACCTCTCACGACAAGCTCGGGGACACCGGCCGCAAGACCGGGTTCTGGCTCGAGGAGTTCGCCGCCCCATACTATGTGTTCAAGGACGCCGGCGCCGAAGTGACCTTGGCTTCGCCGAAGGGCGGCCAGCCGCCGATCGATCCCAAGAGCGACGAGCCCGGCAACCAGACCGACGCCATGGCGCGGTTCAAGGGCGATCCGGCAGCCCAGGAGGCGCTGGCCAACACCGTGAAGCTGGAAACCGTCTCCGACGAGGGTTTCGACGCCGTCTTCTACCCCGGCGGCCACGGGCCGATGTGGGACCTGACCGACAATCCAGCGTCCATCGCGCTGATTGAGGCCTTCTACGACGCGGGCAAGCCGGTGGCGGCGGTCTGTCATGCCCCGGCCGTGCTGCACAAGGTCATGCACGACGGGCAGCCGCTGGTGAAGGGCAAGCGCGTCACCGGCTTCACCAACACGGAGGAGGAAGAGGTCCAGCTGACGCACGTCGTGCCGTTTCTGGTCGAAGACGAGCTCAAGCGGTTGGGCGGCCTCTACGAGAAGACCGACAACTGGCTGCCGTTCGCCGTCGTCGACGGCCGGCTGGTGACCGGTCAGAACCCGGCATCGTCGACCTACGGCGCCCTGGAGCTGTTGCGGCTGCTTCGCGCCTAGCGCATGGACTCAGGCTCGCGACGCCGCGCCACGCGCGGAAAGAGGCTCCAGGCCGACGGGTATGGAGAACGAGAAGGTCGCCCCGCCGTCGGCGTTGGGCTCGGCCCAAAGGCGTCCGCCATGGCTCTCGATGATGGAGCGGCTGACCGATAAGCCGATGCCCATGCCGTTGCTCTTGGTCGTGAAGAACGGCTGAAACACCGCCTCGGCGTCGTCGACTCCGATGCCGGCTCCGACATCATGGACGCTCAAGACGATTCCGTGCTCACGGTCATGCGCCGTGCGGATCGTGACCAGTCGTTGCCGGCCGCGAACGTCAGACATGGCGTCGGCGGCGTTGGTCAGCAGGTTCAGGATGACCTGTTGCAACTGCACGCGGTCGGCGGCGATCGCGGGCAGATCCTCGGCGAGTTTCGTCTGGATCGTCACGTAGGACCGCTGGAGATCATTGGCCAGCAGCGCCACGACCTCCGAGGCGGCGTCGTTGAGGTCGACATTGTCGCCCCGCGCCGTCTCCTTCGCGTAGAGCTTGCGCAGACGCAGCACGATCTCGGTCGCGCGGTTGCCGTCGCGGATCGTGCGCCGCGCCGTCTCCAGGGCGCCGTCGATGTTCGGGGGAGCGCTCGCCAGCATGCGCAGGCAGGTGTTGGCGTTGGTTATGATGCCGGACAGAGGTTGGTTGACCTCGTGGGCGATCGAGGCCGTTAGCGCGCCGAAGCTCAAGACGCGCGTGACGTGCGCCAGCTCGGCGCGAACCTTGTGAAGCCCCTCCTCGGCGATCTTGCGCTGGGTCACGTCCTGAACGGCCCCCAGGCATTCGAGGCGGCCATCCGGGTGGCGGACCAATCGTCCAAAGACGCGCACGTGCTTGATGCGGTCGTCCGCCGTCCTGAGCCGGATCTCGTATTCGGGATTGTCCACCCCGGCGCGGATGTCCGCCATCTTGGCGTCGAGCAGGATCTGGTCCTCGGGATGGACCAGATCGCGTATGAGATCGAACGTCACCACCCCGCGATGGTCGAATTCGAAGATCCGATAGAGTTCGTCGGAGAAGTTCAGCTCGTCGGTATCCACACGCCAGGAAAAGCTGCCGGTGGAGCTGATGCGCTGGCCCTCGGCGAGAAACGTCTCGCTGCGCCTGAGCGCCGCTTCGGCTCGCTTGCGATCCTCGATGTCGGTGTTGACCCCATACCATTTCACGATGCCGCCGGCGTCGTCTCGCAACGGGTCGACGCGGAACAGGAACCAGCGGTAGACGCCGTCGTGGCGCCGGATGCGCGCCTCGGCTTCACCGCCCGCCCCGCGTGCGCGGAAGCCGGACCAGGCCTCGCTCAAGGCGGGAAGGTCGTCGGGGTGGACGAAATGGCTCCACTGCCATTCGCTCAACTGGTCGAGCGACTGGCCGACATAGTCGAGATAGTGCTGGTTGAGGAAGTCGGCCGCGCCGTCCGGGCGCGCCGACCAGGCCAGGGCCGGAATGGTGTCGATGGTCAGCCGAAGATTGCGCTCGCTGGCCTCGAGGGCCCGTTCGGCCCGCTTGCGGTCATCCACGTCGATCAGCAGGCAATACCAGCGAACAATACGCCCTTCATCGTCCCTGTGCGGGCGACCCAGCACCTGGAACCAGCGGTAGACGCCGTCAAAGCACCTGGCCCTCGACTCGTACTCGTAGGGCTCGCCGGCCAGCATGGCCTTCCTGAACACGGCGATGGCGATGTGGACGTCGTCAGGATGGGCGGGGCCCTTGGTGGCCCAGGCTTCGGCGCTCTCCCGGTCGATATCCAGATAGTCGTAGAAACGCTGGTTGCCGCCTTCGAACCGGCCGTCCGCCGTGAACGTGCAGACCAGGCCCGGAATGCTGTTGATGGTCAGCCGAAGATCGATCTCGCTGGCGCGCAGGGCCTCTTCGGCCCGCTTGCGATCATCGATGTCGGTCAGCAGGCCGTACCAGCGGACGATCTGGCCGCTGGCGTCGCGAAGCGGTTGTCCGCGGATCTGGAACCAGCGAAACGCCCCGTCGAAACGCCGGAAGCGGGTTTCGAAGTCGTAGGGCTCGCCTGACGCCAGCGAAGCACCGAAGCTTTCGATGCAATGTTGCAGGTCGTCCGGATGGGTCGTTCCGTTCGTCGCCCAGCGGGCAACCTCCTCGAGCGGTTGCTTGAAGTAGTCGAGAAGCTGCTGATTGCCGCCGATCAACTCGCCCTGCGGTGAGAACACGCAGATCATGGCCGCGACGCTCTGCACGATCAGCCGCAGCTCGCGTTCGCTCTCGCGCACCGCGTCGTCCGTGCGCTCGTCCGCACCGTCCAAAAGCGCGTAGACGTTGCGCGCCGCAGTCAGGTCCCAGTCTGCGCGCGGCCGGGGCGCAGTGTTTTCTTCCATGATGACTTCCGCGCCTTGAGAGCGACCGCTCGGGAGCCGAACCCGCGTCGGCCGATCCGTGAATTTCAGAATATTTCGGCGCGGGCTGCAATCTTCAGTTGGCGCGATGCGTTGCGGACCCTCGTGTTTCAGCGTGGCAGGCCGCGGCCGCTACGGGGAGGCTCTTTCGCCAACGCCTCGGCGGCAGACCTACAAGATCGTGGAAGGCGCGCGTGAGGTGGGCCTGGTCGCAGAAGCCGCAATCCTGCGCGACCTGGGCCAGCGCGGCCGAGGTGTCCGCCAGCAGCGTCTTGGCCCGTTCTATCCGGCGGCGGCGAATAAAGCTCTGAGGCGTGACGCCCACGCTGTTCTTGAAGGCCCGGGCAAAGTGACTCATCGACAGGCCCGCCACCTGGGCCAGCTCCGAGACCCTGATCTGCCTGTCGAGGTGAGCGTCGATACAGCACATGATCTTGCGCAGGCGCCACGGGGGCAGGAATGGGGCCTTGACGCCTGGGCGCGTTTCCAAGGGCGCGACAGGCCGCGCTGGGCGAGGCGCGCCGGCGTATGAAATCGCGGCGTCCAAGGCCTAGCCCTCCGTCGCGCGCACGCGAGCGGCGCGGACCAGCGACACCCAGTCGGCGAACGCCACGACGAACCGTTCGAGGAAGGTTCGTGCCTCGGGGGTGAGCCCCTCCTGGCCGTCGAACATCTCGGCGACTTCCGGGATGTAGGCCTCCGGCTGCTGCAACACCGGCATGTTGAGAAAGACCAGGCTCTGGCGCAGGTGATGGTTCGCGCCGAATCCGCCCAGTTTGTAGGGCGACTGGCTGACGACGGCGGCGGGCAGTCCGTCCCAGACGCTTTGGAACGGCGGCCGCGAGCCGACATCGATGGCGTTCTTCAGGCCGCCCGGGACCGAGCGATTGTATTCAGGCGTGACGAACAGCACCGCATCGACCCTGCGGATCTCCTCCCGAAACCGCGTCCACGCCGTCGGCGGAGTCTCGTCCAGATCCTCGGTATAGAGGGCCAGGTCGCCGATCTCGACGAAGTTGCAGTCGAGGCTGGCGGGCGCCAGGGCGATCAGCGCCCTGGCGAGCTTGCGGGTGTGGGAGCCTTTTCGGAGGCTGCCGACGATCACGGCGACCCTGTGTTTGCTGGTCATGGCGACACCGTCATTGTTCGCCGCGGGACAGCCCCGCGGCGCTCGACCTGGATATCGCCGTGGAGCCGCCGGCGACATTGAACGGAGGTATCGGCGAGACCAAGGTGTTGGTCAGGGCCGCCGCAGTCCTGGCTTCAGGAGCGCTTCGCCCAGGACGTCGACCAGAAGCGCCAGGAGCAGGGCCGCCGCGCCCAGCGCGAAGATCAGGCCATAGGCGCCACCGGACGCGTCGAGCCCATAGGCCAGGCCATAGGCGGCGATCGCCTGGGCGGCGGCGAAGCCGGTGGTGGCCAGCCGCCAAGCCGCCCGCTGGTCGCCGAGCCTCGAACCGGCGAGTTCGTGCACGCGCCCCAGCACCAGCGGCACAACGCCCGGCGTGGACGCGCCCATGAACAGGCTGGAGGGGATCAGCGCGCCGGGCGAGGACGAGATCGCCGGCGCCAGGGTCGCGATGGCTTCGAGCAGGAGCACCAGGCGCAGCGCCGGTCCATGTCCCGCGCGATCGGCCAGATGGCCGAACAGCAAGGGACCGACGAGCGCGCCCAGGCCGAACAACACCCAGTAGAAGGCGGCCGCCTCGACGCCTTGGCCCAGACCATGGGCGACAAACACCGCCAGGAACACCATGTGCGGGACCAGGCCCACGGCGTTCAGGGCGTACTCGGCGTGCAGCATCCAGAGCCGGTGCGTGGGACGCCGGTGTCGGCGTGGGCCTTCGCTCGGCGACGCGGGGGCGGCTTCTGGCCAGCCCCGCCAGGCCAAGGCGGTGAGCAGGGCGGCGGTGATCGCCAGGCCGATCCACGCCTGGGCGAGACCCTCGCGCAGCAGCACGGGGACGAGCGTCCCAGACGCCGCGATACCCAGGCCGACGCCCATGAAGATGAAGCCGCCGATCAGGCCTCGGCGGGCCGGCGGGGCGTGGGCCAGGATCAGCGGCGCGGCCAGGATCATGATCACTCCGCCCGCCACCCCCGAGCCGAAGCGCCAGGCGAAGAACCACGCGAAGCCGACGGGAAACGCGCAGGCCAGAAGGCTGCCGGCGGCGATGACCATGGCGCCGCGCAGCGCCGTTATGGGCGACAGTCCCCGAGCGAACGCCTCCGCCAGCAGGACGCCGGCCAGGTAGCCGCCGAGGTTGGCGGCCGCCAGATAGGTGGCCGACTCGTTGCTGAACCAGCCGGCCGAGACGACCGCCGGCAACAGCGGCGTATAGGCGAACCGAGCCAGGCCGATGCCGATCAGGGCGGCGCAGGCGCCAGAGACCACCGCGCGCCAGAGGGGTGGCTGGCCTGCCGTCTTCATGGAGATATTCCCGCCAGGAAGTCGAGGATAAGGGCCGCCGCCTCGTCCAGACGCTCGTCGAAGGCGAAGTGTCCGGCGTCGAGGAGATGGATCCGCGCGTCCGGCAGGTCCTGGCGGTAAGCCTGCGCGCCCGCCGCCACGAACGACGGATCGTACCGCCCCCAGAGCACAAGGGTCGGCGGCTGGCGGGCGCGCAGCCAGGCTTGCCAGCGCGGATAGGCCGCCACGTTGGACTGGTAGTCGAACAGCAGCGCTGCCTGGATTTCCCGCTGGCCGGGTCGCGAGAGCATGGCGAATTCATCGGTCCAGCTGTCAGGATCGTAGCGGTCCGGATCGGGACTGCCCGCGATGTGGCGCTGCCGGGCGCCCTCAAGCGAGAGGAAGGCGTCGAGCTGTTCGGGGTGGCTCCCCGGGTCCCGCCAATAGTCGGCTATGCCTGTCCATTTGACCCCCAACCCCTGGGCGTAGGCGTTGGCGTTCTGGACCACCAGCCCCAGCACCCGGTCGGGCCGGGCCTCCATCAGTCGAAAGCCGACCGGACCGCCGTAGTCCTGCATCAGGTAAACGCACTGCGTCACGCCCAGCTGGTCGAGCAAGCCGCTGATGGTCCGCGCCAGGTTGTCAAAGGTGTAGGCATAGCGATCCGGCGTCGGCGCGTCGCTGTGCCCGAAGCCCGGATAGTCCGGCGCGATCACCCGGTGGCTGACGGCCAGCAGAGGAATCAGGCCGGCGAACATCCGCGACGAGGACGGAAAGCCGTGCAGCAGCACGACGACGGGCGCGTCCGTCGGTCCGGCTTGGCGATAGAAGACGCCGACGCCATCGACCTGGGCCCGATGATAGGTTGTCGTGACCGAGGTCGACGGCAGGATCGGGGAAGAGCCCATGGCCTCAGTCCTGGGCTTGCCGATAGTCGGCCGTGCGCTTGTTGAGGTTGTCCTCCAGGTCGCCGGGCTTCTGCAGGCCGCGCTTGACCAGGGCGCCGACGCGGGCCTGGGCGGCCGGACGCTGGACCGAGGTGATGAAGGCGTCCCACCCTTCGCGCATCTCCGCGTCCGGCGGCAAGCTGGCCAGGTCGACCAGATGCTTGGTGTCGATGATGGCCTGATGGTCGAACGAGGCGATCCGCCGGGCCAAGGCGTCGACGAAGCCGTCGAGCTCGGCGTCGGGGAGGGCGCGGTTCACATAGCCGTAGCGTTCGGCCAGCGCGCCGTCGAAGCCGTCCGCGCCGAGCAGGATCTCCAGCGCCCGTCCGCGGCCGACCAGCCGCGGCAGACGCGCCATCGGTCCGCCGCCCGGCGCGAAGCCGGCCCCGACCTCGAACTGAGAGAGCTTGGCTTTCTCGCGGCTGGCGAACCGCATGTCGGTGGCCAGGACCAGCTCGCTGCCAATGCCGCTGGTGCGGCCGCGGATCGAGGAGATGGTCACCGCCTTCAGCCGGGCCAGGCGGACCATGAAGTCGGGCACCGGATGCATGCCGGTGGGCCCCGGCGCCATGCCCGTGGAGTCCTCAAGCGGCTTGAGCAGGTCGTAGTGGGCCATGAAGTAGCCGGGCACGGCGCTGTCGAAGACGACGACCTTCACGCGCGGGTCGGCCTCGATCTCGTCGAGGACCTGGACGAGCCGCCGCACCTCGGTCGGGCCCACGATGTTGAGCGGCGGATTGGCGAAGGTCACCCGCCAGTAGGCCGGGCTGTGCTTCGTCAGGCGGATGGTCTCGGCCGCGGGCCGCTCGGCCTCGGCCTGGGTGGGACGGCCCTGGGCGCCAGCAACTGTCGGCTCCGCGAAGACGGCGACCGACGCGAGGCCGGCGGCGAGGAGAAGGCGTTTCATGGCGGAGTCCGCTCGTGGTGATCTGGGATCGATGGCGGGGAGGGCGCCGTCAGCGTCCGACGCCGTAGCGGGCGGCGGGCTGGGTGCGCGAGATGATCGGGATCAGGGCTTGCCGGGCGTCCTCGTAGGTCTGCCAGGCGGCGAGATCGGCGAGGGCGGGAAGGGTGACGATCTCGCCCTGGTCCAGGCCCGCCAGGGCCGCGTCCACCGCATCCTGCGGGCTCATGACGATGGTCGGCGGAAGCTGGTCCAGCGGCGTGCCGGCCAGCGCCCAGAAGTCCGTCCCAACCGCGCCTGGACACACCGCCTGGACCCGCAGTCCGCGCCCGGCCAGCTCGTGGTGCAGCGACTGGGTGAAGGCGACGACGAAGGCCTTGGTGCCGCCGTACACCCCGTTCAGGATCTCCGGACCGATGGCGACGATCGAGGCCATGTTGACGATGGTGCCGCCGCCCCGCGCGACGAAGACGGGCGCGGCGGCGTAGGTCAGCCGCATCAGCGCGTCGACGTTCAGGGCGATCATCTCGCCCATCGCCGCGACGTCGCTGTCGAGCAGCGGTGTCGAGGACCCCACCCCGGCGTTGTTGACCAGCATGCTGATCGCAGGATCCGTCCGCAGGCGTTGGGCGATGGTCTCCAGGTCGGCCGCGCGACGCAGGTCCGCGGTCAGGGTCTCGACGCGCCGGCCGGTCGCCTGGACGACTTGGTCGGCCAGGGCCTTGAGCTTGTCGGTGTTGCGGGCCACCAGGATCAGGTCGTGCCCGCGACGGGCGAGGCGATCGGCGTAGACCGCGCCCATGCCCGTCGAGGCGCCGGTGACCACCGCGAAGCCCTTGGTGTTGCTGTTCATGGCTTGAACTCTCCGCGTTGAAGGGGGGGATCAGTCGATCCGGAGGCTCTGTTCCATCGCGTAGCACTGGTCCCAGATGTAGACGTCGTACCCCGCCAGACGGGACTGCCACTTGGGCGTCACGGCGTTGACGCACTGGACCACCACGCGGTCGATGTAGTTGTCGAAGACCGCCCACGGATTGGCCTTGTCCCGGTCGGCCAGTTCGCCGCCCAGGGCGGTGGACTTCAGCGCCGTGGTGGCCGCAGCCTTCACGTCGTTCATGAACTCCAGCTGGACGCGGACGTCGTCGTGGGTTCCCACCCTGTCCACGTGGCCGCCGACCAGCGTCTCGAACGGCACCCGGTCGATCTCGGCCACCTGGGCGAAGTAGCCCGGGACGTCCTGGGCCAGGGCCCACCGGCGCCAGGGCATCCAGCCCGGAAACACCACGTCGATGACCATCAGCGTCTTCTGGCGCGGGGCGTAGATGAAGATGTTTCCGGGCTCATGGGCGACGCCCGGATAGCTCAGCTCCAGGGTCTGGCTGCCGACCTTGAGCACGTAGCGATCCTTGAACACCACCATCGGCGGCGGGCGCTTGGGATCCTTGGCCCGGACCAGCAGGCGCTGGGTCTCCTCATGGGCGATGATCGTCGGATGGCCGCCCAGGTCGGTCACGCCCCCGATGTGGTCGATGTGGGAGTGGCTGTAGATCACGTGGGTGATCGGGCGGTCGGTGACCTCGGCGATCGCTTGGCGGATCTTGGCCGAGTAGCCGGGGGGCGCGTCGACGACCACCACGCCGGTCTCGTAGACCAGGAACATCGACTGGTAGGCGTTGTCGGTGACCAGGTAGAGCCCGGTCCCCAGGTCCTGGAGCCGGTAGCCCTTGGCCGGGTCGACAGGCGGGGCGGCGGGGCCGTGAACGGGCAGGTAGTGGTCGACCCTGACGCCGATCGGGGCCAGGGCGGGCATGTCCTTGTAGGGAACACCGGGTTGGCCCGGCTCGGCCTGGGTTTGGGCCGTCGAGGGGGCGGTGCAGGCCAAGGCCGCTATCGTCGCCGCGCCGAGGGTCGCGAGAAAGGTGTTGCGAGGGCGGGCCCTCGCCAGGGTCTGCTTGCGCGTCATCGTGGTTTTCCGTCGGTTCAGGCCGGGCCATCGCCCGCTCAACGGGAAACCTGGGCCGCCGGCGAGCGGGTCGATATTGGACCTTGGTGTCGTCGACACCTTCGTCTCGGTCGTCCCCAGGAGGTGTGAGCGACGCGTGAGGCGGCGACGTCGCCGATCCGCGATCGCCGAGCGCCGGGCCTTCAAGGGTTTGAGCGGGTGGAGGAAAGAGCCTGGGCGGCGCGCGCGTCCTAGCGTCGGCGCCGGGCCTCGTCGAGTTCACGCTCCAGTGCGGCCATCAGCGCCACGGCCGGCAAGGCGCGCGCGAGCGGCGCGCCCTGGCCGGCCCATTGCGCCCCATAGCCGCCGTCGCCGCGCGCCCGCGCCACGACCGCAAGCGCCTTTCCGGCGTCGTAGGCGATGGGATAGTCGGGGCGCGGCGTGACCCCGAGCGGTCCTTTGGCAAGGGCGGTGAAGGCGTTGGGCAGGCAACGCGCCGGGCGTCCGGAGATCAGGGCGGTCATTTCGGTGGCCGCCGCGCCGGGGCCCATCAAGGCCTCCCGGTGGAAGGCGTCGGCGCTGGATTCCGGACAGGCGACGAATGCCGTGCCCAGCTGGGCGGCCTGGGCGCCAAGCGCCAGGACGGCCGCGACGGCCGCCCCGTCCATCAGCCCGCCAGCAGCGATGACCGGGATGGGCATGCGCCTGACCAGCAGACGCGTCAGGGGCGCGACGCCCAGCTGGGCGTCCGGCGCGCCCGGGTCGAACACCCCCCGATGGCCGCCGGCCTCCCAGCCCTGGGCGACGATGGCGTCGACGCCGGCGTCGACCGAGGCACGGGCCTCGGCGAGCGAGGTTGCGGTCGCCAGCAACGCAATGCCGGCTGATTTCAGCCGCGAGATGGTCTCCGACGACGGCAGGCCGAAATGGAAGCTGACCACGGGCGGCCGGGTGTCTTCGAGCATGGCCAGCATGTCTGGATCGGCGACGAAGCTCGTATAGATCTCGCCGATCCTGTCCGGCGGCGCGGCGCCGAACCGGGCGAAGGTCGGCGCGAGCGCGGCGAGCCAGGCGGCGTTGACCGCTGGATCGCTCCGGGCCGGCCGGTGGCAGAAGACGTTGACGTTGAAGGGGCCATCCGTGGCCTGGCGAACCGCCGTGATCATGTCCCGCCCGGCCGTCGCGTCGACGGCGCCGAGCGCGATGGAGCCCAGGCCACCGGCATTGGTGACCGCCGCCGCCAGCTGCGGCGTCGAGGTTCCCGCCATGGGAGCCTGGATGATCGGCAGCCGGATCCCAAGCCGCGAGCACAGGTCGCTCATGCGCCCAGCTCCGCTGGAACACGCAGGCACGCCAGGCAGCCGCTGTCGCCGGACCGCCACTCCACGGCGCCGCCCAGCTCGCCGACCAGCGCCTGGACCAGGGCCATGCCGCGGCCGGGCGCCAGGCGCGCCGGCGCGATACCGTCGTCGCTGACCAGGCAGACCACATCGCCACACGAGCGCGTGACCTGCACCCAGATCACGCCGGCCCGGCCATGAAGGCCATGGCGCGCGGCGTTGCGGATCAGTTCGGCGACGGCCAGGCCCAGTCGCCAGGCCCGGTCGGAAGCGAGCCAGACGTCGTCGGTCTCCAGCACCAGGCCGACGCGTCGCTCCGCCAGGGTCGCGCGGGAAAACGCCGCGCAGAGCCGTCCGACATAGTCGGCGAGATTGACCCTGGCCTCCATCGGCGGCAGCAGGGCGCGATGGTTCTCGGCGTGGGCGTGCAGGCGATCGGCGGCCTGGCGCAGCGCTTGTCGAAGATCCCCGCCGACCGGCCCCGTCGCCGCCAGCGAAAGTCCGGAGATCGCCTCGGCGTATTCGTTGACGACCCGGTGGTTGATTTCCTCGACCAGGTGCAGGGGAAGGCCCGCGCCGCGGGTCGAAGCCATTTGGAAGTCCCGTGACATGCCCGATCTCCCGATGTCGCGCGCGACGACCGCGCCGCGGCTTGGCTCGGATCAGACCTCGGAACCCCGCACGGGACCATTGAACCTAGGTATCGCCGAGACCTTCGTATCGCGCGCGCCCGGTGTGCAGTCCCAGACGCTCGCTCATCCGCACCAGGTCGGCCAGGGAGCCGGCCTGCATCTTCTCCATGACGCGCCCGCGATGCGCCTTCACGGTGATCTCGCTGATGCCAAGCTCGCCGCCGACCTGCTTGTTGAGCAGGCCCGAGGCCACCAGGTCCATGACCTCGCACTCACGGCGGCTCAGCGAGGCGCGGCGCTCGCGCAGGATCTGCAGCGCCGCCCGCTCCCCGACGGCGCTCGCGCTCCGCTCCAGAGCCGCGCCGATGGCCGTGAGCAGCACCTCGTCGCCGAACGGCTTGGTGAGGAATTCGGCAGCGCCGGCCTTCATGGCCCGGACGCTTGTCGGCACGTCGCCGTAGCCGGTGATGAAGATGATCGGCATCTCGGCGCGCTCGTCGGCGATCCGGGCCTGGAGGTCCAGGCCGTTCAGATCGGGCAGGCTGACGTCGAGCACCAGACAGCTTGGGCCCGGCGGCGGCCGGCTCTCCAGAAAGGCGGTGGCCGAGGCGAAGGTGCGAGCCTCCCAGCCGCAGACCTGGATCAGAGCCTCCAGAGACTCGCGGATGGAAATGTCGTCGTCGACCACGAGAACCGTCGCCGGAGCGGGCTTCGCGGTCGGCTTTGAAGCGGTTGAAGGCGCGTATTGCATGGGAAAGTCCCTTACTCTTTGCCAAGCGCTGCGTTGACGGCGTCGACGATCACGGTCTCGTCGAAGGGTTTGAGCAAAAACGCGGTCGCGCCGAGGCCGAGCGCCTCGGCTTGCACACGGTCGTCCGATTGGGCGGTGATGAAGACGATCCCGACCTTGATGTCGCGCCGGACAAGTTCGCGTTGCAACTCCGGGCCCGTCATCCCGGGCATGGCGACGTCAAGCACCAGGCAGCCGGTCTGCTCCAGGGCGTCGGAAGCCAGGAACGCCTCCGCCGAGTCGAACGCGCGCGTCTCGAAGTCGAACGATCGAAGCAGTTCGGGCAAGGCTTCGCGCACCGATTCATCGTCATCGACCACGGAGACGAGACTACGATTGGCCATTAAGCATGCCCTGTACTGCGGCCCGCGACCGACGGGTCGCAGGGAATTGAAAATGAGAAGGTGGCGCCGGAGCCATCGGGATTGGGCGTGGCCGAGAGCCTGCCGCCGTGAGCCTCGATGATGGACCGGCTGATCGAAAGGCCAATGCCCATTCCTTCCGGCTTGGTCGTATGGAAGGCGTCGAAGAGCTGGTCGATGTTGTCAAGTTCGATCCCCTGGCCCACGTCGCGCATGTCGAGCATGACCTGCCCGCCGGCGCGGCGCGATGCGATGCGCAGCTCGCGTGGGCGGCCATCTACGGTTTCCATGGCGTCGACGGCGTTCAGGATCAGGTTCAGGATCACCTGCTGCAGCTGTATCCGATCGGCTTGCACCGGCGGAAAGGCCTCGGCGAAGTCGGTGCGCACGATCACGCGCCGGCGCTGAAGCTCGCTCGCAGACAGCGCAAGCACCTCGCGCGCGGCTTCGTGCAGATCCACTGGCTCGAGGCTGGGAGGGCGTCGGGCGAACATCGCGCGCAGCCGCTTGATGACCTCCGAAGCGCGTTGTCCGTCACGGATGGTGCGCTGGATCGCGGCGCGGGCCCCGTCCAGGTTCGGCGGGTCCATGGCCAGCATCCGGCTGGAGGCGCCGCCATTGGCGAGAATGCCGGCCAGGGGCTGACTGACCTCGTGAGCGATCGAGGCGGTCAGGGTGCTGAGCGCGGCGGCCCGCGACATATGGGCCAACTCGGCGCGGGCCCGGTTTAGGTCGTCCTCGGCCAGCTTGCGGGCGGTGATGTCCTGCAGCGCGCCCATGAAGACGGGATGGTCGGGGATCTGGTCGATGCGGTGGCCCATGACGTGGGCATGGCGCAGCTCGCCGCCGGCCTGGATTATCCGGAAGACCAACTCGAAGTTCTCGCCGTTCGCCGCCCCGCCGATCAGGGCCTGCACGTCGGCCATATCCTCCGGATGGATGGCCGCCATCATCATGTCCATGCTGACCTTGCAGCCCGGCTCGAAGCCGAACACCCGATAGATGACCTCCGACCAGTGATGATCGTCGGCCAGCACGTCCCAGGTGAAGCTGCCGGTGTTGCTCAGGCGCTGGGCGGCGGTCAGATGGGCGTTGGCCCGCACCAGTTCGGCCTGGCTCGCGCGCAGCGCTTCCTCCGCCAGCTTGTCTTCCGTCACGTCCTGACTGCTGCCGAAAAAGACCACCCTATCTTCGATCTCGGGGATGCGGACGGCGACCGTGCGCAGGTGCTTGATGGCGCCGCTGCGCGTGACGATGCGATAGGAGACCTCGAAATCCTCGCCCTTCCGCGTTGCCGCGCCCAGAGCCGCCAGGGCGCGCTCCCGATCGTCAGGATGAATGGTTTCGGCGACCATCTCCATGGTGGGGGATATGGCCGGGTCGAACTCCCATATCCGATAGTTCTCGTCCGACCAGTCCTGATCGCCCGTGGCCGTGTCCAGGGTGAAGCTGCCGATCCGGCTGAGGGTCTGGGCTCCGGCAAGGTAGCGGTTGACTCGCCTCAGCTCGGCCTCGCGGGCCTTCAGGGCCTCGTCGGCCTGGGCGCGTTCGATAGCCACGCCGGCGATGCGGGCGAAACGGTCGATGAGCTCTTCGTCCTGGTCGGTCGGGCCCTGCGGCGCACGTTTGTAGATGGCGAAGATGCCCAGGACCTCGCCATGGCTGCCCAGGATCGGCGCCGACCAACAGGACGCCAGGCCAAAGCCCGTCACGAGCTTCGGCCAGGACGAAGATCTCCAGCGCGGATCGCCAGGCGGGTCGGCCGCGATGATCGTCGATCGGGTTTCGACGGCTAGCGAGCAGGGCCCGTAATGAGGATCGACCTTCAGACCGTCCAGGGCGGCGTTATAGGCCTCGGGCAATTTTGGGCCCGCGCCGACACGGAAGCGGCGCTGGCCGTCGTCGCCCTCATCGTCGACGAACAGGATGCTGCAGAGGGAGTCCGGACTCAGGCCTTCGACCTGGACGCACAGCGCCTCCAGGATGCTGGGCAGGTCCATCCCGCGGGCGACCAGTTCCAGCAGGCGCTTTTCGGCCGCCAGCTGCGCCTCGGCGCGCGTGCGATCCTCGACATCGGTGTTGACGCCGCACCAGCCGGCAAGCTGTCCGTCCGCGTCGAAGAGGGGACGCGTCTGAAGGCTCAGGCGTCGGTAAACCCCGTCGGCGCGGCGCATGCGCGCCACGATGTTGATCTCGCGCGGCGTCTCCAGCGCCAGGGTGGACGCCCAGGCGTTCATCGCGCCCGGAACGTCCTCGGGATGGAACAACGAGATCCAACCCTGGGCCGCCAGCGCGTCAAGTCCGACCCCTGTATAGTCTCGCCAGCGCTCGCTGACGAAATCGCACGTCCCGTCGGGCGTGGCGGTCCAGACCATCCCGGGAAGCGCGTCCAGCAGTCGGCGAAGGTCGGTGTCCATCCTTGGCTTTCACGGCGGCCCGGTCTCTGACGATGCGGACCGAGGCAAGCCGCCGTCCATAGTACTTTGGTGTTGGTCGGACAGGACGTCCATGGCCTAGAACCGACCAGCCAGGGTGACGCCATAGGTCGCCGGCTGGCCGACGAAGCGGGCGACGGCGTTGGCGTTCAGGAAGACGTTCGTCCAGTAGTACTCGTTGGTGACGTTGCGTCCCCAGGCCCAGGCGCGCAGGCGACCGTCGGCCCGCTCGATCCCGGCGCGCAGGTCCAGCAATGTATAGGCGTCGATCCGAAAGCTCTCGGGCGCGCCGACCCCGGCATAGGTCGAGCTGCGATAATTCAGGGTTCCGCCCACGAAGCCGCGCAGCCGGTCGGTCAGCGGGAAAGCGTAGTCGAGGTTGGTCACCGACTGCCAGGCGGGCGAAAAGGGGAACGGCGTGCCGGACTGGTCGCCGAACGCCGCCGTGGCGTCGAAGCCGGTGAACTGGTCGATCCGGGTGTGGGTATAGGTCAGGGCGGTATCCAGGGTCAGGCCGTCGACGGGGCGGGCGACCAGCTGGGCTTCCACACCGACGACGTGGGACTTGGGAATCGAGACCAGAGCTTCCAGAGGGCCGAACGCGATATCCTTCACCGCGCCGCGCAGCTGCTTGTCGCGATAGTCGTAGTAGAAGACCGCGGCGTTGAGCTGGACGCGGCGATCGAACAAGCCGGCCTTGACGCCCGTCTCGTAGGCGACGAGCGATTCCTGGCCGACCGGCGCGTACTGCGGAACAGCCGAAACCGAGGCTACGGGCACGGCGCCGGCCTTATAGCCCTTGCTGATATTGGCGTAGGTCAGCACGCCGGGCCGGACGGTCCAGTTCAGGCCGAAACGCCAAGAAACGCTATCTTGATCCATGTCGCTGTGCACGTTGTCGGCCGGCCGCAGGCCGTTGGCGGGGTCGAGCACGATGCAGTCGCCTACGCGGGTCGGCGGCGCGGCGCCGCCGCGGAAGAAGTTCCAGAAGCGGGCGAAATGGTCGGTGGCCGCGAGCACGCAGCTGTCGAAGGTGCGCCGGTCCGCATTGTAGCGCAGGGCGCCCTCGACCATCAGCGTGTCCGTCAGTCCGTATTCCACGCGACCGAACACGGCGGCGGTCTCGACGCGCACCCTGCTGGTCATGAGATCCATGTCGGAATAGGCCTGCGGGTCGATCGCCTCGAACGTGTGGGATACGTCCACATCGGGAAAGAACTGCCGCGGCTGATCCTTGACCTTGTCGCGAGCATAGTTGACCCCGGCCAGCCAGGTCAGCCGCCGTTTCTGTCCGGACAGCCGGAACTCCTGGAAATAGGAGGCGATCACCCCGTCCTCGTCGATGACCTCGTTCAGGTCGAAGGGCGTGCCGTTGGGATCCTGTCCATAGGCCAGGTCCAGCGAGGCGAACGAGGTCAGGGACGTGAAGGTGACATTGTCGCGCACGTGATAGTCCGTCCGCCACAGCGCCTGGAAGAAGGTGGTGTCGCTAGCGTAGGGGAACGGCTCGCCCGTGCCGACGCGCGTCGGGCTCCAGTCGGCGGCGCGAGGCTTGGTCACGACGGGAAAGTCCAGCAAGCCGGGCGTCATCAGGGCGGGCACGATCGGCGCGGCGGCGTTGAACTGACCCGCCAGGCTATCGGAACCGTCGTGAGTCAGGGTGGCGGTCAGCCGGCTGACGATCCTGTCGGTGGGCTTCCATTCCAGGCTCGCGCGGCCCTGCAGCTCGCGGACGCGGCCGAGACGCTCGCCCGGGCGGCTGATGCTCTTTTGCCAGCCGTCGCCCCAGCGACCCTGGACAGCGATCCGGCCCGTCAGCGTGTCCGAGATCGGCCCCGTAACGTAGCCGCCGAGCCGAACACGATCAAAGCGGCCATAGGTCGCTTCCGCGCCGGCCTCGGACACATCGCGCGGCGGCGCGGCGATGTAGTTGACCGCGCCGCCGGTGGCGTTCTGGCCGAACAGCGTGCCCTGCGGCCCCTTGAGCACCTCGACCCGAGCCAGGTCGAAGGCGACCAGCTTGTTCATGGCCGGGTAGGGCAGGGGCGCTTCGTCGAGATAGATCGTCACCGCCGGCGGGGTGGCCAGGTCGCTGTTGAAGAAGCCCACGCCGCGCAGGGTGATCGAGGTCGAGGCGAAGTTGCTCTCCTGCAGGGTCAGGCCCGGCACGAGGCGCGGCAGGTCGGAGACGGCGTCGACGCCCCGAAGGCGCAGGGTTTCGCCCGACGCCGCCGTGATGGACATGCCCACGCTGTCGGCCGCCTGTTCGCGCTTCTGGGCTGTGACCACCACCTGCTCGACAGCCGTGCTGGCGTCGTCTTCCGCCAGGGCGGGACTCGCCCCTAGCCCCACGACTACCGCGGCGCTGCAGACCCAAGATCTCCCGTTCATCCCTCTCTCCCCACAAGCACGCTGAAACATCGCGCGAAGGGGCGGGGGGCGTCGATTGCACCAAGGTATCGGCGACACCTATGTCCAATCGACCAGGCGGCCCGTTCGCTATTGATGGTCGGGCCGGATGGTCCGGCCAAGGGAGCGACAGATGATCCGCAAGGGACAGGCCGTTTGGCGAGGCGCAGGCCGCGATGGCGAAGGCGCCCTGACCACTGACTCCGGGGTGTTGCACGACACGCCGTATTCCTTTCGAACGCGCTTTGAAACCCAGCCCGGGACCAATCCCGAGGAGCTGATCGCGGCGGCCCACGCTGGCTGCTTCACCATGGCGCTGGCCTTCGCGCTGCAGGCGGCCGGTGTCACGCCGACCGAGTTGTCCACCGAGGCGGCCGTCTCGCTGGACAAGGATGAGGCGGGCTTCAAGATCACCCGGTCGGCGCTGAGCGTGCGAGCCTCGGTTCCGGGGATCGACGCCGAGACCTTCGCGCGCATCGCCGGCGAGGCCGAAAAGAACTGCCCCGTGTCCAGGGTCCTGAACGCCGAGATCACGCTCTCGGCCAGTCTGGTCTGAACGGGCCAAATCCTCGTCACGCGGATCCGACCGTCGCCGGTTCAGAGCTGGCGGCGGTCGTTTGCGTTCCGCCGTTCGGTAGTCTTGGAAAGATACCAAGGTATCGCCGATACCAAGGTCCAATGGGGCGCCGTGCAGATCTCAATACATCCTGTTCTCGAAGCTGAATTGCTCGGAAGCGTTCGGCGAAAGGTCCAGGAGAACTGCGATGAATTCCGATATCTTTCCAACCACCCGCCGTCATTTCCTGGCCGCGTCGGTGACGGCCGCCGGGGCGATCGGCGTCGCCGGCTCGGCGGTCGCCGAGATCGCCGGCCTCGCCGCGGAGCCGGCGGGCGGCGCTGGCGTCCGACCCTACAAGATCCAGATCCCGCAGGCCGCGCTGGACGACACCAAGCGCCGCATCCTGGCCACCCGCTGGCCGGAAAAGGAGACCGTCAGCGACGATAGCCAAGGCGTGCAGTTGGCCACCATGAAGGCGCTCGCCGACTACTGGGCCAACCGCTACGACTGGCGCAGCTGCGAGGCCTATCTGAACAACCTGCCCAACTTCGTGACCAAGATCGACGGTCTCGACATCCACTTCCTGCACATCAAGTCCAAGCACGCCGACGCCCTGCCGATCATCGTCACGCACGGCTGGCCCGGCTCGATCATCGAGCAGTTGAAGATCATCGGCCCGCTGACCGATCCGACGGCGCATGGCGGCGCGGCCGCCGACGCCTTCCACATCGTGATCCCGTCTCTGCCGGGCCACGGGTTCTCGGCCAAGCCGACCGCCACGGGCTGGGATCCGATCCGCATCGCCAAGGCCTGGATCGTGCTGATGCAGCGCCTCGGCTACAATCGCTACGTCGCCCAGGGCGGCGACTGGGGTAACGCCGTCACCGAGCAGATGGCGCTGCTGAAGCCCGAGGGCCTGGTCGGCATCCACACGAACATGCCCGCCACCGTCCCGGCCGACGTCGCCAAGGCGCTGCAGTACGGCGAGCCCGCGCCGGCCGGCCTGTCCGCCGACGAGCGTCATGCCTTCGACCAGCTCGACAGCTTCTACAAGCACGGGCTGGGCTATGCGAACGAGATGGCGAACCGGCCGCAGACCCTCTACGCGCTGGCCGACTCTCCAATCGGCCTGGCCGCCTGGATGCTGGACCACGACGCCAAGAGCCAGGAACTGATCGCTCGGGTCTTCGCCGGGAAGCAGGAGGGCCTGTCGCAAGAGGACGTCGTCGACAACGTCGCGCTCTACTGGCTGACCAACACGGCCGTGTCGTCGGCGCGGCTCTACTGGGAAAGCAAGCTGGCCTTCTTCGCGCCCAAGGGCGTGACGATCCCGGTGGCCGTCAGCGCCTTCGCCGACGAACTGTACCAGGCGCCGGAGAGCTGGTCCCGAAAGGCTTATCCGAACCTTGTCTTCTACAAGCGGCATGACAAGGGCGGCCACTTCGCCGCCTGGGAGCAGCCGCAGCGGCTCACCGAGGATCTCCGGGCCGCCTTCCGGCCGCTGCGGCGCGCTTAAGCCGCGGCCGGCAGGGCGGGTCGGCGTCCTCCCCCCAAGTCCGATCCGCCCCGAACCTTTCCACCCGCCAGAGGATGCGCGATGCCTGTCATCTCTCGCACGACGACCGCTTGGCCGACCCGCAGGGCGGCCGCCCTCGGTCTTGCGGCGCTTCCCGCTACGGGCGCGCTGCTGGCGACCTGCGGCGTGAGCCGCGCCGAGTCCTTCCAGGCGCTGTCTCCGGGCAAGGCCTGGATCAACACCGCGCCTCTGCGTCCCTCCGATCTGGCAGGCAAGGTCGTGCTGGTCAATTTCTGGACCTACACCTGCATCAACAGCCTGCGGCCGCTACCCTATCTGAGGGCCTGGGCGGACAAGTATGGTGATCGCGGCCTTGTCGTGCTGGGCGTTCACACCCCGGAGTTCAGTTTCGAGCGCGAACTGCCCAGGGTGCGCCAGGCGGTCGCCGAGCAGGGCGTGCGCTATCCGGTCGTGCTCGACAACGACTTCGCCATCTGGCGCTCGTTCGACAACTCGGCCTGGCCGGGCTTCTACTTCATCGACGCGCGAGGCCAGGTCCGCCACCGGCGCCTGGGCGAGGAGGACTACGCCCGTTCCGAACGGGTGATCCAGGACCTGCTGGGCGAGGCGCGCGGCGAGCGGATCGCCGACCCGATCCTTCCTGTCCCTGGCCAGGGCGCTCAAGCCGCGCCGGACTGGGCCGACCTGGCCAGTCCCGAAACCTATGCCGGCTATGCGAAGGCCGAGAACTTCGCGGGGGGCGGCGGTCTGCGTCGCGGCGTCGTGGCCGGATACGCGCCGCCCCAGCGCCTGCCGCTAAACGGCTGGGCGCTGTCGGGCCGGTGGGACGTCCAGTCGGAATTCGCCGCCCTGGCCGAGGCAGGCGGATCGATCGCCTTCCGCTTCCACGCCCGTGATCTGCACCTGGTGATGACCCCGGGGGTGGACGAGCGTCCGACCCGCTTCCGTGTGCGGATCGATGGGGCCGAACCCCGCGCGGACCATGGGGTCGACGTCGACGCCGAGGGCTGGGGCGAGGTCCGCGAAGCCCGGATGCATCAGCTGATCCGCCAATCCGGACAGATCCGCGACCGCACCTTCGAGATCGAATTCCAGGGCGCGGGACCGCGCGCTTACTGCTTCACCTTCGGATAGCAGGAGAAACCGGATGTCCAAGATCGTCGACCCGCTCCGCCGCAGCCTCCTAGGCGCCGCCATGATCTCGGCGGCAGCGTCGACCCTCGCCCCGGCGGCCCATGCCGGCCCCACGCCGGGCGGGAACCTTCCGCCCCTGAAGCGGGTCCGGACGGCCGATCTCGAGATCGCCTATGTGGAATGGGGACCGCCGCGAGGCCCGCCCGTCATCCTGCTGCACGGCTGGCCCTACGACATCCACGCCTTCGCCGAGGTCGGGCCGTTGCTGGCCGCGAAGGGTCATCGTGTGATCGCGCCCTATCTCCGGGGGTTCGGCGAGACCCGTTTCCTGTCGCCCGACGCCGTCCGCAACGGCCAGCCTTCGGCGGTCGCCCTGGATACGGTGGCCATGATGGACGCGCTGGGCGTCAAGAGCGCCATCCTCGGCGGCTTCGACTGGGGCGCGCGCAGCGCCGACATCATCGCCGCGCTGCAGCCGGAGCGCTGCCGGGGCCTGGTGGCGGTCAGCGGCTATCTGATCGGCGGCCAGGCGGCCGGCGCCAGGCCGCTGCCTCCGGAGGCCGAGCTGCAGTGGTGGTACCAGTTCTACTTCGCGACCGAACGCGGCCGGGACGGCTACGACGCCAACCGCCGCGCGTTCGCCCGACTGATCTGGCGCCTGGCCTCGCCGAGATGGACGTTCGACGACGCCACGTTCGACCGGTCGGCGGCGGCCTTCGACAATCCCGACCACGTCGCGGTGGTGATCCACAACTACCGCTGGCGGTTGGGCCTGGCGCAGGGGGAGTCCCGCTACGACGCGTTCGAGCAGCGCCTGGCCAGTGGTCCGACGATCGGCGTCCCGACCATCACCCTGGAAGGTGACGCCAACGGCGCGCCGCACCCGGACCCCTCGGCCTACGCCGCCAAGTTCACCGGCCCCTACGCCCACCGCCTGATCGACGGCGGCGTCGGCCACAACCTGCCGCAGGAAGCGCCCGAGGCTTTCGCCCTGGCGATCCTCGACGTCGTCCGCGGCTGAATTTCAGAAGGATTGAACCCATGGAAGACAACGTCATCGTCGACTCCAGCTTCAAGGCCGTCATCAACGCGCCGATCGACGCCATCAACATCCCGGCCTGGTGCTTCAGCCTGCCAGACAAGGAGTACCAGGGCTGCTCGCCCGCCCACGTCGCGGCGGGCGCGACGACGGCGCCGGACGGGCGGCGCATGTCGATCAATGTCGAGGTGATCGGCGGCACGCCGATGGTGCAACACTATGTCGAGAAGCTGGCCGAGCCGCATCACCTGGTCCTGGAGTCCGTCTCGGACCTGTTCACCGCCGCCGGTCGAACCACCATGGTGGTGATGTGGGAACTGAGCGTCACCCGGATCGACGACCAGCGCTGCGAATTCACCAACCACGTGCGGACCTGGCCGACCGAGGAGTTCAACGCCTATCTGGACCGGCAGGGCATCCCGTTCGAGGTCTTCCGCGCCCAGCGCCAGCCGTTCAGCCTCGCGCACAACGCCGGCGAGACCCCGCTCTTCGCCGCCAGCCTGGAGCGCCATGCCCTGCGGCAGGCCGGGGGAGTCTGAGCCATGAGCTATGACCCCAAGACGACCGCGATCCTGCTGGTCGATCCCTACAACGACTTCCTCAGCGAGGGCGGCAAGACCTGGCCGCGCCTTAAGGCGATCGCCGAAGACGTGAACCTGCTGGACCACTTGCGGGCGGTGGTCGCCGAGGCCCGAGCGGCCGGGCTACAGATCGTCTTCGTGCCCCATCACCGGTGGGAGCCTGGCGACTACGAGCACTGGCGTCACGCCACGCCCTACCAGCGGGCCGGCGCCCAGCGGCAGATATTCGCCCGCGGCTCGTGGGGCGGCACGTTCCACGACGACTTCCAGCCGCGCGAGGGCGACATCGTCGCCAAGGAGCACTGGGGATCCAGCGGCTTCGCCAACACCGACCTGGACCTGCGGCTCAGGCAGGCCGGCATCCAGAGCGTGATCCTGATCGGCCTGATCGCCAACACCTGCATTGAGGCCACGGGCCGCTTCGCCATGGAGCTGGGCTACGACGTCACCCTGGTCCGCGACGCGACCGCCGCCTTCAGCCCCGAAGCGATGCACGCCGCTCACGAGATCAACGGGCCGACCTACACGCGCGAGATCCTCACCACCGCGGCCCTGGTCGGCCGCCTGCGGGAGATCCCGCGATGAGCGCCGCAAGCCACCTGACCGTCGACCGGTCCCAGCCCGGCGTCTGGCAGGTCACCTTCGACAATCCGCCGATCAACATGCTGGCGCCCGCCGGCATCGTCGAACTGCAGGCGCTGGTTAGCCAGGTCGAGGCCGACCCGGACGCCAAGGTCCTGGTCTTCCAGTCGGCGGATCCGGAGTTCTTCATCGCCCATTTCGACACCACCAAGGCGGCCGACCTGCCGCGTCAGCCGGGACCCAGCGGCCACTCGCCCTGGATCGACGTCGTCGTCCGCCTGGCCCGCTCGCCGGTGGTGAGCATCGCCAAGATCCGGGGCCGAACGCGTGGCGTCGGCAGCGAGTTCGTGCTGGCCTGCGACATGCGCTTCGCCAGCCGCCAACGGGCCATCCTCGGCAATCCGGAGGTGGGCGTGGGTCTGCCGCCCGGCGGCGGGGCGCTGGAGTGGTTGCCGCGGCTGGCTGGGCGATCCCGAGCGCTGGAGATCGTGCTGAGCGGCGACGATTTCGACGCCGATCTGGCTGAGCGCTACGGTTGGATCAACCGCGCTCTCGACGACGACGCCCTCGACGGGTTCGTCGACGCCCTGGCCGCCCGGCTGGCGTCGTTCGATCGCCAGACCCTGGGCGACCTCAAGGCGCAGGTGAACCGCGTGGGCGTGCCCACGGCCGATGAGCTCGAAACCAGCAACCGGATGTTCTTCGACGCCCTGAAGCATCCGGACACCCAGGCCCGGCGCGCCCGGCTGGGCGGGCTGGACTACGGCCGGCGTGGCGATTTCGAACTGAACTTCGGCCGATACCTGCCTGGACTTCGTCCGGAATGAGAACGCGGCCCGATCCCAAACCAAGGAGGTGGAAATGTCTGATTTCAAGCTCGAGGTGGTCGTCGTCCCCGTGTCGGACGTGAGCCGGGCGGCGGCGTTCTATCGTCGGCTGGATTGGCGGGTGGACGCCGACATCGCCACCGAGGGCGGCGGCCGGATCCTGCAGTTCACGCCGCCGGGCTCGCCGGCCTCGATCCTGATCGGGACAGGCCTGACGCCATCCGCGCCCGGCACGGCGCAGTTCCTGCACCTGATCGTTTCCGACATCGAGGCCGCGCGGGCTGAACTGGTGAGCAAGGGCGTTGACGCCAGCGCGGTCTTCCACGACGCCGGCGGCGGCTACAACCGCTTCGACCCGGCGGTGCGGGCCGAGGGACTCGATCCCGAGCGTCGCAGCTACGCCTCCTTCGTGACCTTCAGCGATCCGGACGGCAACGGCTGGGTGCTGCAGGAGATCACCTCGCGCTTCCCAGGACGGATCGACGCCGGCGTGACGAACTTCGGCTCGGTCGCGGATCTGGCTGAAGCGTTGAGGCGCGCGGCGGCGGCCCATGGCGAACACGAAAAGCTCACCGGCGCGGCCGACCCCAACTGGCCCGACTGGTACGCGGCCCACATGGCCGGCGAGCAGGCGAGAGGTTGAGGTCCAACGCTTCACGCTGAATGGATCGTCGCCTGGATTGACGGTATCGCTTCGATCCAGGCTTCAAGGCCGTTCGTTGAGGAAGGCGCCATGGATCGTATAGAGGCGATGCGGGTGTTCATCGCCGCGCTGGACGAGGGCAGCCTGGCGGGGGCTGGGCGGCGGCTGAACCGCTCGCCGGCCGCCGTCAGCCGGGCGATCGCGTCCCTTGAGCAGCACGTCGGGGCGGAGCTCATTCACCGCACGACGCGGTCGTTGCGGCTCAGCGAAGCGGGCGAGCGCTACGCGTCCGCCTGTCGGCGCATCCTGGTCGACCTTGAGGAGGCCGACCTGATCGCCCTGGGCGAACGCTCGGCGCCGCGCGGAACCCTGACCATCACCGCGCCGCCAATCAGCGGCGAGGAAATCCTGCGTCCGGTGATCGACGCCTTTCTGGACGCCTATCCGGCCGTCACCGTGAACCTGCTGCTGCTCGACCGCCATGCCAGCTTGGTGGAGGAGGGGATCGACGTCGCCTTGCGGGTGGGCCAGCTTCCGGACTCCTCCATGGTCGCCGTCAGGGTGGGCGGCGGCGTCAAGCGGGTGATCGCCGCCGCGCCGCGATACCTGGCCGAGCATCCCCGCATTGACGAACCGGCCGACCTGGTCCGGCATCGGATCGTCACCACCACCCATTTCGGCCACGACACCTGGGTCTTCCCGCCCGCCTCGCCAGGCGGGATCGCCCGGTCGGTGCAGTTCAAGCCGCGGCTGGTGGTCAACAGCGTCCGCGCCGCCCTGGCCTCGGCGGTCGCTGGCGGCGGCGTGACGCGGCTCTACACCTATCACGTGGCGGAGCGCGTACTGGACGGGAGTTTGCGGCTGCTGCTGCGTGACGCCGAGGCGCCGCCCCTGCCGGTGCACCTGATCACGCCTCAGGGGCGGACTTCGACGCCGAAGGTCCGCGCATTCCTGGATTTCGCCGCGCCCCGGCTGAGGGCCGAGTTCGCGCGGCTGTCGGCGGACGCGGAGGCATTGGCGCCTGGGCGGCCCACGGTGTGAACGGCTGCTGATACCGGGGCATTCTGCCGATTTGCGGAAGGCTGCCTATACCAAAGTGTCCATTCTCTCGCGCGCCGATCGATCCGACATTGCTCTCATCCGGCGGCGATCCCGCCCCGAACGAATGAGGCAAGTCATGAGCAATCAACAGAAGGTCGCCATTGTCACCGGCGCTTCGCAGGGCATCGGCGCCGAACTGGTCAAGGCCTATCGGGACCGCAACTATCGCGTGGTCGCCACCTCCCGCTCCATCAAGCAAGGCGCTGATCCCGACATCCTGGCCGTGGCGGGCGACATCGCCGATCCGGCCACCGCCGAGCGCGTCGTCAGCCAAGCCCTGGCCCGCTTCGGCAGGATCGACACCCTGGTCAACAACGCGGGCATCTTCACGGCCAAGCCGTTCACGGCCTTCACGGCCGAGGACTTCGAAGCCAACCTCTCGACCAACCTGGTCGGCTTCTTCCACATCACCCAGCGGGCGGCGAGCGAGATGCTGAAGCAGGGCTCGGGCCACGTGGTCAGCATCACCACCAGCCTGACCGATCACGCCAACGTCAACGTGCCTTCGGTCCTGGCCAGCCTGACCAAGGGCGGCATCAACTCGGCGACCAAGTCGCTGGCCATCGAGTTCGCCGACAAGGGTGTGCGGGTGAACGCCGTCTCGCCCGGAGTGATCAAGACGCCGATGCACGCGCCGGAAACCCACGCCTTCCTGGCCGGTCTGCATCCGGTGGGTCGCCTGGGCGAGATCCGCGATATCGTCGAGGCGGTCCTCTACCTGGAAACGGCCGGCTTCGTGACGGGCGAGATCCTGCACGTGGATGGCGGCCAGAGCGCCGGTCACTAGGGAGGGATCGCCATGCCGATCGTCAACATCCAGGTCACGCGCGAAGGCTCCGGCCCCGGGCGCGACGCGGTCACGGCCGAGGAGAAGGCCGCCCTGATCGCTGGAGTCAGCCAACTGCTGCTGGACGTGCTGCACAAGCCGCTCGACTCGACCTTCGTGGTCATCGAGGAGGTCGAACTGGAGAACTGGGGCTGGGGCGGTCTGCCCGTCCCGGAGTATCGCAAGCGACGGGCGGCCGGCGGGACCTGATCCACGTCAGCCAAAAAGGGCCGCCGTGTCGCGGCGGCCCGCGTCCTCACGAAAACGAGGCCAGCCATGGGCTCCCTGAACCGCAATGACTTGCTCGACCTCTTCGGAGGCGGGCTTGCGACCATCCACGCCGCCGACGGGTTCTCCGAACCGCCGTGCAACTCGCCTGGTGATCCGAGGTCTCCGTCGCGCGCCGCGGCCGCGGCCGGGATCGTGCACATCGTCGAGCCGGACAGCGATGTCCGGCAACGCTTGGCGAAACTCGCGCTCGCCGATGGGCTGAAGGCGCGAACCCATGGCGACCTCGAAGCCTTCTTCGACGCCGCGCGGCCTGGCGACGCCGCCTGTCTCGTGATCGACGCCGCGCTGGTCGGGCTGGTGCTCGCGACGCATGAGCGCCGGCCGCGAGCGGACTGCCTGGCCTATCCCGTCGTCGTCACGGCGGAGCCGGCCCAGTTCGCCGCCGCCGTGCGGGCGATCCGCGCCGGCGTCAGCGACATCCTCGAAAAGCCATTCGACGACGGGGACGCCATCGCCGTCATCCGCGCGGCCGTCCGCCTGGGGGGCAAGCGTCGTCTGCAAGCGCAGCGACTTTCGTTTCTGCAAGGGCGGTTCTCGACCCTTTCGCCCCGGGAGCGTCAGGTCATGGCGCTGGTCACCGCCGGCAAACTCAACAAGCAGGTGGGCGGCGTTCTGGGCTTGAGCGAAATCACGGTGAAGGCCCATCGCGGCGCGGTGATGCGCAAGATGAACGCCACGTCCCTGGCCGAGCTCGTGCGAATGTCGGACGCCTTGGTCCTGGCTTTCGGATCGTACGCCGAGGTTGCGCCCTGCGATCGACGGACGGCGGACGACCAGTTGCGGAAGGTACGCAGCGCTGAACGTCAGCTTTCTGGCGCCGCTGGCAGGGTGAACTGAAAGACCGCGCCGTTGGGGCTGTTCGGGGACGCCCAAATGCGACCGCCGTGGGCTTCAATGATCGAGCGGCAGATCGAAAGGCCCATGCCCATGCCGTCCGGTTTGGTCGTGTACAGCGGATCGAAAATCCGTTCCAAGTGCTGCGCGCCGACGCCGCTCCCCAAGTCCGCGACAGAAACCAGGACCTCGCCATTTTCGCCGCTCAGCGACTGGACGTCGAGGGGGCTGACCTCGTGCGTGGCCGCCGTGGCCTCGGCGGCGTTCATGATCAGGTTGTAAAGGACCTGCTGCAGCTGGGTGCGATTGCCCGCGACGGTCAACGTCTGCGAAGCCAACCCCACGCGTATCCTGATCCGCCGCTTACGCAGGTCGGTATGCATCAACGAGGTCGTTTCGGCGATCAGTCGGTTGATGTCCACGACGGTTCGTGCGCGTTGGTCCTGTTTGAAGTTCGCGCGAATGCTGTCGATGATCTCCGCCGCGCGAAGACCGTCGGCCGCGATCCGTTGCATGTTGACCTTCGCGGTCGCCAGATCGGGTTCTGGTCGAGCCAGCGTGCGTGCGCTTGTCCGGGCGCGCATGATCATCGCGGCCAGTGGCTGCTTGACTTCATGCGCGATCATGGCGGCCACCGCGTCCCCGGTGAAAAGACGGGCTTGCCGCTCGGCCCGCTGGGCGCGAACCGCCTTCAGGAGGCGGCGGTAGAGGTTGGAGACCTCGACCAGCAGCACCACCAGGACAAGGCTGTTGGCCACCAGGTTGATGATCACGACCGTGTACCACCCGACGCTGAAACGGCTGGAAGGTCCAAAGAAGGCCATCGGAACGCCGGCCAGGTGCACCGACGCGACGACCAGCAGCCAAAGCCCCAACACCGTGTTTCGTTGTGGCCAGAGCAGGGTCACGGCCGAGCCGTAGAGCGTTGCTATCGGGGCGCCCGCGTAGAAGATCCAATTGGCGCTGAACCGTCGACCGTCCGCGGCGACGGTGGGCAGATGCTCGTCGCCGGCGATGCAGAGCACGCCGATCGCGACGACCAGGGCCGTCGTCGTCGCGAGGCTGAAGAGGACGGCCGGGCGGTGGCTGCTGTGCTTTGGCGCCGTCGTCACGCTCCGGCTCAAGACCGCAAAGGCGACCATCGACCCCGCCAGGCCGCAGTGCTTGAGGATATAGAGCCAGGCGGTGGTTTGCAGGCCTCCCACCAGGGCTCTGTCCGGCGCGAACAAGCCGGGGAAGGCCAGCAGATAGGGGATGAGGATCAGCGCCGCGAAGAGATAGCCATTGGCGATGACCAGCAGGGCGCGGCTGCGCAGGATCGAGAACTGCGAGAAGAAGATCACGGCGGTGACCAGATCGATCACGAACAACGCCGATGTCTCGATCGGCACGAAGGCCGGCACGCGCGGCAACTGCAGGCTGGCGAAGGGACGCGTGATGACGAAGAGCAAGACCAGGAGACCTGGAACCACGCCCAGCGCTAGCAGCCTGTGCGTCGGGCTCGGCGCCGCGCCCGTGAGGACAATGACGTCATCGTCGCTCGGATCGCGCGTGCCTGCACCCTGCATATCAGCCTTCGAGTTGTAGACTTCGCGCAGCCGAATCTTCGACGGTACGAAAGCCCCTGGCGCGCGGCGTTATCATAGGCAGGCGAGGGCTAGAATCGAGCTTTCTCTAGCGAGACGTCCGAGCGTCAAATTCTAGACGCGGTCGCGCTACCGCGCTCGCGCTTGGCGCCGCGTTGGCGTTAGACGACCTCCCCCGCGAGCATCACATTTCTTCCAGAGTAAAGGAATCAGGGCAAGGCGAACCTTGGCTCCTTCGCCTTCCAACCGGTGCGCCGCACCGCCGTTTTGAAGCGCAGGGAACAGTTTGGCTGAGTCGTGGATTCGCTTGGGAAGCAGGAGGCTTCAACCATGTCCAAACGTGAACTGATCGAGCCCAATCCCGGCGACAAGCGCTATGTGCGCCGCGACGACCCCGCTGACCAGCGCCAGCACGCCAAGCACGACGCTGGACGCGGCCAAGGCGACAGGGGCGATCGCCAGAAACACTAGGCGGCGGCCATGCCATCCTCGGTGATCAAGGCCTTCGCCTATGAACCCCAAGGTCAGGTCCTGACCGTCACCTTCGTCAGTGGGCGCGCATACGCCTATCAGGAGGTGCCCGCGGACGTCGCCGAGGGCTTGCGCCTGGCCTTCGCCAAGGGCGCGTACTTCAACAAGGCCATTCGCGATCACTTCGTCGCCACGCCCGCCGAGTCTGGAACCGACCCGGTCCAACAGCCGCTTTTCTGAAGTCCGTCGCAGGACGTGCGGCGGACGGAAGCCGGACCGCGTGCTTTGGGGCGTCCACATGACCTGGCCGGTTGTCCGATTGCATGTCCGCTCTTGTGGAGAGCGGCTACCGATCTTGGTCAAGCGCGAGAGTGGCGTCCCTCCGGATCGGCAGGGAAGGGTGGGGAGCGGAAGTTGGTTCCGGCGCTAGCTATCCTTGAAAACTTGAGCACGAATGGCGGTCTCGATCGTGCACCAGAATTGGTTCTCGCCCCCAAACGCGAGACTAATTGCGACGGGTTCTAAATCGCCACGCCGTTAGCGCGATGGGGAAACTCAGGCTCGCAACGACGGGGCGCGTTCGCTTGGGAAGATGGTGATCGCGCCTGATAATCCCTCCGCGACGGCCTCCAGGCGGATGCTGCCTGGAACCTTGCTCGTCTGGACGAGAGCCTGCGCCCAGCCATTGTAAGTGGTGCGAAACGAAGCCTTGTCGGGCTCGTGACTGTTGGGGTCGCCATTGCCCACGCCGATCAATCTTCCCGGACCCGTCAGGTCGAAATCGATCCGCACGGCCGCCTTGGGGACGATGACGCCGGCCTTGTCGCGCACCGAGACATTGACCACGGCCAAATCCTGCCCGTCAGCGGTCAGCTGAGTGCGGTCGGGCGCGAGGACGAGGCGGGCAGGGGCGCCGGCCGTGCGGCGCTCCGCCTTGAGAACCACTTGGCCATTCCTGAAGCCGTAGGCGACGAGCCGGCCGGGCGCATAGGGAACCGTCCATTGCGCGCGGCCGTCCTTCGGCGGCGCTTGCCGACCCAGTGAGCGGCCGTTCAGGAACAGCTCCACCGCCTCCAGGTTCGAATAGGCCCAGACCTCGATCGGTTGGCCTTCGCGGCCTTCCCAGTTCCAATGGGGCAGGAGATGCAGGACCGGCAGGTCGTGCCGCCACCAGGCTTGATAGTAGTAGAAGATATCCTTGGGCAGGCCGCACAGGTCCATGATCCCGAAATTGGACGACACCGACGGCCACCAGTTGAAGGGCGTGGGCTCGCCGCGATAGTCGAAGCCCGTCCATACAAAACCGCCCAGCAGGTAGGGCTTGGAATTGTAGAGACGCCACCAGGCCTGGGCGGTCTTGCCCCAGTAGGGCGCATCGACGTCGTAGGAGGAGACGACGGCGCGCTTGTCGTCGCGGGCGTACTCGCCGCGCGTGGAGACGGCGCTGGCGGTTTCCGTGCCGATGATCGGCATGTCCGGATATTTCAGGCGGAACGGCTCGATCAGATCTTCGTGGTAGTTGAAACCCATCACGTCCAGCGCTTCGGTGATCCCCTGGCCCTGGCCGCGGTTCATGGCGGCGATGATCTTGCGGGTCGGGTCCAGGGCGCGGACCTCGCGGGCCATGGCCTTGGCGATCCTGGCGCCGCGCGCGGTTCCTTGCTGCGGCTCCTCATTGCCGATCGACCACAGCATCACGCAGGCGTGGTTGCGGTCGCGCCGGACCAGGCGGCGCAATTCGTCGAGGGGCTCGGGCGCGGAGCTCATCTGGCGGGTCTCGTCGATCACCAGCAATCCCAGCGCGTCGCAGGCGTCGAGGAGCTCGGGCGTGGGCGGATTGTGCGCGGTGCGATAGGCGTTCGCGCCCAGGGCCTTCAGCTGTTTCAGCCGCCACACCTGCAGGGCGTCCGGGATCGCCGCGCCGACGCCGGCGTGATCCTGGTGGTTGTTGACGCCCTTCAGCTTCAGCGGCCGGTCGTTGAGGAAAAAGCCTTTGCGGGCGTCGAACCGGAACGCCCGCACCCCAAATCGCACCTCGTAGACATCGCGGATCGCCTCGCCCTCCCGCACAGTCACCCGCAGGGCGTAGAGGTTGGGCTCGTCCGTCGACCAGAGGCGGGGCGAGGGGATGGTGCAAGCCAGGCTCGCGGTCTCGGTCCGCCAGCCGGCGACGGCCTTGGCGGTTTGCGCCAAGGCGACGGGCGCGCCGGTCGAATCCAGCACGACGGCCTCGATCCTGGCCTGGGCCGGCGTGTCACGTCGGTTGGCCAGCTCGATATCGGCCTCGACTCGGCCGTCAGGCGCGGCGCGGACGAAGACGCCCCACTGGGGGACGAACAGCGTGGATGTCTTCACCAGCCAGACGTGACGATAAAGGCCCGCGCCCTCGTAAAACCATCCCTCGCCCAGGCTGGCGTCGAGCCGCACAAGCAGCACATTGGGCTTGTCGTCGGTGTTGAGAAACTCGGTGATGTCGAAGCCGAACGAGGCGTAGCCGCTGTGATGCTGGGCGACGACGTAGCCATTGACGATCACGGTGGCGTCGCGAAAGGCGCCGTCGAATTCCAGGCTCACGCGGCCCTCGGCGTCGCCGGGCGAGACAGGCAGGACCGTGCGATACCACCCAACCGAGGTCTCCGGAAAACCGCGGCCGATCGGCCGATAGCCGTGGGCGGCGGCGAGATCCTCGTCGTCCTTGTCGGCCGGATTGCGCACGAAGCGCGCATTGCCGACGAACGGCAGCTCCACCGCCCAGTCATGCGGCAACGTCACCTCCCGCCAGCCGCTGTCGTCGAAGTCGGCGTCGGCGACATGGCCAATGGCCTGGCCCTGCTTGGCGAAGGTGCGCTGGGAATCGCCGAAGCCGAAGTCGCGATCAGGATCGGCGGCGTGACCCAGGGCGAAACGCCAACCCTGGTCCAGGCGGATGCGTTGACGGGGCGAGGTCATCGCCGGTTCCGGCCCGGCGGCAGTCGCCAAGGAAGGCGCGATGGCCGCGCCCGTGGACAATGCGCTGATCAGGGTCCGTCGATCGATCGGCAAGTCAGGCGCTCCTGGGTGCGGAAAACCGCCCGCCGATCAGGTTGCAGGCCTGAGGCGGCGGGCGGGGAGGAGGAAGATCGCGTGGCGGGCGGGCCCGCGACGCGCTGTTGACAGTTACTGCATCTTGTAGACGAAGCTGACCTGATAGCTGGGACCGAAGACGCCGGTCTCCTGCCAAATGCTGGGGGTGTTCTTGTAAGCCTCCTCTTTCTTGTTGAAGAGGTTCTGCCCGGCCACGGTCAGCGTCATGTGCTCGTCCAGATTATAGCTGGCCGAAAAGTCCGTCTGCACGCCCGACTTGATCGTGTGGCCCTCGCGCGCGAAGAAGCTGTCGACGCTGTTTTGCTCATAGGCGCTGCGATAGTTGGCCGACACCCGGGCGCTGAACTTGTCGTTCTCCCAGTAGCCGGTCAGGTTTCCCGACTTGCGCGACAGGTTGCGCAGCGAAAAGCCCGTGGTGGAGTATTTCGGGTCCACATAGGTGTAGTTGGCGATGATCCCGAAGCCATCGATCGGCAGCCAGACGTCGAGAGACTGCTGCCAGTTCACCTCGAACCCGCGCAGCTTGATCACCGATGGGTCGTTCTGGGTGACGGTGATGTCGTAGATCTTGCCGTTGGCGCCCGTGCAGTCGTTGGTCGAAGCGTTCATCGTCAGATTGACGTTGTTCCACGACGTCGGACAGACCAGCGAGGTGAAGGTGCCGTTCTTCACGTCCTTGGAGAAGGCGCCAAAGCTCAGGCCCGCGCCCTGGCCGTAGTACCACTCCAGGCTGACATCCAGGTTCTTGGCGGTCAGCGGCTTCAGCGTCGGGCTGCCCTGATCGACGAAGACCGTGGTCTGGCCGGCGCTGTCCTTTGCCTCGAACTGGGTGGTGTTGAGCTTGGAACTGCTATCGAGGATCGGCCGGACCAGCGTCTTGGCCGCGGCCAGGCGCAGGATCAGGCTGTCGGTCAGGTCGAACATCACGTTGGCGCTGGGCAGGATGTTGTCGTACTTGCTGGTCGTCGAGATCTTGCCCAGCAGGTTCTGGATGTCGCAGTCGCAGCCGTCGGTCAGGTTCGAATTGACCGTCTGCTTGGTGTTCTCATAACGCGCCCCGACATTGGCGCGGAAGGGAACGGGGCCGAGGTCGCCGCGGAAGTTCGCCATCGCATAGAGCGAGTCGACATCGCGCGAGAGGCCGTACGACGCCTGCGGGTTATAGAGGGCCGGCACCGTCACGCCCTTGTCCGCCAGCGCCTTGCGATAGGCTTCGATGTCGGGCGTCAGCCAGCTGTCGACGCCGGTGATGTCGCCGTCCAGGAAGTTGGTGACCTTCGGGTTGCTGGTCGTATAGGTCGGGACATACTGGAAGAAATCATCGAAGAAGTCGCGACGGGTGACGTTGCGATCGAAGCCCTCCTTCTTGATCTTTCCGCCGAACTGGACGTCGTGCAGGGCGCCCCAGTCGGCGTCGTACTTCACGTCGAGCTGGGCGGACTTGCTGTCGGTGACCTGGTGGTTCTGGGCGCCGTTCGGATAGGTCGCCCAAGACAGGTTCGAGGGCGCGTAGAGGCTGGGATCGGTCGCGGCGCTCGACATGCTGAACTTGATGCTGTCGGGATTGCTGATGTCCAGCACGCCCGAGGCGATCTTCGGCTCGATGATCGCGGCCTCTTCGCTCAGATAGCCGTCGCCCTTGGTGTAGTGCACGACGGCGTTGGCCTGCCACTTCGGGGCCAGGTCCCAGCGCGCGTAGCCGGTATAGGCCTGGGTCGACAGGTTGCGCACCTCAAGCTGTCTGTTGTTGTCGAACGTGAAGTTGCCGAGATTGACGGCCGTGGCCGCGCCGTTGGTTACGGTGACCGGGGTGATCGACGACTTGGCGAAGTTGCCGAACACCATCTGGTTGACGTTGTACTTGGTGGCGTCCTTCGAATAGACGCCGGTGAAGCCAACCTTCAGATTGTCGGTCGCCTTGTATTCGACGCCGGCGTTGAACTGGGTGCGCTTCGAGGTCCGGTCGATGCGGCGGTAGCGGAAGCGGCGCGGGACCAGCGTGCCCTGCGGCGTCGCGACCGAACCGGAGAACTCGCCCGCGGCGCCTGAGGCCGTGTACCACCGGTCCATGAACGCGTAGTCGGCGCGGTCGTCGAGTTCCTGATAGTTCAGGCCGGCATAGACCCCCAGCCGTCCATCCAGGTACTGGTTGGCGTAGACGACGCCGAACGCGGGGTTGACCCCGCCGCCGGCCAGCTTGGCCTTCTGGCCCTTGGCCGAGAGGATCAGCTTCTGGCCGCTCAGATCAAGCGGCTTGGCCGTGCTGATGTCGATGGTGCCGGCCAGGCCGCCCATGTCCATGTCGGCTGTCGGCGACTTGTAGACCTGCACCGAACTGGCCAGTTCGGTCTGGATGATGTCGAAGCGAAAGCCGTCGATGAAGTTGGGGTTGGCGAAGTCCTGACCGTTCAGGGTCACCTTCGCGTACTGCGGGCCAAGGCCGCGGATGCTGATGGTGGCGCCGCGCCCGTTGACGTTCTGGATCTGGACGCCGGGAATGCGCTGGATGGCTTCGGCGATGTTGTCGCTTGGGAACTTGCCCAAATCCTCGGCCGAGATGCCGTCGGAGACGCGGATGTCGTTGCGTTTGGTCTGGAGCGCCGTCGCCAGGCTCTTGCGGAACCCGGTAACGACGACCGCCTCGAGCTCGTCGCCGGAGCTGGCAGGCGCGGTCTGTTGGGCCGACGCCGCGCTCGCGACCAAGAAACCAGAAAGCGCCGTGCTCAGCAAAGCGTAGTTTCGAATATTCATCTTGTGTCCCCCAAGGTCGACCAGAGTCTTTTGAGAATTCTCCGGCGACAGTTCAAAAATGCAGTTATTTGACGCCCTTCTTGGCGTCGATTTGGTTGTCGTTGGCGTCGTTTTGACGACGGGACCGGTGATTTTGTTGCAATCAACTCATGTTGCCTCCGGCGTGTTCGTGAGGGGGCGTGCAGCGCCGTCACGGGCCTAAGGGGCGTCGTACGCGCGTCCGAGAAGTCGGGTCCTCCTTAATGCCAATCTAGATCCACTCGGAAAGCGACCAATTATCCCATCAATATGAGTGTCAATATTCCCGGGCCAACGCCAACGTCTGTGACCGGAAATTGGCCCTAAAATGGTGCTATTGTTGCACAGGGCGCCTCTATTGAAAGCGATCTACGATAGGGGGTTTTCCCCGATCGGCTCGCGGCGGGAACAATTTTATATTACCAATCAAAGTCCAATTTCCCGCTTGGAAAGTCCAGCCACCATTACGATCGATAGCTGTGCCTCTGGCAGATACCTAAAGCGCGCGCCGGTGAATTGGTCTTAGAATGGTACTTTCCATCCAAGATGTGCCCCTCATCGAGATGAGCCAGGCCGCGCCTGTAGTCATCGACCGAACGTCGGGAATCTGGGACAGCGCAGGGTCTGTTCCGCAGCGCCTGGATAGAGCGCCGCGAAGTCAGCGCTCGGATCCGCAAGCGCCGCGTTCGCAATCGCCTGGATCGGCCGCAAAGGATGGTCACGCCGAACCCGAGCATCCAGATCTACAGGCGAGAAGAGCGACCCCGTCCGCGCGTCCGACCCGCGCATGCACCCCTCCGGAACTCCCGTCCAAAAGCGTGAATCAAGCCGAGGCCCGCGCCGCCACGGACTTTTTCAACAGCCTGCTAGAGCCGGGTTTCCCGGGTCTGCGACAATGGCCGGCGTTTCGACGCCGGCTATTTTGCGTTAGAGGCTTTGAACGATTTTCGTCCGTTCACCGCCGCGTGCATTGAATTTCGGAGGTCGGGGCGCCAAGTCGGGGCGCTGAAGTTGGCGTGGGCGTGAGGACGACGTGGGATCATCCCCGAAAGACGAGGCCGGCCTGGTCCGTCAGGCGCACGGCCTGACGGCGAACCTGACGACGCCCAGCCGCGCCATCTATTGGCTCGACCTGGTCCTGACGGCCGCGGCCGCCTGGGGCGGCCTGGCCCTGGCGGCGACCACCCACGCCTTGGCGGTCGGCCTGGTCGCGGGCCTGGTCGGTCTGCTGGCCCTCTATCGCGGCCTCAGCTTCATCCACGAGATCAGCCATCTTCGCCCCAAGGACGTGCCGGGCTTCCGCCTGGGCTGGAATCTGCTGATCGGCGCGCCGCTGATGACCCCGTCGATGATGTACGAGGGCGTGCACAACCTGCACCACGCCAAGGACCGCTTCGGCACCGTCCGCGACCCGGAATACCTGCCGCTGGGCCGCTATTCGCCGTTCAAACTGGCGCTGTTCGCGGCGATCTCGCTGCTGGCCCCGCTGGGCGTGATCCTGCGCTCGGGGGTCCTGATCCCGCTGTCGTTCGTGCTTCCGGCCGTTCGCCGGCTGGTCCGCACCAAGCTGTCGGCCCTGGTGATCAACCCGGACTTCGTGCGCGAGGACAACGACAAGACCCGGCCCGACTGGCTGGCCCAGGAGGTGGGCTGCTGGCTGTGGTGCTGGGGCGTCGCGGCCCTGGCCGTCGCCGGGGTCGCGCCGGTGCGCGCGATCCTGACCTGGTTCGTCCTGTTCTCGCTGGCCACCTTCATCAACCAACTGCGGACCCTGGTCGCCCACTACTGGGAGAACGACGGCGAGCGGATGAGCTTCGAGGACCAGTTCCTGGACTCGGTCAATGTGCCGCCGCCGGCCCTGCTGCCGTTCCTGTGGGCGCCGGTCGGCCTGCGCTACCACGCCCTGCACCACCTGCTGCCGCGCCTGCCGTACCACAACCTGGGCAAGGCCCATGCGCGGCTGTCGGCCCAGCTGGCGGCCACCTCGCCCTATCACCGGGTCGAAGAGCGGGGACTGTTCCTGGCGCTGGGCAAGCTGTTCCGCCGCGCGGGCGCGACGCCGGTTGCGGCCATCGAGGTCGAGGTGGTCGAGCGCCAGAGCGCTTGACCGGGGACGCATGCCGACCGGCTGCGCTGATCAGCGCCGCGCTTCATCGACCCTGACCTCCGAGGTTGTCATCCCGGAAGCGCGCAGCGCTGTCCGGGACCCAGGTGAACCGCAAGGCCTTCGCCCAGTCCCCTGGATCCCGGACAGCCTCTGCGAGGCTTCCGGGATGACAACGGGAAGAACGGTGAGGTCGTTCTATGCGCCGAGCGCCGCGACCACCGTCTCGCACAGTCGATGGGTCTCCAGCGCGTCCAGCGCCGAGAGCCGGCGGCCGTCGCGCACCGCGCTCAGGAACGTTTCGCACATCGCCTCGAACCCGCGCTGACGGCCGACCGAGGTCCAGTTTCCGCGCCGGGTCACGGCCTCGCTCAAGCCCTGATCGACGATCTGGTCGATGTCGACGATCTTGCGCTTGAGCCCCTCGCCGGAGACCTCCAGCGTCTCCTCGCTGGCCCCGCTGACCCGGTTCATGATCCCGATCGCATCGCGGCCGTCGCCCGACAGCGACAGCACCACGTGTTCGAGCCGCCCGGCGCGGACCCGGCCGCGCACCTGGGCCTGATCCGCGCCGGGCGCCAGGAACCTCAGGGTGTCGACCACGTGGATGTAGTCGTCGAACACCGCCCGGCGCACATCGTCCAGCGGCCCGGCGCGGTTCTTCTGCATCACCACCAGCGGCAGGTTCAGGGCGGCGGCGTCGCGATAGGCGGGGGCGAAGCGACGGTTGAAGCCGACCATCAGCGAAACGCCGCGAGTCTCGGCCAGGTCGACCAGGGCCGCGCTCTCGTCAGCGGTGTCGGCGATCGGCTTGTCGACCAGGGTCGGCACGCCGGCCTCCAGCAGGCGGCGCACGATGTCCGGGTGGGCCGCGGTGGCCGCGTGGACGAAGGCGCCGTCCAGGCCCGGGGCCAGGGCGGCGTCGAGGTCGGCGTGCAGTCGATCCACGCGCCAGGCCGCGCCCAGTCCTGCCAGGGTCGCTGCGTCGCGGGTGACGAAGGTCAGTTCGATGTCCGGACGCGGGCCCAGCACGGGCAGGTAGGCCTTCCGGGCGATGTCGCCCAGGCCGATCATGGCGACGCGAAGGGGGGCGGGGGTCATGGCGTTCTCGGACGGGTCAGCAGGTGGTCGGCCAGGGCGGCGGCGTCCCAGGCCTGGGCCCGGGGCGCGAGGAACAGTGGCGCGCCGGCCAGGAACGGCGACAGGGCTTGGGCGGTCTGGTCGAGGTCGGGCGCGTCGAGGCTCTCGCTGATCACCACGGCGGCGACCTCGGCCTTGGCGGCGCGCAGGGCGACGAGGGCGGTCAGGACGTGGCTGATCGTGCCGAGATACGAGCCGGCCACCAGCAGCGCCGGCGCGCCCAGGGCGGTGATCATGTCCAGGTTGGTCTCGCCGTCGGTCAGGGGCGACATCACCCCGCCGGCCCCCTCGACCAACAGCAGGCCGTCGCGGTGTTCGGCGGCGCGGGCGACCGCGTCGATGACCATGTCGTCCAGCACCAGGGTCTGCCCCTCCAGCCGGGCGGCGATGTTGGGCGACAGCGGGGCCCGGTAGCGGCGCGGGGCGATGCGGAACACGTCGCCGGGCGCACCCAGGGCGGCGGCAAGCCGGGCCGGGTCGCTGGCGGCCGCGTCCCGGGGATCAAAGCCGCTGACCACCGGCTTGAAGGCGTCGACGGCGGCGCCGCGAGCCTTCAGGGCGCGGATCAGCGCGCAGCTGACATAGGTCTTGCCGACGTCGGTGCCCGTGCCGGTGACGAACAGGGCCGGCATCAGGCGCGCGCCTTCACATAGGGCTTCACCAACTGCGCCAGGCGGGCGATCTCGGCGTCGGGGTGCTCGGCGCTGAAGGCGATGCGCAGGCGGGCCGCGCCGGCCGCCACGGTGGGCGGTCGGATGGCCACCACCAGGAAGCCCTCGGCCTCCAGGGCGCGCGAGGCGTCCAGGGCGTCCTGGGCCTCACCGATGATCACCGGCACGATCGGGCTGGCGGCCGTGGGCAGGCCGACGGCCCTGGTGAAGGCCCGGGCCTTGGCCAGGGGCAGGGCGGTCAGGGCCGGCTGGGCCTCGACGATGTCGAGCGCGGCCAGAGCGGCGGCCGCGGCGGCCGGCGGCAGGCCGGTGGTGTAGACCAGGGTGCGGGCCCGGGTCTTCAGCAGGTCGACCACGGCCTGCGAGCCGCAGACATAGCCGCCGTACGCGCCCAGGGCCTTGGACAGGGTGCCCATCTGGAACGGGATCTGGGCCTCGGGGAACAGGGCCGCCGAGCCGCGGCCGTCGGCCAGCACCCCCACGCCGTGGGCGTCGTCCGACAGCAGCCAGGCGTCGTTGGCCTCGCAGACCGCCGACAGCCAGTCCAGCGGGGCGATGTCGCCGTCCATCGAGAACACCCCGTCGGTGGCGACGATGGCGTGGCGGGCGCCGGCGCGGTGCTCGGCCAGCAGGGCGGCCAGGTGGTCGGTGTCGTTGTGGGCGAACGGGATGATCCGCGCGCCCGACAACTGGGCCCCGGCCCAGATGCAGGCGTGGGCCAGCTCGTCGACCAGCACGATGTCGCCCTTGCCGGCGAAGGCCGGGATCAGGCCGGTATTGGCCAGATAGCCCGAGCCGAACACCACACAGGCCTCCGTGCCCTTCAGTCGCGCCAGGCGGGTCTCCAGTTCCGACAGCAGGGGCGTGTCGCCGGTCACCAGCCGCGAGGCGCCGGAGCCGGCGCCGTAGGTTTCGATCGCGGCCTGGGCGGCGGCCTTGACCGCCGGATGCTGCGACAGGCCCAGATAGTCGTTGCAGGAAAAGGACAGCAGCCTGCGGCCGTCGCGCTCGACGAAGGCGCCGGCGGTGCGCTGGGTGGGCTTGAGCCGGCGCATCAGGCTGGCGGCCTCCAGGCGCTGGATCTTGTCGGCGGCGTAGGTGTCCAGACTGTGCATGGCGGTTCCCGTTTGCCCCCCGGTGCGGGAGGGCATAGGCAGTGCGCCCCGCCGAAGCAACGAAGGATCGCGCCATGACCGTTGAAAGCCCAGACTGGCTCGCGGCCGGCGCGCCTCACGTCTGGCGGCCCTACTGCCAGATGAAGACCGCCCGGCCGCCGCTGCCCGTCGTCGCCACCCGCGGCTCGCGGCTGATTCTGGACGACGGGCGCGAGCTGGTCGATGGCCTGGCCTCGTGGTGGACCGCCTGCCACGGCTACAACCACCCCCATATCGCAGGGGCGATCCGCGACCAGCTGGAACGCATGCCGCACGTGATGTTCGGCGGCCTGGCCCACGAGCCGGCCTATCGCCTGGCCAAGCGCCTGGCCGACCTGCTGCCGGGCGAGCTGAACCACGCCTTCTTCGCCGAGTCCGGCTCGGTGTCGGTCGAGATCGCCATGAAGATGGCGCTGCAGTTCCACATCAACCAGGGCCGGGAAGGGCGGACGAAGTTCCTGTCGTTCCGGGGCGGCTATCACGGCGACACCCTGGCGACGATGACGGTCTGCGACCCGGAGGAGGGCATGCACAGCCTGTTCTCGGGCGTGATGCCGGCGCAGGTCATCGCCGACCTGCCCGTGGACGCGGCGTCGGAGGCGGCGCTCGACGCGTTGTTGACGGAGCGGGGCGGGGAGATCGCCGCCATCCTGACCGAGCCGCTGGTCCAGGGCGCGGGCGGCATGCTGTTCCATGACCCCGAGGTCCTGCGGGTCCTGCGGCGGCTGGCCGACAAGCACGGCGTGCTGCTGATCTTCGACGAGATCTTCACTGGGTTCGGGCGCACGGGCGAACTCTTCGCCATGCAGGCGGCGGGCGTCGAGCCCGACATCGTCACCCTGTCCAAGGCCCTGACCGGCGGGACCCTGCCGCTGTCGGTCGCCGTGGCCTCGAGCCGGGTGTTCGAGGCCTTCTGGTCGGACGACGCGGGGGCGGCCCTGATGCATGGCCCGACCTATATGGGCGCCGCCCTGGCCTGCGCGGCCGCCAACGCCTCGCTGGACCTGTTCGAGGCCGGCGCTTGGCGGGCCGATGTGGCGCGGGTCTCGGCGGCCCTGGCCGAGGGCCTGGAGCCGGTTCGCGCCGCGCCGGGCGTGGTCGACGTCCGCGTGCTGGGCGCGATCGGGGTGGTGGAATTCGACGCGCCGGTGGCCGTCGGCGCCCTGTGCGACGCGTTCGCCGCCGAGGGGGCGTGGATCCGGCCGATGGGCAGGACCGTCTACCTGACCCCCGCCTTCACGACGCCCGACGCGGATCTCGCGATCCTGATGCGCGCCATCCGCAGGGTCGTGGGCGCGGGCGGGGTTGAAGGAAGCGGCGGGGTCTGATCCAAGCGAGGCCATGTCGTCCAGCACGCCCCTCACGGCGATCGAGCGCCTGGCCATCGCGGCCATCATCCTGACCTGGGGCCTGAACAACGCCGCGGCCAAGGTGGCGACCGCCGAGTTGCCGCCGATGATGGTCGGGGCCCTGCGCTTCGCCCTGGCCCTGGCCTTCCTGGCGCCGTTTCTCAAGCCGCCGTTCCCGTGGTCCAAGCGCCTGGCGGCCATCTGCCTGCTGTCGGGACCGATCCACTTCGGGATCATCTACATCGCCTTCGGCCTGGCCAAGTCGCTGAGCCCGCTGGTGGTGGCCACCCAGCTGTGGATCCCGTTCACCGCCCTGTTCGCCTGGAAGATGCTGGGCGAGACCATGAAGCCGCTGGCCGTGGCGGGCCTGGTCGTGGCCTTCGTCGGCGTGGCCTGGATGAGCCTGGACCCGCACGGGGCGGCCGACCTGCCGGCCATCGCGCTGGGCGTGGTCGCCAGCGCCTGCTGGGCCCTGGCCACGGTGCTCGTCCGCCAGACCCCCGGCGCCAAGCCGCTGCAGGTCCAGGCCCTGACCGCCGTCGTCGCCGCGCCGGCGTTGCTGGCCATGTCGTTCGGCTTCGAGGACAATGTCGTGGAGCGGGTGCGGACGGCCGCGCCGATCGCCTGGGCCTGCGTGGCCTTCGCCGGCGTGGTCTCGACCATCGGGGCCAGCGCCCTGCTGTTCTGGCTGGTCCAGCGGCGCGAGGCGGGGCGGGTGACGCCCTATTTCCTGCTGACGCCCCTGGTGTCGTGCACGATCGGCGTGCTGTTCATGGGCGACGCCCTGTCGCCGCAGTTGGTCATCGGGGCCGCCGCGACCATGGGCGGCGTGGCCCTGGTGGCCCTGACGGCCAAGAAGGTCGTGCCGGCCGAGGGCGAGGCGACTTAGGCGCGGTGCGTCCTTCGAGGCTCGGCCACGCCTCGCACCTCAGGATGAGGAAATCAGCACAAAGCTCCTCATCCTGAGGCGCCCGCGCAGCGGGCCTCGAAGGACGCAAGGCGCTCTACTTCACCACCCCGCACGCCACCCGCGCGCCGGCCCCGCCGATCGGCTGGGTCTTGTAGTCGTCGGGGCTGGCGTGGACGACGATGGACGAGCCGTCGGCGTCGAGCAGGGCGGGGCGGCCGCCCGCGCCGTTCAGCGACACCAGGGGCGAGAACAGCTCGACGGTCGCCGAGCCGTCGGCCGCCGCGAACAGGTTGGGCAGGTCGCCGTTGTCGTTGCCGTCCGGGTTCAGCAGGCCGTGGACCACGGCGGTCGTGGTGTGGACGTGGGCGCCGGCCGACTTGAAGTCGGGCGCGCCGCAATCGCCCTTCTCGTGGAAATGCAGGCCGTGCCAGCCGGGCGTCAGGCCCTTGGCCTCGAGGCGCAGCAGCACGCCGTGCGGCGCGTCGGTCAGGGTGGCGGTCCCCAGGGCCTTGCCGTCGGCGCCCTTCAGCTCGGCGGTGGCGGCCTGGGCGGTCGAGGCTTGGACGGCGGTCGCGGCGGCGATCAGGCCAAAGGACAGGGCGAGGGCGGTCAAACGCATCTGAAACTCCCGGAAAACCAAGGGTTGGGGCCGTGAAGGTGGCGTCTTGGCGAGGGGAATGCTAACTGTTTTTGACGGTTCCGTGTTCGATTCTGACGGCGAAAAATTCCCTTGAGCGACGATCAAAACACCATCCCCGGGTCCCCGGCCTCGCCGGCGTCCCGCGGGGACGTCACCCCCATCAATATCGAGGACGAGCTGCGCCGCTCCTATCTCGACTATGCGATGAGCGTGATCGTCAGCCGCGCGCTGCCGGACGCCCGCGACGGCCTCAAGCCCGTGCACCGCCGGGTGCTGTTCTCGATGCACGAGCAGGGCCAGACGCCCGAGCGGCCCTACGTCAAGTCGGCCCGCGTGGTCGGCGACGTCATGGGCAAGTACCACCCGCACGGCGACGCCTCGATCTACTTCACCCTGGTGCGGATGACCCAGTCGTTCTCGATGGGCCTGGTGTTGATCGACGGCCAGGGCAACTTCGGCTCGGTCGACGGCGATATGCCCGCGGCCATGCGCTACACCGAGTGCCGCATGGCTCCGCCGGCCATGTCGCTGCTGGCCGACCTGGACAAGGACACGGTCGACTTCCAGGACAACTACGACGGCAAGGAGCAGGAACCCGTCGTCCTGCCCTCGCGGATCCCCAACCTGCTGGTCAACGGCGCCGGCGGCATCGCCGTCGGCATGGCCACCAACATCCCGCCGCACAATCTGGGCGAGGTGATCGACGCCTGCCTGCTGGTGATCGACCAGCCGGACGTCACCACCGACCAGCTGCTGGACCTGGTGCCCGGTCCCGACTTCCCGACCGGCGGCGAGATCATCGGCCGGGCCGGCCCGCGCCAGGCGCTGCTGACCGGCCGCGGCTCGGTGGTCATGCGCGGCCTGGCCACGGTGGAAGAGATCCGCGCCGGCCGCGAGGCCATCGTCATCACGGCCATTCCCTACCAGGTGAACAAGTCCAACCTGGTCGAGTACATCGCCGAAATGGTCCGCGACAAGCGGATCGAGGGCATCTCCGACATTCGTGACGAGTCCAACCGCGACGGCATGCGCATCGTGGTCGAGCTGAAGCGCGACGCCTCGGGCGAGGTGATCCTCAACCAGCTCTACCGCTTCACGGCGCTGCAAAGCTCGTTCGGCGTCAACATGCTGGCCCTGAACCGCGGCCGCCCCGAGCAGATGGGCCTGCGCCAGCTGATCGAGCTGTTCGTCGCCTTCCGCGAGGAAGTGGTGGTCCGGCGGACCAAGTTCGAGCTGGGCAAGGCGCGCGACCGCGGCCACGTCCTGGTCGGCCTGACCATCGCCGTCGCCAATATCGACGAGTTCATCCACATCATCCGCTCGTCCAAGGACCCGACCGAGGCCCGCGAGCGGCTGGTGGCCAAGTCATGGCCGGCCGGCGACATGCTGCCGCTGGTCGAGCTGATCGCCGATCCGCGCACAGTGCAGGAAGAGGGCGGGCTGATCCGCCTGACCGACGAGCAGGCCCGCGCCATCCTGGCCCTGACCCTGTCGCGCCTGACGGGCCTGGGCCGCGACGAGATCGGCAACGAAGTCGCCACGCTGTCGGAAGCCATCAAGGGCTATCTCGACCTGCTGTCGGACCGCGCCAACATCATGGCCGTGGTCCGCGAGGAACTGGTCGAGGTGCGCGAGAAGTTCGCCATCCCGCGCCGCTGCCAGATCGTCGACGGCGACGCCGACATGGAAGACGAGGACCTGATCGTCCGCGAGGAGATGGTCATCACCGTCACCCTGGGCGGCTACGTCAAGCGCACGCCGCTGGCCGCCTACCGCACCCAGCACCGGGGCGGCAAGGGCAAGGCCGGCATGGCCACCAAGACCGAGGACGCCGTCACCCGCGTGTTCTCGGCCTCGACCCACGCCCCGCTGCTGTTCTTCACCTCGGGCGGCAAGGTCTACAAGATGAAGGTCTGGCGCCTGCCGCTGGGCGTCGCCAACAGCCGCGGCAAGGCCTTCGTCAACCTGCTGCCGATCGAGCCGGGCGAGACCATCACCTCGATCCTGGCCCTGCCGGAGGACGAGGCCACCTGGAACAGCCTGGACGTGATGTTCGCCACCCGCTCGGGCAGCGTGCGCCGCAACAAGCTGTCGGACTTCGTCGACGTGCGCCGCAACGGCAAGATCGCCATGAAGCTGGACGAAGGCGACGGCATCGTCGGCGTGGCGGTCTGCGACAGCGGCAAGGACATCCTGCTCAACACCGCCTCGGGCCGCTGCATCCGCTTTTCGGCCGACGAGGTGCGGGTGTTCGCCAGCCGTGACTCCACCGGCGTGCGCGGCGTGCGCCTGGCCGCTGGCGACAGCGTCATCTCGATGAGCGTGCTGCGCAATGTCGACGCCACCCCGGCCGAGCGCGCCGCCTACCTCAAGCACCAGCGGGCCCTGGCCCGGGCCCTGGGCGAGGAAGGCGACGAGGCCCCCGCCGCGCCGGAAGAGGGCGAAGAGGAAGGCGGCGAGGCCAGCCTGACCCCCGAGCGCATCGCCGAGCTGGGCGCGGCCGAGGAGATCCTGCTGACCGTGTCGTCGGAAGGCTTCGGCAAGCGCACCAGCGCCTACGACTACCGCCGCACCGGCCGTGGCGGCCAGGGCCTGACCGCCCAGGACCTCAGCAAGCGCGGCGGCAAGCTGGTGGGCTCGTTCCCCGTCGAGGAGGGCGACCAGATCCTGCTGGTCACCGACGCCGGCCAGATGATCCGCGTGCCCGTCTCGCAAATTCGTGTTGCGGCGCGGAATACTCAAGGCGTAACCATCTTCCGCACCGCCGCCGACGAGCACGTCGTCAGCGTCGAGCGCCTCGCCGAAGCCGGCGGGGACGACGCTTCAGGCGACGACACTAGCGGCGACGACAACACGGGCGACGAAAACGGGGCGGACGAGACCTCGTAAGCGACCCAGAGCAAGGGCCAGCGGGCTTAGGTCCGGTGAGGGAAAAGCATGCGGATCGGTCTCTACCCGGGTACCTTCGACCCGGTCACCAACGGCCACCTGGACATCATCGGCCGGGCGGTCAAGCTGGTCGACAGGCTGGTGATCGGGGTGGCGGTGAACATCGGCAAGGGGCCGCTGTTCTCGCTGGACGAGCGGGTGGAGATGGTGCGGCGCGAGACGGCCCACCTGACCAGGATCGCCGAGATCGAGGTGCGGCCGTTCGACAGCCTGCTGATGCATTTCGCCCGCGAGGTCGGGGCCCAGATGATCGTGCGCGGCCTGCGGGCCGTGGCCGACTTCGAATACGAATTCCAGATGACGGCCATGAACCAGCAGCTCGACCGCGAGATCGAGACCGTGTTCCTGATGGCCGACCCGCGCCACCAGGCCATCGCCTCGCGCCTGGTCAAGGAGATCGCGGCCCTCGGCGGCGACGTCCACAAGTTCGTGCCGCCAGGCGTGGCGGAGCAGTTGCTGGGCAAGCTTCAGAAGTAGGGGGCGAACGTCCGTCTTCGGATGTCGTTGAGACGGCGGCTTTCGACCCTGAGCGGACGCTACCCAGACCCTCTCTCATAGAGAGAGGGAGGGGCCCGCCGCCGCAGGCGGTGGGAGGGTGAGAGGTTACAGCCTCTCCGGCCTAAGCACGGCCAGGATGTCGTCGGCGACGCCGCCGGGGTCGGCCAGGACCCGCTCGTTGGGGAACCTCAGGATCAAATAGCCAAACAGTTCGAGCACCTGCGTGCGGCGGGCGTCGTAATCCTCCCGTTCCTCGTGAGCGGCGCCGTCCAGTTCGACGATCAGCTTGCCCGCCTCGCAGACGAAGTCGGCGAAATAGCTGTGGATCGAGACCTGTCGCAGGAACCTGAAGCCGCCCAGCCGGCGGTTGCGCACCAGCTTCCAGAACGCCTTCTCGGCCAGGGTCTGGTTCTGGCGAAGGCGGCGGGCGTTAGCGGTGGCGTCCATGGCGAGATGCTGGAGCACCGCAAAGATTACGCAACGATGGGAATCGGGATTTTCCGGCCAGCGGTGAAACCTCTCACCCTCCCACCGCTTCGCGGCGGGCCCCTCCCTCTCTCAAAGAGAGAGGGTTCCAAGGGGACAGACGACGCTAAATCCCCGCTGGCGGTGCAAAGAACCCCAGTCTTTTCAACGCCCTGAAAAATAATCAGCGTCACAAGTCCTCGGACCTCAAACCTCCCGCACAATCGAAGCTGTCCCCATCGCGGGGGAGGGCTCTTGGTACCGGCCCAAGCAGGCGATGGGGGTGGAACCGAGCGGGGCCGCCTGGGCCTGGCGATCGGACCGCGGCGGGCGGCGGGGCTCAGAAGGCTCCAAGGCCCGGCGGGGACGGTGGCGGGACAGGCGGGTTGACGGGGCCGGGAGTTCAAACCGGCCTGTTCGAGGATCAGTCGGAGTCGCCGACGGCCCCTTCCGGGCGACTTTGATCCTGCCCGTCCGAGGGGGAACGCCGACCGGGATGAAACAAGCCCTCAGTCTGCGTCCCTCGAGACAAACGGTTTCGCGGAGCGGTCAGGTCTAGCCGAAACGCACACTCAATACCCACGGTCATCCGGGCCAGGCCCGGACCGCTCCGCGCCTCCCCATCCTCCTCGCCCGCGAAGGCTGAGGTCGAGAAGCCGTGCGCCGGAAACTCGCCGGAATCGTCGGCTCTAAAGCCTCGCCACTTGTCGTCCGCGCGGCGGCGTTCTACGCCGTCGGGTCAGTTCTATCGGGGATCTCCATGAAGCTTGCGTCCATCGCCGCCGTCCTGGCGCTTACCGCGGCCTCGGCCGCCAGCGCCCAGCAGGCCTCCGACTGGCGGATGCCCGACCCCGAGAACATCCTGGTGGTCGACACCAACAAGGGCCGGATCATCGTCGAGCTGTCGCCCGAGACCGCGCCGAACCACGTGGCGCGGGTGCGCGACCTGGCCAAGGCCCACTTCTATGACGGCCTGACCTTCTTCCGGGTCATCGACAGCTTCATGGCCCAGACGGGCGATCCCAAGAACGATGGCACCGGCGGCTCCGACCAGCCGAACCTGAAGGCCGAGTTCCTGTTCCGCCGCGGCCCCGGCTACGCCCCCGCCGGCAAGGCCGGGACGGTCGAGATGGGCTTCGTCGGCGCGCTGCCGGTGTACAGCCAGAACAGCGCCCTGGCGGCCATGACCGCCGACGGCAAGGTCGCAGCCTGGGGCGCCTTCTGTCCCGGCGTGCTGGGCATGGCCCGGGCCAACGACCCCGACAGCGCCAACAGCCAGTTCTTCTTCATGCGCCAGCACTACGCCTCGCTGGAGAAGACCTATACGCCGTTCGGCCGCGCCCTGACGGGCCTGGAGGCCATCCGGGCGATCAAGACTGGCGAGCCCGTGCCGGATCCGCAGGACAAGATGCTGACCGTCCGCGTGCTGTCCGACATGCCCGCCGCCCAGCGCCCGTCCATCCAGGTGATGGACACCCGTTCGGCCGCCTTCGCGGCGCTGGTCGAGAAGAAGCGGGCCGAGATGGGCGGGGCGTTCGGGCCCTGCGACGTCGACGTGCCGGTGAAGGTGAAATGATGATCCGTCCGCCGATCGCCGCGGCCGCCGTTCTTTCGAGCCTCGTCGCGCTCGGCGCGGCCCAGGCCGCGCCGAAGATCGCGCCCCCGGGGCCGACGGAATGGCGCACGCCGGCCCCCGAGGACGTAGTGGTGATCGACACCAACAAGGGCCGGATCGTCGTGGAGCTGGTCCCCGAGGTCGCCCCCGGTCACGTGGCGCGCTTCCAGGAACTGACCCGCGAGGGCGTCTATGACGGCCGCACCTTCTTCCGGGTCATCGACCGCTTCATGGCCCAGACCGGCGATCCGGACGACACCGGCGAGGGCGGCACGAAGAAGCCCAACCTCAAGGCCGAGTTCACCTTCCGCCGCGACGCCGCGACGCCGTTCGTGGCCGCCGCCGCCCCGGCCGGGACCGAGGTGGGCCTGCTCAAGTCGCTGCCGGTGGTTAGCCAGGCCTGGAGCTGGGCCGAGGTCACCTCGGACAAGAAGGTCGCGGCCTGGGGAACCTACTGCCCCGGCGTGGTCGGCGAGGCCCGTGACGAGGGCGTCGATTCGGCCAACAGCCAGTTCTTCCTGATGCGCCAGCCCTATCCGTCGCTGGACAAGCGCTACACCGCCTTCGGCCGGGTCCTGGTCGGGCTGGACGTGGTGCGGGCCATCAAGACCGGCGAGCCCGTGGCCGCGCCGCAGGACCGGATGATCAAGGTGCGGCTGCTGGCCGACATCCCGCCGGCCGAGCGGCCCAGCGTCCGGGTGGTCGACACCGCCAGCCCCTGGTTCAAGGCCGAAATCGCCCGCAAGCGCGCGGCGCGGGGCGCCGACTTCTCGGTCTGCGACCTCGATCTGGCGGTCGATGTCCGCCAGCCATGAAGCGGCGCCGTGGCGATTGATCCGCATTCGGGATGCAACCGCGCGGTTTCCCCCTCGCGGAAAGCGGGCTAGAAGCCTTGCGACTCCTCCAATCCTCAAGGGATGACCATGTCGGCCGACCTCGAAAACACCCTGCTGCTGACGCTCGAGACCGGGCCCGTCACGATTAAGCTGCGTCCCGACCTGGCCCCTGGCCATGTCGAGCGCATCAAGGAACTGGTCCGCGAGGGCTTCTATGACGGCGTGGTCTTCCACCGCGTGATCCCCGGCTTCATGGCCCAGGGCGGCGACCCGACCGGCACCGGCCGCGGCGGCTCGGCCAAGCCCGACATCAAGGCCGAGTTCTCCAAGGAGCCGCACGTGCGCGGCGTCTGCTCGATGGCCCGTACCCCCGATCCGAACTCGGCCAACAGCCAGTTCTTCATCGTGTTCGACGACGCCACCTTCCTGGACAACCAGTACACCGTCTGGGGCCAGGTGGTCGAAGGCATGGAGAACGTCGATTCCCTGCCGACCGGCGAGCCGCCGCGCAACCCCGGCAAGATCCTCAGCGCCAAGATCGCCGCCGACGCCTGAGCGTCCCGGCCTTGAAACTGGAAAGGGCCTCGGGAGACCGGGGCCCTTTTTGCTGAGCGCTCGCTTGCGGACCTTCAGCGGGCCAGGATCGCCACGATCGGCCTGTGGTCCGAGCCTAGGCTGGGCCCACGCTCGACCTTGACCGTCTTCCAGGCCTTGCCCGCGTAGACCTGATCGATCGGCAGGACGGGGAAGGGCGCGCTGGCCAGGCGGGAGAATTCGCCGGTCGGCCAGCTGGCCAGGGCGTGGGTGCGGCGCTCCAGGCCCAGGGCCTTGTCCTGCCGACGCAGACCCCATGACCAGGGCGTGGAATTGAAGTCGCCGGTCAGGATCAGGCTGTCCTTCGGGAAGCGTGCGAGCTTGCCCGTCAGCAGACGGCTTTGCGCCTGCCAGCGGCCGGCCGGAATCGGCCAGGTGAAATGGGCGCCCACCACCGTGAAATCGCCGCGCGGGTGGCGCAGGGTAGCCCAGGTCGACGCCAGGTGCTCGCCATCCCCGTAGACGTCGTGCTCGTCGATGATCGGCCAGCGGCTGTGGATCCGGGTGTCGCAACCCTGCTTGGCGCGGCAGATCGTGCCGTAGGGATAGGCCTTCTTCAGGGCCTGCACGACCGGCCCGGCGGCGCCGCCGGACTCCTCGGTGATCACGACGTCGGCGTGCTGCGCCAGGATCCAGGCCGCGGTCGCCTCGGGGTCATGGTTCTCGGCCCAGAGGTTGAACTGGATCAGCTTCAGCGTCGCGGCGTCCTTGGCGGGCTTCTCGGGCGGGCGGAGGATCGACGACAGCTCCGGCGCCATCAGCACGAGCAGGCTCGCCACGCCCAGGGCCGCCACGCCCACCAGCGCCCGGCGCTCGGCGTCTCGCGAGGCGGCCAGCGCCAGGACCAGGCCCAGCAGGCTGCAGGCCATCCACAGCGGCGCGGCGTGGGCCAGGGCGTCGAGCCGATCGCTGAAGGCCCCGCCAAGGCAGGCCAAGCCGGCGACCGCGCCGACCAGGCACAGCATGAGCGCGGTGCCGCGCAGGAACAGATTGGCGAAATGAAGGATCAGGCGCATTTCACGCCCTTAGCACGACTGCATGACGTTCGCGCCCGGCTAGTCGCCGCCGAAGAACTCGAAAACGACGTTGCGGAATTGGCGGTCATCGACCCATATCCGACTCCTTACACCGGCTTCGGTTAGCGGCCTTGAGTGCGGCTAAAATGGGGAACGCCTATCGAATCCTGGCCGCGTCGCGCCGCCTCGGCGCTTGACCTCGACGCCCCGTCGTGGCCTTGAAGCCGCCCCATGCGCCTGTCCGACTTCGATTTCCACCTGCCCGACGAGGCGATCGCCCTGCGGCCGGCCGAGCCGCGGGATTCCGCGCGCCTGCTGGTCGTCAAGCCCGGCGAGGGCCTGGAAGACCGGGTCGTCCGCGACCTGCCCGACTTTCTGCGACCGGGCGACGCCCTGGTCTTCAACGACACCCGGGTGATCCCCGCCCGGCTGATGGGCCGTCGGGCCGGCCGCGAAACGGGCGGCGGCGACGGCGCGCCGGTGGCGGTCGAGGCCACCCTGCACCGCCGTATCGCGCCCGACCGCTGGCTGGCCTTCATGCGTCCGGGCAAGCGGCTGAAGGCGGGCGACCGCATCGCCTTCGGCCACAACCAGGCCCCTGGGGCCGACCGCGCGTGCCTGGCCGGGCTGCTGGACGCGACCGTGGCCGCCAAACACGAGGGCGGCGAGATCGAGCTGGCCTTCGACTTCGCCGGCGTCGACCTGGACCTGGCCGTGGCCGCCCACGGCGAGATGCCGCTGCCGCCCTACATCGCCGCCAAGCGGGCCGAGGACGACCGAGACCGGGCCGACTACCAGACCGTCTATGCCCGCGAGGACGGCTCGGTGGCCGCCCCGACCGCCGGTCTGCACTTCACCCCCGACCTGCTGGAACTGTTGAAGGCCCGGGGCGTCAGCCTGCACTTCGTCACCCTGCATGTCGGCGCGGGCACCTTCCTGCCGGTCAAGACCGACGTGATCGCCGAACACCGGATGCACGCCGAGTTCGGCGAGGTCCCTGTCGCCGTCGCCGACGCCCTGAACGCCGTCCGCGCCGCCGGCGGCCGCATCGTCTGCGTCGGGACCACCTCCCTGCGCCTGCTGGAGAGCGCCACGGGCGAGGATGGCGTCGTGCGGCCGTTCGCCGACGAGACCGCGATCTTCATCACCCCCGGCTACCGGTTCCGCGCCGCCGACGTGCTGATGACCAATTTCCACCTGCCCAAGTCGACCCTGTTCATGCTGGTCAGCGCCTTCGCCGGCCAGGCGACGATGAAGGCGGCCTACGAACACGCGATCGCCACGGGCTATCGCTTCTATTCCTATGGCGACGGATCCCTGCTGTTCCGCGCCGATCTTGAGCACGTCTGATGGTCGCCTTTCCCTTCGAGATCTCCGCCACCGACGGCGCGGCGCGCACCGGGGTGCTGAAGACCCCGCGTGGCGACATCCGCACCCCGGCCTTCATGCCGGTGGGCACCGCCGCCACGGTCAAGGCCCTGACCGTCGACCAAGTCAAAGACACCGGCGCCGATATCATCCTGGGCAACACCTACCACCTGATGCTGCGCCCCACGGCCGAGCGGGTGAAGCGCCTGGGCGGGCTTCACAAGTTCATGCGCTGGGACAAGCCGATTCTCACCGACAGCGGCGGCTTCCAGGTGATGAGCCTGTCGGGGATCAGCAAGGTCACCGAGGAGGCCGTCACCTTCTCCAGCCACATCGACGGCTCCAAGCACGTGCTCAGCCCCGAGCGGTCGATGGAGATCCAGGCCGACCTGCTGGGCAGCGACATCGTCATGCAGCTGGACGAGTGCGTGGCCTGGCCGGCCGAGGAGGCCAGGGCGCGCCAGGGCATGGAGCTGTCGGCCCGTTGGGGCAAGCGGTCGAAGGACGCCTTCGGCACGCGGGATGCGCAGGCCCTGTTCGGCATCCAGCAGGGCTCGACCTTCCAGAACCTCCGCCAGGAGTCCTCGGACCGCCTGCGGGAGATCGGCTTCGACGGCTACGCGCTCGGCGGCCTGGCCGTCGGCGAGGGACATGAAGCGATGTGCGAGGTCCTGGACTACGCCCCGGCCATGCTGCCCGCCGACCGGCCGCGCTACCTGATGGGCGTGGGCAAGCCGATCGACCTGGTCGAGGCGGTCTATCGCGGCGTCGACATGTTCGACTGCGTGCTGCCGACCCGCTCGGGCCGCCACGGCCAGGCCTGGACCTGGGACGGGGCGATCAACATCAAGAACGCCCGCTACGCCGAGGACGAGGACCCGCTGGACGAGGCCAGCGACTGCCCGGCCAGCCGCGACTATTCCAAGGCCTATCTGCGCCACCTGTTCAAGGCCGAGGAGATCCTGGGCCAGGTGCTGCTGTCCTGGCACAACATCGCCTTCTTCCAGGCCCTGACCGCGGCCATGCGGACGGCGATCGCCGAAGGCCGCTTCGAGGCGTTCCGCCGGGACTTCGCCGCGCGTCAGCGGGGCGGGTAGGGCGGCGGGCCGAACACCCATTCCGAAAAGAGCGGACGCAGATCCCGGCCGCTGGACGCTTCCATCGCTCTCTGCAGGTCCAGGCTCGTGACCGTACCGCCGGCATGCGCGCGGGTGTAACGTCGCAAGCCGGCCCAGAAGGCGTCCTCGCCCAGCACGGCGCGCAGATGGTCCATGAAGAGCGCGCCCTTGCTGTACTGGACCGCCCGACGCGTCGCCAGGGTCGGGTAGGGCCCGTCCCAGGCCAGCGGCTTGTCGAAGCCCGCGGCCCGCGCCTTGTCCAGCCGGCTTCGCGCCACGGCCAGTTCGGCCTCGTAGGCGGCGCGGCCGTAGCGGTGCTCTTTCCACGCGGCCGTCATGAAGGTCGTAATGCCCTCGTTGAGCCAGAAGTCCTTGAGCGTGGCGCAGGTGACGAGATTGCCCCACCATTGATGGGCGAGTTCATGCACGATGGCCCAGTCTTCCGCCGGATCGCCTTCCGTCGTCGACAGTGCGTCGATCCCCAGCACGGCGTAGGAGGCCGCCTCCTGCGCGTCCCGGCCCTCGACCAGAAGCTGGCTGTATTCCGGGACGGGAAGAGGCATGCCCGCCTTGTCGGACAGGAACCGGACCATGCGGCCGGTCTCGGCGAATCGCCGCTTCAGTTCGACCGGTTCGGCCGCCTCGCTCAGATAGGCGAGCCTGGCTGATCCGACGCGGTCGTCCGCGCGGGCGAACCGGCCGACCGCGAAGCCGAAGAGATAGGCCGAATAGGGCCGGGACGCCGTCCAGCGGTGGATTTCCCCGCCGTCCGGGGCGGGCTTGCGGGCGATCCTGCGGCCGACCGAAAGCGTGTCCATGCCGGCCGGGACGTGCAGCGCCAGCGAGAACGCCGCCTTGTCGCCGAACTGGTCCTGAAGGCAGATCATCCAGTCGCAGGCGAAATAGCTCGTGTGGAGCGAGGTCGCCGAACCGGCCAGCCCGCGCGCTGGTCGGCCATGATAGGTCAGCGCCAGCTCGACGGTGCGGCCGCGCGCGAGCGGCTTGGGAAGTTCGAAATGCAGACCGTCGTTCTGGGAGCGGACAGTGACGGGCGCGCCGTCGAGCGTGGCGCCGTCGATGGTCAGGGCGTTGCCCGAGAAGCCGAGGCTCTGGAGTCCGTCAGCAGTGATGCGAAGTCGGATCACCTCGCGCCCAGCGACGGTGCGGTTCTGGATGTCCGGCTTCAGGGCGAGGTCGTAGCGCACGACGTCGAAGCCCTCGCCGGGCGTGGCGGCGGCAGGCCGCGGCGTCATGAGCAGGGCCAGGGCGATCACGACCGCTATCTTGGGCAAACCCACCGCGACTCCGTCCGGTTGATTGGGATATCGAGCGAGCCCTACCAGACCTTGTAGAACGGCTTTTTCTTCTTCTTGGCCGGCGGCGGGGCCGGCTGTTCCGGCGGCGCCGCGACCGCCGGCGCGTCGGCCACGGAGCCGTCGGCGGCGGGCGCCTCGACCACCGGCGTATCGGCGGCGGGCTCGTCCTTCATCCACGGGAAGCGCTTTTCGACGATCGGCGCGGCGGGCTTGGCCAGGTGCTGGGGCGTGGCCGGCGGATCGCAGCCGCGCGCCTCGCCCAGGCCCTTCAGATAGGCGCGGCGAATCGCGCCCGAGGCCATGGCGCTCTGCACCAGCTTGTCGTGCTTCTCGGCCCCGCTCAGCTTGCGGACCCAGCCGCGCATCGGGATCAGGTCCTGGGCGGCGCTGGCCATGGCGCCGAAGGCGGCCGAGCCGGCCATGCGCTTGCCGCGGTCCATCAGGTCCTCGTTCTCCTCCGGAGGACGTCGGTCGACGTCCTCGCCCAGGGCCAGGTCCAGCGGCGCGACCATCGAGACCAGGATCTCGCAGCTGATCTTCTTGCCGGGCGGACGGGCGTAGGGATCGGCCATGGCCTCCAGCAGGACCGGCGGGATCTTGGTGCGCAGCAGGTTCATGTCGCGCAGCGGCGCGCCGGCGGCCCCGGTGATCCCGTCCTTGTTGGCGTCCGAGGTCGTCTGGATCTTCTGCGGCGGGGGTTCCGACTTGGACGCGCAGGCGGCGAGCAGGGGAACGGCGATGGCGAGAGGCACGAGGCTGCGCATGCCGCCAGCCTAACGCCAGGATGCGGCGTTCGTCATCTCCTCTCCCGAGCGAAAGCGCGCTTGCGAGCCGGGCGGCCCCCGACTATGGTCCGCGCCGCTTCCACCGGCCTCCCGCCGTGTCGATGCGGGCCGGTAGCTCAGTGGTAGAGCATTCGACTTTTAATCGAATGGTCCTGGGTTCGAATCCCAGCCGGCCCACCAACCTCCCTTTGAAATGATTGGCGAAAATCACCGCTTCGGCGGCCTGGGCGGCGGCTGGTCAAGAGCCGCGCCCTAAAGACGCGCGCCGCACCAGGGCGCCGCCGCGCCGGGTCTCCCCGAAGCCGCCCCGCCGAATCGATTCTTCGGGCAGGAGAAGGGCTTTGACGCCGGCCATCCGGGCGTGTCGGTTGCAGGCGACACTGAAGGTTGAATCGTCTAGCAGTGGTCGTCGGGGCTATGTGGAGCGGGCGTTTGGCGGCGGGGGCTGGTGTGGATCGCGACGCGGCGTCGCCGGGCCTCGACGGCGCGTCGGACGGCTTCGCGCAGGCCCACGACGCGCTGCTGCGTGGCAAGGACCTGCAGTTCGAGCCGACCGCCGCGCCCAAGCCGCCCGACGTTCCCGACTGGCTGCTGGCGGTCGGCAAGGCCCTGGGGGCCGCCGCGCCCTACCTGACCTATGTGTTCTGGGCCTGCCTGATCCTGGGGGCGGCGGTCATTCTCTATTTCCTGGGACGCGAGCTGATCGCCACGCGCTGGCCGTCCCTGAAGCCGCACAAGGGTCCCGTCCTTGGCGACGAGGCCTGGCGGCCCAGCGCCGCCAAGGCCCGGACCCTGCTGGAGGACGCCGACCGCCTGGCCGCCGCCGGCCGCTTCGCCGAGGCGGTGCACCTGATCCTGTTCCGCAGCATCGAGGACATCGAGGGCAAGCGCCCGGACCTGATCAAGCCGGCCCTGACCAGTCGCGACATCGCCCAGCTGGACGGCGTGCCCGAGCGGGTGCGCCGCACCTTCAGCCAGATCGCCCGGGTGGTGGAGCGCAGCTTCTTCGGCGGGCGGCCGGTCGGCGCCGACGAATTCGCCGCCTGCCGCCAGGCCTATGAGGGCTTCGCCTTCAACGAGGCCTGGCGATGAGCGCGGCGGAAACCACGACCCAGGCCGAGGTCCAGGGCGACGGCGACAAGGGGCTGTTCTCGCCCAAGGTCGTGCTGGGCATGATCGTGGCCGGGGTGTTCGCCTTCTCGGCCTTCGTGGTGCTGTCGACCTACGCGCCGGACCTGCAGTCGGGCGACAACGGCCGGGCCCACGCCCTGTCGAGGTCGGCGATCGGCTATGGCGGCATGGTGCGCCTGCTGCGGAACCTGAACGAGCCGGTGATCGTCAGTCGCCGCGACCTGCGTCGCGAGGAGCCGGCGCTGATCATCTTCACGCCGGAGTCGAACCTGTCGCGGGACGCCTATGTCAAGGCCGCCCAGCTGTCGTCGCGCACCCTGGTGGTGCTGCCCAAGTGGACGGGCGGACTGGATCCGCGCCATCCGGGCTGGGTGGGCGGCCTGGAGCCCGTGGAGCCCAAGGACTTGGCCGGGCTGCTCAAGGCGGTCGGCATCCCCAAGGCCTCGACCACGATCGACAAGGGCGCCGCGCCGCAGAGGCTGATCGGGGCGCCGGACAGCCCGGCCGAGGGGCTAGTGCTGGAGACCGGCCCGATCCGCAACCTGCAGACCCTGTCCGGTCCGGGCCTGACGCCGGTGCTGGTCGACGGCAAGGGCCGGATGGTCCTGGCCCGTCGCGCGCCGACCGAGACCTATGTCCTGGCCGACCCGGACCTTCTGAACACCATGGGCCTGAAGGACGCCCGGACGGCCCGCGCCGGCGTCGAGATCCTGCGGGCGCTGCGCGACGACCGGTCGGGCATCTATCGGCGCGACACCGGCCGGACCATCGCCTTCGACGCCACGCTGAACGGCTTCGCCCGGTCGCAGAGCATCTTGAAGCTGGCCTTCGAGGCGCCGTTCGTCGGGGCGACCCTGTGTCTGGTGGCCGCCGCCTTGCTGATGGGCCTGCACGCCGCCGCGCGGTTCCGGGCGGTGCGGCGCGGCGAGCGGGCCCTGGCCCTGGGCAAGGACGCCCTGATCGACAATTCCGCCGGCCTGATCCGCATGGCCCGCCGCGAGCCGGCCCTGGCCCCGCGCTACGCCGACCTGCAGCGCGCCGCCGCCGTCCGGGCCCTGGGCGGCGCCCGGCACGGCGGTTCGCGCCTGGAGGGCCAGGCCCTGACCGATTTCCTGGACCGCCAGGGCCAGCGCTTCGGCGCGGCCGACAGCGCCTCGACCCTGGACGAGGAAACCCGGACGGTCCGTTCCTTGGGCGATCTGATGAAGGTCGCCGTCAAATGGCATCAGTGGAGACTGGAGATGACCCGTGAACGTCGCTGAGGTGCAGGCGCTCGCCGGCAGGATCCGCGCCCAGACGGCCAAGGCCGTGGTGGGCCAGAACGACACCATCGACCTGATGCTGACGGCCCTGTTCGCCGGCGGCCACGTGCTGCTGGAAGGTCCGCCCGGCACGGCCAAGACCTTCCTGGCCCAGTGCTTCGCCCAGGCGGTGAACCTGCAGTTCGGCCGCATCCAGTTCACGCCCGACCTGATGCCGGGCGACATCCTGGGCGCCAACCTGTTCAACTTCCAGACCAGCGCCTTCACCCTGGTCAAGGGGCCGATCTTCTGCGAGCTGCTGCTGGCCGACGAGATCAACCGCACCCCGCCCAAGACCCAGGCGGCGCTGCTGGAAGCCATGCAGGAGCGCAACGTCACCCTGGACGGCGAGCGCCACGCGCTCAGCGACCGCTTCATGGTGGTGGCCACCCAGAACCCGCTGGAGCAGCAGGGCACCTATCCGCTGCCCGAAGCCCAGCTGGACCGCTTCCTGTTCAAGCACGTACTGGCCTATCCCAGCCTGGCCGAGGAGACCGCCATCGTCGCCAGCCATGGCGGCCGCACCGGCCAGCCCTCGCCGGAAGCGTTCGGCGTCGAGGCGGCCGGCGACACGGTCACGATCGGCGAGGCCGTGGCGGCGGTGGCGTCCGTGCGCCTGACCGACGACATCGTCCGCTACATCGTCGGCGTGGTGCGCGCCACCCGCGACACCGGCGAGCTGTCGGGCGGGGCCTCGCCGCGCTGCGCGGCCATGCTGGCCGTGGCGGCCCGGGCCCGCGCCGCCCTGGAAGGCCGCGACTACGTGATTCCCGACGACGTCAAGGCCCTGGCCCTGCCGGCCCTGCGCCATCGGGTGATCCTGTCGCCGGCCGCCGAGATCGAGGGGCGCAAGGTCGACGACGTGGTTCGCGGCCTGGTCGACCAGGTCGAGGCCCCGCGATGAGTCCGAGAGCCTAGGGGACCGGCCTTGCGGATCTATCCCACGGCCAGAGCGATCTTCCTGATGGTCCTGGGCGCGCCCCTGGCCCTGGCGGCGGCGCTCGTCTCGGCGCGGCTGTGGCTGGTTGGGCCGGCCTGGATCGCCCTGGTCGCGGCCCTGCTGTTCGTCGACGCCCTGCTGGCGCCCGGCCGGCGCCGGATGCAGCTGACCCTGACAGCCCCCGGCTCGATGGCCAGCGGCGCGACCAAGCCGGCCTTGCTGCAGGCCTCGTTCCCACGCGGCGTGGCGCCAGGGAGCGTGGAGTTCGCCATCGACCTGGACGACCGGCTGTCGGCCGAGCCGGCCCATGGCCGGGCCCGCACCCGCGAGCGCCAGGTCGCCCTGCCGATGAGCCTGACCGCCGTCCGGCGCGGGGAGGGCAGGGTGCACCGCGTCTCGGCCCGCTGGCGCGGTCCGCTGGGCCTGACCTGGAAGCAGCGCGACGACGCCCTGGACAAGGTAATCCCCGTCACCTTGGACATCGCCGCCGTCAAGGAGGAAGCCCTGCGGCTGTTCTCGCGCGACCCGTCGGTCGGCCATCGCCTGCAGCTGGACCTGGGCGGCGGCAGCGACTTCCACGCCCTGACCGACTTCCGTCCCGGCATGAACCGCCGGGCCATCGACTGGAAGCAGTCGGCCCGCCACGGCGCGCTGCTAGCCAAGGAGTTTCACGTCGAGCGCAACCACCACATCGTGGCGGCCATCGACACCGGCCGGCTGATGAGCCAGTCGCTGCTGGGCCGGCCGCGCCTGGACCACGCCCTGAACGCCACGCTGCTGTTGGCCTATGTGGGCCTGAAGATGGGCGACAAGGTCGGGCTGTTCGGCTTCGACGCCCGGCCCAACGTCTCCAGCGGCGTCACCTCGGGCCCCAACGCCTTCGGCGCCCTGCAGCGCCTGGCCTCGAAGATCGACTACTCGACCGAGGAGACCAACTACACCCTGGGCCTGACCCAGCTGTCAGGCCAGCTGTCGCGGCGCTCGCTGATCGTGGTGTTCACCGATATCGCTGACTCCACCAGCGCCGAGCTGATGCTCGAGAACGTCGGCCGCCTGTTGCGCCAGCACCTGGTGCTGTTCGTGATGATGCGCGACGAGGAGCTGGAAGCGATTGAGCGCAAGGCTCCCGAGACCGCCGACGACGTCTCGCGCGCCGTGGTCGCCGCCTCGCTGCTGCGTGAGCGCGACGTGGTGGTGACCCGCCTGCGCCGCATGGGCGTGGAGATCGTCGAAGCGCCGGCCGACCAGGTCGGGCCGGCCCTGCTGGCGAGCTATCTGGACCTCAAGCGCCGGGACCTGCTCTGATGGCCGAGCTGCACCTGAAGAGCTACCGCTTCCGGGCCGAGCGCGAGGACGACTGGCGGCGGCTGGAGAAGCTGCTGACCAAGGTCGGCAAGGGCTCGGCCAAGGCGCTCAGCGACGAGGAACTGCTGGCCCTGCCGGTGCTGTACCGCCAGGCCCTGTCCTCGCTGTCGGTGGCCCGCGCCACCTCGCTGGACCAGGGGCTGGTCGACTATCTGGAGAGCCTGAGCACCCGGGCCTATTTCCTGGTCTACGGTACGCGGTCCAACTTCCTGGAGCGCCTTGGCGGCTTCTTCGGCCATGCCTGGCCCGACGCGGCCAAGGCGCTGTGGCGCGAGACCCTGGCCAGCTTCCTGCTGACCCTGGTCGGGGTGCTGGCGGCCTATTTCCTGACCCTGCACGACCCCGACTGGTTCAGCGCCTTCGTGCCGGGCGACCTGGCGGGCGGGCGCGGGCCGACGGCGTCGGTCGAGGCCATGCGGGCCACGCTCTACGACCACGGCGAGCACAAGGGCCTGTCGGTGTTCGCCGCCTTCCTGTTCACCCACAATTCCGGCGTGGCGATCTTCGCCTTCGCCCTGGGCTTCGCCTTCTGCCTGCCGACCTCGATGCTGATGGCCTACAACGGCGCGATGCTGGGGGCCTTCCTGGCGGCGTTCGGCATGAAGGGCCTGGGCTTCGAGGCCGGCGGCTGGCTGGCGATCCACGGGGTGACCGAGATCTCGGCGGTGATCCTGGCCGGGGCGGCGGGCCTGCGGATCGGCTGGACCCTGGCCTTCCCGGGCGACCTGAGCCGGCCGGCGGCCATGGCTCAGGCGGGGCGGCAGTCGGCCACCCTGATGGGCGGGGTCGTGGTCATGCTGTTCTGCGCCGGGATCCTGGAGGGCGTCGGGCGGCAGGTGATCCAGAACGACTTCGCCCGCTACGGGATCGGCCTGGCCACCCTGGTCGCCTGGCCCGCCTATCTCTATCTGCCGCGCCGCCGGAGCGTCGTCGGATGAGGGCGGCGTGGAAGAAACCCAAGGCCGCCGTGGCGGTGTCTGCGATCGGCGACCCGACGACCGGCGACGACCGCCGGGCCCGCTCGCTGGTCACGCCCGAGGGCGTCGACCTGAAGCTGCGCCTGGGCGACGCGGGCGAGCGCGCTTCGGCCCTGCTGATCGACCTGCTGATCATGGTGGCGGCGCTGATCGCCTTCGCCCTGCTGGCGGGACTGGCGATGATCGGCTCCAAGGGCAAGGGCGGGGAGGTGATCGGCACGGTGGCGGTGCTGGTCTTCTTCGTGCTGCGCAACCTCTATTTCGTGCTGTTCGAGCTGACGCCCGGCGCGGCCACCCCGGGCAAGCGGGCCATGGGCCTGCGGGTGGCGGCCCGCAACGGCGGCCGCCTGACCGCCGACGCCATCTTCGCCCGCAACGCCATGCGCGAGATCGAGCTCTACCTGCCCATCAGCTTCCTGGCCGTGCAGGGCGACCAGGTCGGGGCGTGGATCAGCCTGGCCGGCCTGACGTGGTGCGCGGTCTTCATGCTGTTCCCGCTGTTCAACCGCGACCGCCTGCGGGTGGGCGACCTAGTGGCCGGCACCTGGGTGGTCAAGGCCCCGACCCGCAAGCTGGCGCCGGACCTGGTGGAGACCTCGCGGCCGTCGGTCGGACGCTTCAAGTTCACCATGGCCCAGCTCGACGCCTACGGGGTCAAGGAACTGCACGTGCTGGAGGACGTGCTGCGTCGCTACGAGACCAAGACGATCGCCCTGGTCGCCGCCCGCATCCGCCTGAAGATCGGCTGGAGCGCCGCGCCCGACGAGTCGGACGGCGACTTCCTGGCCGCCTACTACGCCGCCCTGCGCGGCCGGCTGGAGTCGCGGCTGCTGCTGGGCAAGCGGCGCAAGGACAAGTTCGACAAGAGCTAGGCGAAGACTTCGGCCAGGCTTTCGGCCGGCGTGCCTTCCTTGCTCCAGCGCAGTTCGTAATAGATCGAGACAGCGAGGAGCGCGTTGACGATGCTTAACAGGGCCTGCATCGTCGGCTCCGCGATCGCGTCGACGACGGGGTTTCCGACCGCGCTGGCTGCGAGTTGGATAAGCCAGGCAAAGACGAACCAGATCAGGCCGACCGCCAGCGACAGTCCGAAGATCGCGCCGCGCCGCTCACCCGTCAGCCTGTTGCTGCGTCGGATCGCGTCCCATACGCCCAGGCGTTCGGTCACCATGGCCGGAACCACCGCCATCCACGCCAGGGAGAGGATGACGCCGGGAATGACCAGCAGGACGAATCCTCCCAGGATTCCCAGGCTGGTGACGACGCCGAGCGCCAGCAGGGTCAGGTAGTCGCGGGGGCCGCCGAACGACGCGGCGCCGGCCGCGTGGGGGCCTTCCAGCCCGCTCAGGGCGCTGCGAGAGATCGCCGCCTGCAAGGCGACCGAGCCGAGCATGGACACCAGCAGGCTGACTAAGAGCATGATCCAGGTATTCGGGGCGGCGTAGCCTGTCTCGGGCCTGCTGAAGACCCCGGTCAGGGCGTTCATGCCCCGGTCGGGCAGGGCGACGAAAAGCGCTGAAAACAGCATGATCTTGAAAGCGTCGCGCCGGAAGATCGTCGTGGCGTGCTTCAACACGCGCGCGGCTTCGAAGCCCCTTTGCACTGCGGCGTCGGTCATGTCTGGAAAGCCCCCGATCTAGGCCGCGATTCAGCCATGCGATGAACCCGGTGTCCATGGTTCGCGCGTCTATCCCCGCGATCATCGAAACAACATTGAAAAAGATCAAAGCCTTGGAGGAAAACGCACGTTTCCGATCCTTGGGTTTCCAGCCTGTCCCATAATGCTCCCACCTGAAGGCACGGGGAGGGCGCACGTACGGCGACCGATGCGGCTTTCAGGGGTGGACGAGCGGGAAGGCCCTGTCCGTCGTGCTTCTTCGGAAGCGTCCAGGTCGGTTCGGAGCAGGTTCGCCTCAGTCGCGACGAAGCTTCGGCGCCCGGATAGGCGGATAGAGCCAGCAGGCCCGGGCTGAAATCGCCCGGGCGGTCCGGAGCACGCCAACGCTCCGCCCGTCGGGGGCCTCCATCGGAGCGGGTTAAAAATCCGCGATCCGAAGGCTTCCGGATAACGGTTCCACGCGAAGCGCCTGAACTTCGTCGAAACGGTACTCAAAACTGCAAATCATCCGGGCGAGGCCCGGGCGCTTCGCAACCCTTCCCACTCCATCGCAGCTTCGGCGCGTGAGCGTGAAGCTGCGTCCGCGAAGACCCCCTCAGTCGCTATGCGACAGCTCCCCCAGAGGGGGAGCATCTTGGCGCAACAGATCCTTCCCCTTTGGGGGAGGTGGCCCGGAGGGCCGGAGGGGGAACGGCGTCGGCCGCAGTTTTTCTGTCCTTCCCCCTCGACGATCTCAATTGACCCGACTGGCCGTGTAGGGATTTAAGCCGCCCAGCTTCACAGCGCCTTTCGCCATTTGGCGGCTTGGCGCGTTCCTGTTTTCATGGCTCCTTCCGGGGCCCCGACGCGGATGCTGGACGACGATCACCCGATGACCGCCGAAACGATCTCCGCACCCGCTCCCGCGAACAAGGCGCCCGCGCCGCGCCGGCCGCTGTTTCGCCGGCGCTCGGCGATTCCGGGCTTCGGCCTGACGTTGGGCGTGACCCTGACGATCCTGTCGCTGATCGTGCTGATCCCGCTGTCGGCGGTGGCCATCAAGGCCTCGGCCCTGTCGCCGGCCCAGTTCGTCGCCGCCGCCTTCTCGGAACGGGCGATGGCGGCCTATCGGCTGACCTTCGGCGCGGCCTTCGTGGCGGCGGTGATCAACGGGGTGTTCGGGGTGCTGACCACCTGGGCCCTGGTGCGCTACGAATTCCCCGGCAAGGCCGTGGTCAACGCCCTGGTCGATCTGCCGTTCGCCCTGCCCACCGCCGTGGCCGGCATCGCCCTGGCCACGCTGTACGCCCCCAACGGCTGGGTGGGGCAATACCTGACCCCGCTGGGGATCAAGGCGGCCTATAACCCGATCGGCGTCACCATCGCCCTGATCTTCATCGGCCTGCCGTTCGTGGTCCGCACCCTGGAACCGGTGATGCGCGACCTCTCCGCGGACGTCGAGGAAGCCGCCGCCAGCCTGGGCGCGGGCCGCTTCGCCACCATCGGCCGGATCATCCTGCCGGCCCTGGGCCCGGCCTGGCTGACCGGATTCGCCCTGGCCTTCGCCCGCGGGGTGGGCGAGTACGGCTCGGTGATCTTCATCGCCGGCAACATGCCCTACAAGTCCGAGATCGCGCCGCTGCTGATCATCATCCAGCTGGAGCAGTTCGAATACGCCAACGCCGCGGCCATCGCCCTGGTCATGCTGGGCGTCTCGTTCCTGATGCTGCTGGTCATCAACGCCATCCAGGCCTGGTCGCGGAGGTTCGTCTGATGGCCGTCCCGACCAAGGCGGACTTCCGTCACCCGACCGACGACCCGCTGTGGGCCAAGATCGTGGTCGTCGGCCTGGTCCTGCTGTTCCTGGGCCTGGTCCTGATCCTGCCCCTGGTCGCGGTGTTCGCCGAGGCCCTGCGCAAGGGGCTGGGGCCGGCGCTGGACGCGATCACCACGCCCGACGCCTGGGCGGCGATCAAGCTGACCCTGATCGCGGCGGGGATCACCGTGCCGTTCAACGCCCTGTTCGGCCTGTGCGCCGCCTGGGCCATCGCCAAGCACGACTTTCCCGGCAAACCCCTGCTGATCACCCTGATCGACCTGCCGTTCTCGGTGTCGCCGGTGGTGGCGGGCCTGATCTATGTGCTGGTCTTCGGCCTGCAGGGCTGGTTCGGCGAGCACCTGATCGACCACGACATCAAGATCATCTTCGCCGTGCCGGGCATCGTGCTGGCGACGATCTTCGTGACCTTCCCGTTCATCGCCCGCGAGCTGATCCCGCTGATGCAGGAACAGGGCGTGTCGGAGGAGGAGGCCGCCGTCTCGATGGGCGCCTCGGGCCTCTACACCTTCTGGCGAGTGACCGCCCCCAACGTGCGCTGGGGCCTGCTGTACGGTGTCCTGCTGTGCAACGCCCGGGCCATGGGCGAGTTCGGCGCGGTCTCGGTGGTCAGCGGCCACATCCGCGGCCTGACCAACACCATGCCGCTGCACGTGGAGATCCTGTACAACGAGTACGACTTCGTCGCCGCCTTCGCCGTCGCCGCCTTGCTCTGCCTGCTGGCGATCGTGACCCTGGTGCTCAAGAGCCTGCTCGAGATCGCCCAACCCGACGTCAAGCGCGGCGGCGGCCACTAGATGACCGGAACGAAGACGCTCCCATGACCATTTCCATCCGTTCCGTCGAAAAGAAGTTCGGGCGCTATCCGGCCCTGAACAGCGTCGACCTGGAGATCGCCGACGGCGAGCTCGTGGCGCTGCTGGGTCCGTCGGGCTCGGGCAAGACGACCCTGCTGCGCACCATCGCCGGGCTGGAGTTCCCCGACGCCGGCCAGGTGCTGTTCGCGGGCCAGGACGTCACCTTCGCCTCGGCGGCCGCCCGCCGCGTCGGCTTCGTGTTCCAGCAGTACGCGCTGTTCAAGCACATGACCGTGGCCCGCAACATCGCCTTCGGCCTGGACGTGCGAAAGGGCCGGGACAAGCCGCCCAAGGCCGAGATCGCCCGGCGGGTCGACGAGCTGCTGAAGCTGGTCGAGCTGGAGGGGCTGGGCAAGCGCTATCCCTCGCAGCTGTCGGGCGGCCAGCGCCAGCGCGTGGCCCTGTCGCGCGCCCTGGCCGTGCAGCCCAGCGTGCTGCTGCTGGATGAGCCGTTCGGCGCCCTGGACGCAACCGTCCGCAAGTCGCTGCGCAAGGAACTGCGCCGGGTGCACGACGCCACCGGCGTCACCACCATCTTCGTCACCCACGACCAGGAAGAGGCGCTGGAGCTGGCCGATCGCGTGGCGATCCTCAACGCCGGCCGCATCGAGCAGATCGGCACGCCGCACGAGGTGCACGACAATCCGGCCACGCCGTTCGTCTGCGGCTTCGTGGGCGAGGCCAACCGCTTCGAGGGAGCCGTTTCGGGCAAGCGCTTCACCGCTGGAACCGTCGTGCTGCCGGCCCCGGACGCCGCCGACGGCGCGGCGATCGCCTTCGTACGGCCGCATGACCTGGTGCTGGACGCCGGGGGCTTCGCGGCCAAGGTCGAGCGGGTGGTGATCCAGGGACCGCTGGCCAATGTCGACGCCGCCTTGCCCGACGGCCGCCGGATCGAGATCCGCGCCGCCCGCGACGAGGCCGCCGAGTTCAGCGGCGAGATCAAGCTCTCGGCCCGCCGCACCCACGTCTTCGCGGCTTAAGAGGCGGGTCCTTACTGCTGTTGCTGCTGGCGTTGCTGCTGTTCGCGGATGGCGTCGGCGCTGGCGCGGCGGCGGTTGGCCGAGCCGAACGGGGCCGAGGGGCGGGGCAGGCGCAGGAATTCCGGCTCGGCCACCGCCGCCCGGGCCCGGCGCACCGAGACGCCGACCGCCAGGTGGCTCTCCGAATCCCCCTTGTAGACGCCGCGCGACGGGGTGACGTCGCCGTAGTCCCGGCCCACGGCCACGGCCACGTGGCGTTCGCCGGCCATGACATTGTTGGTCGGGTCGAAGCCCACCCAGCGATAGCTGGGCAGGAACACCTCGACCCAGGCGTGGGTGGCGTCGGGGTCGGAGCGGTCGCCGGCCTCGCGGTCGGTGAACAGGTAGCCGGAGACGTAGCGGGCCGGGATGCCCCAGGCGCGGCAGACAGCCAACATGATGTGGGCGAAGTCCTGGCACACCCCGCGGCCGGCGCTCAGCGCCAGGTCGATCGGGCTGTCGGCGTCGGTGACCCCCGGCTGGTACTCGAAGGCCTTGTAGATCGTGTCGCACAGGGCCTGGACCGCCGAGAACGGATCGCGCCGGCGCAGGGCGTCCAAGTCGTGCTCGGCGATGAAGATCTCCAGGGCGGGCGTCAGATGCACGAAGCCGTGCGGCTGCAGGTAATCGAAGCACTCGCCCTTCACGAAGGCGCTCTTCAGCCGCTCCCACTCGCCCATGTCCAGCGGCATTGGCCATTCGTGCACCGGCTCGGTCTCGACGGCCGAGCGAGCGATGATCGTCAGGCCGTCATGTGGCTGGGGCACGTCGAAATGGTAGACGGCGTTGCCGAAGCTGTCGGCGTAGGAGAAGATCTGGGCGGCCGGCTCGATGTCCAGCTCGAAGCTGACCAGCCGCTGGCGCGCGCCTTTCTGGGGCTGCATCCACAGCTCCATCAGGCTTTCGCGGACGGGCCGCTCGTAATGGTACTGGGTGACGTGGCGGATCTCGAGAAGCACAGGCGTTCGTCCTAAGCAGGCAGGCGCATTTCCAGGGGGTAGGCGACGAAGGTCTCGTAGATCGCCAGGTGGATGCGGGCGCATTCGTTGGCGACGGTGGTCAGCAGTTCGCCGGCGCCCTGGCTCTCCAGCTCGCCGACGTCGGCGAACTCCAGCCGCGCCTTCAGCCGGCCGGCCAGCCGTTCGGGCGCCGCGCGGCCTGTCGCCTCGACGTGTCGGGCCAGCTCGCTGAGGTGCTTTTCGATCTGACTGGTGGCGAAGCGGATCGAGCGCGGGAAGTCCTCGTCGAAGACCATGAACTCCAGGATGTGCCGCGGCTCGATCTCGGCGGTGTAGACCCGCAGATAGGGCTCCAGCGCGCAGCCCATCCGCAGCAGGCTGACCAGGGCCAGGTGATCGTTGACCTTGGGGCTGTCCTCGGCGAAGCAGGCCTCCAGCAGGCCGGCGATCAGCTGGGCCCGCTCCAGGTACATGCCCACCATCATGAAGCGCCAGCTCTCGCCATGGCTCATGGTGGTGTCGGCCGCGCCCTTGAACAGGTGCACGTCGGCGATGATGTCGTGCAGGAAGGTCACCGAATTGTCGGCGAATTCGCGGCCGGCGTTGCGGTCGATGACCTTCAGGTACAGCAGGTTCAGCCGCTCCCAGGTCTCGGTGGTGATCTGGTCGCGGACCTGGCGGGCGTTCTCCCGGGCCCGCGACAGCGACGAGACCACCGAGTTGGGATCCGAGCGGTCCAGGACCAGGCCCTTGGCCGCCTCGAAGGCGCCGGCGGTCAGGTCGGTCTCGCCCACCGCCGACAGGGCGATGCGCACGGCCTCGGCCCCGGTGTCGGTCTGGTCGAGCGTGGCGTTGAGCATCACCGTCGACAGGCGCGACAGGTGTTCGGCCCGCTCGATGTAGCGGCCCAGCCAGTAGAGGCTGTCGGCGACCCGAGCGAGCATCATGCGAGCGACTCCTTGGTCAGGAAGGGGGCGAGCATCATTGGCCGGCTCCTTTTTCGGCGGAGTGGCCGTTGCCATTGCCGTTGTGGCCGTTCTCCTCGGCCAGCACCCAGGTGTCCTTGCTGCCGCCGCCCTGGCTGGAATTGACCACCAGCGACCCGCGCTTCAGCGCCACGCGAGTCAGGGCGCCGGGCGTCACCACGGTCTTCTCGCCCGAGAGGATGAAGGGTCGCAGGTCGACGTGGCGCGGCTCGATGCGGCCGTCCACCAGGCATGGCGCGGTCGACAGCTGGATGGTCGGCTGGGCGATGTAGTTGGCCGGATCGGCCTTCAGGGCGTCGGCGAACTCCGAGCGCTCGCGGGCCGAGGCGTGGGGCCCCACCAGCATGCCGTAACCGCCCGAGGCGCCCACCGCCTTGACCACCAGCTTGTCGAGATTGGCCAGGACGTGGCTCAGCTGGGCCGGCTCGCGGCACAGGAAGGTCTCGATGTTCGGCAGGATGGCGTCCTCGCCGAGATAGTAGCGGATGATGTCGGGCACGAAGGCGTAGACGGCCTTGTCGTCGGCGACGCCGGTGCCCGGCGCGTTGCACATCACCACGTTGCCGGCCCGATAGGCGTTGAACAGGCCCGCCGCGCCCAGCGAGGAGTCGCGCCGGAAGGTGAGGGGGTCGATGAAATCGTCGTCAACCCGGCGGTAGATCACGTCCACCCGGCGCAGGCCGGTGGTGGTGCGCATGTAGACCATGTTGTCATGGACCACGAGGTCGCGGCCCTCGACCAGCGGCACGCCCATCAGCCGCGCCAGATAGGCGTGCTCGTAATAGGCCGAGTTGTAGACCCCGGGGGTCAGCACCACGACCTGCGGATTGGGCCGCCAGTCGGCGCTCATGCTCTTCAGCGTCGCCAGCAGCAGGTCGGGATAGCGCTCGACCGGCCGCACGCCCGCCTCGCGATAGGCGCCGGGGAAGGTCCGCTTGGAGGCGTCGCGGTTGGCCAGCATGTAGGACACGCCGGACGGCACCCGCAGATTGTCCTCCAGCACGGCGAACTCGCCATCCTGGCCGCGAATCAGGTCGCTGCCGCAGACGTTGGCGTAGGCCTTGTGCGGCACATAGAGGTTCTGCATCTCGCGACGGTACGAGGGCGCGCCCAGCACCAGTTCGCGCGGCACCACCCCGTCCATCAGGATCTGCTGCTCGCCGTAGATGTCGGCCAGGAACATGTTCAGCGCCTGCAGGCGCTGGGTCAGGCCGGCCTCGATCTTGGCCCATTCCTGGGCCGGCAGGATGCGCGGGAACAGGTCGGTGGGGATGATCCGCTCAGTGGCGCTGTCGGCCCCGTAGACGGTGAAGGTGATGCCCTGCAGCAGGAACGAGCGTTCCAGCATCCGCTGGCGGTCGGCCAGCTCGCCGGCCCCCAGGGTGGAGATCCGGCTCTGCAGCGCCGCGTAATGGGCCCGCACATCGCCGCCTTGGGCGATCATCTCGTCATAGGCCACGCCAGGGAGGTACGCCGCCCCGGTCATCGGCAAGGTGGGAGTATCGTCGATGTCCTGGATTTTCGCCGCCACGCCCGTGTCCACTTTGTCCGCCCTTCGCGCCGCAATGAGGCGGTGCGTCCCGATCCAGCCTAGAACGCGCGAGGGGCGCAAGCGGTGCTTTTCTTGCCGCGATGACGAAATGTGCGGTCCTGCCCAACATTTGGGCGCCGCTCTGGCGCATGCAGGCCCGTGGCCGGAAGCGTTTGGTTACATTTCACCGCGTGACAGCGGGCGGGGGGGCGATTACAGGGGTTCGGGGGCGCTCCACGCGGGAATCGGAAGGCTTGGTGCGTAAGAGATTTGCCCTTGGCATGACCGCCGCGACCTTGATGGTCGCTGGCCATGCCAATGCGGCCGAGCCCGCGGCCACCATAACCGGCGTCGAGGACCGTGCGCTGCGCGAGGCGATCCAGCGCGCCATGACCGAGGCCAAGCAGCCTGCGCGCAGCCGCTCCGAAGCCCGCCGCCGGGCCCGGGACGCCGGCGACGAGGCTGTCGCCGTGCTGCGCTCGGAAGGCTATTACGGCTATGTCGTCGAGCCGGACGTCTCCGAAGCCGATCCGCCCCGCGCGATTCTCAAGATCACCCCCGGTCCGGTCTTCGTGATCGCCGATCCCAGGCTGGCCTGGAGCGGGACCCCGCCCGACGAAGGCGTCGCTCAGCGGGCGCAGAGCGTGATCCGGCTGACCCCAGGCGCGCCGGGCCGGGCCGCCGACGTGCTGGCGGCCGAGGGGCGCGTGATCTCCCAGGTGCAGCAGCTGGGCTATGCCGACGCCGCGGCCGAACCGCGCGAAGTGGTCGTCGACCACGCCGATCACACGCTGCGCCCGACCTTTCACATCGCGGCCGGCGACCTGACCCATGTCGACGGCATCCAGGTGGTGACGCAGGGCCGGTCCAAACCCGCCTGGGTGCAGCATCTGGCGCCCTGGAAGTCGGGCGACATTTACGAGCCCGACGACATCGCCGAGCTGGAGCGCCGGCTGCGCGACACCGGCGTCTACGATACGGTGTCGGTCTCGCTGGCGCCCAAGGACAAGGCGCTGGCCGACGGCCTGCGGCCGGTGATCGTCACCCTGGCCGACCGCAAGGCCAAGACGATCGAACTGGGCGCCAGCTATTCGAGCACCGACGGCCCGGGCGTCGACGCCAAGTGGATCCGCTACAATCGCCTCCATCGGGCGGACACCACCACCTTGACCGCGCGGCTGGCCAAGCTGGACAGTCGCCTGGAGGCGGAACTGGCCCTGCCGCACTGGCGCCGAAGCCAGCAGACTCTGAAGCTCAACACCGCCATCTTCCGCGACAACACCGACGCCTATACCGAGACCGGCGGCCACATCGGCGCGGACCTGACCCGGCGCCTGCAGCCGACCATCTACCGCACCTACGGCGTCTCGCTGGACCTGTCGCAGATCGATTCGCCGACCACCACCAACGGCGTGACCTCGGACGTCCGGCAGAACTTCGCCACCTTCACCCTGCTGGGAGCCCAGGCCTGGGACCGGTCCGACAGCGTGCTGGATCCGACCAAGGGCTGGCGGCTGGACGCCCGGGCCGAGCCGACCGCCATCACCGGCGACCTGACGATGGCCTTCCTGAAGATTCAGGCCCAGAGCACCGCCTACCTGCCGTTCGGCGAGGGCGCGCGCACCGTGCTGGCCGGGCGGATCAAGGCCGGCCAGATCCTGGGCGGCACCATGCCCGAGGTGCCGGCCTCCAAGCGCTTCTACGCCGGCGGCGGCGGCTCGGTGCGCGGCTATTCCTACCAGGCCATCGGGCCCCGCATCGGCGACACCACCACGCCGCAGGGCGGCCTGTCGGTGCTGGAAAGCTCGCTCGAGCTGCGCCATCGTTTCACCAACACCTGGGGGGGCGTGGCCTTCATCGACGCCGGCGCGGTCGGGGTCGACAAGTGGCCCAACGGCGACGACTTCGGGGTCGGGGTGGGCGTCGGCGTCCGCTATGACCTCGGCTTCGGCCCGATCCGCGCCGACATCGCCATGCCGGTCAACCGGCGCGAGGGCGATCCGGCGTTCCAGGTCTATATCAGCATCGGGCAGGCCTTTTGACCGACGCCCAAAAACCACCTGGCGGGCCACCGCCCGAGGACATTCCGGAAGCCGTCGCCGAGACGGCGACCAAGGTCGCGCGCAAGATCGGTTGGCCGGGCTTTGTGATCATCGTTTCGGTCAGCCTCGTGGTGCTGGTCGCGGTGCTGCTGGGCGGGGTGCGCTTCGGGGCGATCACCCCGCAGGGCCGGGCCTTCCTGGAAGCGCGCACCAGCGGCCTGAAGCTGGGGCGCATGGGCCGCCTGAAGATCGAGGGCCTGACCGGCGACATCTGGAGCGCGTTCGGCGTTCGGCGCCTGACGATCAGCGACGAGAAGGGCGTCTGGCTTGACGCCGCCGACCTCCATGTCGATTGGCGTCCGGCCGAACTGTTCTACCGGCGCTTCCATGCCGACGAGATCACGGCCCGCCAGGTCGTGGTCCTGCGCCGTCCGACCCTGACCCCCAAGGGCAAGTCCAGCGCCGCGCCGCTGTCGGTGGACCTCGACCGCGTAGCCCTGCGGCTGATCACCCGTCCGGAGTTCAGCCGCCAGGCCGGCGATTTCGACCTGAGCGGCGATTATGAGTCCGAGCGGCAGGGCGGCCAGAAGGGCGCTCTGCGAGCTTCGAGCCGCACCCATGTCGGCGATCACCTGAAGCTGGTCTTCGACCTGGGCCGCGACCAGACCCTGCTGCTCGACGCCGAGGCTCAGGAGGCCAATGGCGGAGCCCTGGCCGGGGCGATGGGCCTGTCGCCCGACCGGCCCTTCGACCTGAACGCCAAGGCGCACGGCACCATGAGCCAGGGCGCCTTCACCGTCCTGGCGCGGTCCGGCGACGCCACGCCGCTGAAGGCCGGCGGAGCCTGGACGCCGCAGGGCGGCTCGGCGACCGGCCATATCGACCTGGCCGCTTCCACCCTGACCGACCGCGAGGAGAAGATGTTCGGGGCCGACGCCCGCTTCTCGATCGTCGGACGTAAGGCGGGGGCGTTCAGCGACCTCGATCTGAAGGTCGACAGCCAGAACCTCAGCCTGACCGCCCACGGCCCGGCCGACCTGGGCAAGCGGATCACCGCGCCGGCCGGCCTCGCCGTCAACGCCAAAGTCGGCAACCTCTCGCGCCTGACGCCGCTGCCGACCATGGGGGCGGGCGTCGCGGACGGGGTCCTGCACCTGACCGGCGACGGCCTGCTGATCGACGGCCGGGTCGATGTTCGCGACATCTCTCTGCTGGGCTACCGCCTCGCCCGGGTCAGGGGACCGGTTACCGTTGGCTGGAAACGAGGTGAACTGAGCCTCAAGGGCGCGGCCGCCAGCGAGGGCGGCGGCGGGCAGGGGCTTCTGGCCGTGCTGGGTCGCGCGCCGTCGGCCCAGTTCGAGGGCGCGAGGCTGAAGGACGGCCGCTTCCTGATCCGCTCGGCCAAGGTCCAGGCCCCGAACCTGACCGTGGTCGCGGAAGGCGAACGGGGCGTCCTGGGCGGTCTGTCGTTCAAGGGCGAAGCCAAGGTCGCCTCCCTGGCCCCGGTGCGGGCCGGGATGGCCGGGCAGGCGACCGCCAAATGGTCGGCCAGCCAAGGCGTGGACAGGCCATGGATACTGACCGTCGACGCCCGCGGCGGCAATTTCGCCACGGGTCTGCCCGAGTTGGATCGCCTGCTGGGCAAGACCCCGCGGCTGAACGCCCGGGCGTCATGGGCCAACGAGCGGCTGTCGGTCGCCGACGCCAAGCTGGACGGGACGGCGGCCTCGGTGCGCGCTTCCGGCGTGCTTGGTCCTGCGGCGGCGCTGGGCTTCAAGCTGGACTGGACGGCCACCGGACCGTTCGTCGCCGGTCCCGTCGAGGTCGCCGGCAAGGCCAAGGGCACGGGCGCGGTGACCGGGACGCTGACGGCGCCGAAGGCCGACCTGATCGCCGACTTCGACTCCATCGACGTTCCGCGCCTGCCGTTGAAGGACGCCCATGTGGTGCTGTCCTTCGCCAAGCGGCCGGACGGCGGTGACGGCGTGACCTCGATCACCGCCGGCAGCCAGTACGGTCCAGCCAAGGGGCGCGCGGCCTTCAGTTTCGCGCCGGGCGGGCTGGAACTGTCCGACCTCGATGTCGACGCCGGCGGCGCCAAGGCCAAGGGCGCGGTGTCGCTGCGCAGCGGCCGGCCGGCCACCGCCGACCTGGTGGTGGCCGTCGGACCCGGCGCCTTCCTGACCCAGGGCCGGGTCGCCGGTACGGCCAAGATCACCGACGGCCCGACGGGGCCCGTCGCCCAGCTCGACCTGGCCGCCGACGACATCGTCGGCGGGGCGTGGAAGGTCCGGCACGCGGCCGTCAAGGCCGCGGGTCCGATGGCCCGCCTGCCGCTTTCCATCGACGCACGCGGCGAAGCTCCGTCCGGCCGCTGGAAGCTGAACGGCTCGGGCGTGCTGACCCAGTCGGACACGGAATACCTGCTGGCCCTCGACGCGGCCGGCGCGATGGCGCGGACCGAGATCAAGACCCGCGAGACCGCCCAGATCCGGTTCGGCGGACCGCGGACCAACGCCCGCCTGCGGCTGTCGGTCGGCGACGGCGCGGCCGATCTCGACGCCGATGTCGGCGGCGACCTGGCCACGCTGCGCGCCCAGCTGACCGGGGTCAGCCTCACCGCGATCAATCCTGACATGGCTGGCAAGGTCGACGCGCACCTGTCGCTCAGCGGCTCGGGCCCGACCCTGACCGGCGACTTCGACGCCAACCTGATCGGGGCCCGCGAGCGCGGCCCTCGCACCGACCGGGCGCTGAACGCGCAGATCCGCGGCGTGCTGCGCGACAACACCATGACCATCAACGCCAGCAGCACGACCACCCAGGGCCTGCAGGCCAAGGCCGAGGTCACCCTGCCGACCGAGGCCTCGGCCAAGCCGTTCCACCTGGCGATCAATCGCCAGCGTGCGGTGCGCGGCCAGTTCACCGCCCAGGGCGAGATCAAGCCGCTGTGGGACCTGCTGGGCAGTTCCGAACGCAGCGTGTCGGGCAAGATCGACGCCGAGGGCGAACTGGCCGGCACCCTGGCCGATCCGCGCCTGACCGGCCGGGCCAGCCTGGAGGGCGGCCGGGTCGACGACGGCCAGACGGGCCTGAGCCTGCGCGACGTGATCGTCCGCCTGGCCCTGGCCGACAACGCCATCGACGTCAGCCAGGTCTCGGCCAACGACGGCCAGGGTGGCGCGATGTCGGGCTCGGGCCGGATCAGCCTGGCCCGGGGCGGCCTGGGCAGCTTCAAGCTGGACCTGAAGGGCTTCCGGGTCATCGACAACGAATTGGCCTCGGCCACGGCCAGCGGCCAGACCACGGTCAATCGCGGCGCCGACGGCAAGGTCAAGATGGCCGGCGCCCTGGTCATCGACCGCGCCGACGTCTCGGCCCAGACCAAGACCCCGGCCGGCGTGGTCTCGATGGATGTCATCGAGCGCAATAGGCCGGACGAGATGGACCAGGGCGTCGAGGCCCGCAAGGTCGAGCCCGGCAGCGGCATGCTGCTGGACGTCACCCTGACCGCGCCGCGCCGGATCTTCGTGCGTGGTCGCGGGTTGGACGTCGAACTGTCGCTGAACGCCCATGTCGGCGGCTCGACCAATAGCCCGGTCCTGGACGGCGAGGCGCGGATGGTGCGCGGCGAGTACGACTTCGCCGGCAAGCGTTTCGAGTTCGACCAGAACGGCACGGTCCGCCTGGCCACCCAGCTGGACCGCATCCGCCTGGACCTGACCGCCACCCGCGAAGACCCGGCCCTGACCGCCGTGGTCAGGGTGCAGGGCACCGCCGCCAAGCCCGAGATCACCCTGACCTCCAAGCCCGAGCTGCCGCAGGACGAGGTGCTGTCGCAGGTGCTGTTCGGCTCGTCGGCCGCCAACCTGACCCCGATCGAGGCCGCGCAGCTGGCCTCGGCCCTGGCCGCCCTGGCCGGCGGCGGCGGTTTCGACGTGATCGGCAACCTGCGCAGCCTGGCCGGGCTGGACCGCCTGTCGTTCGCCGAGAGCGCCACGGGCATGACCGTCTCCGGCGGCAAGTACGTGACCGACGACGTCTATGTCGAAATCATCGGCGGCGGACGCGAAGGCACCTCGGCCCAGGTCGAATGGCGCGTACGCCGGGCCCTGTCGCTGGTGTCCAAGATCGGCAGCCAGGGCGACGCCCAGCTTTCGGTCCGCTGGAGAAAGGACTACAACTAGGCCGCTCCGCCAGCGGCCTCCGGGATCCCGGAGGCGGACGCACGCGGCGACCGATCCGGATCCCGACCCAGGCTTGGCCGCGGGGCGGACCTTGTTCAGAGCAAGGCTGTTGCGCGGGCGACCGGTTTCCAGGTTCGAGGAAGCACGAATTGTCCGCGGCCCTTGGTTTAGTTTGAACTGAGGGAGACAGTGGATTCATGCGACTCAACGACGAGGATCGCGCCGTTCTGCGACATCTGGCCGGCCAGGGCCCGTTGATCATCGATCGCGCGGTCGCCTGGTGCGCCATCAACTCGGGAAGCCGGCACCTGGCCGGACTCGAGCGCCAGCGGCAAGTCTTGCTCGACGCCTTCGGAAACCTGCCGGCCGCGCCGACCGATATCCCGCTGGGCGCGTCGCCCGAGGTCGGGGCCGATGGCCGGATCGGCGAGCAGGCGCATCCGGCGGCGATCGCCGTGGTCGTCCGACCCGAAGCGCCGGTGCAAGTCGTGCTGACCGGCCATTACGACACGGTCTATCCCGAGACCTCCGGCTTCCAGACGGTCACGACGCGCCCTGACGGCGCCCTGCACGGGCCCGGGATCGCCGACATGAAGGGCGGGATCTCGGTGATGCTGGCGGCGCTGGAGGCCTTCGAGCGCCATCCGCTGGCCCACAAGCTCGGCTATCGCGTGCTGCTGTCGCCGGACGAGGAGATCGGCTCGGTCGCCTCGGCCCCGATCCTGGCGCAGTTCGCCCACCTTGGGCATGTGGGCCTGACCTATGAGCCGGCCCTGGCCGACGGCGCCCTGGCCAGCGCCCGCAAGGGTTCGGGCAACTTCCATATCGTGGTCCATGGCAAGGCCGCCCATGCCGGGCGCGACTTCGCCGCCGGCCGCAACGCGGTGATGGAGGCCGCCCGCATCGCCCAGGCCCTGCACGCCCTGAACGGCCTGCGCGACGGCGTGACCTGCAACATCGCCAAGATCGACGGCGGTTCGCCGCTGAACATGGTGCCCGACGTGGCCGTGGTGCGGTTCAACGTCCGCTTCCCCGCCGCCGAGGACGCCGCCTGGTTCGAACGCGAGGTCGACGGGATCGTCGCCGCGATCGGCGAGGGGCTGAACGCCCACCTTCACGGCCGGATCACCCGCGGCGCCAAGCCGTTCAACGCCGCCCAGCAACGCCTGTTCGGGGCGGTGAAGGAGGCGGGCGCGCTGCTGGGCCAGGACATCGTCTGGAAGCCGTCCGGCGGGGTCTGCGAGGGCAACAACCTGTTCGCCTCCGGCCTGCCCAATGTCGACACCCTGGGGGTGCGCGGCGGCGACATCCACAGCGAGGCCGAGCACGCCTGGCCCGACAGCTTCGTCGAGCGCGCCCAGCTCTCGGCTCTGATCCTGATGAAACTGGCCAGCGGCGAGATCGACGGTCCGGCCCTGCGCGCCGCCATGACCGACCTTGCGGAGTCCCGTTAGCATGCTCGTCGTCCGTCCCGCGCTGCCCGCCGATTTCGACAGCCTGATGGAGCTGGCCGTGCTGTCGGGCCGTGGCTTCACCAGCCTGCCGGCCGACGAGCAGACCCTGCGCTCGCGCCTGGCCCTGTCCCAGGCCAGCTTCCATTCCGAGGTCGCCGCGCCCGAGGCCTGGTACACCCTGATGCTGGAGGATCTCGAGGCCGGCGACATCGTCGGGGTGGCTGGGATCAAGGCGGGAGTGGGCCTGAAGCGGCCGCATTTCTCGTTCCGCGTCGTGACCTTGGCCCAGTCTTCTCCCACCCTGGACAAGCGCTTCGACCACCGGGCCCTGGTGCTGGTCAACGAATGCGCCGGCTGGTCGGAGGTGGGTTCGCTGTTCCTCAAGCCCGAGCGCCGCAAGGGCGGGGCGGGGCGGCTGCTAGCCCAGTCGCGCTACATGCTGATCGGGCTGGAGCCACAGCGCTTCGCCGAGATGGTGCTGGCCGAGCTGCGCGGCTGGTTCGACGAGGACGGCGGCTGTCCGTTCTGGGACCACGTGGCCAGCAAGTTCTTTCGCCTGGAGTTCGACGAGGCAGACCGGATGAGCGCGTCGACCGACGGCCAGTTCATCCTCGACCTGGCGCCGCGCCATCCGATCTATGTCGAGCTGCTGCCGTCGGCCGCCTCGGAGACCCTGGGCCGGGTGCACCGCGAGGGCGAGGCGGCGCGGGCCATGCTGGAGGCCGAGGGCTTCCGGTTCTCGGGCCTGGTCGACATCTTCGACGCCGGCCCGACCGTGGCGGCCCGGCGCGACGACATCAAGACGGTGCGCGAGGGGCGGCGATTGCGCGTGCGGCTGGGCGAGGACGCTTATGGCGAGGAGGCTCTGATCTCCTCGGGCGCGGTCGCCAGTTTCCGGGCGGTGCGGGCGCCGGTGCTGATCGACGGCGAGACGGCGATCATCGGCCGCGACGCGGCGGCGGCCCTGGGCGTGAGTGAAGGCGAGATGGTGCGGGTGAAGGCATGAGCGGCGGCGTGTTCATCGACGGGGTCTGGCGCGTCGGCGCCGGAACGGAAGCGGTTTCGGTCGATCCGGCGACGGGCGAGGTCATCTGGCGCCAGACCACGGCCGGTCCGGCCGACGTGGCGGCGGCGGTCGCGGCGGCCCGCAAGGCGTTCCCGGCCTGGGCCGACATGCCGCGCGAGGAGCGGATCGCGGTCCTGCGTCGCTACAAGGACGTGCTGGTCGCCCGCACCGCGACCTTCGCCGAGGCCCTGAGCCGCGAGACCGGCAAGGCGCTGTGGGAGACCAAGGCAGAGCTGGGCTCGATGGCGGGCAAGGTCGACGCCTCGATCAAGGCCTATGACGAGCGCACCGGCGAGCACGCCAGCGACATGGCGTTCGGCCGGGCGGTGCTGCGCCACCGTCCGCACGGGGTGATGGCGGTGCTGGGGCCGTTCAACTTCCCGGGCCACCTGCCCAACGGCCATATCGTGCCGGCCCTGCTGGCCGGAGACACGGTGGTGTTCAAGCCGTCGGAAGAGACCCCCCTGGCCGGCCAGCTGTTGGTCGAGGCCCTGGAGGCGGCCGGCGTTCCGTCCGGCGTCATCAACCTGGTGCAGGGCGGCCGCGAGGTCGGTCAGGCCCTGATCGACCAGGAAATCGACGGCCTGCTGTTCACCGGCTCCGCCGCCGCCGGGGCCTTCTTCCGCCGCCACTTCGCTGACCGGCCCGACGTCATCCTGGCCCTCGAGCTGGGCGGCAACAATCCGCTGGTGGTCTGGGACGCCGGCGACGCCGAGGCCGTGGCGGCTCTGGTCGTGCAGTCGGCCTTCATCACCACCGGCCAGCGCTGCTCGTGCGCCCGGCGCCTGATCGTGTCGGACGATGCGGCGGGGCGGGCGGTGATCGACGCCATCGCGGGCCTGTCCGAGCGCCTGGTGATCGGTCCGTGGAACGGGCGTGAGGAGCCCTTCATGGGGCCGCTGATCTCGGCCCGCGCCGCCGCCATGGCGTTGGCCGGCGCCAAGGCCATGCCCGGCAAGGCGGTGCGCGCCATGGCCGCCGTCGACGGTCTGAGCGGGGCGTTCGTTTCGCCGGGCCTAGTCGACGTAACCGGCGAGACCGTGCCGGACGAGGAACTGTTCGCGCCGCTGCTGCAGGTGCGCAAAGTCGGGTCGTTCGACGAGGCGATCGCCGCCGCCAACGCCACGCGCTACGGCCTCTCGGCGGGACTTATCTCTAATGAAACAGCGCGTTGGGACCACTTCCTGAAGCGCATCCGGGCCGGGGTCGTCAACTGGAACCGTCCGACCACCGGCGCAGCCGGGACCATGCCGTTCGGCGGCCTGGGCAGTTCCGGCAACCACCGGCCCAGCGCCTATTACGCCGCCGACTACTGCGCCTATCCCGTCGCCAGTTTCGAGGCGCAGGGCGTGGTCAATACGCTGAGCGATATCAAAGGGCTGCGCGAATGACCTCGCGCGCGGTCGAGGCCAACTGCGACGGCCTGGTCGGGCCGACCCACTCCTATGTCGGCCTGTCGCCGGGCAACATCGCCAGCCAGACCAACGCCGGCGAGGTCTCCAACCCGCGGGCCGCGGTGCTGGAGGGCCTGACCAAGATGCGCAAGCTGGCCGACTGGGGCGTGCCGCAGTTCGTGTTGCCGCCGCACGAACGTCCGGACCTAGCCCTGCTTCGGTCGACCGGCTTTTCGGGCTCGGACGCCAGCGTGCTGGAAAAGGCCTGGAAGGACGCGCCGGCCCTGGCGGCGGCGGCCTGTTCGGCCTCGCCGATGTGGGCCGCCAACGCCGCCACGGTTACCCCCAGCGCCGACACGGGCGACGGCCGCGTGCATTTCACGCCCGCCAACCTGCTGACCAATCTGCATCGCAGCCTGGAGGGACCGCAGACGGCGCGTTCGCTGCGGCGACTGTTCCCGGACCCGTCCCGGTTCGCGGTGCACGATCCGCTGCCGGCCCAGCCCCACTTCGCCGACGAGGGCGCGGCCAACCACGTGCGGCTGTGCGCCGACCATGGCGAGGCGGGCGTGAACCTGTTCGTCTGGGGCCGCGAGGCCTGGGAACGCTGGGAGGGCCGCTATCCGGCGCGCCAGACCCGCGAGGCCTTCGAGGCGATCGAGCGCCGTCATGGCGCGGCGCGCGGCGTCTTCGCCCGCCAGGGCCGGGCGGCGATCGACGGCGGGGCGTTCCACAACGACGTGGTCTGCGTCGGCACGCGCCAATGCCTGCTGTTCCATGAGCGCGCGTTCGAGGACCGCGCGGCGATGGAGGCCGACGTCCGCCGCGCCGCCGACGGCCTGTTCGAGCCGGTCTTCGTCGAGATCAGCGAGGCCGACCTGCCGATGGACGACCTGGTGAAGAGCTACCTGTTCAACTCCCAGCTCCTGGTCCTGCCGGGCGAGGACCGCCTGGTGCTGCTGGCGCCCGGCGAGACCCGCGACAACCCCAGGGCCCACGCCGTCGCCCAGGGGCTGGCCGGCTCGAACGGCCCGATCGGCCGGGTGGAGTATGTCGACGTCCGCCAGAGCATGCGCAACGGCGGCGGCCCAGCCTGCCTACGGCTGCGGGTGGTGCTGACCGAGGCCGAGCTGGCCGCGACCAATCCCGCCCAGCGCTTCGACGCCGTCCTGCATGAGCGCCTGAACGCCTGGGCCAAGCGTCGCTATCGCGACCGCCTGGCCCCGGCCGACCTGGCCGATCCGTCGCTGATCGTCGAAGGCCGCGAGGCGCTGGACGACCTGACGACGATCCTCGACCTTGGCGGTGACTTCTACCCGTTCCAGAAGGCCGCCTGACCATGAGCGACTTCACCATCCGACCCGCGACCCCTGAGGACGCGGCCGCCGTCCTGGCCCTGCACCGCAAGGTCGCCGCCCAGCCCGGCGGCCTGGCGCGCCAGCCCGAAGAGGTGACGGCCGACTATGTCGCCCACGCCCTGGCGGCCGCGGCGGACGGCGGCGTCAACCTGGTCGCGGTGGGCGTCGACGGGGCGCTGTGCGGCGAACTGCACGTCGAGCGGATGAAGGTGGCGATCTTCGCTCACGTGCTGACCGACCTGACCGTGGCGGTCGATCCGGACTGGCAGGGGCGGGGCGTCGGCTCCGCCCTGTTCCGCGCCCTGATCGCCGCGGCCCGGACGATGACGCCGCCGGTCGGCCGGATCGAGCTGTGGACCGGCGCCGCCAACCTCGGCGCCCAGCGGCTCTATGAGCGGCTGGGGTTCCGAATCGAGGGCCGGATGATCGGGCGCGGCCGGCTGCCGGACGGCACGGTCGACGACGACATCGTCATGGGTCTGTTGCTGGATTAGGGCGGATCGACGTTCAGGCGGTGCGTGGTCCTCGTCCTTCGACAGGCTCAGGATGAGGACCATTTGCAAGCCCGGCGCTTAGAAAACCTCATCCTGAGCCTGTCGAAGGACGAGGTTTTCGGCCGCCACGGCTGAAGCCGTCCTACCCGCGCAGCGCCGCCAGGGCCTGTGGGAAGCGTCGCGACAGCGGCGCCTCGACCGCGCCGAGTTCGACCGCGTAGTCGCCCGAGCCTTCGGGGCGCAGGCCGGTCACACGGACTGGATTGACCAGCCAGGAGCGGTGGGTGCGCACGAAGCCGTGCTCGGCCATGCCGGTCTCCAGCGCGCCCAGCGAGGTTCGCATCAGCGGTCGCCGGCCGTCGGCCAGCAGGAACTCGGCATAGTTGCCGGCCGAGCGCACGGCGAGGATTTCTGACACCGGAACGCGGACCAGCCGGGCGCCGTCGCGAATGTCGAAGCTGGCGGCGGTCGTCGTCGTCTGGATCTGGGCGGCGGCCTCGCGAGCGCTGCGCCTCAGCGACAGATAGAAGATGATCGAGGCCAGGCCGTAGGCCAGAAGGTCCTTGCGGAACTCGTAGGGGAATTCCGTCGACAACGGGCCGAACCGGTACGGGCCGTCCATCACGACCCAATAGGCCAGCTTGCGCAAAGCCACGAAGCCGGAGACGTGCAGCACCGAATAGAGCACGACCGCCGCCAGGTGAACGGGGAGGGCGCGCCACCAGCGCGGCGCCGTTCGGGTCGTCCACACCGCCACGGCCGCGGGGAGCGTGAAGATCACCATCGTCACCAGGGCGCTGCTGGCTTCCCAGATCGCTGGAGGCAGCGTGCCCAGGCGCGGCGCATCGTGGCGGATGGTCAGGACGTTGACCACGGCGATGCACGAGATCAGGCCCACGCCGAGCAGCCAGGCGCGCCAGACGCCTTGGCGCTCTTCGCCGCTCATCCCGAAAAGCGCGCCGTTCGTCCCCGGGCGTTTTCCGTTCGTCCCTGCCGGCAGCCGCCGGTCCCCCGGGGCTTGGCTGGCGTCGGCGGCATGGGCCACGACGTTCACATCGTTTTTCACGCCGGACGCCCCGTCATGCCCTTGACCGCTTCGATCCCTGACCGCCGCTACGACCTCGACTGGATTCGGGTCGGCGCGTTCTTCCTATTGATTCTGTACCACGTCGGCATGTTCTACGTGCCCTGGGACTGGCACGTGAAGTCGCCGCATCCGGTCGAGGAACTGGAATTGGCGATGTTCCTGACCAATCCCTGGCGCCTGACGCTGCTGTTCCTCGTTTCGGGCGCGGCGACCCGGTTCATGGCCGACAAGGTCACGGTCGGGAAACTGACCGGGGCGCGGATCGCCCGCCTGCTGCCACCGCTGCTGTTCGCGATGTTCGTGATCGTGCCGCCGCAGTCCTATTACCAGATCGTCGAATACGTGGCCGCTCATCCGGGCGCGTCGCTGCACTTCACCTCCTACGGAGAGTTCTGGACCAAGTACGTCACCGCCTCCGGCCGCTGGTGCACCCCGGAAGGCTGCCTGGTCACCCCGACCTGGAACCACATGTGGTTCGTGGCCTACCTGCTGTTCTACACCCTGGTGCTGGCGGGCCTGCTGCTGGTCTGGCGTCGGCTGGGCGCTCACCTGCAGGCCGCCGCCGAGACGGCCCTGCGTGGCCCCGGCCTGATCCTGTGGCCGATCCTGTTTCTGGGCCTGCTGCGCGCCACCCTCTATCCGCGCTTCGGCGAGACCCACGCCCTGGTCGGCGACCACTACGTGCACGCCGTGTCGTTCTCGGCCTTCCTGCTGGGGTTCGGCCTGGCCAAGTCCGAAACGCTGCGCCAGCGGCTGATCGCGGCCCGCTGGCCCGCCTTGGCCCTGGCCATCGCCGGCTATCTGGGCTGGGCGACCTACGCCTATGTCTATCGCAACGACACGCCGATCCCGCCGGAATGGCTGCGCCCGATCATGCGCTTCGTCCAGGCCACCGACGCCTGGTGCTCGATCGCCGCCATCCTGGGCTTCGGAGCCAAGCACCTGAACCGGGGCGGACCCGCGCTGCGCTACCTGACGCTCGGCGTGTTTCCGTTCTACCTGGTGCACCAGACCCTGATCGTGGTGATGGCCCACCACCTGGCCAAGCTGGGCCTGCCGCAGCCGCTGGAGGCGCTGATCCTGGTCGTCTTCACCTTCGCCGGCTGCTTCGCCACCTACGAGATCGTCCGGCGGATCCCCGGAGTTCGGCTCCTGTTCGGCCTGAAAGGTCAGCCGCCCGCCGAGGCCAGCCGCCCGCCGGTCTTCGCATAGGCCTGGGTCCCGGCGGTGATCACCCGGTCGGCGCTGGTGATCTCGGCGATGCCGAGGTCGCTGGCGCCGGCCAGCCGGTCGTACAGCGGCCCGAAGTCGCGCAGGGTGACCTCCTGCAGGGTCTGGATCGACGGGATGACGAAATAGACCTGCTGGAAATCGTCGATCCGGTAGGGGGTGCGCATCACCCGTTCGAGGTCAAAGCCCAGCCGGTTGGGGGAGGGGTCGTCGAGGGCGAAGATCGACTCGGCGCGGGAGGAGACGATGCCGGCGCCGTAGATGCGCAGGCCCGCGGGGGTCTCCATCAGCCCGAACTCGACCGTGTACCAGTAGAGCCGGGCCAGGTTGGCCAGCCGGCCCAGGCTCAAGGCCCGCCGGCCGCCCTGGCCGTAGGCCTGCATATAGTCGGCGAACACCGGGTCGGTCAGCATCGGCACGTGACCGAACACGTCGTGGAAGACGTCGGGCTCCTGCAGGTAGTCCAACTGGTCGGGCTTGCGGATGAACTGGCCGGCCGGGAACCGGCGATTGGCCAGGTGGTCGAAGAACACGTCGTCGGGCACCAGGCCCGGCACGGCGACCACGCTCCAGCCGGTCAGGCGCTGGAGCTCCTCGTTGATCCGCCGGAAGTCGGGAATGCCCGACCGGTGCAGGTCCAGGGCGTCGAGGCCGCGCAGGAAGGCATCGCAGGCCCGGCCCGGGAGCAGGGCGGTCTGGCGTTCGTAGAGGGTGATCCAGACGTCGTGCTCGGCCTGGGAATAGTTTTCCCAGCCCTGGTCGATCGTCCAATCGGCGGCCGCGCCGGGAGGCGGGCCGCTGCTAAAACCGTCTGCGCTCATGAAGCGACGTTACGCCCGTCTCGCGGCAAGTTCCGTTCGGATTTTGCGCGAGAACCAGGATCGTCCGGAGAGAGCTTGCGCCTAGTGCGAGATCCGGGGGCGAAGCTTGTAGGCGCCGTGGTCGAAGCTCTCGAAGATCACCGCCGCCTGGGGATGGCCCACCGGCTCGCCGGTCTCGTCGGCCAGCAGGTTCTGTTCGGAGACATAGGCGACATAGGTGTTGTCGTCGTTCTCGGCCAGCAGGTGGTAGAACGGCTGGTCCTTGGTCGGCCGGATGTCCTCGGGGATGGAGTTCCACCACTCCTCGGTGTTGGCGAACACCGGGTCGACGTCGAACACCACGCCCCGGAACGGGAAGATCCGGTGCTTGACCACCTGGCCGATCGCGAATTTGGCAAGTCTCGAATTCATGTCGAGCAGCCTACACGAGTCTCCTGACTAGAACCTGAACGTAGACTTCCGTCATCGGATAACAAGGCGAGGCCTTCCGGCGCGGGAATCTCGCCGCTATGCTCGCTTCCGAAGTGAGGTGGTTCGGCATGAATCGCCTGCGAGACAAGGTGGAACGACCATGTCGGAGGCGCCGAGAGCGCCCGGCGCGCCTCAGCCTTCGGGCTCGGGCCGGCGCCGGCCGCCGGGCGAGCAGTCGTGCTATGCGGCGCTCGACCTGGGTACGAACAACTGCCGCCTGCTGGTGGCGACGCCCTCGCCGCGCGGCTTTCGCGTCGTCGAGGCCTATTCCCGCATCGTGCGTCTGGGCGAGGGGCTTTCCCAGACGGGTCAGCTCTCGGACGAGGCCATGGACCGCTCGATGGCCGCCCTGAAGGTCTGCGCCGAGAAGATTCGCCGCCGCAAGGTGGTGCGCGTGAAGGCCGTGGCCACTCAGGCCTGCCGGGGTGCGACCAATGGTCCCGACTTCGTGCGCCGCGTCGCCGAGGAGACCGGCCTTCGGCTGCAGATCATCACCCCCAAGGAAGAAGCCCAACTGTCGGTGGCCGGCTGCATGAGCCTGTTCGACCGCGACGCCGAGGCCGCCCTGGTGGTCGATGTCGGCGGCGGCTCGACCGAACTGTCGTGGGTGGACCTCAAGGGCGGCGGGCTGGACAGCAAGCCGCGCCAGTTCGCGGCCTGGAAGCTGCCGATCAAGGCCTGGCTGTCGATCCCGATCGGCGTGGTCACCCTGGCCGAGCGCTTTCCCGAAGGCGAGCGGGTGGAGGAGGGCTGGTTCCGGGCCATGGTCGACGCGGTCAAGGCGCGGATCGAGGCCTTTCCGCACGCCGAGCCGATGCGGCGACTGTTCGAGAACGGCCGCGCCCACATGGTCGGCACCTCCGGCGCGATCACCAGCCTGGCCGGCCTGCACCTGGGGCTGCCGCGCTACGACCGCAACATCGTCGACGGCTTGTGGATGCAGCGCCACGAGTGCGAGGCGGCCGCCGATCGCCTGCTGACCCTGACCGCCCGGGAGCGGGCCCTGGAGCCTTGTATCGGCGCCGATCGCGCCGATCTGGTGCTGGCCGGAGCGGCGATCCTGCAGGCCGTGCAGGAGCTTTGGCCGTGTTCGCGCGTGCGTGTCGCCGATCGGGGGCTTAGAGAGGGGCTCCTGATGTCCCTGATGTCCGATCAACAGCAAAAGCCGCGCCGGCGTCGGCGAGGCGGCGCGGGTCGGTCGTCCCGCCCCTCGACGGTGAACGCATGAACGACGAACCTCCCCGCAAGCGCATGGTCAAGCCGCCGGCCGGCGGCAACGAGAGCGGCCGGGCCAAGCCGGCGCGGCTGAAGACCGCGTTCGGCCGCACGCCCTCGCAGCAGGCCTGGCTGGAGCGCCAGATCAACGACCCGTTCTCAGCCAAGGCCCGCGCCCTGGGTTATCGCAGCCGCGCGGCGTTCAAGATCAGCGAGATCGACGACAAGTACCGGTTCTTCAAGAAGGGCGCGAAGGTCATCGACCTGGGCTGCGCGCCGGGTGGCTGGCTGCAGATGGCCACCGAGCGCGGGGTGACCGACATCGTCGGCGTCGACCTGCTGCCGGTCGACCCGGTGGCGCCGGCCCATATCCTGGAGATGGACTTCACCGACCCGGCCTGCCCGCCGAAAATGCTGGAGCTGCTGGGCGGCGCGCCGGACCTGGTGATGTCGGACATGGCGCCCAACACCGTCGGTCACCGCGAGACCGACCACCTGCGGATCGTCGGCCTGATCGAGATCGGCGCCGACTTCGCCATTGAGGTGCTCAAGCCCGGCGGCGCCTTCGTCGCCAAGGCCTTCCAGGGCGGCGAGACTGCGGCGGTGATCGCCCAGCTCAAGAAGCACTTCGACAAGGTCGTGCACTTCAAGCCCAAGGCCAGCCGTAGCGACAGCTCGGAGGTCTTCCTCGTGGCGACGGGGTTCAAGGGGCGGTAGAGCGCCCCAAGGAGTTCCCGATATTTCGAGCTTATAAAATAACGTCTAAATTGAATTCGCATGTTCGGATCTCGCCCAAGAAGAGATCGGTCAGATTGCAAGGAAATTAAATCCTCCATTGGATGTGTTTTCCTTGTCTTTTCCCCACTGAAACTGACTGCGGGACGAAATTTGCATTTCGAACTCTTGTGGTGACGAGATTCTGCGCGTGACCATCGTCAGGCGTATTCGACGCGTCACCACGAGAGGCCGTTAGATGTCAAAATCGCTCAGTATCGCCGTCGCTCTCGCCATTGGACTGGCGGCCTCCTCGCCGTCCGCCTTCGCCGCGCCCTGCAAGGACGCCAAGGGCAAGTTCACCAAGTGTCCGGCCGCCGCCCCGGCCAAGCCGGTCAAGTGCAAGGACGCCAAGGGCAAGTTCGCCAAGTGCTCCGCGCCCGGCGCCAAGCCCATTCCCTGAGGCGATCCGGCGGCGTCGAGCCTCGTTCGACGCCGCCGACCCTGAACTTCCGGCCCCCTCGTCACCATTTATGCCGCCAAATCAGGTCGACACGACGGCCCTGCATAGGTATACGCGGCTCGCAAAATGGAGACTCCAATGGAGATTCGCGAAGGGCTCACCTTCGACGACGTTTTGCTCGAACCCGGTCCGTCAGACGTCATGCCTACCCAGGTGACGACCGAGACCAAGTTCACGCGTGAAATCAGTCTGAACATTCCGCTCGTGTCTGCCGCCATGGACACGGTCACCGAAAGCCGGCTCGCCATCGCCATGGCCCAGGCCGGCGGCATGGGCATCCTGCACCGCAACCTGACGGTCGAGGAACAAGCCGACCACGTGCGCGAAGTGAAGCGCTACGAAAGCGGCATGGTCATCAATCCGCTGACCATCAATCCCGACACCACCCTGGCCGAGATCCGCGAGATCAAGGCTCGCCGCAAGATCTCGGGCTTCCCCGTGGTCGAGGCCAAGAGCGGCAAGCTGGTCGGCATCCTGACCAACCGCGACATGCGCTTCGAGGGCGACGACAAGGTGCCGGCCTCGGCGCTGATGACCCGCGAGAACCTGATCACGGTGTCGGAAGGTATCGATCACCGCGAGGCGCGCGAGCTGCTGCGCAAGCACAAGATCGAACGCCTGATCGTCGTCGACGACGCCTATCGCGCCGTCGGCCTGATCACCGTCAAGGACATCGAGAAGGCCCAGGCCCACCCCCTGGCGGCCAAGGACGACAAGGGCCGGCTGCTGGTCGGCGCCGCCTCGACCGTCGGCGACGCCGGCTTCGAGCGCTCGATGGGCCTGGTCGACGCCGGCGTCGACGTGGTCGTCATCGACACCGCCCACGGCCACTCCAGCCAGGTCGCCCAGGCGGTCAGCCGCCTGAAGCGCGAAGCCAACCGCGTGCAGATCGTGGCCGGCAACATCGCCACCTACGACGCCGCCCGCGCCCTGATCGACGCCGGCGCCGACGCGGTCAAGGTCGGCATCGGCCCGGGCAGCATCTGCACCACCCGCATCGTCGCGGGGGTGGGCGTGCCGCAGCTGACCGCCATCGCCGAAGCCGTCCGCGCGGCCCGCGAGAGCGGCACGCCGGTGATCGCCGACGGCGGCATCAAATATTCCGGCGACCTGGCCAAGGCCATCGCGGCGGGGGCCTCGACCGCCATGATGGGCTCGATGTTCGCCGGCACCGAAGAGGCGCCCGGCGAGGTGTTCCTGTACCAGGGCCGCTCGTACAAGAGCTATCGCGGCATGGGTTCGGTAGGCGCCATGGCCCGCGGCTCGGCCGACCGCTACTTCCAGAAGGACATCACCGACAGCTTCAAGCTGGTGCCGGAAGGCATTGAAGGGCAAACGCCGTTCAAGGGCCCGATCGCCCCGGTGCTGCACCAGCTGGTCGGCGGCCTGCGGGCGGCCATGGGCTATGTCGGCGCGCCGGATATCCTGGAGTTCCAGAAGCGGGCCCGCTTCGTACGGATCACCGGCGCCGGCCTGCGGGAGAGCCATGTCCACGACGTGATGATCACCCGGGAAGCGCCGAACTATCCGAGCGCGGTCTAGCCGGTGCGGATGGCGCTCGAACTTCAGATGCTGGGCTGGGCCGTCGTGATCGGCCTGGTCCACCTGCTCTGGGCGGCCGCGGCCGCCCAGCCGCAGCGCGGTCTGAAGTGGAACGTGGGCCCTCGCGACACGCCGGTGGTGCTGACGGGCATGGCGGGGCGCCTTGAGCGCGCGTTCGCCAATTTCCGCGAGACCTTCCCGCTCTTCGCCGCCGCCGTGCTGGTCGCCTATCTAGGCGGTCGGCTGGGCATGCTCTCAGCCCATGGAGCGGTGCTCTATGTCGGCGCGCGGGCGATCTACATCTTTCTCTATGCCTTCGGCGTGCCGGTCATCCGCTCGCTGGTCTGGCTGGCTTCCCTGATCGGCATCGGCCTGATCCTGGCGGCCTTGGTGATCTGAAAGCAAATATGCGCGACGGCGGCAGACTAGCAGCGGCGATCGAGGTCCTGACCGAGATCGAGACGCGTCATTTCCCCGTACGGATGGCGCTGAAGCGCTGGGGCGAGAGCGCCCGCTATGCGGGATCCAAGGACCGCGCCTTCGTGTCGGGCCTGGCGCTGGACGCCCTGCGTCGCAAGCGCTCGCTGGGCTGGATGATGGGCGACGATAGCCCGCGCGGCGTGGTGCTGGGCGTGCTGGCCCAGGACTGGAAGTGGTCGCTGGACCGTATCGCCGAAGCCGCCGGCGAGGACCACGGCCCCGGCGCCCTGACCGACGCCGAGCGCGAGCGCCTGGTCTCGCCCCGGTCCCTGGCCGACGCGCCGGCCCCGGTTGCCGGCGACTACGCCGACTGGCTGCAGCCGCACCTGGCGCGCGCCCTGGGCGCCGACCACGGCGCCGAGATGGCCGCGTTGGCCGAGCGCGCGCCCGTGGACCTGCGCATCAACCTCCTGAAGACCGACGTCGAGCGCGGCGGCAAGGCCGTGGCCCTGATCGGAGCCGAGCCGGCCGGTGTGCTGGACACCGCCTTCCGCATCCCCGCGCCAGGCGCCGCCGACCGCACGCCGTCGGTCGAGGCCGTGCCGGCCTTCTCCAAGGGCTGGTTCGAGGTCCAGGACCTCGGCTCGCAGATCGCCGCCGCCACGGCCGGGCTGATCAAGGGCAAGCAGGTGCTGGATTTCTGCGCTGGGGGCGGGGGCAAGACCCTGGCCTTGGCCGCGGCCATGGGCAACAGCGGCCAGATCTACGCCCACGACAGCGACGCCCGTCGCCTGGCCGACACCATTCGCCGCGGCCAGAGGGCAGGGGTCCGCAACCTGCAGATCCGCTCGCCGATCGAGGGTGAGCCGTTGAAGGGCCTCGAAGGCAAGCTGGACCTGGTGTTCGTCGACGCCCCGTGCACCGGCTCGGGCACCTGGCGCCGCCACCCCGACGCCAAGTGGCGTCTGTCGCCCGACCAGCTGGCCAAGCGCCAGATCGAGCAGGACGCCGTGCTGGCCGACGCCGCCGACTTCGTGAAGCCGGGCGGCCGCCTGATCTACGTTACCTGCTCGCTGCTGGCCGAGGAGAATGAGGACCGCGTGGCGGCCTTCGTCGAGCGCCATCCGGGATTCTCGGTCAAGCCGATCACCCTGGCGGGCGTCGAACGGCACCTGACGCCGGAAGGCTATCTGCGCTTGACCCCGCATCGAGCCGGCACCGACGGCTTCTTCGCCGCGGTGATCGAGCGCGGGTCGTACGCGCCCTAGAGCCCGCCCGACCGCTCACGGTTGGGACGAAAGGGCTCGCAAAGAATGAGATTGCTCCCGACAGGGAGACCGAACCGAAACAATGACGCTGGAGAGCTGCCGCCCATGACCGCCGAACCCCATCACCAGCGCGTCCTGATCGTCGATTTCGGCAGCCAGGTGACCCAGCTGATCGCGCGCCGGGTGCGCGAGGCCGGCGTCTATTGCGAGATCCATCCGTTCGACAAGGCCGAGACCCTGGTCGACGACTATAAGCCTTCGGCGATCATCCTATCGGGCGGTCCGGCCAGCGTGCTGGAAGAGGACAGTCCGCGCATCGGCCGCAAGCTCTTTGACCTGGGCGTGCCGATGCTGGCGATCTGCTACGGCCAGCAGCTGCTGTGCGACGTGCTGGGCGGCAAGGTCGAGGGCGGCCACGCCGGCGAGTTCGGCCGCGCCGAACTGACCATCGGCAAGCCAAGCCCGCTGTTCCAGGGGCTGGCCAGCGTCGGCGAGCCGGAAACCGTCTGGATGAGCCACGGCGACCGCGTCACCGCCATTCCGGAAGGCTTCGAGGTGATCGCCACCTCGACCGGCGCGCCGTTCGCCGCCATCGTCAACGACGCGAGGAAGATCTACGCCGTCCAGTTCCACCCCGAGGTGGTGCACACGGTCAACGGCTCGCGGATCTACAAGAACTTCCTGGCCCTGGCCGGCCTGAAGGGCGACTGGACCATGGCGGCGTTCCGCCAGGAGATGGTCCAAAAGATCCGCGACCAGGTCGGGACCGGCAAGGTGATCTGCGGCCTGTCGGGCGGCGTCGACAGCTCGGTGGCCGCCGTGCTGATCCACGAGGCGATCGGCGCCCAGTTGACCTGCGTGTTCGTCGACACCGGCCTGCTGCGCAAGAACGAGGCCGATCAGGTCGTCACCCTGTTCCGCGACCACTACAACATTCCGCTGATCCACGTGGACGCCGGCGACCTGTTCCTGGGCGAGCTGGCCGGGGTCAGCGACCCAGAGACCAAGCGCAAGACCATCGGCAGGCTGTTCATCGAGGTCTTCGACAAGGAAGCGGCCAAGATCGAAGGCGCGGCGTTCCTGGCCCAGGGCACGCTCTATCCCGACGTGGTCGAGAGCGTCTCGGCCCGCGGCGGCCCCTCGGCGGTGATCAAGAGCCACCACAATGTCGGCGGCCTGCCCGACTACATGAAGCTGAAGCTGGTCGAGCCGCTGCGCGAGCTGTTCAAGGACGAGGTCCGCGCCTTGGGCGTCGAGCTGGGCCTGGCTCCGGCCTTCGTCGGCCGCCACCCGTTCCCCGGCCCGGGCCTGGCCATCCGCATCCCCGGCGAGATCACGCCCGAGAAGGTCAAGGTCCTGCAGGACGCCGACGCCATCTACCTGGAAGAGATCCGCAAGGCGGGCCTGTACGACAAGATCTGGCAAGCCTTCGCCGTGCTGCTTCCCGTCAAGACCGTGGGAGTCATGGGCGACGCCCGCACCTACGAAAACGTCCTGGCCCTGCGCGCCGTCACCTCGACCGACGGCATGACCGCCGACTTCTTCGAGTTCCCCTGGGACGTGCTGGGCAAGACCGCCACCCGGATCATCAACGAGGTCCGCGGCGTCAACCGGGTCGTCTACGACGTCACGTCAAAGCCGCCCGGCACGATCGAGTGGGAGTGACGGTAATATAATACCACATCAACTCAATATCGCGCCGCTCGCAGGCCTCAATTTCAAATGACCCATCAGGGGCGCAACACATGTCGTCCGGTGACCTGAAGCCAACTAAGATCCCATTGCTGGGTGACGTAAAGCGGTGCGAATGCCGCGTGATAGTGTGGCGTGGAAAGACGGGCAATCGGCGATTTTGATGCGATCGCGCCGCAAAGGCTCGGTCCATCGAGGCGCGCCATGGTGTTGGCTGGCCGCTATTCGAAGCAATGGCTGGCCGTCCGAACCTAACGCGAGCCGAACCAACGCAGGCGCTTATAGGTCGGTAAAGGTGTGCTTGAGCTTCCCTGAGAACTTGAATTTTCGCGAGGCGCGACGGACCCAGGCAGGTGTCGGGAGCGCACGAGATTGAATCTTTGACGTTCATCAAAGCTTTGGCAATCGCCAAGATCGAATATATGTATGGCTGGCTTTGTTCGGCGATGGTGAGACGCGGTGCGACTTGCCCGATGGTTGCTGAATTCGAATTTCAAAGCCCTGCCGGACGGCCTGGCTTAGGTTGAGCGTCAGGAGCCGAGCGAATTAGGCTTCGCCGGCTCGACGCCTTCCGGTTGTCGGCCGGCTGCTGGTAAGGACTACAGGCTTGTCGAAGTTCACGGTTCCAGACTTGAAGATCACGCCCCGCGAGGGCTATGCCCGAGGACAGGAGGGCATCGAGCAGATCTTACGGGCCGCCCACAGAGTCCTTGTCGAAGAAGGCTGCGCGGCCCTGACGTTGCGCCGGATCGCTTCCGAATGCGGTCTGCAGGTCGGCAATCTTAACTACTATTTCCGCTCGAAGGACGAGCTTATCTCGGCCCTGCTCGACGCCATCATCGGCGCCTATGAAGACGCCTTCGCGGAGATCGGTCGCGAGCCTGGGGAATCCGCCGAACGGCGTCTCGAAACCTATGTCGGGCTGATCCTCGCCGATATCACGACCAAAAAGACGACGCGGATCTTCCCCGAGCTGTGGGCGCTGGCGAACGTTGATCCGACCGTCCAGACTCGTGTCGACGCGATGTATCGGCGCGCCCGGGCGAAGCTGAATCAACTCATCGCCGAGCTAAACCCAGCGCTGCCCGAGAACGAGCGCGAAACCTTGGCGCTTTTCATCTCGGCTTCCATGGAAGGTCTCACCATCTTCGCGGGCTATGAGAAGCCCTGGCAGCCAAGAATGCCTTGGCTCGAACGCCTGGCCTGCCGCAGCTTCATCGACTTGATCAAGACTCTCGAACCCGGCCAGTTGGGTGATCTGGACTCGGGCGCCTCGCCGTGGGCGCTCCCGGTCGAGCTCAAACCAGAACCCAAGTCGAGCCGAGCTCAGGCACCCTCGCCGGAAGCAAAACAAAGAGCGGCGCGGAAAAAATAGCCCTCAGCGCTGCAGCCGTGCTCACCCGCGCGATCAGACGCCTTCTTGACGCCGAAAAGCTTGACGATTGTCAAAGATTGGTCAAGCGTCCGGAAATGAGGCTGGACTGCTCGGCCGAGGGAGAACGGCGAATGACGGATATGGCTGTAGTTTCTGGCGAGGCGGATGCGCTGAAGGACCAGGCCTGTGCGGTGTGGCATCCGTTGTCGCCGCTCGCGCCAGGCGAAATCGCCGCCGTCGTGTCGATTGTGCGCGCCTCTCCTATCTGTACGGAGCGATCGCGCTTCGAGACGATCGAACTCTTGGAGCCGCCTAAAAGCGAGGTCCGAGCCTTCAAGTCCGGCGACGCCATTGGCCGGGCGGCGCGGGTGAATCTTTTTGACGCCGACCGCGTCGGGGTCACCCGCATGACCGTCTCGATCACCGAAGGCCGCGTCCTTTCGCAGGAGCATTTTCCCGATCAGCGACCGATGATCCAACTCGAGCAGTTCATGCCGATCGAGGATATCGTCCGCGCGGATCCGCGCTTCATCGAAGGCTGCGCCAAGCGCGGCGTCACGGACATGGCGCGGGTCTGCATAGATCCCTGGTCAGCGGGGAATTTCGACGTTCCCGGCGAAGAGGGACGGCACCTTTGCCACGTCTTCGCCTGGCTGCGGCTCTACGAAAACGAGAACTTCTACGCCCATCCGATCGAGGGCTTGAACGCCGTGGTCGACTTGACCAGCGGCCAGGTCATCCGGGTCGACGACTACGGCGTCGTGCCAATCCCGATGACCGAAGTGAACTACGAGGCCCCGCTCCTGGCGTCTGATCGCGCCGCGCCCAAGCCGATCAACGTGACCCAACCCGAAGGGGTCGACTTCCAGATTACAGACGGCGTGCTCACCTGGGACAGGTGGTCGCTCGTCGTCGGCTTCAACGCCCGTGAAGCTCTGACCCTCCACGACATCCGCTATGGCGGCCGGCCCATCCTCTATCGTGCGTCGCTTGTCGAGATGGTCGTGCCGTACGGAACGCCCGACAACGGCCATTTCCGAAAGCATGTGTTCGACATCGGGGAATACGGCGTCGGAAAACTGGCGAACGCATTGACCCTGGGCTGCGACTGTCTGGGCGCCATCGAATATCTCGACGTCCACCTGAACCAGATGGATGGCTCGGTGATGACGATCAAGCAAGCGATCTGCATCCATGAAGAAGACTCCGGCCTTCTGTGGAAACACACGGATTTCCGCACGGAACGGACTGAAGTCCGGCGGGCGCGCAAGCTGGTCATTTCAACCATCGCCACCGTCGGAAATTACGAATACGCCCTCTATTGGTACCTGTTCCTCGACGGAACCATCGAGTTCGAGATCAAGGCGACGGGCATCATCAATACAGCCGCCTGTCTGCCGGGCCATCCGGGCAAGTACGGCACGGAAGTCGCGCCGGGCCTGGTCGGGCACATCCACCAGCACATTTTCTGCGCCAGGCTGGACATGGCCGTGGACGGCGACGCGAACAGCATCGTCGAGTGCAACAGCTACGCGGAACCCGAGGGACTGGAAAATCCCTATGGGAACGCGTTCTACGACGAGCCGACCGTGCTGAAGACAGAACTGGCGGCCTGCCGTCGGGCCAATCCGGAAACCATGCGGTACTGGAAGGTCATCAACCCCAACGCTCGCAACCGTGTCGGCGCGCCGACGGCCTATAAGTTGGAAGCGTCCCACGCCGTTACGCCGTTCGTGCGTGCCGACAGCTACTCGGGTCGGCGCGCGGGCTTCGTGCAGAACCATCTGTGGGTTACAGCCTTCGATCCCGAGGAACGATATCCCGCCGGCGAGTACATGAACCACTCGACGGGGGAGGGCGGCCTGCCCAGTTTCGTCGCCAAGGACCGGCCGATTGAAAACGCCGATATCGTCCTATGGCACGTGTTCGGTCTGCACCATCCCGTGCGGATCGAAGATTTCCCCGTCCAGCCCTGCATCACGACGGGGTTCAAGTTGATGCCGACAGGGTTCTTCGACCAGAACCCGGCCATCGATCTTCCGCCCGCGACCAACAAGGCGAGTTGCTGCGCCAGCGCGTCGTCATAGGCGGCGTCGGCGATGGAAGGCCTCGATCTCCTTGCGGGCTTCCTCACCGGCCTGGCAAGCAGCGCCCATTGCGTCGGCGTCTGCTCGGGCGTCTCGTTCGCCCTGCTGACGCCGACGTCCCGCTCGACGACGGCAAGATGGTCGAGCGTCGTCGGCATCCATGGCGGCCGCATGCTGGGCTACACGATCGGCGGAAGCCTGGTGGGCCTCAGCGGCGGCGGCTTGGGCGCACTGCTCAACCTGGCGGGGCTGAACCCGGTCATGCGCTGGCTCGCCGCCGGCGTACTGGTCTGGACCGGTCTTTCGATCGTGGGCTTCGCGCCGACGCCACGCTTGGCCGACCGATGGCTGCCTCGTTTGCGGCCGATGCCCTTTATCGGAGGCGAGGGGCGACTTCGCCCTTTGCTCGCCGGCCTCGGCTGGAGCCTGATGCCATGCGGCATGGTCTACCTCGCGCTCTTCAATGCTAGCCTCACCGGAAGCCCGCTGCGTGGCGCGGCTTACATGGCGGCGTTTGCGCTCGGGACGATGCCGGCCCTGGGCGCGGCCTGGTGGGCCGCCTTCGCCATGTTGAAGAGCTCGGGGGGCAGGGCGCCCCAGCCGCGGCGACGCCTCGTCCTTGGATTTGTCCTCGTCGCGCTGGCGCCCCTGTCGCTTCTGGTGGCCAGCCCGGACTTCTATCGCACCCTCTGCAAAGGCCCATGAATCATGGTTGATCGCGGATCCACCGGACTGCGCCGCAACGCGGTCGGCTCGGCCCACATCGTCTTCTTCGTCGTGGCCGCCGCCGCCCCGCTCACGGCCGTGGTCGGCCCGTCGACGGCGGCCTTCGCCTTCGGAACCGGACCGGGGGTGCCGGCGGCGTTTCTCCTCGTCGGCGCCTTCTACCTGCTCTTCAGCGTCGGCTTCACGGCGATGAGCCGGTTCATCGCCACCTCAAGCGGCTTCTACGCCTATGTGGCGCAAGGGCTGGGGCGGGAGGCCGGCGTTGCGACCGCGGTCATGGCGCTGGCCTCCTACCAGGCGATCGCCGTCGGAGCCTACGGCCTGCTCGGATTCTTCGCCCACCAGGCCGCGATGGATCTGTTTCAGCTGAACCTGCCCTGGTGGCTGGCGTCGATCGTCGCCGCCGGGATCGTGCACTGGTGCGGTCGCCGAGCCGTGACGTTCAGCGGCTGGGTTCTCGCCGTCTGCATGGCTTGCGAGGTCGCCGTGCTGATCGCCCTGGGCGCCGCGATCCTGGGTCGCGAAGGCCTTGGAGCGGCGCCGGCGGCGGCGTCGTCGTTCTCCCATCTGTTCGGGCCGGGGCTCGGCGTGACCTTGGTCTTCGTGGTCTCGTCCTTCATCGGTTTCGAGGCCACGGTCATCTTTGGCGAAGAAGCTCGCGACCCAAAGCGGACAATTCCCCGCGCGACCTACGCCGCGGTGCTGCTGATCGCGCTGTTCTACGCCTTCAGCACCTGGACGATCCTGATCCACTACGGAGCCGGGAACGTTGCGGCCGTGGCCAAAGCAAATCCCGGCGGTTTCTATCTCGACGTCATATCCGCCCTGCTTGGCGGGCCGGCTCGGATCGCGGCCGATCTGCTCCTACTCACCAGCGTGTTCGCTTGCGTCCTCTCCTTTCATGCGACGATCGCCCGCTATCTTTCGTCGATGGCCCACGAGAAGCTCTGCCATTCCTCCCTGGCGGCTGTTCACCCCGTTCATCTGTCGCCGCACGTCGCGGGTCTGGTGCAGACCCTCGCCACGGTCGCGGCGATCGGCCTTGGCGCCCTGTTGCGCCTTGACCCCTACGGTCAGCTGTTCGCCTGGGCGGGCGCCTTTGCGAGCTTGGGGATCCTGGCGATCCAGTGTCTCACCTCCGTCGCCGTGTTGGGGTTCTTCAGGTCCGACCCTCGCGATGTCGGCTTTTTCCGGCGGGTCGTCGCGCCTCTGGGAAGCGCCCTTGGGCTTGGCGGCGCGCTGGTCCTGTCCATCGTCAACCTTCCGCTGCTGTCGGGAAGCACGTCCAAGGCGGTCATGATCCTTCCCCTGCTTGTGTTGGCGGTCGCGGCCGCCGGCTATGGGATGGCCCGTCGGATGCGTGTGTCTCGGCCAGAGCACTATGCAAGGCTCGCCTTCTCCGACCAGGCGGTGTCGGCCGAGATTTCCTGACGCTCGGCGCGAAGGTTGTCCTTCGGCCCGAGCAGGGGTGCTCTTTCGGCCGTTTGTGCAGACGCCGCGTGGTTCTGGACCCGAGCGAAATCCGCGAATTTATGCCGATGCTTCAGGCGCCTCGCGCCCCCAAAGAGGCAGTGAAGAATATCGGTCATTCGACCAAAGTTTGGCAATTGACCGATATTGTGTCCCTACCTAACCCTTTCCTCAGGACCGACGGGAAAGTCGATGCTCGGAAGGCCAAGAGGCGCGCCGAGCTATCCCCGCCGAACCATCCGCTGACCGTGGATCGAGCCGTGCGGAGCTGACCACCCGCCGAGCTGTACTGACGCCTGGTCGCGTTGAGCGGCGCGAGCCGACGGATTTCTGAAGGGGGATTGAAATGAAGTTCAAGTCTGGGCCGTTGGCGGCCGGTTTCCTGGTCACCTTGGCGCCTGCTCTCGTGCAAGCCCAGGCGGTCGCTCCGAAACCGCCGAACGCCGCCGTGGCGGAGACGGTGACGGAGGTGGTGGTGACGGCGCAGAAGCGCTCGGAAAAGCTCAGCGACGTTCCGATCTCCATCACCGCCCTCGGCGCGGCGCAACTGACCGCCCGGCATGTCTCCAGTCTGTCGGACCTAACCAGCGCGGCGCCCAACCTTCATGCCATAGGCACGGTGGGTGATGACACGCCGATCTTCGCGTTGCGGGGCGTGTCGATGTCCGACTACAGCCTCAACCAATCGGGTCCGATCGCGACCTATTATGACGAGGCCTACGTCGGCAATTTCGCGGAGTTCGGCGTTTCGCTGTTCGATATCGAGCGGATCGAAGTGCTGCGTGGCCCGCAAGGCACCCTCTACGGCCGTAACTCCACGGGCGGGGCCGTCAATCTGATCGCCAACAAGCCGACGTTCGAAAATTCCGGAGACCTCACGGTCGGCTACGGCAACTATGGTCGGAAGGAAGCCAGCGGCGCCTTCAACACCTTCTTCGGGGATCAGGTCGCCGTGCGCGCCGCCTTTTCCGCCGCCCAGGCCGACGGCTGGTTCAAGAACACCAACGGACCGGACCTGAACGCCACGCGCAACATTGGTGGACGGCTATCGGTCCTCTACCAGCCGAACGATAACTTTGACGCGATCCTGCGGGTGTCGGCCAGTTACGCCAATCCGAGGAACTATGGAATTCTTGCCGATCCCGGCGCCTCGGGGATCGGCGCGGGCGTCTACACGGCGTTTCACGAGCTGTTTCCAGCGTCGAACCCGAACGTCGATGATTTTCGGACGGGTCTGAACAATCGTACGCTGTCGGCGGACTACACGCCTCGCCGCAAGAACCGGGCTGAAGCGGCTTCGCTGAACATGAACTGGAAGCTCGCCGAGGGCCTGACCGTGACCTCGGTCACCTCGGGCAACAAGGCGGTGCTTTTCGTGCCTGAAGACACCGACGGCAGCCCGCTGAAAGCGCTGGAGATCCCCTACTACGATCGGGTGAGGCAGGTCGCGCAGGACCTGAGGGTCTCCTACGATCGCTCCGCGCGGGTGAAGCTGACCGCCGGCGCCTACGCCAGTCGCGAGTTCGTCTACAATTCCACCAACTTCAAGATCTACCAGAACATCGACGCTAATGGCGATAGTGTCATCAACAGTCAGGACTGCATCGACGCGTTCCCCGTCGCCTGTCAGATCAAGAACAGCTTCAATCAGAAGAAGACCAGTCTCGCCTTCTACAGCGACGGGCAATATAGGCTGACCTCGGCCCTGACGCTGCGGGCGGGTCTACGCTACACGGATGACCGCGGCGTGCTGAACGCGTTCAAGTCTCAGGCGATCGGCGCCGATGAGGTCGTGGTGATGAACCTCATTCCTGGATCGACCACGGACCTGGATGCGACGACCGGCGCCCGGTTTCACAATACCGATCTCTCGGGAAAACTTGGCCTGGATTACAAGACTGACGGGGGAACCCTGCTCTACGCGGTCGCCTCACGAGGTTATCGCGGCAGCGGCTTCAACGCCCAGGCCTTCTTCGACCCTTCGGAATTGACGGTCGCCAAGCCTGAAGCGCTCAAGGCGATGGAGACGGGCCTGAAGACGCAGTTTTTCGAGCGCAGGCTGCAGTTATCCACCGCCATATTTTATTATAGCTACAAGAACCAGCAGTTCATCAACGTCGACCCGATCACGACCGCTCAACAACTTCAGAACCTGCCGAAATCGCAAGTCTACGGCGCTGAGATCGAGTTCGTCGGCAAGCCGTTCAGGACTTTGACCCTCTCGGGTGGGCTGGGGCTTCTATCCTCCAAGATCATCGAGGGTTCAGTCGGCGGCGTCGATGTCCATGGCCACCAGCTGGCGAATGCACCCAAGGTCAGCCTTAGCCTCGCCGGCGACTGGCAAGCCATCGACCAGCCTTGGGGGCAGGTGACGCTTCATCTCGATGGTGTGGTCAACAGCAAGCAATATTTCGATGTTCTGAACAATAATGCCCAAGCTCAATCGAGTTATGCCCTGCTCAATGGCCGCGTGGCCTATCGAACGCCCAGCCAAGCCCTTGAGATCGCGGTCTGGGCCAAGAACATCGCTGACGAGTTCTACTATACCTCGCGCATCAGCGTCGCCGGGTTCGGCTTCAACTATCAACATCTCGGTGAGCCGCGCACCTTCGGCGTCACGGGGACGTACCGGTACTGAAGTCCGCCAACGACAGGTATCGAAGCGGCATCGTCTTCGCTCGGGAGAGGCCGGGCGGAGACGACGCCGTCACGCACCAACGCCGCCGGATCGGCCGTGAAGCGAATCTGGATGATCGGATTGTCGGCCCGCGCCTTGGCGGCGGACAGGCCGATCATCAACGTGGCGAGCGCGAACGAGACAGCCTCAAGAGCATGGATAGAGATCCAAGGCGGCGTCGGGTCAGGGCGTGATGGTGACGATCACCCGCTTGTAGCGGGTGAGGGGCGGGGCGCCCTTGTCGGTCACCCGAACGATGAAGTGGGCCTCACGTGGCGCGGTGACGGTTGGCGCGGTGAAATCGACCGTATGGATGTTCGCGGCGATGCCGTTGGGGATCACCGACTGCCAGTGGCCGACCTCCTGATAGTGCAGCCATTGGAAGCTCAGGCTGTCGCCATCGGGATCGGTGCTGTCGACCGCGCTCAAGACGAAGCGCTGGCCCGATTTCACGGTCAATCGATCAGGGTGAGCGAGCCGAACCTCCGGCGGGTGGTTGGCCTGCGCGAACGGCCGCGTCGTCCAGTCCATCCGCGCGGCGAAATCGTTCTGCAGATCGTCGCGCCATCGCCAGATTCCGGCGCGGAAGTCCTTGGATCGCTCGGCCGAGGTGTGAGCGCGGCCAAAGTCCTGGGCGGCCTGCGGCGCGAACGTATCGATCGCGTTGGTCCAGATCGGCCGGGTCTCCGGCTCGATGGTCACCCCGCTGAAACCGCTCGGATCGGTGGTGGCGACGTCCGGCTTATAGAGCTCGTAGCGGCCGCCCCATCCGCCCCAGTCCGGGTGTTCGGGATCGCTCAGGCCGTTGGGGATCAGCGACAGGAAGGCCGGCGTATCGCCTTCCATGCCGTAGGATACGTCGGGGTAGATAGCCCCGAGGGGGCCATGGCCTTGCTGGATGTTATCGCGCAGCCAGCTGTTGCTGACCATGCGGTTGTCGGCGCCGTCGATGACCGTGTGAATGCCGGTCCAGGTTCCCGCGCCATAGCCGCCGGGACTGACGACGTAGAACAGCTCTGGAAAGTTCCGGCGGATCCAGGGCCCGCCATCGTCCTGGTCCGAGATCGTATAGACCCGCAGCTTGGCGATCAGGCGGGCGGCCGCTTCGGGCGGGCGCGTCTCGCGGATCGTCTGGAGGGCCTGGGCCAGCGTGTTGACGCCGCCCCACACCGAGATCCAGAGCGGGCGTGGATCGTCGCGCTCCAGCGCCTGGATGATCAGCCGCGACCCGGCCGTATCCTTGCCCGTCCCGACCGCGGCCATGCCATAGCCTGGTTGTCCCTCGCTCACCAGAGCGGCGAGCCGGTCGGGCGTCGGGAAACCGGCCTCGTGCTTGGCTAGGTTCGGGCGGACCTTGGCATAGGCCTGGATGATGCGGCGGATCGACTCCGGATGCGTCGAGGTCTTCATGTGGATCGATGTCGTGGCCACCAGCCCTTCCAGGTCGATCTGGTTGGCGTAGAGCATGAGCCGCACGAAGGATTGGGTGTCGTCGGGATCGGCCTCGATGTCGCTCAGCACGATCATGCGCTGGCGCTCCGGCGACGCTGGAAGCGGCGTCTGCGCGGCCACGGGCCAGGCGAAGGCGGCCAGCGTGGCGACGATCGCCAGCAGCCTCGTCAGCTTGCGAGGGCGTTTTTCCCGTTGTCCGTCCCGGCCCGCTTGGGCGCCGGTCCCAGGCGTTCGCCCGACCGCGAATAGATCCGTTGCGCCTTTCATTGGGCCGCTACGCGCTGGTCGTTGGATTTGGCGCTCACCGAGGCCTGGCGAGCATCGCGAGTGCAGCAGCGGCCAATCATTGAACCCCCTAACGTCTTATCGCTTTTGTCTGACTATTGGTACCGCAACCATTGATCAATGCGAAGCGGGATTCCGTCGCAGTTCCGCAGGAGCGGAAAGCACCGTCTGACTGCGAGAGGGCGGTGGCGTAGTCTGGCGCAGAAATCGGCGGATTGGCATAGCGAGTGAGAGCCCCATGATGCTTCCATGGTCTCTTAGCCGCCCGCTCAGCGATCCTGATGCGCCAATTCCTCGAAATAGGCTCTGAGTGCGCGGGGCTCCTTGTTCAGGATCGCGGCCAACGTCAGTGGATTGCCGAGCAGATCGTGTCGATCATAGTGTTCGAACATCGTCCTCTGGGCTTGGGGAACATCGCCCAGTACATCCAGGTCTCGACGCTCTTTGATTTCGCGACCCAGCACTACGCTTATGAGGCCGGCAATGTCCCGGCGGTTCCAATATCCAGGCGCGCAGAGCTCAAACGTGCCGTGGAGCAGTCGGTCCTCGGTCAGCGCGATCGCTGCGACGTCCGCGACATCGCGATAGTCCACCAGAGAGAAACGTGTATCTGCCGACCACGGCTCAACCAGTGCCCCGTCCTTGATCACTTTGGGCCAGAAGGTCGCATAATTTTGATAGAACCGGGCAGGATGGAGAAACGTGTACGCCATGCCCGAAGTCAAGATAGCCTCCTCGACGGGGACCTTGGCGGCGTGGTTGGGGAGCACGGATAGGACTGGGTGGATGACCGCCGAGAATACGATCCGCCGAACGCCGGCGCGGACAGCCGCCTCAACCACACTTTTCCCAACTTCGGCTTCGTCCCGCATGAAAGCCGGGGCAATATAGAATAGGGAATCTACGTCCTTGAGCGCGGCGTCGAGTTTCTGCCGGTCACGAAGATCGCCGACCGCGACCTCAGCTGCACCGCTGCTGCGCGCCTGATCGGCATGCTCAGGCCGATGGACGAGACCCCGTACTCTTGCGCCGCGCTGCACCAGGGCCGGAACGACGGAGGCGGCAAACCTGCCGGCTGCACCGATTGCAAGGGTCGTCATGATCGAGCGTCCATGTCATGCGGGCGCATCGGAGAACCTGAATCCCGGAAATTCCGGAAGCCGCCATGTGCCACTCAACGCCCATTGGCGTCCAACGCGACTTAGGCGCGACGAGTTCCGTGCGTAGGCCGACCGACGGCGCCACGAGAGCGGTCTGCCTGTATCCTGATCGAAGAACCAAGCCGATGCCGCGTCGAACGCGCGACGCCAGCCGGAGCTCGCCTCCGCGCGCGTTCCTGCCCATTGCGCTATGTCTTAGCGGCTAGGGCGTCCATCGGCGCGATTCCGTGTTGCGGCATGGCGCAAGGGGTCGGACAAAATCAGCGAGAGTCGCGGACTATACATATGAAAAAGAGCCTAAACGCCCAACCAAACCAGAGCCTTATCGACGGTATAACAACGTTGCAGGCTTTGGCGAACGCCGACGGGCCCATAGGCAACCGCGAGTTGGCGCGGCAATTGGGACTCGAGCCGACGCGCGTGAACCGGTTGCTTCGCACGCTTGCCTATCTTGGGATCGCCCAGCAGAACGCCAACCGAAAATATATGCCTGGTCCGGGCATGCACGTGATCGCCGCCCAAAGTCTTTACGCCTCGGGTTTGCTGCGTCGCGCGCTTCACCCGCTGGAGCGGCTCATGGAGACCGGCTACCTTGTCGCGTTGGGGGTGTTGTGGCGCGACAGCGTCGCCTATCTGTTCCACGCCGACCCGAAATCGAGCGACCGTCGCGGCTTCATCGGCTCGCAAGCCCTTTATCCCGCCACGCTGTCGGGGATCGGCATGGCGCTTCTGGCCTCGATGGAAACCGAGGACGTGCTCGCCACCTACGGAGCGATGGAAACCATTCCAGGTTTCCCGGGCGGGGCCGACGCCTTGCTCGAGGAACTGGAGCGGATCCGGACGTTGGGCTACGCCCACATCTATTCGGCGCCTGAAAAGGGGCACCACACCGTAGCTGTGGTCGTGGGCGACCCTGTCGAGTGCGCCATTGGTTTTTCGGGCGCGATCTCGCCCGAACGCGCCGCGGATCTGGCCCACATTCTCCATGAGACCGCCCGCCGCATCGGGCTTGGCGAGGTGGAGACCGCCAGCCTTGCCGATCTCGAGAAGAGGCGCAGCCTGCCTCAGCCCGCGATCTGAGGCTGAGGCTTGACCTTACGGCACCGGGCGACGAGACATAGCGCCAGCGGGTGCAAGACCGCCATGCAGAGAAACACCGCGCCATAGGAGCGCCACGTCACGAGGGCGCCCACGATATAGGTCGAGGCCATGCCGCCCAGCCCGGATCCCGCGCCGATCAGACCGAAAGCGGTGCCGACGGCCTGGGTTGGAAACAGATCGGTGATAAGCGCGGAAAGATTCACCAGCCAGGCTTGATGACAGAAGCTCACCAGCGCGGCGATCGCAAAGATCAGCGGGAGATCCGGACCCGCGGCGATGATCGCCCCGAGCGGGGCGAGCAGGGCGGCGGCGGCCATGATCGAGAGGCGCCCCTTGACGGGGGACTTCAGCCACCGGCCCGTCACGCCGGACGCCATCCCCCCCAGGACGCTGCCGAAATCCGCCGCCAGATAGATGACCCAGGCCAGTCGAGCGACGTCGAGCAGCGTGAGATGGCGATCCTCCATCAGGTACTTCGGAAACCAGAACAGGTAAAAATACCAAACCGGGTCCGTCAAAAGGCGGGCGATCAGAAGCCGCCAAAGGTGCGGTGTGGTCAGAAGGCCCTTCCAATCGGCTCTCTTGCGATCTTCCCGTTCGCCGGCGGGCCGCGGCGGAACGACGAAAAGCCAGACGACCAGCCAGACCAGGCCCAGCGCGCCCGTGATGACAAAGGTGGCGCGCCAGCCATGGCTAAGCGCTAGCCAAGCGACGAGCGGCGGCGCGATCGTGGCTCCGACCATGGCGCCGGCGGTATAGATGCCGATCGCCAGGCCGCGTTTTTCCGGTTCGAAGCGTTCGGCGACGATGCGTGGCGCCGCCGTGTAGTTTCCGGCTTCGCCCAAGCCTAGCAGGAACCGCGTAGCGCCCAACTGCGCGATATTGTGGGTCAACCCCGTGAGCATGTTGGACATCGACCACCATCCCACGAACAAGGCCAAACCGACGCGGGTCCCAAGAATGTCGGTCAGCCGACCGGCGACGACATAGGAAATCGTGTATGAAATGAGGAACATCTGCACGATGAAGGCGTAGCCGATGTTGTCGATTCCAAGATCTTTTTGGATCGTCGTGGCCAGAATCGACAGCGCCTGACGGTCGAGATAGTTCAGGACCGTCGACAAGAACAGCATCGCCAGAACGGCCCAGCGCGATCGTACCCGTAGTCTTTGCCCCCACATGTGTTCAGATCCTCATTGATCGTATACGCGGACCGCAAAGACGGCTGGCGGGGCGCCGTTACCCTGCTTGATTTCCAGTGTCAGCGTCCGTGTCTGGATGGGCCGATCCAGGCGGATCACGTTCCGCGTCCGGTAGTTCTGGCGGACAAAGGCCAATTCGACGTCATTGTCGGCCACCAATCTGTAGGACGAGACGCAGAAGGGGATAGCGCGTTCAGGATGACGGATGAGCAGCGACTCCATGCCATGGTCGAAGTCGGTATCGAAGCTGAGCTCGATGCGCCCGACGGTCTGGGCTTGCGCCCAGCGCAAGGTCAGGGCGGGCGCGGCGTCGTCATTGGCGGGCAGCCAGGCGTTGGCCGCCTGGGCTGGACGGTCAGGGCCTTTCAGGACCGCCGCCGCGCCGAAAGGCCGGACGGGCGGATCAAACGTCGCCGCGAAGAGCTTGCCGCCGGGACGTCGCTCGGGAATCCAGAACGGAAAGCTGTCGATGCCGATGTCGGCGGGCGGCGACTGGATCGCGCTTTTGGCGACGCGGTCGCCGAACGTCTGGCTGACCGTCAGGACGCCGGTGACGCGGGTATCCGACAGGCGAACCCGCACGCCTGGCGCCGGGCGCAGAACGACAAAGGCGTATCCGTCCGGCATGAGGGTGTCGAACACGAAGCGAGCGGACGTATCGTCCTTGCCTAGACTTACCTTGCTCCGGGCGAGCATCCTGTCGGGAATGAAGTTGCCTTCCCGCGCCGAAACGCACAGTTCGGCGACTAGTTCGGCGTCTTGCTCGACCTCGACCAGGAACGTCACGGCGGGCGCGGGCCCGGCGGTCAGTGGCAGTAGCAAGGCGCGTGGGCAGCTAAGGTCTGCGGTGTCCTCGCCGGCGGGCAGGGCGTCGAGCGCGTATTCGCTGGAGGCCGTGACCGCCGCGGTCGCGGCGAGATCGTCGCGTTCGATGGGGCGCCCGGGGATATAGTGACCCGCCGCGTTCAGGCGGTTTTGCAGGCGCCGCATCTGGTCGGGCGCCAGCAGGCCGCGCGGTGGTTGCTTGGACTCGAGGCATTGCGCGGCGGCCATGCCGACTGCCTGGCCGTTCAGCGCGCACGTCAGCATGACGCGCGTCGAGCCGAAGGCGACGTGGCTGGCGCTGATCAATCGGCCCGTCAGGAACAGATTGTCGATGTTGCGGCTGTACATCGTGCGGAACGGAATTTGATAGACGCCCTGGCTATGCCACTGGGTGCAGGCGGTTTCGGACGAATAGACGCCGTCGGCGGGGTGCAGATCGAGCGCCCAGCCGCCGTAGGCCACCGCGTCCTGGTGCTGGCGCTGTTCGACGACATCGGCCTGGGTGAGCATGTAGTCGCCTTCGAAGCGGCGGCTCTCGCGTTTTCCGGGGATTGTCCCGACCCATTCCAGGTTTAGTGTTTCAGCGTCGGGAAAATTGCCCGAATTCTTGATGTAGTCCCAGACGCCGTAGATGATCTTCCAAAGTTCCCACTTGATGTCTTCGGACTGCCTGATGGTGTGGAGGCGGCCGCCATATTCGATCCACCACAGGGCGCAACCTTGGTCGGACGCCTTGAACTGGCGATATCGCGGGATCTTGGTGATGTCCTTCAAGGCGAAGTCCGGCGCTATGAATGGAACCGGACGTCCCGTGTCTTTCGAATAGAAGTAGAGCGTGTGGCCCAGAAGCTCGCCATACGCCTGATCCGGCGCGAACCCTTCTGCAAACTCGTCTCTCGACTCCGCGCCCATGCGGTAGGCCGCGCCCGAGAGAAAGCCGAGGATGCCGTCTCCGGAAGCGTCGCAGAAAAGCGGCGCCCTTATATCGTAAAGCGTTCCGTTCTGGCTGCAGAAGCCTTGCACCCTCGCGATGGAGCGCTCGCTGGACATCACGGCCCGAAAAACCGCCGTGTTGAGAAGGACCCGGATGCGCTTTTCCGCTCGGACCTTTTCCAGGACGATGATATCGAAGATCAGGCTATTGCCGTCTGGATTTCTATAGAGATTATCGACGAGTATCTCGTCGATTACTCCGCCTTCGCGGGCCCAGCGATTATTGTTACTCATGTGCGAGGTGGCGCCCACGGCCCACATCCGCACTTCCGACGAGGCGTTGCCGCCCAGGACCGGTCGATCCTGAACCAGAACGACATTGAGTCCTTCGCGGGCCGCCGTGATCGCCGCGCAGACGCCCGCAAGACCCCCGCCGACCACGACGAAGTCGCCAGAGATCACTTCATTATAAAGGCGCCGTCCTTCGCCGCCACCGCTAGACTCTATCATGTGTAAGTATCCAAACGACGCTCGACTACATCTTCACTGGTCGCGCATGTGACGATGCTTTGGTTGAGGGCGCGCGCGTTCATCGCGGTGTCATGCCAGCGGCCCGCCAGTGATCGTGGGGCGTAATGGAGAGGCGGGGGCTGGCACTTGTCTCTCGAAACGCGAACCGGCTATCGTTGCTATAATTGCATCATAATGCGAGCTCAACAAGAGGCCTGGCCTACGGCGACGCCAGGTGAGCGTGCACCTTGGCCGCCGGCGCTCACTGTGGAATCGGCCAATGGGATCGCGGGCCTCGACTATTCGCCGCCTCGCTCCTGAAGAGCCCAAGCGCAAGGCGACAGCTCACTAATCCCAGCGGCCGGAGGTGCCGCCAGGCTGCCGCAAGACGCTCGAAGCCTCTTGGCAAGGGTGATATTGATGCTATAACAGCGACAATAACGACACATAAAATGGGGGAGGGAGATGAAGATTCTCAAGTCGATGCTTCTGGCGGGGACGTGTCTGGCGGCGACGGCGGTGGCGACGATCGCCCAGGCTCAGGCCGCCGCGTCCGCTGCGCCCAACGCCGAGCAAACCACGGTGGAGACCGTCGTCGTCGGCGCACGTAAGAGCCTCGACCGGGCGAGATCGATCAAGCGGGACACGGTCCAGTTCGTCGACGCCGTCGTCGCATCAGATATCGGGAGCCTGCCTGACTCCAATGTGGCGGAGTCCCTGGCGCGGGTTTCAGGCGTGCAGCTTGGCCGAGGCGTGGGGGAGGGAACCAATGTCGCCATCCGCGGCCTCGGGGAAAACGTGGTTCTGTACAATGGCCGCGAAATCTTTGACTCAGCCGGCCGTGGCGGATCCATCATCGATGAGCTGGGCGGCTCGACCTACGGCCTTTTCGCCCTCGTTCCGTCGCCGCTGGTGTCGCGGCTCGAGGTCACCAAGCTGGCGGGCGCCAACCAGATCTCGGGCGCGCTGGGCGGCATCATCGACATTCACACGCGCAAGCCGTTCGACAAGAAGGGGCTCAACGGGGCCTTGACGGTGAGCGGCGTGCGCGACGATCTGCCTGGCCGTAACGGAAGCGAGCTGTTTGCGATGGTGTCGGACACCTTCGCCAACGACACGCTCGGGGTCCTGGTCAGTCTGTCGAAGTCCAAGCGCAATATTTCCGAGCAGGGGCTGACCACCTTCTCCGGCTACACGTCGTTCAAATACGGCGGCGTCGCCCGGACGGGGCACAGCGATGTGCGAGCCCAGGAGATCATGGACGACCGCCGAAAGATCGGGGGCACCGCCGTGGTGCAATGGCGACCCAATTCCAGGCTCGATCTGATGGCCGATGTTCTCTACAGCCGAGAAGAGGCCGACCGCGATCGCTACTGGCTCGGGTTCAACCCGAACTCTGGCCTGTCCAATGCGGTTTTTTCCGACAACAACGTGCTTTTGGCGGGCACGGCGACGACGACCCCCAACTCCAATGTTTCGTTCTTCGACGTCAAGAACGAGATCTGGTCGCAAGCCCTGACCGGCAGTTACTGGCTCACCGATCGGCTCAAGATTTCATCCCAGGTCGCCTTCGGCCACTCCGTGGCCCATACGTCGCGCAACTATTCGCGCTTGACGCTGGCGTCTTCGGCCGCGGCCCCGCTGAAGTTCGATTTCAGGAGCGGAAACTTCGGCGCTTTCGACTTTTCGAACTTCAATCTGACCGATCCCGCGGGGCTGACGCTGGCGCTCTACTATGACGACGGGCGCAAGGTCGAGACCGACAGCCTGCAATCGCGCATCGACGTCGATTGGAAGATTTCCAAGGGCTTCCTTGAGTCCGTGGAGGCCGGAGGGCGCTTTGAGCGCATGGAGACCTCGGTTCGGCCGCACAATGCGCTGCTGAGGCCCAATGTCCCGGCGTCGCAGCTGTCTCCGACCTATCTGGGCCTTTTCTCCGACGCCAAGTTCCTGCCGGGCGAACTGGTCGGTTTGCCGCGGAGCTACCTCGCGGCGAAGGAGGCGGCGGTCGGGTCATGCCATGCGTTCGCGGCCTTTCCGACGATCTCGCAAGATCCCGCCTGTCTGAACCCCGCCCAATCGCTCAGCAGCCTAGGGCAGACCTACGACATCAATGAAGACTTCAAGAACGCCTATCTGAAGCTGAACTTCGCCGGCGAGTTGGGCTTCGCCGATTTCAAGGGCAACGCCGGCGTTCGTCTCGTGGACCGCCGCCTTGAATCGATCGGCAATGTGCTGAGCGGGACGACCGCGACGCCGAAGGCTTTCAAGCGCGACGACAGCGAGGTCCTGCCGTCCGTCGTCGGGCAGCTGATCTTTCCCAGCGGCCTGATCGTGCGGGCGGGCTTCGCCAAGGTGCTGAGCTTTCCGAGCACGTCCTCGCTCAACAACGGGGTCTCGCTCAACAACGATCCGGTGTTCGTAAACGGCGTCCAGACGCAGCTGGGGACGGGTTCTGGCGGATCCCCCGACCTGGATCCCTTCAAGGCCAAGCAGTATGACTTGTCGTTCGAATATTACTTCGGCGGCGAGGGGTTGATCTCCCTGGGCGCCTTCTACAAGGACGTGAACAGTTTCGTTGTCTCGATCAAGGCGCCCGAGACCTACAACAACACGGTCTACACGATCAGCCGGCAGACCAATGGCCGCAACGGGACGGTCAAAGGCCTCGAACTCCTCTACCAGCAACCCTTCACCTTCCTGCCGGCCCCGCTCGACGGCCTCGGCGCGATGATTACCTATTCGTACATCGCCTCGGAGACGCCGATCAAAGACGCCCAGAGGCGTACGATGACGTTCCCCGGTTTGTCGAAAAACAATATCAATCTCGTCGGCTACTACGAGAAAGGGCCGATCGGCTTTCGGGTCGCCTATAATTGGCGGGACAAGTATTTCAACAGCCTGAACGGAACGACGGGAAACGGCGTGTTCACGAATAGTTATAAAGATCTGTCGACGACGGCGAAATATAAGGTGTATAAAGGCGTTGAGGTGAAGCTCGAAGGCATCAACCTTCTCAATAGCAAGCAGAGGTCCTACGACGGGTACTCCGAGGGCCTGGTGACGAACGTCATATACGGGCGAATTTACAAGTTCGGACTTTCAATGACCTTTTAGTCGATTGGCCGCCCCGTTCGGAGCGCGCATGGCGCGGCCAGTCTCGCAAGCGTCCGGCTTCGCGACCACGGGTTGGATTCCCCTCCACTGAGGCAAGCGGCGCTTGGCCGCTTGCCTGCCTTTTTGACCGTCCGGGCGCACCATGACCGATGAGGCTGACATGACGCAGGATCGATGGCCGACTACGCCTTCGCCTTCGCCTTCGGCGCCGCTCGGCAAGATGTCAGGCGCGGAGGGAGGTGCGCGCCGGGGCGAGGGCCTGTCCCGCCGCGATCTCTTGATGGTTTCGGCCGCTTCCGCATTCGTGCCGCTCGGCCATTCCGCCACGGCCACGGCCGAAGCAGTCGAGACGTCGGAAGGGGAGGTGCGGCACGGCCTCGATGGCGATTGGAAGTTCCACACGGACCCGTACAATCTTGGCGAGGGCGAGGAATGGTTTGCACCGGGACACCGCGTCGGGGGCTGGGACGAGATCGCCGTTCCCGGAGTCTGGGACGTCATCAACGACTATTCCGACTATGCTGGAATCGCCTGGTATCGAACCGAGTTTGCGACCCGTCCCGAATGGGCTGGAAAGCGTGTACGACTGGTTTTCGAGGGGGTCTATAACGACGCCAAGGTCTGGCTGAACGGGCGCGTGCTCGGCGGCAACGACATGGGCTATCTCCCCTTTCACTTCGATCTTCAGACCCTCGCGCCGTCCGGCGGGCTCAACCAACTGACGGTGATGGTCGACAACCGGTTCCGCTTGGGGGCGGTCTGGAATTGGGGAGGGATCCGCCGCCCCGTCTGGCTCGAGATCACCGACCAGGCCCGCCTGGAGCGGTTGAAAATAGCGGCGGATCCAGACCTCGACGAGGGGACGGCGACGGTGTCGGTCAGCGCGAGCGCCAGCAGCGCCGCGAACGTCGATGGGGGGCTCGGCGCCGACCTGACGATCACGCACGAGGGCGTGGTCTTGCATCGGTCACCGATCTTGCGACCTTTCAGGTCACAGGGCGGCCGGCATGATTTCGAGTTCAGCGTTCATCTGGATCGAGGGAAGGTCGATCTTTGGCGCCCTTCAAATCCCAGTCTCTACGAGGCGCGCGTTCGTCTCTTCCGCCAAGACGCGCAGTGCCATGGGCTTGTGGACAGCTTCGGCATCCGCAAGGTGGAAGTCTCCCGCGAACAGTTGTTGCTGAACGGCGAGCCGGTTCGCGGGGTCGGGTTCAATCTCGTTCCCGAGGACAGGCGCACCGGCTCGGTACTGCCGCCCTCGCGTTTTCGCGCCGATGTGGATCGGATGAAGATGCTGGGCGCGACGATCGCCCGCCTGTCGCACTTTCCGCTGCCGCGAGACTTTCTCGACCATCTGGACCGCAAGGGCGTCCTCTGCATCAGCGAGGTTCCGATCTGGGGCAAGAGCGAGCTCGTGAACCCCGCTTCGGAGCGAGCGGCCGCTTGGCTTGAGCGACTGATCACCGAGCAATACAATCACCCCGCGATCATCGGATGGAGCGTCGGCAACGAAATCGGTCGGTTCGATCGCAATCCAGCCGCGAGCGACTATGTCCGCTCGGCGGTCAGTCACGTCCGCAAGCTCGACCCGCGCTGGCTTGCGGTCTACGCCTCCAATTCCGCGCCCAATCAGCCCGACGATCCGGTCAAGTTCACCGATCTCATTCTCCTCAACGCCTATAACGCCGACAATGTCGCCGGCGGCATCGGCGAGGCGATCAGGAAGACGCGCGCGCTCCATCCCGGCAAGCCGATCTTCTTGTCCGAATATGGCGGCGGCCTGGACGCCGAAGATCCCAATCTGGCGACCCATTCCGTGGACGCGTTCCTGGGCGAGATGCGTCACAAGCCGTACGTCGTCGGCGCCGCGCTGTGGACGCTCGCCGACTACAGGAGTTCCTGGCCGGGTTGGCCCTACAGTCCGCCCACCGCCCCGAGCCAAAATCGAAGCTGGGGCGTGCTGACGGTCGACCGCAGGCCCAAGCGAAGCTATTTCGCCTGCCGAGCCGCCCATGCGCCGGTCGCCGGCATGACCTTGAGAAGAGCGGATCGCACGTTCGTTGTCACGCTGACGCCGCGCGACGAGAACGACCTGCCCGCCTATGTCATGCGAGGATATCGCCTTCTCTGGCGAGCGCTCGACGGTTCCGGCAGGGTGATCCAGGGGGGACTGATCAATGTCCCCGTCCTGGCGCCGGGCGGCGGCGCGGTTCAGCTCGATATCAAGTCGGCCTCCGGCCTTGTCTCCCTGCTTGTCGACCTGATCGACCCTCTCGGCTACTCGCTGCTGACCGCCAAGAGCGATTTGGCGCCGCCGAGCGCGCCCGCCATTCGCAGCGTCCACACGTCGAGCCAGAAACTGCGCGTCACCTTCGACGCCGCCGCGCGCGCCGACGAGTATGTGGCGCTGGTGCGGAGCGAGGAAGGGGAGCGGCGCACCGAGCCGACCATCGACACCTTCATCGAGATCGCCGATCTGAAGCTTGGGAAAACCTACGACATTCGGTTGGTCGCGACCAATGGAGCCGGAGAGAGCCCGCCCGGTCCCGTGCGCCAGGCCACGACCAGCCAAGAGGACCTGCCGCCCGTGCTTTGGTCCATTCAGGCGGCCGACGGGGCGCTTTTTCTGAACTACTCCACCGAGGCCATCGACTATCTCTACGATGTCGAAGTCACGTCCGAAGCAACGGGCGTGGCCAGGACGATCAGCGTCGACCAGCCGGGCGTGACGCGCATTCCGCATCTGGAAAATGGCGCGCGCTATCGAGTCCGGATGCGTCGCCGCAACGGCCTTGGCAATATAAGCGGCTGGACGGAACCCCAGGTGGGCGTTCCTCGCGGCCCCGGCGAGCTGCCGGCGCCATCGGCGGCGCACCTGGTTTCTGGAGCGGATGGCGCGATGCTTCTGCTCTTCGAACCTGTCGAGAACGCCGCGGGCTACGAAGTTCGATCCGGCTCGCGGAAGATCATCGTCGACGCGGCGGTGTCTGGCTCCGCCTTCCTGCGCGACTTCAGGCCGCGAGGACCCGTCACGCTTTGCGCCGTTGACGATTTCGGCCTCGGCGGAGCGGCAGCCGAGGTGTTGACGCTCCGCTGAGGGCCCAAAGCGCTATCGTTTTCACTCTCGAATTCGGGATCAACATGTTTCGTCAGCTGACATTCCTGACTGGGGTTCTGATGGCCACCGTCGCGTCGCAGACCTTGGCCCAACCCGCGCTGAGCGCTGAGGCGGACGTCGTCGTCTACGGCTGCACGCCGGCGGGCATCGCCGCCGCCATCGAGGTCAAACGCCATGGCCATAGCGTCAGCCTGCTGTGCCCCGGGGGGCATATCGGCGGCATGAGCACCAATGGCCTTGGTTTCGCGGACGCGGGCGACCACGACGCGATCGGCGGTTTGGCCTTGAAGTTCTATCGGGATCTGAAAGCCCACTACGTGGCCGCGGGCTATACGGGGCCAACCCGCGGCCAGACCGCCGAATCCCGGTCGCTGGTCGACCGTGACACCATGTGGATCTTCGAGCCGCACGTGGCGGAGGCCGTCTACGGGCGCTGGCTCGACGAGGCTCGCATTCGTCCCGTCTTCAATCAGAAGCTGGTCTTGAACCCCGAGCGAGGGGTGACGAAGGAAAGCGCCCACATCCGCCAGATTCAGACCCTCGATGGCCATGTCTACAAGGGGCGGATGTTTATCGATGCGACCTACGAGGGCGACCTGCTGGCGATGGCGGGGGTGTCGTTCACGACCGGCCGGGAGGCGAACGCGAAGTATGGGGAAACCCTCAACGGGATCCAGGTCGCGGGCTCGACCAATCATCAGTTCGTCAAGGACGTGGATCCCTACGTCGTTCCGGGCGACCCGAGCAGCGGTCTGCTCCCCGGGATCGACCCCAAGCCCGCGGGGGGCGACGGGGAGGGCGACAGCCGCCTACAGGCCTACAACTACCGTCTCTGCATGACCAAGACCCCGGCCAACCGCAAAGCGTTCCAGAAGCCCGCAGGCTACGATCCGATGCGTTACGAGGTCCTGGCGCGGTATCTGGACGAGGGCTTCCGCGGTCCCTTCGGCATCTTCTCCAGCATCCCGGGCGGCAAGACCGACACCAACAACTATGGTGGTTTCTCGACCGACAACATCGGCATGAACTACGCCTATCCGACCGCTGACTATGCCGAGCGGGCCCAGATCGCCGACGAGCATCGAAGGTATCAGGAAGGCTTCTTCTGGTTCCTGCAGAACGATCCCCGCGCGCCGGCGGATGTCCGCCAATCCATGGCGCCGTGGGGGCTTTGCGCCGACGAGTTCACCGACAACGGCGCCTGGCCACGCGAGCTCTATATCCGTGAGGCGCGCCGCATGGTCTCGGACTTCGTGATGACCGAAAACCATCTGCGCGGCCTGATCCCGACACCCGAGCCTATTGGCCTGGGCTCCTACAACCTCGATTCCCACAATGTGCGTCGTTATGTCGACGCTCGTGGCCATGTTCAAAACGAGGGCAATATCGAGATCTCCCCCGGGCGGGTTTACGGGGTCAGCTATCGCGCGATCGTGCCCAAGCGCACGGAGGCGACCAACCTGCTGGCGCCGGTCGCGGTGTCGGCTAGCCACATCGCCTATGGGTCTATCCGCATGGAGCCGGTGTTCACGATTCTGGGGCAGTCGGCCGGCGCGGCCGCATCCCAAGCCCTCGACGACGACGTTGCGGTCCAGTCCGTCGACTACGGGAAGCTGAAAAAGACACTCCTGCAGGAAGGCCAAGTCCTCGACCCGTCGGTGAAGTAGAACACCCGGCGCCTGAAGCCGGACCGCCGGGACTAACCGGCGTCGGTGAGGACGCGAAAGCCAGCGACCATTTCGATGGACCCACCCACATTGACATCGACATTGACATGGGCAGGCCGGGCGCCTCGCTCGGCTCTGAAAGGGGTCCCGGCCATGCCGTTTTCGAGCGTTCGTTCGGGACTGGCGATGGGGATCCTTGTCGCTCTCTTCGCGCTGGTCGCGCGAAGCGTCTCCGCGGCGACGCCGTCGAACCTTCTCAACCGCCAGCCTGTGTCAGGCGCTTTGGCGTGCGAGAGGATGCGCGCCGTGGAGCTTGACGGCGCAACAGTGAATTCGGTCGCGCTCACACCCGCTGGACAAGCGATCCTGCCAGGCCCGGATGGAAAGGATGGCCCCGCGACGCAGCTTCCAGCGTTTTGCCGTATCAACCTGACAATGAGCCCGGAAAGCGGATCGGCGATCGGCGTCGAGCTCTGGTTGCCCGTCACGGGTTGGAACGGACGGTTTCTGGGCACGGGCAATGGCGGCGGCGCCGGCAGGCTCTCCCTCGGAAAGCCGATGACCCAAAATCTCCGGAGAGGGTTCGCGGTCGCGAACACTGATCTGGGAACCGCCCCCAACGCGCTTGCCGCCATTGGGCGACCGGTGCGTTGGCGCGACTTCGGATATCGGGCCAACCACGAGATGGCGAGGGCGGCGCGAACCTTCATCAAGGCCTTCTATGGTCGGCCGGCGCGCCATTCCTATTTCACGGGGTGCTCGACGGGAGGGCAGCAGGCGCTGGTCAATGTCCAGCGCTATCCCGACGACTACGACGGCGTCCTGGTCGGCGCCCCGGCGCAAGATCGAACGCACATCCACATGTCCTTTCTCTGGAACTGGAACGCCCTGGTGGAGACGCCCGGCGCCAAGCTTTCCGGCGCGAAGCTGGATCTGGTTCATGCGGCGATCGTGAAGGCCTGTGGAAATGGCAGGGACGGCGGCGCTCCGGGCGACGACTATCTTACCGACCCGAGAGGGTGCAGATTTGAAGACGTGGCCGTTCCCCGCTGTGACGCCGGCGACAAGGCCGATTGCCTGACCGACGCCCAGCGCCTCGCCTTGCGCCGAGTCTACGACGGCGCGGTCAATCCCCGAAGCGGTGAGCGGATTTATCCCCCCCTGGCGATCGGAGCCGAGACGACGCCGCCCGGCCTGGAGGCGCAACAACGCCAGACCTGGCCGCGGCAAATGTTCTATCCGTTCTACTGGGCTCTGGGACGCGACGCGTTTCAGCCGGCGTCGTTCGACTTCGATCGCGACGTCGATCGGATCGACGGCGTCTTGGCGGGCCTTCTCAACGCCAACAGCACCGACCTGAGCGCCTTTCGGCGGCGTGGAGGGAAGATCCTCTGGTATCATGGGTTAAGCGATCCGGTGATCCCGTTTGACACCTCGGTCGACTACTATGAGCGGCATGTGAGCGCGAACGGTGGTGATCTGGCCGCCGTCCAAACCTATATGCGCCTGTTTCTGGCCCCAGGCATGGCGCATTGCACGGGGGGGCCGGGCGCCTGGAATATCGGTCAGGACATGGCTCCCGGCGCGGAGATGTCACCCGATCGCGACGCGCTCTGGGCTCTGGTGCGGTGGGTCGAGAACCAGCGCATGCCGACCCGCCTGCTCGGCGCCCGCTTTCAAGACAACGATGCGCGCAAGCCCGTCGTGGCGCTGCGCCCCCTGTGTCCTTATCCGGAGTTCCCTCGGTATACGGGCGGCAACCCGGCGCTTGCGTCCAGCTTCCGCTGCCAGGTCCGGGCGCGGGGGAATATCCACGCCGTCGCGGCGCGATATGTTGATTGAGCGCCGCCGCGCCATGGTCCGCCAGATCCGGTGCGCACCGATCTTCAATGGAGGTTGGCGAAGGTCTGCTTCTTGGAAACAAGCCAATGGCAAAACAAACCTTCGAATGGCTGGGAAGGGTGGATGTCGGACCTCCCTCTCCCATGGGGATAGGGTCGGGGTGAGGGGGTGCTGAGCAAGACGGAGTGCCGGCACGCCGGTCGACGCTGTAACCCCTCACCCTCCCACCGCTTCGCGGCGGGCCCCTCCCTCTCCCTAAAGGAGAGGGATCTGAAGTCCGCTCAGGGTCGGAGCCGGACCTCCGTCGCCAAACAGATCAAGCTCGCTCGACGCTGACAGAGACAGGACGGATGGCGCGCCCGAAACTTCCTGTTATATTATAACAATGGAACAGCTGAGACCCGCGACCTCATCCAACTTCTTCAACCAGGAGATCGCCGACGCCTACGATCGTCGGAACAGCGCGCTCGCCCCCATCTCCGACGGTCTGCATTTCATGCTGCGGTTGGTTCTGGCGGACTTGCCCGCCGATGCGCGCGTGTTGTGCGTCGGGGTGGGCACCGGCGCTGAAATCCTGTCGTTGGCCAGGATATATCCGGGCTGGTCGTTCGTCGGCGTCGATCCGTCCGAGGAGATGCTGGCTGTGGGGCGACACCGGCTCGAACAGGCTGGCTTGCTGGATCGTTGCCAGCTTCTTCAGGGATATGCCCAGGATGCTCCCCACGGCGGATTTGACGCCGCGGTTAGTTTACTGGTCGCGCACTTCATCAAACGCGAAGACCGACACGCCTTCTATTCGGCCATTCATCACCGCCTGAAGCCGGGAGGCCGCTTCGCCAGCGCCGAGATCAGCGGCGATCTGGACGCCCCGGAGTTCCCCGAGATGTTGGAAGATTGGAAGCGAATCCAAGTTCTAATGGGCGCAACGCCGGAGTCGCTGACGAAGCTTGGCGGCATGATGCGAGATATGCTGGGCGTTCTGCCCCCGGCGGAGACGGAAGCTTTGTGGAAGGCCGCCGGCTTCTCGAAGCCAATCCCGTTCTACCAGGCGTTCATGATCCGAGGGTGGCACGCCGTGAAGGCTTGATTGTCACGAGGCGTCCGCGCCGGCGGCACGTCCGAACTTCGCTTACGGGCGACGCCGGTTTCCGCGGTTGGACTTGCGATGTTCAACTGCGCGATCAACGCTCGGCGACGTCGCGCCATACGCCCGATGGTCGATTAGATGGGTGTCGATGATCGAGCTCGAGCCGCTGGCGTACGGGACACGTGGTCTCGGACGAACCAAGGTCGCCTTGATCTGCAAAAAGACAGGCAACCCGTAGGCCTGCGAGAACAACTTTCGGCGCTCGCTGATGGGTTCCGGTTCACAAGCCGTGACGATGTCATCAAGCTGTGATCAAGCCGTGGTTTTCCGGCCCATGTTCTAATCGGACGGGGCGCGTGGAAGACAGTCGCGAAGCGATCATCGATTGGGTTGCGCTGCATATTCTACCGCACGAAGCCTATGTCCGCGCCTGGCTGATGCGGGCCATGCGTCGGTCCGGCGATGTCGACGACGTGATCCAGGAAGCCTATTGCCAGATCGCCGAACTCGACACGGTCGCCCACATCCGCAACGGCCGGGCCTACTTCCTGACTGCGGCGCGCTCGATGCTGCTGCAGCGCCTGCGCCGCGAACGGGTGGTCAGGATCGAAGCCATCACCGATCTCGACGCCTTGCGCATGCGCGATGAGGGCCCCTCGCCAGAGCGGGTGACCGGCGCCCGGCGAGAACTGGAACGGGTGCTGGGATTGATCGCCATGCTGCCGCCGGTATGCCGACAGGTGATCGAACTGCGCCGCATCCATGGCTTTTCCCAAAGGGAGACCGCGCTGCGCCTTGGCGTGACCGAAGCGGTGGTGGAGAATAATTCGATCCGCGGGCTCAAGGTCATCCTCAAGGCGCTGGAGGAAGAGGACGACTGCGCCCCGGTTCAAGACGCCGTCACCCCCGATCCGCGTTCGTCCGCCCATGTCCGACATTAAGTCAGAAGCCGCCGCCTGGGCGGTCCGCGTCGACGCCGGTCCGCTGCACGAAGCGCGCCGGCTTGAGCTGGAGGCCTGGCTGGCCAGTGATCCGCGCCGGCGCGGCGCCTTCCTGCGGGCCCAGGCCGGCCTCAGGCTGCTGGATCAGGGCCGGGTTGTCAGCAAGGCGGCGCCGGCGCCGACGGCGTTGACGACGCGGCGCGCACGGGGTTTCGCCGGCGTATCGCCGCGCGCCGCTTGGGCGCTGGCCGCCATGGCCGCCGGACTGTGCGCCGTTGTCCTGATGCCGCCCGCGTTCAGCGGGTTCCGCACCGAGGTTGGAGAGCAGCGCCGGGTGGCGCTGGAAGACGGTTCGGTGGCGATGATCAATACCGACAGCAGCGTCGGGGTACGTCTGGCCAAGCACCAGCGGCGTATCACGCTTCGGCGTGGCGAGGCCTGGTTTCAGGTCGCCAAGGATCATGCCCGTCCCTTCGTGGTCGACGCCGGCCCGGTGCACGTGCGCGCCACGGGGACGGCCTTCTCGGTCCGGCGCCAAGGAGGCGGCGCGCGGGTGGTGGTGACCGAAGGAACTGTGCTGGCCTGGCGGGACGGCGCGCTGGTCCCTCCCTTGGCCATCTCGGCCGGCCACGAGGCTTTCATCGCCGAGAACGCGCCTCCGCCGCCCGCGGCCAAGCCGTCGCGCACCGATGACGTCCTGGCCTGGCGCCGCGGCGAGATCGTGTTGGACGGCGGGACCATCGCCAGCGCCGTTGAGGAGTTCAATCGCTACAACACCCGCAAGATCGTGCTGCGCGATCCAGCTGCCGGCCAACGAACGATCGTCGGCTACTTCCTGATCGATCAACCGCAACAATTTGCTTTGGCGGCTGCTCGCATGACGGGAAATAAGATAGTCGAGACGAATGGCGATATAGTCATAGAACATTCACAATAAAATACGTCCTTCAGATGAAGGAAGTACGGCCTCCCGGGCATCTATACCGTGCACGTGGTGCTTGAGGGGGCTGCCAATGTTCTTTGGTCGTAATAATAGTCTGCTTTTCGGCTCGGTCGCTGCAGCGGTGCTTGCGCTTCCGATGGCCGCGCAGGCCGAGGCCCGACGGTTCGACGTCCCCGCCCAGGCCGCCGCCACGGCCATTCCCCAGTTCGCCCGCCAGGCCGGGTTTCAGATTCTCGTCGATGAGGCGCTGACGCGCGGCGTCCGCACCCGCGCGGTGACCGGCGCGATGGACTCTCGCGCGGCGCTGGCGCTGCTTCTCGACGGGACGGGCCTGAGGGTCGCCTCCCAGGACGGCACGGTGGTGACCTTGGCGGCGATCGGCGGGCGATTTCCCGCCGAGGCCGTCCACGAAGACGCCACCGCGGTCGACGCCATCGTCGTCACCGGCACCGCGCTCCAAAACCAGCAAGCCATCGCCACCCGTCGAAATTCGCTGACCGTCGTCGACGCCCTGGCGCAGGACGACACCGGCGATCTGGCCGATCAATCCCTGGCCGAGGCCCTCAGTCGCGTGCCCGGCGTCAGCACCATGCAGGTGCTCTACGGCGAGCAGGAGAGCCAATATGTGGCGGTGCGCGGCATCACGCCCGACCTCAACTACGTCTCGGTCGACGGCATCGGCATGATCTCGGTCGCCAATCAGGGCGCCGGCCAGCGTCGGGTGGACCTGGCGCTGATCCCCAGCCAGGCGGCTCGCAAGACCGAGATCTACAAGACTTTCACCGCCGACCAGGACGCCGGCGCGATCGGCGGGATCATCAACATCGTGCCCTACAGCGCCTTCGGCCTGGGCAAGGACAAGTTCTACATCGACACCTTCGTCAGCTACGTCACCGACAACGACGTGCCCGGCGGCAATAGCCTGGGCGGCTACAAGGACTCGCCCTGGAGCGGCGGGATCAAGAGCCTCTGGACCCACCGGTTCGGGTCGGATCAGCAGTTTGGCCTGGTGCTCAGCGGCGCCTACCAGCAGCGCTCGTACGACGACGTGAAGCGCAATCCCAACGCCCGGACCTACTACACGTCCGCCGGCGCGGCCACGACGCCTGACAACCCCAACTGGAACGGCTTCGATCCCGCGCCCCAGGCCCTGGTCGACTACGAGTTCACCAGCTTCATCAAGACCTATGGCGGCTCGGCCACCTTCGAATTCCAGCCTTCGTCGCGCTGGTACAGCTCGCTGATGGTCTACGACTACAAGCAGACTGAGGACCAGACCAACAACGTCTTCACGCTGCGGGGCTTCACGGGCCTGACCAACCAGACCCAGCACACCGGCACGCTGAAGATCCCCGACGTCCGCACGGCGTTCAACTACGATCGCTTCGAGAACGAGGCCAAGGGCGCGATCTTCAAGACCCGCTACGACCTCGACGAGTCCACCAACCTCGAGTTCCGCGCCGGCTACAACGCCAACACCTTCTACGATCTGGAATGGGCCAACGCCTACCAGTACAAGCCCGCCGCCCTGTCGGTGAACTACGACATGTCCGGCGAGTCGGTGAAGTTCGATCTGGTCGGGACCGACGGCCTGACGACGGCCGGCAACTACGCCCTGCTCACCGCCGGCGACACCCTGACCAAGGCCAAGGGCGAGGCCGCCGAGGCCAGGCTGGACTTCACGCGCAACTTCGCCGCCGACACCCGCGGCCTTGGCTTCAAGGCGGGTATCGGCATCCGCGACTTCGATGTCCGCCGCGACCTGGACCAGACCGTCTACACGCCGGGCAAGTCCGGCTTGGCGGGTTATGAATATCTGCCGGACGGCTACACCCCGTGGATGTGGAACTATCCGGTACTGTGGATCAACTACGCCAAGTTCCGCCAGGATGTCTTGCCGGGCCTGGCCGTCAACAAGGCCTCGTCAGCCAGCGCCTCCGCGGCCTCGGACTACCGGTACGATGAGACCATCGGCTACGGCTACGTGTCGGGCCTCTACGCGCTGGAGAAGACCCGCTTCATCGCCGGCCTGCGCCTAGACATCGCCGACTACTCGGCCGATGTGCCGCGCGCCGTTGGCGGCGTCTACCAGCCTGGGACCCAGCGCTATGAGGGCGACTACAGGCACCTGCTGCCGTCGCTCAACGTGGTTCACGACTTCAGCGAGACCCTCCGCCTGAAGGGCGGCTACAGCCGCACCCTGGGCCGCCCCGCGCCCGAGGACATCGCCCAGGCCGAGTCGCGCAACGACCTCAACCTGACGATCTCGCGCGGCAACCCCGACCTCAAGCCGCGCCGCTCCGACAACTTCGACCTGACGCTGGAACACTACTTCAACGGTTCCAACGGCCTGGCCAGCATCGGCGCCTTCTACAAGGCCATCAAGGACGACATCTACGCCCTGAAGGACGAGCAGCTGGTCGACGGCGTAGAGTACGTGGTCAGCACGCCGATGAACGCCAACAAGTCCAAGATGCGAGGCGTCGAGGCGCAATATATCAACAACGCCATCCCGGGCTTGCCGGGGTTCCTGAAGGACAAGGTCGGGATCGCCCTGAACGCCACGCGCACCTGGGGCGACATGGACTACATTGTCGACGGCAAGGTGCTGCACATCGACCGCTTGCTTTACCAGCGCAACTGGATGGCCAATGCAGCGGTGTTCTACAAGCTGCCCCGAGATGGCGAAGCCCGGGTCGGCTATAACTGGGGCGACGCCTATTACGACGGCATCGGCGCCAATCCGTGGCTGAACCGCGGTCCCGAAGCCCGGGGCCAGATGGACGCCACCGTTCGCTACCGAGTCGCCGGCGACTGGATCATCAAGCTGCAGGCCAAGAACGTCCTCAACGAGGATCTCTATCTTGGCTACGACCAGAACCTCAAAGAGCGCCGCGCCGAGATGAAGAAGGGCCGCTCCTTCTTCCTCAACGTCATCTATCGGCCCTGATCACGCTTCCGACCGCCATCTCGCGCGGGCCGAACAGCGATCCGGCCCGCGCCTTCTCTCAGGACGCCTCCTATGACGATTGAACGCCGCACGCTCATCACGGCCATGGGTGGCCTGACTATGTTCGCCGGGCTGACCGGATCGCGGACCTGGGCCCAGACCATGGCGAGCAAGAGCCTGGGCGCCTATCCCTTCACGCTGGGCGTGGCGTCAGGCGACCCGGCCCCGGACGGCTTCGTGATCTGGACCCGCCTGGCGGCCAGGCCCCTCGAGCACGGCGGCGGCATGCCGATGCGCGCCGTGCCCGTGGACTGGGAAGTGGCCGAGGACGAGGGCTTCACGCGCATCGTGGCGTCCGGCGGCGAACTGGCGCGGCCGGAGCTGGGGCACTCGGTCCATGTCGAGGTGGGCGGGCTCAAGCCCGCCGCGCGCTACTGGTATCGGTTCTCCGCCGCCGGCGAGATGAGCGCGGTGGGCACGGTGCGATCGGCCCCCGCCGCCGGCGCGCGAACCGACCGCCTGCGCCTGGGCGTGGCGGGCTGCCAGCACTACGAGGCCGGACTTTTCACGGCCTATCGCCATCTGAGCCAGGAGCCCGACCTGGACGCCGTCTTCCACTATGGCGACTACATCTATGAGGGCGCGGCGGGGAAGGCCTGTCCGGTGACCGGGGTTGGCCCCGATCGCCGCAAGACCTGCTTGCGCGAGCATGTCGGCGACGAGATCTACACGTTGGACGACTATCGCCGCCGCTACGCCCAGTACAAGACCGATCCCGACCTGCAGGCGGCCCACGCCTCGGCGGCGTTCCTGTCGTCGTTCGACGACCACGAGGTCGACAACAACTGGGCGGGCGACGACGACCAGGACGCCACGCCCAGGGAGCTCTTTCGCCTGCGCCGGTTCGCGGCCATGCAGGCCTGGTACGAGAACATGCCGGTCCGCCGCGCCCAGTTTCCGACCGCGGGCCTTCTGCGCATGCACCGGCGCATCGACTACGGCGATCTGGTCCGGGTCCATGTGCTGGACACGCGCCAGTATCGCAGCGGCCAGATTTGCGGCGCGAAGGCGGGCGATCGCTGCCTGCCGATCGCCGATCCGTCCCGTCCCTCGATCATCGGCTCGGCGCAACAGGCCTGGCTCGAGGAAGGGCTGGGCAATCACATGCGCTGGAACCTGCTGGCCCAGCAGGTGATGGTCATGCCGCTGCTCTATCCCCCGTCGCGCGCCGCCGGCCGCACCAACCTCGACAGCTGGAGCGGCTATCCCGCCAGCCGTGAGCGACTGGCGCGCGCGATCCAGGACCGCAAGCTGACCAACGTGGTGATCGCCACCGGCGACGTCCACCAGCATCATGCCGGGGTCGTGCCGGCGCGCGACGACGCCTGGGACGGTCCCGCCGTGGCCACCGAGTTCGTATCGTCATCCATCAGTTCGGGCGGCGACGGGGTGGTCCTGGCCGACAGCTGGAAAGACGTCCCGGCCGGCAATCCGCATTGCCGGCTCTTCGACGCGCGGCGCGGCTACCAGGTCTTCGATATCGGTCGCGACCACTGGCGCACGGACGTCCGGGTGGTCGATCGCGTGACGATACCCGGCGGCGCGCTTTCGACAGCGGCGCGCTTCGTCGTTGAGCAGGGGAGGCCGGCTCTGGGCGTTGTCTGAGCCGGCTGGCATGGAGGCCAAACGACGCCCGCGGCCATCGGCTTCCCACGCCATCGGGGCGAGGTCAGGCCGCGAGACGCCGAAGCGAGGCGACGTCCCGGCGGGGCGAGGCGCCGAACATCCGTGAATATTCGCGGCTGAACTGCGAGGCGCTCTCATAGCCGACCTGAAAGGCGGCGTTTTCCACATTGGTCTCGCCGGACGCCAGGAGCCGGCGCGCCTCGAACAGGCGCAACTGCTTCTGATACTGCACCGGCGTCATCGCGGTCAGCGCCTTGAACTGCCGATGAAAGGCCGAGGGGCTGAGTTGGGCGATCGACGCCAGCTCGTCGACGCGGACAGGGTCGGCGTAGCGGTCGCGCAGGGCGTGGATCGCACCGACCAGACGGCGGGTGCGGTCGCTCCCCAGCGCCATCTTCACGACCTCACCGCCGTGCGGCCCGGTCAGCAGCCAATAGCAGATCTCGCGCATCACGGCCGGATAGAGCAGGGCGATGGCCTGCGGGGTCTCCAGCAGCCGGACGGCGCGGGCGGCGCAGTCGGCGAGCGGTCCTTCGAAGTCGCTGACTAAGACGCCGTGGCGGACGCTCTCCAAGGCGATCGGCGCGCTGTCGAGGCTCTCGATCACCTCGCGCATCACGCCCAGGTCCAGCTCGATGACGAGACCGAGATAGGGCTGGTCCGGACTGGCCTGCATCACCTGGCCGACCGCCGGCATCTCGACGCCGACCACCAAGGCCTGGCCGGCTCCATAGTCGAAGCGCCGCTCGCCGAAAGCCGTCCACTTCGCGCCCTGCAGCGTGATGCACAGGGCCGGCTTGATGATCATGTGCGACAGCGGCTTGGGATGGTCGGAGCGCAGGATGGTCAGCCCCGCGATGGCGGTCGCGAAGGGACTCTTGCCCGACTGCTGGTCCGTATAGCGCAGGACCGAATGCGCCAGATCGTCCGTCATCCGAGCCCGCCTGCGTCATCCCAAAGCCAGCGTCTCAATCTAATTCCAGGAGCAGGAATAGGCAAGAATGGGCAGGGTTGCGGCATTCATCATCGACGGCCCCCGCGTATCCTCGCCTCATCAATTCGAACGCAGGAGCGCGTCATGTCCGACAGCATCACGGCCTTTTCCGATACGCCGATCGCCATCGTCACCGGCGGAAGCCGCGGTCTCGGCCGCAACACCGTCCTCAGCCTCGCGCGGCGCGGCGTCCGGTCGATCTTCACCTACAACGCCAATCGCGCGGAGGCCGAAAAGGTGGTCGCCCTGGCGGCCGAGGCGGGGACCAAGGCTGTCGCCTTGCAACTGGAGGTGGGAGAGGTCTCCACGTTCGACGCCTTCGCGGACCAAGTGCGCGGAACGCTCGGCGACCTGGGGGCCGAGCGCTTCGACTATCTCGTCAACAACGCCGGCGTCTCGCATCACAATTCCATCGAGAAGACGACGGAAGAGGAGATGGACACGCTGTATCGCGTCAACTTCAAGGGCGTGTTCTTTCTGACCCAGAAGCTGCTGCCGCTGATCAAGGACGGCGGCCGGATCGTGAACCTGTCGAGCGGCCTGAGCCGGATCGTCGTTCCTGGCAGCGCGCCCTACGGCTCGCTCAAGGCCGCGATCGATGTCCTGACCCGCTATCAGGCCAAGGAGCTGGGCGGGCGGCGCATCGCGGTCAACGCCGTGGCTCCTGGCGCGATCCAGACCGACTTCAGCGGCGGCATGGTGCGCGACAATCCCGAGCTCAACCGGCAGGTCGCCGAGATGACGGCTCTTGGCCGGGCTGGCGAGCCGGACGATATTGGGCCGATGATCGCCGCCCTGCTGTCCGACGACAATCGTTGGGTGAACGCCCAGCGCATCGAAGTCTCGGGCGGCATGGCGATCTAGCGGGCCTTTCAATCCTAGGAGACAGGTCATGATCATGGATCGCCGGCGTTTCACCACCTCGTTGCTCCTGGGCGCGACGGCCGCCGTGGCCGCGCCCAGGGCGAAAGCCCAAGCCGCGCCGCCGCCAGCGTCGTCTCCAGCGAAAGCGACCAACGTCGTTCTCGTCCACGGACTGTTCGCCGACGGCTCGAGCTGGTCGGAGGTCATCCCGCGCCTGCAGGCGCGCGGGCTCAACGTAACCTCCGTCCAGAACCCGTTGACAACGCTGGACGAGGCGGTCGCCGCCTGCCGCAAGGTGCTGGACCGGCAGGACGGGCCCACCGTGCTGGCAGGTCATTCCTTCTCCGGCATGATCGTGACCGAGGCGGGCGTCCATCCGAACGTTTCGGCCCTGGTCTATGTGGCGGCCCGGGCCCCGGACGCCGGAGAGGACTATGCGGCGCTCGCCGCTCGCTATCCGATCCCTCCGGCCTCGGCGGGGATCGTCTATGACGGCGACGAGGGCCGGCTGACCGAAGAAGCCTTCCTGCGGGACTTCGCGGGGGACCTGCCGGCCGCCAGAGCCCGCGCCCTTTTCGCCGTGCAGCAGCCGTTCCAGAAAGCGCTGCTGGCCGGACGCGTCAGCCAGGCGGCCTGGCGTTCCAAGCCCAGCTTCTACGCCGTCTCCACGGAGGATCGGACGATCAATCCCGACCTGCAGCGCTACATGGCCTCCCGCATGGGCGCGCGAACGGTCGAGATACCGTCCAGTCACGTCTCGCTCATCTCCCATCCCCGAGAGGTGTCCGCGCTGATTTTGGACGCCACCGGCCGATGATCGGGGCGGTGTTTTCCAGATAACGACGAGGACGGCTGACGATACGGCAGCCGTCCTCGCTCAGTTTACGTCTAGTCCGTTCCACTCAGCGCCGCCGAGATTACCTGACCGACCGGAAAGGCGGGGCTCGTCCTTGCCGGCGGCCCCGATGGGGGCGCAGCGGTGTGGGAAGGCCTTGGATCTGGTCGCGCTGGCCTTCAATGCTCGGTCGCGCGTTGTCTGAAGACAATAGCGCGCGACCGGTTTTCCGCTTCGATCACACGGTGGTGGATCGATTACGACTCCTTCTTGAACAGGTCCTGGAAGATCAGCGGACCCCAGGTGCGGCCGTGGGCGTGCACCAGCGCGCCGCCCTCGTCGAGTTTTCCCAGGTTGACCGGTGCGAACCCGAGCTGTCTGGCCAGGGCGGCCACGGGCGCGACCGCGTTCTCGTCGTCGCTCGACAGGAAGACGACCCGGTGGCCGCCCTCGACGACCGGATCGGCCGCCAGGGTGGCGGCGACCAGGTGGTTGAACCCCTTGACGAGCCTGGCGCCGGTGAACGCCTTGGCGACGACGGCGGAGGAGGGAATCTCCAGCCCCTCGGGGACCGGAAACAGGTTCGTCGTGTCGACGATGGTCTTGCCCTTCCAGCTGGGCAGCGCCTTGGCGACCTGCGGGTGCGACTCGAAGCGGACCGCCAGGAAGATGATGTCCGCCTTGAGGGCGTCCGCCAGTTTCCTGGGAAGGACCGTGGGTCCGATCGCGGCCGCTTCGGCGGCGAAGCTTTCCGGGTCGCGCGTGGTGGCGACGGAGACCTCGACGCCGTTGCGGGCGAACGCCTTGGCCAGCGCCTGGCCGATCTTGCCGAAGCCGATGATTGCGTAGCTCATGATGTTTTTCCGATCCGTGTCGATCTTGATTTCCCGGCCTTCGACGGCGCCGGGGGGGCGCCGGTTCCCGGTCCGGCGTCAATTCAGATGGCCGAGAAGCCGCCGTCGACGGCCAGCTCCACCCCATTCACGAAGCTTGAATCGTCCGAGGCCAGAAACAGCGCGACCGCGGCGATTTCCTCGGGACGACCCATCTTTCCCCGCGGGATCAGGGATTCGAACATCTGCTTTGCTTCTTCGGTGAGGACCTGGTCCTGCATCGGCGTGGCGATCGGCCCCGGATGCAGCACGTTCACCCGGATGTTCCTGCCCTTGAGTTCGTTGAGCCACCCGCGGGCGAACGCATGCAGCGCCGCCTTGCTGGCCGCATAGACGCTGTAGCCGGGAAAGCCTTTGATCGAAGCCACCGACCCGGTCATGAAGATCGACCCGCCGTCGTTGAGCAGCGGCAGGGCCTTCTGGACCGTAAACAGCGTGCCGCGCGCATTCAGGTTGAAGGCCGCGTCGAAGTGCTGCTCGGTAATCTCGCCCAGCAGGGCGGCTTCGCCGACGCCGGCGCTGGCGTACAGGACGTCGATCTTGCCCTTCTCCCGCTTGACCGTATCGAACAGGCGGTCGAGGTCGGCGAGATTGGACGCGTCGCCGTGCACGCCGGTCACGTTCCGGCCGATCAGTTTGACGGCCTCGTCCAGCGCCTCCTGTCTCCGGCCCGTGATGAAGACATAGGCGCCTTCTTCGACGAACCGTTTGGCGCTCGCCAGCGCCATGCCGCTCGATCCACCCGTGACGACGGCGACCTTGCCTTCAAGCTTTCCCATGACGTCTCTCCTTCGGGGCTCTGTGTTTGGCTGTTCGGGCAGATCCCGAGACGCTCCAGATGGGTCCGCCTGGGTCGGGGGTTGAGTGCGGAAGGGCGCACATCGGTGGTGCGAAAACGATCCGGTTTGACGATCGGTGTCCGCGTGCAAAATCGGGCAACGTTCGTCGACTCGGCCATGGCGACCGCCCATACGGCTGTTCGACGTGCTAGGGACCGGCTTCGGACAGCACACGGCGCGGCGCGGGAATGCACCATGATCGACTGGGATGACGTTCGCTATTTTCTCGCCGTCGCGCGGGCGGGCTCGGTGCGGGCCGCCGCCGAGCGCCTGGGCGTCAACCACGCGACCGTGCTGCGACGCATCGCCCAGCTTGAGAACCGTCTCGGGTCGCAGATGTTCGAAAAGCTGCCTTCGGGCTACCGCCTGACGGCCGCGGGCGAGGAGGTGCTCGAGCTCGCCAACCAGATGGAGGCCTCGTCGCACCAGTTGGAGACCCGCGTCTTCGGGCGCGACCAGAGCGTGCGCGGACGGCTGCGGGTGACCTTGGCGCCGCCCCTGGCGACACACCTGCTCATGCCGGACTTCGCCGATTTCGCGCGTCTGCATCCGGATATCGAGATGGACATCATGTCATCCGGCGAGCTGGCGAACCTGACCAACCGAGAGGCCGACGTGGCGATCCGCGTCGTCTACGAGCGCAAGACCCTGCCGCTCAATCTCCACGGCCTGAAGGGACCGGAGGTGTTCGGCGGCGTCTACATCTCCCGCGATCGACTGGCCGCGCGGCATGCGGGCGGGCCTGATCCCCTGCGGTGGATCGTCATCAGCGCCCATGGCGTTCCGGACTGGGCCAACGAGGGCGAGGTCGGCGCCACCGGGGTTCCCTTCAGGGTCACGGACGTCGGGGCGCAGATCGTCGCCGTGCGGCAAGGGCTGGGGATCACGACGCTGCCGTGCTTCGTCGGCGACGCCGACCCCCTGCTGGCCAGGGCGCCGGGCGTCGACCTGCACCTGTACGGCACGCTCTGGATCCTCACCCAGGGGGAGACGCGCAAGACCAAGCGCGTGCGCCTCTTCACGGAGTTCGTGTCCCGCAGGCTCGCCGCCCACGCTCCACTTCTGGCGGGGCAGTCCATGTCGCGCGACTGAAGCCCAGCAGGTCGCCGGCCACGACCAGCTTGCCGAGAACGGCGATCTCCTCGATTTGGGCCTCGGCGAGGCGCTCCGCTCAGCCGCTCGGGGAGCGCGTTCGTGTCCTCAGGCCGCGCGCCGGGCGTAGAGGAACTCGATCACCGCCGCCCGGGCGTGGACGTAGGTGGGATTCTCGGCCACGGCGAGACGGTCGCGCGGACGGGGGAGGGCCACCTCCAGCACCTGGCCGATCGCGGCGCGGGGACCGTTGGTCATCATCACGATGCGATCCGACAGCAAGGCCGCCTCGTCGACGTCGTGGGTGACCATCAGCACGGTGTTGTTCAGCGCCGCGTGGATCTCCATCACGCTGTCCTGCAGGTGAGCCCGGGTCAGGGCGTCCAGGGCCCCGAACGGCTCGTCCAGCAGCAGCACCTTGGGCTCCATGGCCAGGGCCCGGGCGATGCCGACCCGCTGTTTCATGCCGCCGGAGATCTCGGCCGGCCGCTTGTCCAGCGCGTGGGTCATCTTGACCAGCTCCAGATTGTGCAGCGTCCAGGCGCGGCGCTCGGCGGCGGTCTTGGTCTTGCCGAACACCTTGTCGACCGCCAGCGAGACGTTCTCGCGCACCGACAGCCACGGCAGCAGCGAATGGTTCTGGAACACCACCGCCCGGTCCGGTCCCGGCGCGTTGACCTCTTGCTTGTCGAGGATGACCGCGCCGGTGGTCACCGGCACCAGGCCGGCCACCACGTTCAGCAGGGTGGATTTCCCGCAGCCGGAGTGCCCGATGATCGAGACGAACTCGCCCTTTTCGACCTTCAGGTCGATGCCGGTCAGCACTTCCGAGCGCGCCGCGCCCTTGGCGAAGGTCACGCCGACGCCTTCGATGGAGAGATAGGCCTTGGCCATGGTTATGGTCTCCTAGCTCGCCGCGTTGCCGCGCGAGACGACGTGACCCAGCAGGGCCACCAGACGGTCGAGGAAGAAGCCGGTCAGGCCGACCCAGGCCAGGGCCACGACGATGTCGGAGATCCGCCCGGAATTGTACTGATCCCAGATGAAGAACCCGACCCCGACGCCGCCCAGCAGCATCTCGGAGGCGACGATGGCCAGCCAGCTCATGCCGATGCCGATGCGCAGGCCGGTGAAGATGTAGGGCGTGGTGGCCGGCAGCAGGATCTTGAAGAAGTACTCGACCGGCGACAGCCGCAGCACCTTGGCGACGTTGACATAGTCGGCCGGAATGTTGCGCACGCCGACGGCGGTGTTGATGATGATCGGCCAGATCGAGGTGATGAAGATCACGAACAGGGCCGAGGGCTGGGCCTGCTGGAAGGCGGCCAGCGAGATCGGCAGCCAGGCCAGGGGCGGCACGGTGCGCAGCACCTGGAAGATCGGGTCCAGGCCCCGGTGGGCCCAGCGGTTGGCGCCGATCAGCACGCCCAGCATCACGCCGCAGACCGCCGACAGCGAGAAGCCGACGCCGACCCGGCTGAGGCTGGTCAGCACGTGCCAGAACAGGCCCTTGTCGACCCCGCCCCGGTCGAAGAACGGGTCGGTGATCAGGTCCTTGGACTCGGCCCAGATGTGCAGGGGCGAGGGCACGCCGGTATAGGAGTCGCCGGCCATGACCTGCCAGATCCCCAGCAGGACCAGCAGGGTCACGGCCGGCGGGATCACCGCCGCCGCCGTGGCCCCGGCCCGGCGGCGCAGTTCCGACAGCCGCGAGGCCCGGGGCTCGGCGGCCGGGGGCGGCGGCGGAGCCACCGCCGCCTTGACCTCTCCCATGGCCCCCGCCACGGGTTCGGCCGGTGAAAACGAGGGCTTGGGAAAGGTCATCACCGCGCTCCTAGACCAGTTTCTTGATCGGCTGGCTGGCCAGGTAGGCGCCCGGATTGGCCGGGTCGAACACCTTGCCGTCGAAGAACCGCTCGACACCGCGGCTGTCGCCGGCCGGACCGGTCTGGCCGATGGTCTTGGCGGCCGCGCGCCAGATGTCCGAGCGGTTGACCTTGTTGACCAGGGCCTGGGTGTTGGTCTTCTGGGGTAGCACGCCCCAGCGGATGTCCTCGGTCAGGAACCACAGGTCGTGCGACTTGAACGGGAAGCTGGCGCTATCCGCCCAGAATTTCATCCGGTGCGGCGAGTTCTTCAGCGTCCGGCCATCGCCATAGTCCACCGTGCCCTGCAGGCGGGGCAGGATGTCGCCCATCGGCACGTTGACGTACTGGCGGCCCGAGACGATCGAGCACATGGCCGGCAGGTTCGCGGCCTTGTCGCACCACAGCTGAGCCTCCTGCACGGCGGCGGTGATCGCCTGGGCCGCACGGGGATATCTGTCGACCCAGGCGGCGCGCATGCCCAGCGCCTTTTCCGGGTGGTTCATCCACAGTTCCGAGGTCAGGCAGGCGGTGTAGCCGACATGCTGGTTGACCAGCTGGCCGTTCCACGGCTCGCCGACGCAGAAGGCGTCCTGGGTGCCGGCCTTCATGTTGGCCACCATCTGCGGCGGCGGGATGACGATGGTCGAGACGTCGGTCTCGGGATTGATGCCGCCGGCCGCCAGCCAGTAGCGGACCCACAGGTCGTGGGTGCCGCCGCGGAAGGTCATGGCCACCTTGGCGATGTTGCCGGCCGCCTTCAGCTGCTGGAACTTGGCCTTGGCGCCGGCGCTGTTGAGGCCGACCTTGACCGCCTTCAGGTCGTTGCCGACCGAGATGCCCTGGCCGTTGGTGTTCAAGCGGGCCAGGATGTACATCGGCGTCGGCGCGCCGCCGGTGATCGCCCCGGTCGTCATCAGATAGGGCATGGGCGACAGGATGTGCGCCCCGTCGATGCCGCCGCGCTCCGAACCCAGCACCAGGTTGTCGCGCGTTGCGCCCCACGAGGCCTGCTTGAGCACCTCGATGTCGGGCATGCCGTGCTTGGCGAACAGGCCGCGCTCCTTGGCGATGATCACCGGCGCGGAGTCGGTCAGGGCGATGAAGCCCAGCTTGGCCTTGCCCACCTCGGGGCCGGCGCCGGCGGCGTGGGCCCCGGCCGGGAAGGCGGCCTTGACGGCGGCGACGGTGGCGGCCGCGCCCAACAGGGCGTTGCGACGGGTCAGGCTCATCTCGGAGCCGGCTGCGGTCTTGTCGATCTTGGTCATGAGCTTCAAATCCCGCTGGAGGTCAGAGTTTGTATTCGAGAGTGAACCAGGCCTTGGTCCGCGAGGCCGGCGGCGTCGCCGTGCCGAGCGGCACGGTCTTTTCACGCTGGAAGTCGGCGTACTTCAGCTGGATCGACAGCTTGGGGGTGATGGCGGCGGTGAACTGCAGGTCCCATTCGCGGCCGAGGTCAGCGCCGGTGCGCTGATCGTCGAAGTCGTGGTAGCGGACCAGGAAGTCGGTGTTGAAGAAGTAGGTTCGCTTGAAGCGCGGCTTGACGTTGAACGTCAGATTGGCGTCCTCGATGCCGTCGACGAAGCTCTTGTTGCCGCCGGGCGAGACGAAGGCGTCGGACCAGCCCTGGAAGGCGTGGACGGTGGCCAACGGCGTGGTGAAGCCTCGGGTTCCGTTGCCCTCGAGCGACTCGTAACTGGCCTTGACCGTGTAGATGTCGAAGGTGCCGGCGACGTCGCCGCCGAAATAGGCCAGGTCGAAGTTGGGCGTATTGCCGTGATACTCCGACTGCTTGGCGTAGGTGGCGTTGTAGGCCAACTGGTAGAGGCCGACCCAGGTCTTGCCCGAGGCCTTGACCCCCTTGGTCAGCGACGAGTTGACCGCCGAATTGCCGAAATCCAGGGCGTAGACGAAGCCTTGCAGCCGCAGGGCCTCGGCCGGCGACCATGTGACGTTCAGCAGATGGCTGTCTGAGTCCCAGTCCCGGAGTTCACCCAGGATGCGGTTGATGTGGGTGACATAGGCGTAGGTCCCCTTGACCCGGCCAAGAGCGAAGTCGGCGCGGACGGCGTCGAAGGTCTGCTCGTCCTGGCGCCAGCCGACATTACCGACGAAGCGCTGGTCGTCGAGCAGGATGCGCTGGCGGCCGGCGGTGACCTGCAGGGCGGCGCCGGGCGTCCAGGTCAGCTGGGCGCGGTTCAGCTCGGTGACGTCGGGGTCGTTGACAACCGGATAGCGGGCCTTGTCGGCGCCGTTCAGCGGGGCGGTGGCCGCGCCGGGAACGTTGACGGCGTAGTGCTCGGGGCCGGCCTGGCGGACGTCCTCGAATTCGATCAGGCCCTTGACGCCCTTGAACTCGCCGGTCTCCCAGCCAAGGCGGGTGCGGATGGTGAAGGCCGAGGCGTCGTCCTTCAGGGTGGCGGTCTTGGTCTGGTCGACGCTCTCGTAGCGGGCCCGGACTTCGAGGATCAGCTTGCCGGCCATGATCTGGTCGCTGATGGTCGGCGGCGGAGCGGGCGGCGGCGGCGGCTCGACGACGTCCGCGGCGGGTTCGGCGGTGGCCGGAACGGGCTCCGGCGCCGATTGCGCATAGGCCGTCCCGCCCAACATCAGGGCGCAGAAAGCCGTGCTGCAACGCAGCATTCCTCGCAGTCTTGTCATGCTCTAGTCCCCCAATAGACCAAAAAAAACGCCCGGCGGGATCGCTAGGAGCGATCTCTCCGGACGTCGTTGTCCAAACGGTACCGCACGGCTACATCGCCCTACGGCGGCCCTCTCGGGCCATCGCGGAACGTCGTTGTCCCGCGTGTTGGGAGCAGGAGGGGGCCGGTCGAGCGTCGCGGCAATCCGAAAACTCCACCATGTCGCATCGCAACATGAAAAGGCGGCGATTTGCATAGCAGCGGTGCACGGACGATGGGGGCGCTGCCCGGATTTCGCGCGTTTGATGACGTTGGCGGATCAGCGTCGGGCGGCAGGTCCGCTAGCTTTTCGGCAGGAAGGGCGCCCAGGCCTCGACCAGCACGCCGGGAAAGGCGCTGGTCAGCGAGATGTGGCCGCTGACGAACTCCAGGCGCAGGCGCATGCCCGCCAGACCGACGCCAGTGGTCGCCGAGGCGCTTTCCGCCAAGCCCACGCCGTAGTCCCGGATCGACAGCAGGACCATCTCGCCGGCCTGGCGCAGGCCGATCGTGGCGCGAGGGCTGCCGGAGTGCCGGTGCACATTGGCCAAGGCCTCCTGGGCGACGCGATACAGCGCCACCTCGGTCGGCCGGGCCATCTTGGGAAAGTCGTCGGCGATGTCGATCTGCAGCGACAGCCCCGTGCGCCGCGCGAAGCCTTCGGCCATCTGCCGGATGGCCGGGCCAAGACCCATCTCCTCCAGGGCCGGGGGATGCAGCACGTAGGACAGGCTGCGGATCTCCTCTAGGGCGTTGACCAGCAGGGCCTCAATCTCGCCTCGGATCTTTTCGGCGCGGCCCTCCACCTTCATCGCGCCTAGCATCAGCTTGGCGCCGGTCAGGTACTGGGCGGTGCCGTCGTGAAGCTCGCGGGCGATGCGCCGACGCTCGTCATCCTCGGCGTGCAGCAGCGCGGCGGTGGCGCGTCCCAGGGCCGCCTGGGCGTGGCGTTGAACGGTGATGTCCTCCTGCGCCACGATCACCAGCGTACGCCCGTCGCTGGAGACGCGGGTGGCGGTCATCCGGGCCCACAACGGTCCGTTGGCCAGGTCCATCTGATATTCGTGGCGGAAGGGTCCCGGCTCGCCCGCCAGCAGTCCTCGCAGGCCCACGGCTGCTTCGCCGGCGCCCAAGCCGTCGCAGAACCCAACATAATTCAGGCCCAGTCCATGGTTTTCCACCGGCAGCGCGTTGAACTCGGCAAAGCGCGCCCAGGCGTCATTCACAGCGATGATCTCGCCCTCGGCGTTCAGGATCGCCACGTTCGCCGTGACGGTGTCGAGGACGGATTCGGGCAAACCAGACGCGGACCATGCGCTCATCTCGTGAGCCGTGTGCATTCAGTATCGAGCCTTATGTTTGATCGTTCGTGGCGCCCCAGCGGTTATGCGAGATTCGCGGGATGAGGACGCGACAACACCGCGGATATTTTTCAGCGCCCGCTGCTTCGGGGGGAAAACTACATTTTTCGAGATGCAGGGGTTGGAATAGATCCTGACGTCGGTCACGAACGACAGGGAAGATCTCCTTCCGGAACATTTCGAGCGGCGCTTCGGGCGACGGGAAATCGCTCCCGCGTGTCGCCCAAGGCTAGACCTTTGCGGCCATACGCCAAGCGGGAATAAGGTCCAGCGCCGTCCTTGCGGGATGTGCGCGTGGCGCCATTTTCGGAATCTCGGCAAGATGTCCTGGTGTCCGACCAGTTTTCCCTCTTCGACGCGCCGGCGATCACGGACCGGCTGTTCTTCGCGATCTTTCCCGATCCGGCGACGGCGGCGACCATCGCCCAGCGCGCTGACGCCTTGCGGGGCGCGCACCAACTGACCGGCCGACCGCTGGCGCCCGAGCGGTTTCACATCACCCTGCATCACCTGGGCGACCATGCCGGCGTGCGACGCGACATCGTGGCGATGGCCAGCCAGGCGGCCGACGCGATGACCACTCCATCCTTCGAGGTCACGTTCGATCGCGCCGCCAGCTTCCACAACGGCGGCAACAACCCGTTCGTCTTGCAAGGCGGCGACGGTCTCGAGGCGCTGAAGGCTTTCCAGCGCGATCTCGGCCTGGCGATGGCGCGGGCCGGCCTGGGCAAGTTGGTCGACCGGAGCTTCACGCCGCACGTGACCATGCTCTACGACCGGCGGCTGGTCACCGAGCAAGCCCTTTCGCCCATCCGGTGGACCGTCGATGGCTTCACCCTGGTCCACAGCCTGCTGGGGCGGACCGAGCACATCCCGCTGGCGCGATGGACGTTACGCTGAAGGTGGCGAGCGATCCGCGATTGGGCCGAACCAAACGCCGCCTGGCGCATTGTCCAGCTGTATCCCCTTGATTTGAACTCGCCCCCGAGCCTTCAAGCTCCGGGGCTTTTGTCGTGTCAGACGATCGTCGGCGGCTTCAGCAGGGTTGCGACATTGCCGAGCGACTCACGCAATAGCGACGCCTTGGCCGGGCCGCCCAGCGAGATACGCAGGCCGGCGGGGGCGTCGGGGGTGACGGCGAAGGCGTCCGCCCCGACCAGCGCCAGGCCGCGCGCCGCCCCCAAGGCGCGAAGGCCGCCCGCGTCGAGGCCGGCCGGGATGTCCAGCCAGACATGAAGCCCCTCGGCGTCGCCGCGGGCGGCGGGCAGGAGCTCGGCGGCGATGGCCCGGCGCGCCCGGGCTTCCAGCCGCACGCCGGCCAGAACCCGCTCGGCGGCGCCGTCGCGGATCCAGCGCACGGCCACCGCCGTGATCAGCGGCGATCCCATCAGGGCCGTGGCGTGCAGGGCGTCGGCGATCCGCTGGGCCATCGCGTCGGTGGGAGCCGCCAGAAAAGCGGTGCGTAGGCCCGGCGACAGCGTCTTGGACAGGGTGGCGATGTGGAAGGTCCGTGCTGGCACCAGGGTGGCGAGGGCGGGCAGGGGGCTGTCGAACAGGCGATTATAAGGGTCGTCCTCGATCAGCCAGGCCGCGCTGGCGGCCACGACGGCCGCGATCTCGCGGCGGCGCGCCAGGCCCATGGTGGTGGCGACAGGGTTGCGGGTGGTCGGAACCAGATAGACGGCCGCCGGCCGGTGCTCGGCGCAAAGCCCGGCCAGGGCTTCAGGCAGGAAGCCTTCGTCGTCGACCGGACAGGCGATCAGGCTCAGGCCCAGCCGGGCGGCCAGAGCGATAATCCCGGGATAGGTCAGGGGCTCGACCACCAGCGCGGCGCCCGGCCCGGCGATCGTGGTCAGAACCGCCGTCAGGGCCGATTGCGCGCCGGGACAGACCACGATCCGTTCGGGTCCGACGTCGCCCAGAGTCGCCGCCAGCCAGGCCGCACCGGCCGCGCGCTGTCCCGGCGTCCCGGGACCGGCGTGATAGGCCATCAGGGTCGCCACGTCGGTGCGGTCGAGAATCGCGGCGGTCGTTTCCTTCAGCAGCGCCGCCAGCGACACGCCCTGGGGCGGCGGCGGCAGATTCATGCTGAGGTCGATAAGGCCGGCCTCGTCGTCGACGGCGCGGCGGCGCACGAAGGTGCCGCGGCCCACCGCGCCCTCGACCAGGCCGCGGGCTCGGGCGGCGCCATAGGCTCGGGTGACCGTTGTGAAGTCGATGCCCAGCTGGTCGGCCACGGCCCGCTGGGGCGGCAATTGATCGCCCGGCTGCAACTCGCCCTCGCGGACGGCCGTTTCAAGGGCCTCGACCAGCGCCAGATAGATCGGCCGGCCTTGGCCAGTGCGGACGCGCCGCAGCCAGCCAGCCGTGGGGCGATCCCGTGTCATGGTTGCTTTTCCATGAGATGATACATACATTGTGTAAAGAATGTATGCAACAAGGCGCTCATTGTATGGAACGGCCGCTCACCACACCCTTCGACAACCCGACCAGCCTGCGGGCGGGCTTGCTCTGCCGCTGTCCGCGCTGCGGCGAGGGCAAGCTGTTCGGCGGTTTCCTGCGCCTGGCCAAGCAGTGCGATCGTTGCGGGCTGGACTACAGCTTCGCCGACCCAGCGGACGGCCCAGCCTTCTTTGTCATGACCGGCGTGGGCATCCTGGTCATCGCGGTCTGGGCGTGGGCGGTGATCGCCTGGAGCCCGCCGCTGTGGGCGCAGTTCGCCACCGTCTTTCCGGCGTTGCTGATCGGGTGTCTGGGCACGCTGCGGCCGGTCAAGGCCTGGCTGGTCGCCGAGCAATACATTCACAACGCCAGCGAAGGCGGCGCCTCCAGCGTCCAGAAGCGGTAGGCGAGGGCGGCGCGGGCGGGCGTTCTTCACGGTCACGATTCTGTAAACTGGCCTCGCCTAGCCTGTCCTCTGATTTCCCGCTCTGCGCTCAGAGTGATCTGTACCGGCGCCGGTGCTAGGGCGGGGTCATCGACGAGACCCCCATCGCACCCGCGCGCCATGGAGCAAGCCCGCCAAGGTGTAGGGCTCGCCGCGACGCCGGCCCGACCTATCGCGGCCTCGAGTAACCGTGACCAAGGTCGTGGCATGAAGACGAAAAGGGCGCTCGGCGTCATCCTGACCACAGTGACGCTCGACGCGGTCGGCGTGGGCCTGGTCCTGCCGATCATCCCGCGCCTGCTCCGCGAGGTCGGCCACACCAGCGACCTCGGCTGGCGGTTCGGGGCCTTCCTGGCGCTCTACGCCCTGATGCAGTTCGCCTGCGCGCCGATCCTGGGCGCGTTCAGCGACCGCTTCGGCCGGCGGCCGGTGCTGCTGGCGTCCCTGGCCGGGGCGGCGGTCGATTATCTGTTCCTGGCCCTGGCGCCGTCGTTCTGGTGGCTGTTCGTCGGGCGGGCCATCGCCGGCCTGACCGGGGCCAGCGGCGCGGTGGCCTCGGCCTATATCGCCGACATCAGCCCGGCCGAGCACCTGACCCGGCGCTTTGGTTATGTGAGCGCCTGTTTCGGTCTGGGTTTCATCGCCGGGCCGGTAATCGGCGGCCTGCTGGGCGACGTCTGGGTGCGGGCTCCGTTCTTGGCGGCGGCGGCCCTGAACGGCCTGAACTTCCTGGTGGCGCTGCTGGTCCTGCCCGAGTCCCACCAGGGGCGCGGCGGCAAGATCACGCTTTCCAGCTTCAACCCGCTGGGGCCGATGCGCTGGGCGTTCAGCTTTCCGACCCTGGCGCCGCTGCTGGCGGCCTTCGTGATCCTGGCCGTCGTCGGCGAGGTCGGCGGCACGGTCTGGGTGCTCTATGGCGAGGACCGGTTCGCCTGGAACGGCCTGACGATCGGCGTGTCGCTGGCGGGCTTTGGCCTGTTCCACGCCCTGGCCCAGGCCTTCGTGGCGGGACCGATCAGCGAGCGCTGGGGCGAGAAGCGGGCCCTGGCGATCGGCATCGTCGCCGATGCGACCGCCTATGTGGCCATAGCCCTGGTCTCCCGGGGCTGGGTGGCGTTCCTGTTGCTGCCGCTGTTCTGCCTGGGCGGCGTCGGCGGACCGGCGCTGCAGTCGCTGCTGTCGTCGCGGGCGGGGGAGGCGCACCAGGGCCGGTTGCAGGGCGTCCTGGCCAGCCTGACCGGCGTCTCGTCGGTGATCGCGCCCCTGCTGATCAGCCAGCTCTACTTCGCCTCGCGCGGCGTGTTTCCAGGCCTGGTCTGGCTGGCCGGCGCGGCGCTCTACCTGCTGTGTCTGCCGGTGTACTTCAGCCGGGCGCTGAAGGCGCCTCGCGTCGAATCCGCCTAGGACCGCCCGCCCGAGCACAGCGGCGCGGCGACGATCTCGGCCAGCACCGTGCGGTCGTTGACCTGGGCGCGCTGGCGATAGTGCTCCAGGTGGTGCGGAACCAGGACCGCCAGGGCCGTGGCCGAGCCGCCGGCGAGGATCGCCACCGGCCACGCGCCCAGCAGGGCCCGCAGGCCGCGCGCCGAGGCGCCGGTCAGCAGGGCCAGAAGTCCCAGCGCGCAGCACAGCACGGCGGACGCCTAGGCCGGGACCGCTTCGCCGTGACAGGCCTTGGCCGGCGCGGCGTCCTCGTATTCGTCGTGGCGGCGCATCCAGTCCATGGAGCCTTCCTCGTTGCGGCCCAGGGGCGCGCGGTCGAGGATCATGTAGGTCCCGATCAGTTCCTCGCCGCCGCGGCCGTAGCTGGAATAGGTGTGGAACACCTGGCCAGTCTCGTCCTTGTAGAACGAACTCATGCCCGGAAGTTCGTTGGCGTCCTCGCCGGCGGGCTCGAAATTGTAGGTGGCGCCGGCCGCGATCGTCTGGGGCGTGAACGACACGCCGAAATCGTAGTTGAAGTCGCTCTCGAACGACGAGACCCACGGAAAGGTCCAGCCCATCCGGGCCTTGTAGGCGGCGATCTTGTCCAGCGGCGCGCGCGACACGGCGATCAGGGTGACGTCGTGATGGTTCAGGTGGGGCAGGGTCCCGTCCAGGTGATCGGCCAGGAACGAGCAGCCCGGACAGCCGGCGTCCCAGTCGGGCGGCAGCATGAAATGGTAGACCACCAGCTGGCTTCGGCCGTCGAACAGCTCGGCCAGGGTCTTTTTGCCGCTCGGCGTATCGAAGGCGTAGGCCTTGTCGACCTTGACCCAAGGCAGGGCCAGCCGCTCGGCGGCGTTGCGGTCACGCAACTGGGTCTCTTCCTTTTCGTGGGCCAGCAGCGCCTTGCGCGCCTCCAGCCATTCCTCGCGCGATGCGACCTTGTGGTTGGGCATGGTTGTTCTCCCTGGTGCGTGAGCCCGCCAGCCGTTCGGCCTTGACAGAAAGAGTTGATATCAACATAAATGCGAGGTGTCAAAGCCGCTGGAAGTCCCGTTCGCCGCCACCCTTCACGTCAGGGACACCTGCCTGTGCCTCCACGCCCAGCGCGCGGCGCGAGCGCTGGCGCGGCGGTTCGACCAGGCCCTGGCGCCGTTCGCGATCACCAACGGCCAGTTCTCGCTGCTGATGTCGCTGAACCGGCCCGAGCCGCCGACCATCGGCTCGGTGGCCGGCTTGCTGGCCATGGATCGCACCACCCTGACCGCCAATCTCAAGCCCCTGGAGCGGCGCGGCCTGCTGACGGTCGGCGTCGATCCACAGGACCGGCGCAGCCGCCGCCTGGCCCTGACGCCGGCCGGCATGGCCCTGCTGGCCCGGGCCCTGCCGGTCTGGACGCAGACCCACGCCGAGGTCGAGGCGGGCCTGCCCGATGGCGGTGGCGACGCCCTGCGGGCGGGCCTGCTGGCCCTGGCCTGACCGCTCGTCGGCGAGCCGGGCATTCGCCTCGGCTTTTTCCGTTTTGCCCGACGGCGCGCGAACTCTAGGTTGGTCGGACTCGAGAATCTGACGCGCACGGAGCAATCAGGCGTGACCACCACGATCTACGGCATCAAGGCCTGCGACACGATGAAGAAGGCGCGGGACTGGCTGGACGGTCACGGGGTCGCCTACGGCTTCCACGACTACAAGACGACGGGAATCGATCGTCCGCGCCTGGAGACCTGGAGCCGGTCCGTGGGCTGGGAGACCTTGCTGAACAAGGCCGGAACGACCTTCCGCAAGCTGCCGGACGTCGACAAGCAGGGGATCGACGAGGCCAAGGCCATCGCGCTGATGCTGGCCAATCCGTCGATGATCAAGCGGCCGGTCCTTGAGGCGGGCGATCAACTGCTGGTCGGATTCAAGCCTGACGTGTATGGTCGCGCCTTGGGTTCAGGGGGCTGAATGGACGCCCAGATCGATCTGGTCATCTTCGACTTCGACGGGACGCTGGCCGACAGCACGGCCTGGGCCATCCGCGCCGTCAGGCCGCTGGCCGAACGCTTCAAGTTCAAGGCGGTCACCGAGGACGAGATCGCCATGCTGCGCGGCCGCACCAGCCGCGAGATCATCGACTATCTGGGCCTGCCCCTGTGGAAGGTCCCGCTGGTCGCCGCCCACGGCAAGAAGATGATGGCCGCCGAGGCCCACGCCATCCCGCTGTTCTCGGGCACCGGCGACCTGCTGCGCGGCCTGTCGGCGGCGGGCCTGCGCCTGGCGATCGTCAGCTCCAATTCCGAGGCCACCATCCGCTCGATCCTGGGGTCCGACCTGGCCGCCCTGGTCGACCACTACGGCTGCGGCGCGGCGATCTTCGGCAAGGCCGCCAAGTTCCGGGCCGTAGTCAAGGCCGCGCGCATCGCCAAGGACCGGGTGCTGTGCATTGGCGACGAGACCCGCGACATCGAGGCGGCGCGCGAGGCGGGCCTGGCCTGCGGCGCGGTCGAATGGGGCTACGCCACGCGGCGCGCCCTGGCCGATCACGGCCCGACCATGATGTTCTCGGCCATGGACGAAATTATTTCCCGGGTCGCCGCATCCAATCAACGGGTCGGCGCCGACTAGTCTTCAGAAAACGGCGCGAAGGGTTGCGTCGATCTGGAGGTCAAGACCGATGGACGAGCTGTTCCGCTCCTATTGGTGGCTGGTGTTTCCCCTGAGCTGGGGCGTGTTCGGCGTGTTTCAAAGCTGGCTGGCCTATCGCGCCCGCCGCGACGCCCTGGACGTGCTGCGCTCTTACGCGGCGGCCGGCCACGAGCCGCCGCCGGCGCTGGTGGCGCGGCTCAACGCCCGCTGATCCTTCAAGGTTTCGAACCGACATTTCGAGGCGCGCGACGCGCCCCTGGAGACCAAGACCATGGAAGACATGTTTCGACAGTTCTGGTGGCTGATCTTTCCGCTGAGCTGGTTCGTGTTCGGCGCCTATCAGAGCTGGCTGTCCTACAGGGCCAACCGCGACACCCTGGACCTGATCAAGACCTACGCCCAATCGGGACGCGAGCCGCCGCCGGAGCTGATGGCCAAGCTCAGCAAGCGCTGGAACGATGGCGACGATCTGGGCGAGGTGGACGACGACGACGACCGCTTCCGCCGTCGCCATCGCCGCCGCCACTGGCGCCAGCACACCTGGTCCCGGGTCGCGCTGTTCGGCTGCCTCTGCGCCGGCTTCACCTTTGCGGCGGCCACCGACCTCTATGAGGCCGGGCCGGCCTTCGTGATCGTGTCCTTCGTCATGGCCGCCCTGGCCGTGGCGGCGGCGGTGTCGATCCTGGTGGATCGAGGACCGCGGGTCTGATGGACGGACCGCTCGTCCGGGCCGCGCGGGACGGGTCGCAGTCCGCTTTCGCGCGACTGGTGGCGATGTATGAGCGGAGCCTGCGCGGGTTCCTGCGCAAGAGCGGTTTCGGCGACGCCGACGACATCGCCCAGGAAGCCTTCCTGGCGGCCTGGTCCAGCCTGGACCGGTTGCGCGACGACGAGGGCTTTCGCGCCTGGCTGTTCGGGATCGCCTGGCGCAAGGCGCTGGACCACGGCCGGTCCGCCCGCCGCGCCGCCCGCCGCGACGAGGCCTGGCGCGAGGACCAGGCGGCCGAGGCGCCGCGCGCGGCCGATCCGGCCGACCGCCTGGCGCTGGAAGCGGCCCTGGCCGGCCTGCCGCCAGACCAGCGGGCCTGCGTCACCCTCTGCCTGGGCCAGGGCTGGTCGCACGGCGAGGCGGCCGAAACCCTGAACCTGCCGCTGGGCACGGTGAAGTCGCATGTGAACCGAGGACGTGAGAGACTGTTGGCCGTATTGGGAGACGCGTCATGACCCCCGAAGATCGCCTGTCCGCTTTCCTGTCCGCCGACGCCGCCCCCGCGCGGCCGGCGGTGGACGCGGCGTTCGTCGCCGAGGTGATGCAGCGGGTGGCCCGGCGGGAGCTGCAGCTGAAGCTGGCCTCGGCCGCCGTGACCGCCGCCGCTGCGGGCGCGGTGCTGTGGGCCTGCGCCCCGGTGCTGGACCTGGCGGTCCACGCCCTGGCCCCGGTCCTGCTGCCGGCCGCCGGGATCCTGACCCTGGCCGCCGCCGCCGGCCTGCTGGGCGCACAGGTTCTGACCCGCCGCTAGCCTTACGAAAGTTTCATCCGATCCGGCGCCTCCAATCGCCATGGCCCAGGTCTCTTATCTACAGAAGGCGAGGGCGAAGCGCTCCCGCCAAGCATTCGAGGGGATTAGGTCATGAACTGGGGAATTTTGATTCCGCTGGCGCCGTTTCTGATGGTCGCGGCCATCGTCATCGTGCCGGCGTGGCTGCGGACGCGCGAGCGCCGCGAAATGCAGGCCACGGTTCGCGCGGCCATCGAGAAGGGACAACCGCTGCCTCCCGAACTCGTCGAGGCTCTGTCCAAGGACGTGCGTCCTCGGACGGTGTCCTCGGCTCATCGCGACATGCGGATCGGGGTCATCCTGTTGTTCGTCTCCGGGGGCGTCGCCCTGACCGGGATCGCCCTGGGTCAGATCAACGACAACGCCATGTTCGGCACCGTCAGCGGAGCGGCCATTCCGGGCATGATCGGCCTGGCCTTCATCATCCTCAGCTTCTTCAACCCCAACAAGCGTCCGCCCGAAGTTTGAGCGCGGACAAGGGGGAGAGGGGACCACGCTTATGGGCACTGAACGCCCACCCACCGGCCACGACGTCGAGCTGGCCGCCCTGGCGGCGGCCGGCGACCGACGGGCCTTCGGCGAGTTGGTGCGCCGCCACGGCTCGGCCGTGCGGGGCCTGCTGCGCCGGCTGGGGGCCGATCCGGCCACCGCCGACGACATCGCCCAGGACGCCTTCCTGGTCGGCTACGAACAGATCGTCGACTATCGCGGGGAAGGGGCTTTCGCGGGGTGGATCAAGAAGATCGCCGCGCGGCTCTATCTGCGCAAGGTCAAGCGGGAGGCGCGGTTCGTGCTGACCGAGGCGCCCGAGGAAGCCGCGCCGGTCGGATCGGACGGACCCGGCGCGACCGCCGACCGCCTGGACCTAGACGAGGCGCTCAAGCATCTGTCCAAGGCCGAGCGCCTGTGCGTTTCACTGTGCTACGGGGCCGACTGGTCGCACGCCGAGGCGGCCGAGACCTTGAACATCCCCCTTGGGACGGTCAAATCCCATGTCAAACGTGGTCTGGATAAACTCAGAGTCCGGATGGCCCCGCCGTCCGACAGCGTACCGAACGACTCCGCGAGGAGGGAAAACCGTGGCTGACCTGGATTTCGAAACCCAACTGACGCGTCTCTACGGCCAGGCTCCGGCGTTCCGCGACGCGGAGCTGTTCGCCGAGCGGGTGACCCAGAAACTGGATCGCGGCTGGGCGCTGCGCCGGGTGCTGATCGGCGCGACGGGCGTCGTGGCCGGCGTGGCCGCCGCCGTCCAGCTGGTCGGGGCCCGGTTCACCAACGAGTTCTCCGAAATGTCGAAGGAGGGCGCGGATCAGCTGACCCTGGGCGTGGACAAGCTGACCCATCGCTACGACCAGCTGTTCACCCTGGGCGGCTCGGAAACCCTCTGGGTGGGCGTGGCCCTGGCGGTGCTGGCCCTGGCCTTCGCCGTGACCCGGCTGGTGGACGAGGTCTAGGCGGCGAACCTTGCGGGGGCGAACGATCTGGCGGAAAACGGCGTGCGTCTTTCGCCGGAGTGTCGATCCTGTCCGCCCATCGTGAAGAGAAGGTCCGCCGCCTGGCGGCCCCCGACATCGCCGCCCGCAAGGGCGGCGAGCCCATCGTCTGCCTGACCGCCTACACCGCGCCGATCGCCGCGGCCCTGGACGAGTCGTGCGACGTGCTGCTGGTCGGCGACTCGCTGGGCATGGTCGTCCATGGTCTGCCCAACACCGTGGGCGTGACCCTGGACATGATGATCCTGCATGGCCAGGCGGTGATGCGCGGCTCGCGCAAGGCCATGGTGGTGGTCGACATGCCGTTCGGCTCGTACGAGGGCGCGCCGGAAATGGCCTACGCCAACGCCGTGCGGATCATGAAGGAGACGGGCTGCCAGGCCGTCAAGGTCGAGAGCGGCCCCACCGTGCCGGCCACCATCGCCTATCTCGTGCAGCGCGGCATTCCGGTCATGGGCCATGTCGGCCTGCGGCCCCAGGCGGTGCTGGTCGACGGCGGCTTCAAGGCCAAGGGCAAGGATGAGGCCGGCCGGCTGAAGGTGCTGGAGGAAGCGCGGGCCACCGCGCAGGCAGGCGCCTTCGCCGTCGTCGTCGAGGGCGTGGCCGAGGGCCTGGCGCGCGACGTGACCGCCGCCATCTCGGTCCCGACCATCGGCATCGGCGCCTCGGCCGGCTGCGACGGTCAGATCCTGGTGGTCGACGACATGCTGGGCCTGTTCGACTGGGCGCCGAAGTTCGTGCGCCGCTACGCGGACCTGAAAGGCGAGATCGAGCGCGCCGCCGCCGACTATGCGCGCGACGTCAAGGCGCGCACCTTCCCGGGCGAAGCCGAGACCTACTACGCCAGGAAGAGCTAGGGCCGAGAGGGGCGGGGCGAAAAGACCGGCGACTGTACCGGTTCCGCCCCGTTGCGGCTGGCCCGGACACGCTATAGGTTCGCCGCCTCGGTGGGTCCGCTCACCATGGTTTTCATTTCGCGTGTCGATTCCGGAGCAATTCGGGCTCGACGCCTCAGGGCGCAGTTTTCGCCCTTATCGGAGCCTCGTTCGTGGTCGATGTGTTTGACGAGGTCGAAGAGCAGCTGCGCTCCGACCGCTACAAGTCCCTCGCGCTGAAGTCGCTGCCCTGGGTGGGCGCGCTGGCCGCGGTGGCGATTCTGGGCGCGGGCGGCTGGATGGGCTGGACCAGCCACCAGCAGAGCCAAACCAACAAGGCCACCGAAGCCTATCAGGCGGCCCTGACCACGGGCCAGAAGTCGGGCCCCGCCGCGGCCTTCCCGGCGTTCGAGGCGATCTCCAGGACCGGCACGCCCGTCTACAAGGCCCTGGCCCTGCTGCAGATGGGCGGCGTCCGCCTGGAGCAGAACAAGACCGCCGAGGCGGTGGCCTATTTCGACCAAGCGGCCAAGCTTTCGCCCAATCCGGTGCTGGCCGACCTCGCCGGCCTCAATTCCGCCTTGGCGCTCATCGACACGGCTCCTTACAAGGACGTCGAGGCGAGGCTGACCCCGTTGATGGGCGAGAAGAGTCCCTATCGCGTACAGGCCAAGGAAGCCCTGGCCTTCGCCAAGCTGCGAGCCGGCGACCTGGCCGGCGCGCGCGGCGACTTCCTGGTGCTGTCCAGCTCGCTCGACAACTCCTCGGATGAGATTCGCGAGCGCGCCCGGGGCGCGATGGCCATGATCGATTCCGGCTCCGCCAAGGACCTGCCGGCCGTAGTCAAGGCCGCCATGGCCCTGCCGCCGTCCGCCGCGCTCTCGCTTCCGACCGGCCCCCAGGCCGACGTCGCCCCCAATACCGCCCAATGAGCCGACGCCCCATGACGACCAAGCGCTATCTGCTTCTCACCGCGATGATGACCGCCGCGGTATCGGTGGCGGGCTGTTCGACGATCTCCAAGCTCAATCCCTTCGACAAGAAGGAAGCCAACAAGACCCTGGCCACCCAGGGCCAGCGGATTTCGGTCATCGCCTTCGACCAGAAGGTCGAGCCGGCCGAGGCGCTGAAGGGGGCCGACTTCTTCCTGCCCGAGCCGGCCGTCCAGGCCGACTGGCCGCTGCCGGGCGGCAACGCCGAGCAGTCGGTCGAGCACGTGGCGGCCGCCGCCAATTTCGACATCGCCTGGCGCAAGGGCTTCGGCCAGAAGGCCAACCGCAAGTATCACGTGACCGCGCCGCCGGTGGCCGCCGACGGCAAGATCTTCGTCATGGACGGTGAGGCCACCGTCAGCGCCCTCGACGCCAAGAGCGGGGCGACGATCTGGCGCAAGGACCTGCGTCCCGCCAAGGCGCCTGGCAAGAAGCGCGGCTTCTTCGGCATCGGCGGCAGCAAGGCTGACCGCACGGGCTTCGGCGGCGGCGTCGCCTACGCCAACGGCAAGCTGTACGTCGCCTCGGGTTTCCGCTTCGTGGCCCAGCTGGACGCCGCCACCGGCGCGGAAGCCTGGCGCCAGCAGACCAGCACGCCGGTCCACGCCGCGCCCACCGTCGCCGACGGCCGGGTGTTCGTGATCTCGACGGACAACGAACTGCTGAGCTTCAACACCGCCGACGGCGCGCCGGGCTGGACCTACCAGGCCTTGATCGAGCCCGCCCGGATCCTGGCGGCCACCAGTCCCGCGGTCAGCGGCGACACGGTCGTGGCCGGATTCGCCTCGGGCGAACTGGTCGCCCTGCGCGCGAGCAACGGCAACGACCTGTGGAGCGAGGCCCTCAGCCGCGCCAGCCGCACCAACGCCCTGTCCGAGATCCGCGACATCGCCGGCCGCCCGGTGATCTTCAAGGGTGACGTCTTCGCCGTCAGCCACTCGGGCGTCTTCTCGGCCACCGACCTGCGCACGGGCCAGGCCCGCTGGAGCCTGCCGGTCACCGCCATCACCAGCCCCTGGGCGGCCGGCGACGTGGTCTTCGTGGTCGACAAGGCCGGCCAGGTGATCTGCGTCTCGCGCGAGGCCGGTCAGGTCTACTGGATCCGCGACCTCAACAATACCGACAAGCTGAGCAAGAAGCAGAAGAAGAAGCGGGCCAAGCATCCGGTGGTCTGGTCGACGCCGATCCTGGCCTCCAACCGCCTGATCACAGTGTCGAGCGAAGGCCAGGCCGTGGCGCTGAACCCCAAGAACGGCGAGACGCTGAAGACCTTGAAGGTCGGCCAGTCGGTGCTGCTGGGCCCGATCGCCATGGGCGACACGGTCTATTTGGCCACCGACGAGGCGGATCTGATCGCCATTCGCTAGCGTCCTTCCGGGCCCGCCCGGACCCACAATCCAAGCAACGCGAACCCGGGCTGGTCCTCACCAGTCCGGGTTTGTCGCTTTTGTCCTCGAAATCGACTAATCACAGCCCATGCCTTTGAAACTCGCGATCGTCGGCCGCCCCAATGTGGGCAAGTCGACCCTGTTCAACCGTCTGGCCGGCCGCAAGCTGGCCCTCGTCGACGACCAGCCCGGCGTCACCCGCGACCGCCGGTTCGCGCACGGCCGCCTTGGCGACCTGGACCTGGAGCTGATCGACACCGCCGGCTTCGAGGACGTCACCGACGAGAGCCTGGAGGCGCGGATGCGCGCCCAGACCGAGCTGGCGATCGACGAGGCAGACGTCAGCCTGCTGGTGTTCGACGCCCGCGAGGGCCTGACGCCGCTGGACCGGATCTTCGCCGAAATCCTGCGCAAGCGGAACAAGCCGGTGCTGGTCGCCGCCAACAAATCCGAGGGCAAGGCCGGCGACCACGGCGCGGCCGAGGCCAATGTGCTGGGCCTGGGCGAGCCGATCCAGATCTCCGGCGAGCACGGCGAGGGCATGGCCGAGCTTTATGCCGCCCTGATCGCCATCGCGCCCGAGGAGCTGCAGGGCGAGCACGACGAACTGGACGACGACAAGCCGATCAAGATCGCCATCGTCGGCCGCCCCAACGCCGGCAAGTCGACCCTGATCAACCGGCTGATCGGCGAGCAGCGCCTGCTGACCGGCCCCGAGGCCGGCATCACCCGCGACTCCATCTCGGTCGATTGGGACTGGGGCGGGCGCAAGGTGCGGCTGGTCGACACCGCCGGCCTGCGCAAGAAGGCCAAGGTCAACGAGAAGCTCGAGAAGCTCTCGACCGGCGACACGATCCGCTCGATCACCTTCGCCGAGGTGGTCCTGCTGGTCATGGACGCCACCCATCCGTTCGAGACCCAGGACCTGCAGATCGCCGACCTGGCCGAGCGGGAAGGGCGCTGCGTCGTTTTCGTGCTGGCCAAGTGGGACCTCGTCGAGGACCCCGGCGCGACCCTCAAGGGCTTCATCGAGCACGCCGAGCGCATGTTGCCCCAGCTGCGCGGCACGCCCGTGATCGCGCTGTCGGGCGAGACCGGCAAGGGCGTCGAGCGTCTGATGCCCGCCGTGCTCAAGAGCCACAAGGACTGGTCGACCAAGGTCAAGACCCGCGACCTGAACGACTGGCTGCAGATGGCCATGCAGCGCCACCCGCCGCCCAGCGTCGGCGGCAAGCGCATCAAGCCCAAGTACATGGCCCAGACCAAGGCCCGCCCGCCGACCTTCGTGCTGTTCTCCAGCCGCGCCGACCAGATGCCCGAGCAGTATCGGCGCTACCTGATCAACAGCCTGCGCGAGAGCTTCGACCTTCCGGGCGTGCCGCTGCGCATCACCCTGAAGTCCGGCGCCAACCCCTATGCCGAAGGCGAGGCCAAGGGCCACTCGGGCAAGGGCAAGCGGGAGTTCGAGCGCAAGGAGCGCGAGAAGGAACGGATCCGCGCCTCGCGCAACACCGTCAAGAAGTCGGTGCGCGTGGCCGAAGCCGCCGCGGTGGCCGCCGCTCAGGCCGCGGGCCTGCCCGTTCCGGCCCCGAGCGCCGGCAAACCGGCCTCGAAGGCTTCCAAGGCGCCCAAGCCAACCGAGATCGCCGCGGGGCCCGCGGCCGAGCCCGGCAAGGCGGCGGTCAAGTCGGTCAAGAAGCAGGGGCCCCGCGCCCAGAAGAAGTCCACCACGCCCAGCTACAAGGTTGGCTTCAAGGCGGCGGGCGGCAAGGCGGCGGGCTCCAAGACCGCGCCGCGTCGTCCCGTAGCCGGCGCCCGCACCGTTCGCGGCAACAAGGCGCCGCCCAAGGGGCGCTGAGCCGCCCTGGAACGGCGGCGTGTGCGGGGCCATTTCCGAAGGCATGGACCCGCGACAAGCCAGCCTGTTCGACGACCCGGCGCCGGGACCGCCGGGCTTCGTCTATCGGTCGGAGATGATCGATCCGGACGAGGAGGCCGCGCTGGCCGAAGCCCTGGCGGGGCTCGACCTGCGGCCCTTCGAGATGCGGGGCTATGCCGCGCGCCGGCGGGTGGCGTATTTCGGCCGGCGCTATGAGGAGTCCACGAAGGGACTGGAGGACGGTCCGCCGATCCCGGACTTCCTGCAGCCCTTGCGTCACCGGGCCGCAGCGCTTGCTGGCCTGAGGCCGCAGGCTCTGGTCCACGCCCTGGTCAACGAATATCAGACCGGCGCGCCGATCGGTTGGCATCGCGACCGGCCGGCGTTCGGCCAGGTGATAGGCTTCTCGCTGTTGTCGCCATGCCTCATGCGCTTTCGGCGGCGACGCGAGGCCGGCTGGGAGCGACGATCCCTGACCCTGGAGCCCCGCTCGGCCTACTGGCTGGCGGGCGACGCCCGCTCCGTCTGGGAGCACAGTATCCCGCCGGTCGACGCCCTGCGCTATTCGATCACCTTTCGCACCCTGGCATAGGGACTGCCGAGGTCAGCCGATGCTGGCGGACTCCTGGCCGCGTTCCTTGAAGCGCACCACGCCCTTGGGCGGCACGCGGTCTGGGCGGGCCAGGTCGACGATCAGCGGAACGAGGGTGTCGGGCGCGGGGACGGTCTGGGGATCCTCGCCCGGGAAGGCGCCGGCCCGCATCCGCGTGCGCATGGCGCCGGGGTCGACGCAGACGGCGCGCACCGTGGTGTTCTCCATCTCGTCGTCATAGCAGCCGACGACAGCCTCGAGCCCGGCCTTGGAGGCCGCATAGCCGCCCCAGAAGGCGCGGTGGGTCTTAGCCAGGCTGCTGGTCAGGAAGATGGCCCGGCCCGCCTCGGCGCGACGCAGCAGCGGGTCCATGGACCGGATCAGACGCCAGTTGGCCGTCAGGTTGGTGGCCATGATCATGTCCCAGCCCTTGGGGTCCAGGTGGCCGACCGGGGTCAGCGCGCCCAGCACGCCCGCGGCGCCCACCAGTACGTCCAGCTTGCCATAGCGCTCGTAGAGAGCCGCGCCCAGCTGGTCCAGGCCGTCGGGCTCGCGCAGGTCCAGCGGGACCAGTGTGGCGTGCTCGCCCGTCGCGGTCAGGATCGCGTCGTCCAGGGCCTCCAGGGCGCCTTGGGTGCGTCCTACCGCGACGACGTGGGCGCCGGCCTGGGCCAGGCCCAGGGCGATCGCCTCGCCGATGCCGCGGGTGGCGCCGGTGACGAGGGCGATGCGGCCGGCCAACGGCTTTTCGGAGTCGGAAGTCATAGGCGGGTTCTAAACAGAACCGTTTCGTGATGAAACGAAATCGTTGGTAACACCAACAAAACGCGTGGCGACACCAACGGATTCCCTTGGTGTCAGACCTCGTCCATCGGCCGAGCGCCGTAGCGCTGGGCGATCACCGAACAGGCCATCAGCTGGATTTGGTGGAACAGCATCAGCGGCAGGACCAGAATGCCGGCCGTCGGGCCGGGGAACAGGATGCCGGCCATCGGCACGCCGCTGGCCAGGCTCTTCTTCGAGCCGCAGAACACGATGGCCACCTCGTCGGGCTTGGAGAAGCCCAGCGCCCGCGAGCCGAACATGGTCGCGGCCATGATGACCGCCAGCAGCGCGATGCAGACGACGAGCAGCAGCAGCAGCTCGGGAATCGACACCTTGTTCCAGATGCCGTCGATCACCGCGGCGCTGAAGGCCGCATAGACCACCAGCAGGATGGAGCCGCGATCGACCCGACCGACCAGGGCCTTGTGACGGTCGATCCACGGTCCGACCCAGGGGCGGACAAGCTGGCCGACCACGAACGGCAACAGCAGCTGGATGATGATCGGCCTGATCGACGCCCAGGCTCCGCCGGTCTCGCCGTGAGCGTGCATCAGCAGCCCCACCAGCACCGGCGTCAGGAAGATGCCCAGTAGGTTCGAGGCCGAGGCGGCGCAGACGGCGGCGGCGACATTGCCCCGGCCGATCGAGGTGAAGGCGATCGACGACTGCACGGTCGAGGGCAGGCAGCACAGGAACAGCATGCCGCTCGACAGGGTGGGCGACAGCAGGCCGGACCGGCTGATCAACAGGCCCAGGGCCGGGAACAGCACGAAGGTGAAGCCCAGGATGGTCAGGTGCAGGCGCCAGTGGGTCAGGCCGGCGACCACGGCCTCGCGCGACAGCTTGGCGCCGTGCAGGAAGAACAGCAGGGCGATGGCGATCTTGACCACCCAGCCGACGACCGTCGCGGCCTCGCCGCGCACCGGCAGCACCGAGGCCAGCACCACCATGCCGAACAGGGCCAGGATGTAGCCGTCGATCTTCAGCTTGGCGAGGAGGTCTTTGAGCAAGCGCGGCATCCTGTTGGGGGCTGCCCTGCGTCCCTTGAGGCCGCTTCGCGGCGCCTCGGGACGAGGAACAGTAGATCTGGCTCAGCGCTCCTCATCCCGAGGAGCGAGTCATCGGCGAGCCTCGAAGGACGCGGGAACTAGGCGCTGACCAGCAGCGACAGCTGCTTCTCGGCCTGGTCGTTGCGGCCCTCGGCGATCTCGCGGTCCGTCAGCCGAGTGGGGTAGTCGCCGGTGAAGTAGTGGTCGGTGAACTGCGGGTGGGCCGGATCGCGGGGGCCCGCTTCCAGGGCCTGATACAAGCCGTCGACCGACAGAAATCCCAGGCTGTCGACTTCCAGGAATCGCGCCATCTCTTCCAGCGACTTGGTGGCGGCCAGCAGCTGTTCGCGCTCGGGCATGTCGATGCCGTAGAAGTCGGGCCACTTGATCGGCGGGCTGGCCGAGCGGAGATGGACCTCCTTGGCGCCGGCCTCGCGGACCATGCGGACGATCTTCAGCGAGGTGGTGCCGCGCACGATCGAATCGTCGATCAGGATGACGCGCTTGCCCTCGAGCACGGCGCGGTTGGGGCTATGCTTCATGCGCACGCCCAGTTCGCGCACGCCCTGGGTCGGCTGGATGAAAGTGCGGCCCACATAGTGGTTGCGGATGATGCCGAGATCGAAAGGCAAGCCGCTTTGCTGGGCGAAGCCGATGGCGGCAGGCACGCCGCTGTCGGGAACCGGCACCACGACATCGGCCTCGACGCCGGTCTCGATGGCCAGGCGCTGGCCCATGCGCTTGCGCACGTCATAGACCGAGCGGCCGTTCACGACGCTGTCGGGGCGGGCGAAATAGACATATTCGAACACGCAGGGCCGGGCCGCGACGGTCTGGAACGGGCGCAGCGACTTTACCCCGGTCTCGGAGATCACCACCATCTCGCCGTGCTCGACGTCGCGCACGAAGCGGGCGCCAATCATGTCCAGGGCGCAGGTCTCGGACGCCAGGATCGGCTGACCGTCCAAGTCGCCCAGCACCAGCGGGCGGATGCCCAGCGGATCGCGCAGGCCGATCATCTTCTTGTTGGTGATGGCCACGATCGCGTAGCCGCCTTCGATCTGGCCGACGGCGTCGATGAAGCGGTCGACGATCCGAGCCTTCCGCGAGCGGGCGATCAGGTGAAGGATCACCTCGCTGTCGCTGGTCGACTGGAAGATCGCGCCTTCCTGAACCAGCCGCTCGCGCAGAGTGAGGAAGTTGGTCAGGTTGCCATTGTGGGCGATGGCCACGCCGCCGGTCTCGAGATCGGCGAACATCGGCTGGACGTTGCGGATGCCGCTTCCGCCAGCTGTGGAATAGCGGGTATGGCCGATGGCCATGCCGCCGGGCAGGCGCTCGACCAGGTCGTTGCCGGTGAAGGCGTCGCCGACATGGCCCATGTGGCGTTCGGTGTGGAAGCGCTGACCGTCGAAGGCGGCGATGCCGCAGGCTTCCTGGCCGCGATGCTGCAGGGCGTGCAGACCCAGGGCGGTGACCGCGGCGGCGTCACGCACGCCATAGACGCCGAAGACCCCGCACTCGAGGCGTAGGGTGTCGTCTTCCGGATCCCGCCAGGGCTTGGACGAGAAGCGGTCGGTCGACTGGCCGAAAGACGTCATCGAGATTTCTCCACCAGATCGTCGACGGAACGACGCTGGTCCTTATCATAACCTGCTTCGCCCGGCTTGCCGTCGGACGGTTTGTCGCTGGCGCCGTCGTGCACGGCGTCCTCGATGGCGGGGGCCAGCTTGCCGGCCAGGCCCGCGCCCTTGGGGGCGAACACCTTCAACACGCGGCCCGCGGCGTTGGACAGCGGATACAGCGCCGACTTCGACATCCAGCTGGGCACGCGATCAGGCGGGGTGGCCATGTGGAACACCAGGCTGAACACCCCCAGCACCACCAGGCCGCGCAGCAGACCGAACGCCAGGCCCATCAGGCGGTCCAGCGTGCCCAGGGCGCCGTCGGCGTGCAGGGTCTTGGTGATCTGGGCGCCGACCAGGCGCAGCAGGACGAAGGCGATCACGAAGGTGACCAGGATGGCGGCCGCCGTGGCCGCCCAGTCGGGGTCCATCAGGCCCCGAAACAGCGGTCCGGTGACCCGCAGGGCCAGCAGGGAGAGCAGGGCGGCGACGATGAACGACAGGGCCGAGGTCAGTTCCCGCGACGCGCCGCGCGCGAAGCCGACCAGGGCCGAGACCAGCAGGATCAGGCCGAAGATGATGTCGAACGGCGTCACGTCAGCTGGCCCCAGATTTCGTCGCCGATGCGGCGAACCGCGTCGGCCAGGCGCGCAACGCCCGCCACGGGCAAGGCTCCGCCGCCCTCGGGCAGCCCCGACAGCGGTCCAAGGGCCCGGCCAAAGCCGAGTTTCGCGGCCTCTTTCAAACGTGTCTCCATACGGCTCACGGGCCGCACTTCACCGGAAAGGCTGACTTCGCCGAAGACGACGCAGTCCTGCGGCAGGGCGATGTCGAGAGCCGAGGAGGCCAGGGCCGCCGCCGCCGCCAAGTCCGCCGCCGGCTCGGTGATCCGCAGGCCGCCAGCGACGTTCAGATAGACGTCCTTGTTGCCAAAACCAAGGCCGCAACGCGATTCAAGCACAGCCAAGACCATGGCCAGGCGCCCGGAATCCCATCCGACCACGGCGCGCCTGGGCGTTCCGTACGCGGATGGCGCGACCAGGGCCTGGAATTCGACCAGGACGGGTCGCGAACCCTCGATGCCGGCGAACACCGCCGCGCCCGCCGCCCGCTCGCCGCCCTCGTTGAGGAACAGGGCCGAGGGGTTCTTCACCTCGCGCAGCCCCGAGTCGCCCATTTCGAATACGCCGATCTCGTCGGTGGCCCCGAACCGGTTCTTGGCGCCGCGCAGCACCCGGAACGGATAGCCGCGCTCGCCCTCGAAGCTGAGCACCGCGTCGACCAGGTGCTCGACCACGCGGGGACCGGCGATCTGGCCGTCCTTGGTGACGTGGCCGACCATCAGGATGGCCACGCCCTGCTTCTTGGCCAGGCGCACCAGTTCGCTGGCGCAGGCCCGGACCTGGGTGACCGTGCCGGGCCCGGCCTCGTGGGCGTCGCTCCACAGGGTCTGGATCGAGTCGATGACCACCAGGTCGAACTTCTCGCGCTTCAGGCCGTCGAGAATGTCGCGCAGGCTGCTCTCGGCGGCCAGCTTCACCGGGGCCTGCGCGAAGCCCATGCGCTCGGCCCGGCCGCGGATTTGGGCCACGGCCTCCTCGCCCGAGATATAGGCGCAGTGGACGCCGCTCAGCGACGCCTTGGCCATCACCTCCAGCAGCAGGGTGGACTTGCCCACGCCCGGGTCGCCGCCGATCAGGATGGCCGAGCCCGGCACCACGCCGCCGCCGCAGACCCGGTCGAACTCGTCGACACCGGTGATGATCCGGGGCGGGGCGGGGGTGTCGCTCTCCAGGCCGGTGAACTGCAGGCCCCGTGTACGGCTGGCCTTGGTGACCGACAGAGCGCCGGGCGCGCGAACGCCGGTTTCTTCGACCAGGCTGTTCCAGCTCTGGCAGGCCGAGCATTGCCCCGACCACTTGGTCGAGACCGCGCCGCAGGACTGGCAGGCGTAGACGGCGCCGTCGCGGGCCATGGATGCTCCTGATTCGTAGGTGACGGAAGACTACAGCCTGGCGGCCCCCTGCGCCAAAGACGGACGCATCGCTGGGCGCATCCCGCCGGCCCCAAACCGTCCTTCTCACAGAACGATGTTCTCAACCTCCCATGGTGATGGTTATACAGGGACCGCGTCGGGGGACGTTCAGGATTCGCGGAGGAGCGATCGTATGACTGTCATCGAACCCGGGGCCTCGTCGTCCGACCTTGTCGGCCGGGTGAAGCGCCTGCTGCTGTCGCCTTCGGCCGAGTGGGAGCGCATCGACGCCGAACCGGCGACGATCAAGGGGCTGTATGTCGGCTATGTCTGCATCCTGGCCGCCATCCCGCCGGTCGCCGGCCTGATCGGCGGACAGGTGTTCGGCATCGGCGGCTTTGGCTTCCACATGAAGCCGCCGCTGGTCTCGTCGATCATCAGCGCCGTGATCGCCTATGGTCTGAGCCTGCTGTCGGTGTTCCTGGTGGCCCTGATCATCGACGCCCTGGCTCCTAGCTTCGACGGCCAGAAGGACCGGATCCAGGCCTTCAAGGTCGCGGCCTACAGCTATACCGCCGCCTGGGTGTTCGGAATTCTGGGAATCTTCCCGCCGCTCGTCATGATCGGCGCCCTGGCCAGTCTCTATGGCTTCTACCTGCTCTATCTGGGCCTGCCCAAGCTGATGAAGGCGCCGAAGGAAAAGGCGCTGGGCTACACGGCCGTCACCATCCTCTGCGCGATCGTGCTGTCGATCGTCATCGGCGCGATCACCGGGGCCGTGGCGGGCGCGGCGATGTTCGGCTCCGGCCTGGCCAGCCACGCCGCCAACACCGGGACCATGTCCGGCACGATGGAGGTCAACGGCGCCAAGGTCGACCTGGGCAAGCTGGACGCGGCCAGCAAGAAGATGGAGGCCGCCGCCGCCCGGATGGAAGCGGGCAAGGACGCCCCGTCCGTGCCGGCCGAGACCCTCAAGGGCTTGCTGCCCGGCGCCGTCGCCGGGTTCCAGCGCACGGGCCTGGAGACCAATTCGGGCGGGGCCGGCGGCATGTCGATGGCCGTCGCCACCGGCGACTACCAGAAGGACGGCGCCAGCTTCCGCCTGGCGGTCACCGACCTGGGCGCGATGGCGGGCGTGGCCGCCCTGGCCAGCGCCGTCAACGCCCAGTCCACCAAGGAAACCCAGACCGGCTACGAGAAGTCCGGCACGGTCGACGGCCGGCTAACCACCGAGGAATGGGACCGCGAGGCCAAGTCCGGCCGCTACAGCATCCTGGTCGGCGAGCGCTTCTCGGTCGAGGCCAACGGCAACGCCGATAGCGTCGACGTGCTGAAGCAGGCCGTGGCGTCCGTTGATGCGGGGCGGCTGGAAGGGCTGGCGCGCTAGGTCAGCCGCCCTTGATCACGCGTCGCGCCCGGGGCGCGATGCGGGTCAGCAGTTCGTAGGCCGTGGTGCCGGCGGCGGCGGCGGCTTCGTCGACCGGCAGGTCGGGGCCGATGATCTGCATCAGGGCTCCGGGGCGGGCGGCGTCGCAGTCAGTGATGTCGACGGCGATCAGGTCCATCGACACCCGGCCCAGCATCGGCCGCCGGGCGCCGTCGAACCACACCGATCCGCGCGGATGGGCGGCGCGCGGCACGCCGTCGGCGTAGCCGGCCGCCAGGATGGCGACGCGCGTGGTGTCCTGGGCGGTGAAGGCCGCGCCGTAGCCGATGCTCTCGCCGCGCGGCACGACCCGCGCTTGGAGGATCGGCGCCTCCAGCGTCGCCACCGCCTTGATGCGCGTGTCGGGAATGTCGCGCGGGCCGCCGCCGTAGAGGCTGATCCCCGGCCGGCATTGGTCGAAGCGGAAGGCCTCGCCCAGGAAGATCCCGCCCGAATTGGCCAGGCTGCGCCGGGCGTTCGGGAACAGGGCGGCGGTCTCGGCGAAGCGGGCCAGCTGGCGGGCGTTCAGCGGATGGTCGGGCTCGCCGGCGCAGGCCAGGTGGCTGATCACCAGGGTGATGTTCAGGAACTTCAGCCGGTCCATGGCCCCGGTCAGGACCACGGCCTCCTCGGGGCGCAGGCCCAGGCGGTTCATGCCGGTGTCGATGTGCAGGGCGGCGTCCAGCACGCGGCCGCGGGCATGGCTGTTCCAGGCTTCGATCTGCGGCAGGCTGTTGAGCACCGGCGTCAGGCCGGCCGCTTCGATGGCCGGGGCCGCGCCGGGCGTGACGCCGTCCAGCAGGTAGATCGTCGCCGCGCGGTCGCCCAGCGACCGGCGCAGGGCCAGGCCCTCCGACAAGCGGGCGACATAGAAGCTCCGCGCGCCCTCGTCCCACAGCCGCCCGGCCACCAGGGCCGCGCCCAGGCCGTAGCCGTCGGCCTTGACGGCCGGCGCGATCTCGGCCCCGCCGGCGGCGGCCTTGAGCACGGCGTGGTTGGACGCCAGGGCGTCCAGGTCGAGGGTGAGGCGGCTGGCTTCGGTCACGAGGCAGGGCGTAGCCGAGCGCGCCGCGCAAGGCCAGTCCAGATCCGGAGGATCTTCAGTGGCGGGCCAGGAAGTCGGTCGCCAGGCTCTCGACGCCGCTGGCCAGGATCTGAACGCCGATGCATAGCAGCAGGAAGGCGACCAGCCGCGACATGACGCGGGCGCCGGAGACGCCGAGCAGGGCCATGACCCGGTCCGAAGCCCGGTAGAGGCCCCAGATCGACAGGGCCACGGCCAGGGCCGCCAGGCTGGCGCCGAGGAAGAACGGGATCACCGTGTGTCCGCCCGCCGGCCGCTGGGACGACAGGGCGATGGCCACCGCGATCGAGCCCGGCCCGGTCGTGAACGGCATGGTCAGCGGGAAGAAGGCGATGTCGTCGGTCTTGCGCTCGGCGGGCGAGGCCGCGTCGCTCTTGCGGTCCTCGTGCGCCTCGGGCTCCATCAGCAGGCCCCAGGCGCGGATCGCCACCACCAGTCCGCCGGCCACGCGCAGCGCGCCCAGGCTGACCCCGAAGAAGTTGAGGATGTAGCCGCCCAGCAGCAGCGACCCCAGCAAGATCAGCAGGGCGTTGACCGCGATCCGCAGCGCCAGCCGCCGCCGCTCTCGCGGCGTGCGGTCGGCCAGCACCTGGTGGAAGATCAGCGAGGCGCCGACCGGATTGACGATCGAGAACAGCGCCGGGAAGGCCAGCAGAAACGCGCCGACCACCGTGGAGGTCGGCAGGGGATTGAAGTCCATTCGCGGCCTCGTTCAGCGGGTCCCGACACGGTGGCGTAGTCCCGCCGCCCGCGTCAAATCCCTGGGCCCTATTCGTCCGAGCCGCTGCGCATCTGGTGGAAGTAGTGGTCGCGGGCCAGGTTGCCGAAGCGGGTGGTGTCGCTGTTGAACGACAGGCGCACGGTGCCGATGGGACCGTGACGCTGCTTGGCGATGATCACCTCGGCCAGGCCCTGCAGGCGGTCCATGTCCTCCTGCCACTGCAGGTGCTCGGGCGTGCCTTCGCGCGGCTCGGAGCGGCCGACATAGTAGCTTTCGCGATAGACGAACCAGACCATGTCGGCGTCCTGTTCGATCGAGCCGGATTCGCGTAGGTCGGACAGCTGCGGACGCTTGTCCTCGCGCTGCTCGACCTGACGCGACAGCTGCGACAGGGCGATGACCGGGCAGGCCAGCTCCTTGGCCAGGGCCTTCAGGCCCATGGTGATCTGCGAGACTTCCTGCACGCGGTTGGCGTTCGAGCCCAGGTCCGAGCCGGTGACCAGCTGCAGGTAGTCGACGACGATCAGGTCCAGGCCGACCTGGCGCTTCAGGCGGCGGGCCCGGGCGGTGAGCTTGGCGATCGAGATGCCGCCGGTGGCGTCGATATAGAGCGGGGCTTCCTGCAGCTCGATGGCCGCGTCCCGCACGCGACCGAACTCCGACGCGTCGATCTCGCCCTTGCGGAGCTTGTCGCCCGACACGCCCGAAGCGTCGGCCAGCATCCGCAGGGCCAGCTGTTCGGCGCTCATTTCCAGCGAGTAGAACGCCACGACGCCGCCGCTGACGGTCTTCTTGGTGCCGTCCGGCTGGGGTTCCCAGGCGTATTTCTTGGCGACGTTGAAGGCGATGTTGGTGGCCAGGGCCGTCTTGCCCATCGACGGGCGGCCGGCCAGGACGATCAGGTCGGAGGGATGCAGGCCGCCGATCTTGGTGTCCAGGTCGATCAGGTCGGTGGCCAGGCCCGACATGCCGCCGTCGCGGCTGTAGGCCTCGGCGGTCATCTCGACCGCGCCGCGCAGGGCGTCGCCGAAGCTGACGAAGCCGGAGCTGGCCGCGCCGCTTTCGGCCAGGGTGTAGAGCTGCTGTTCGGCCGCCTCGATCTGGTCGCGGGCCGGCAGCTTGACGTCGTCCTTGCCGACGCCGCCGTGGGCGGTGGAGGCGATCTCGCCGCCGATGCGGATCAGGTCGCGGCGCAGGGCCAGGTCGAACACCGCGCGGGCGTAGTCGCCGACATTGGCGGCGGGCGGGGCGCGGTCCACCAGGTCGGCCAGGTAGCGAAGGCCGCCCAGCTCCTCGAACGCCGGATCGTGCTTGAACTCGTCGGCCAGCAGGATCGGCTCGGCCAGCTGGCCCTTGCGGATGTGGGTCTCGATCGAGCCGAACAGCCGGGCGTGGAAGGGCTCGTAGAAGTGGCGGCCCTGCAGGCTGTCGGTCAGGCGTTCATAGGCGGCGTTGTCGTATAGCAGCACGCCCAGCAGCGCCTGCTCGGCTTCCAGGTTGTGCGGCGCGACGGCGACGACGATGTCGCCCATCGGCGAGGGTGGGCGAAGGTCTAGAGCAGGGACGAGAGACATTGGCGCAAGTTAACGCGGAGCCCTCCCGCGCGCTTGGCTCGCGTCGTCGGGCGCCTCAGATGAATGGGGATGTTCTGTGTATATCCCGGTGACGCCAGAAACGGACGCATGAAGACGGCGCGGAGATCGCTCCCCGCGCCGCTTCGATCTCGCCGCGGGTCCTACCAGTTGTAGCTGACCCGGGCGTACAGGAACCGGCCGTTGAAACCGAACGGCGAGTAGCTGGGGAAGCCGATCGAGCCGCTGGGGCTGTTGATCAGGGCCGGGGTTTCGCGCGGGTACTGGTCGAACAGGTTGTTGACCCCGAGCGCCAGGCCGGCGGGGCCCAGCTTGTAGCGGCCTTCCAGGTCGACGATCGTGCGATGGCCGGTCTCGTAGTCCAGCGTCGGGTTGTTGTTGGGAACCAGGACGCTGTCGTAATAGGTCGCCTTGGCCGTGACGCCGAAGTCGCCCAGGCTCCAGTCGGTGTTGAACACGAACTTCTGGTTCGGCGTGCCTTCCTCATAGGTCAGGACGTTGCCGCGGTCGAACAGGAACGGCGGCTGGCTGACATTGGTGATGGTCGGCAGGCTGGGCGTCTTTCGCACGTCGGTGCCGTTGAAGTTGGCGGCGACCGTGAAGTCGTAGCGACCGGCCGTCTCGGTCTCCAGCTTGTAGCGCCCGACGATGTCGACGCCTCGGGTCCGGGTCTCTACCCCGTTGAGGAAGAAGCGCGCGGCGCTGACGCCGTAGTTCTGCAGCAAGCCGGTGATCACAGCCGCCGTCGCCGCCGGGGTCGAGGGGTTGGGCAGGTTCTCCGACAGCACGATGCGGTCGTCGATGTCGATCTGGTAGGCGTCGATGGTCAGTTCGAACGGACCGGTATGGAAGACGATGCCGGCCGAGTAGTTCATCGACTCCTCGGCCTTCAGCGGCTTGGCGCCCAGCGCGACGGCGATCGGGCTGTCGACCGTGAAGGTGCCCGACTCGACCAGGATCGAGCCGGTCGGGGTCGCGACGTTGTTGGTCGCGGTGTAGCTGAAGTACTGCTGCTGCAGGGCAGGGGCCTTGACGCCGCTGGAGATCGCCGCTCGGAGGGCCAGGGCGTCGTCGACGTCGAAGCGGGCGGCCAGCTTGCCGGTGACCTTCGAGCCGAAGTCCGAATAGTCCTCATAGCGGGCGGCGGCGTCGAACGAGAGGCGCTCGGTCAGCTTGCCCTCGAGGTCGAGATAGGCGCTGACGTTGTGGCGGGTCTTGTCGACGACGTTGGAGGGGCGGAAGCCGCCGAAGCCCTGCGACACCGGCGCGCCGGTCAGCGGCCCCTTGGTGTAGGAGGCCGGCTCGCCCTGGTGGACCGAGAAGCCTTCCTCGCGATATTCCAGGCCGAAACCCAGGTTGGTCGGCTCGATCAGGCCCAGGTCGAAACCCTTGCTCATATTCAGGTTGACCAGGAACTGGTCGTAGTCGAGCCCGCCGGCCTTGAAGGTGCGAGGCGAGGCCGCGCCGTAGGTCGAGTTGATGGTGTTCTTGATCGTGTATTCGAGCTTGTTCTTGCCGTAGCTGACGCCGAGGTCGGTGGCGAAGCCGCCCAACTCGCCCTTGATTCCGCCGGCGATGTTGTAGTCGTCGATCTCGGTGGCGATGATCGGCAGGAAACCGCCCGGATAGACCGCAGGGACGTTGTTGGAGTTGTTGTAGGTTCGTGCGGTGGCGGCGGACTCACTATCGCGATGCTGGTAGCCGCCGTAGCCGTACAGCGACCAGGTCTCGCTTACCGGCAGCCCGGCGTTCAGATAGATGGCGCTGCTCTCCAGCTTGGGATCGCCGTAGCGGCCCAGCACGACCGGGCGGCCGTAGTCCGGAGCCGAGGCCAGGTTGACATAGTCCGACCGGTTGGTCGGGTGGCGGTTCACATACTCGCCCATCACGGTCAGGAAACCGTCCTTGCCCAGGGGCAGGCCCTGCCAGGCCGAGACCGACTGGGTCAGGCCGTCGTGGGCCTTTCGATCGCCGCGGGCGGTGTCGACGTCGGTGTTGTAGATGCCGTAGTTGTAGGTCGCGCCGCCGCCGCTGCGGGCCTCGCGCAGGCGCAGGTTGATGACGCCGGCGATGGCGTCAGCGCCGTATTGGGCCGAGGCGCCGTCGCGCAGCACTTCCACCCGTTCGACGGCGACGGTCGGGATCGAGTTGAGGTCGAAGGCGGTCGAGCCGCGGCCGATCGAGCCGTTGATGTTGACCAGGGCGCCGATGTGGCCGCGCATGCCGTTGATCAGCACCAGGGTCTGGTCCGGGGCCAGGCCCCGCAGCGTGGCCGGACGCACATGGTCGGTGCCGTCGGTGATGGCCGGCCGCGGAAAGTCGATGGCCGGAGTCAGGTTCGACAGCGCCTGGGCCAGTTCGGCGCCGCTGCCCTGGCGAGCCAGGGCCTGGCCGCCGATCACGTCGACCGGCGCGATGGTGTCCAGGCGCGTGCGCCCCGGGGTGCGGGTCCCGGTGACGACCAGTTCCTCGACCTCGTTGGCGCTGGCGCCGGCTTCTTGGGCTTGGGCGGCCGCGAAGGCCGGAAGTTGCAGGAGCGCGCCGGCCGAGACGGCGGCCAGCAGAAGGTGACGACTGCGCATGTGGTCCATTCCCCTACGTTTGCATGCTGCGTTTTCGCTTTGCACGCGAGTGACTCGTGCAGGAAAGCGCCCATTCGCACCTGTCGTAAACGAGTAAATTTCTGGGAACGGCCAAAGAAAAACGGCGCGGATCGCTCCGCGCCGTTTCCGATAGTTCAAGCTACTGAAGCGTTTAGGCTTCGTAGTGGTCGCCTTCGAACGAACCGGCGCCGCCTTCGGCCATGTCTTGGGCGGCTTCGGCGTCAGCGGCGCGGTCTTCCTCGAACTGAGCGGCGATGACGTTTTCGCCACGCGCTTGGCGATCGGCTTCGTCCTGGCTGCGCGCGATGTTGAGGGTGACCGTGACGGTCACCTCGGCGTGCAGTCGCACCTTCACTTCGTGGACGCCCAGCGTCTTGATCGGCTTGTCGAGGACGATCATCGAGCGATCGACCTTGCCGCCTTCGGCCTTGATGGCGTCGGCGACGTCGCGGCCCGCGACCGAACCGTACAGCTGGCCGCTTTCGCCGGCTTGACGGATCATCACGTACTGCTTGCCGTCGAGGCCTTCACCGGCCTTGCCGGCGTTCTCGCGGTTCTTGACGTTGCGAGCTTCGATCTCAGCGCGCTGAGCTTCGAAGGTCTTCAGGTTGGCGGAGTTGGCGCGCAGGGCCTTGGAGCGCGGCAGCAGGAAGTTACGGGCGAAGCCGTCCTTCACCGTGACCACGTCGCCGAGGACGCCGGTGCCTTCGACGCGTTCGAGCAGAATGACTTTCATCGTGGTGTCTCCCTTACTTCACGACGTAGGGGAGCAGAGCCAGGAAGCGGGCGCGCTTGATGGCCTTGGCCAGTTCACGTTGCTTCTTGGCCGACACCGCGGTGATGCGCGACGGCACGATCTTGCCGCGTTCGGAAACGTAACGCTGCAGCAGCTTCACGTCCTTGTAGTCGATCTTCGGCGCGTTGGCGCCCGAGAACGGACAAACCTTGCGGCGACGGAAGAACGGGCGGCGGGCGCCGCCACCGGCGGCGGGAGCGCCGGCTTCGGGAGCAGTGGTATCGGTCATGATCTCTCTTCTCCCTTACGCGGCCGGCGCGAAGTCGTCGCGCGGGCGCTCGGTGCGCTCGCCACGTTCGCGGTCGCGACGGGCCAGAACCGGCGACAGCTCCAGGTCCAGCTCTTCGACGCGGATGGTCATGAAGCGCAGCACGTCTTCATTGATCAGCAGCTGACGTTCCATCTCCTTCACGGCCGCGGCCGGAGCGTCGATGGCGAGCAGGGAATAGTGGCCCTTGCGGTTCTTCTTGATGCGATAGGTGAGGTTGCGCAGGCCCCAGTATTCGATCTTGGCGATGTGACCGCCATTCTCTTCCAGGAGAGCCTTGAGTTGCTCATTCAGAGCTTCGGCCTGTTGCGGCGAGATGTCCTGCCGCGCGATGACCACGTGTTCGTAGAACGCCATGTTTTCCTTCTTCCGGCTTGGAAGGCGGCGCGGGCGACGGCGGAAGTCCGTCGACCACGATGGATCCTGCATGCCGAGCGGGAAATCCCGACCCATAGGGCTGCGTGCAAGACCGCCATCCGTGAGAGGGCGCGCTAATACAGGAAAGGGCGCGGCGGCACAAGCCGCCGAGCGGACTTGCATCCTCAAGTGGTTATGAGACAACGAGGATGACGTCACCGTCCGGGGGATCATCATGAAGCGTCTCGCCATTCTTGTCACCGCTGCGGCCCTGTGCCTGGGTGGCGGCGCGGCCCAGGCGCGGCAGGCGCCGCCGCCGGCCGCCGCCACCGCTTCCAAGGCCACGCCCGAGACCCGCGCCCTGGCGGCGCGCTATTTCGAGGCGATCCACTACGACAAGATGCTGGGCCAGATGATGGAGCAGATGGTCCCTGTCATGGTCCAGACCCTGCGCAAGCAGACGCCGTCACTGACCGACGAGCAGAGCCAGCTGGTCAGCGAGACCGTGGTCGAATCCACGCGCGAGATGACCGACAAGATGAAGGCCCCGATGATCGACGCGGTGGCCGAGGTCTTCACCGAACAGGAGCTGCGCGACCTGGTGGCCTTCTACGAGGCGCCGTCCGGCCAGGCCCTGATCGCCAAGACGCCTGAGCTCACCCAGAAGATGATGGCGCAGATGCCGGCGATCATGGCCGAGACGCAGGGCAAGATGCTGCAGAAGCTCTGCGCCAAGCTGAACTGCACCGGTCCCGCGCCTGCCCCGAAGGCGTCGAAGTCCTGATCCCGCCCGAAAAGGGGGTTGTCGAACAACTGTCATATAAATTAGGCGGCGCAAGGCTTCAGCCTCTCGCCGCCTTGTGCTATCGGGCGTTCATGGGGTTCAGGTCGACTTCCCTGATGGTGGTCTTGCTGTCCGTCGCCGCCGCACCGGCGATGGCGGGCGATATCGTGCGCAAGCCGGACCTGGCGGTCTGGGGCGCTGACGGCCACTTCCAGGGCTATTCCGCCGCCCAGACGCTGGACCTGTCGACCGACGCCGAGAAAGCGACCCTCACCGCCAAGGTGGCCGGCGCCCTCGACAACCCGACCTACAACTTCGACCTCAACCTGAACCAGAAGCCCGACGAGCACGCCGCGGCGAATCGGGCGGTCGGGGTGGGCGCGTCCTGGAACGCCCGAGAGGCGGCGATCCGCTCATCCCTGGCCCGCTCGTTCGGCTTCGGCCTGCTGCCCAAGGCCAACTACGTGCGGCTGTCGATGGACATGAACGCCTCTCAGCCGATCTATCTGCGCGGCCGGGCCCCGGTGACCCGGGCCAATGTGCGGTCCGAGTTGACCCTGGACGGTCGTCCCGTGGCCTCGATCGCCGTCGGCGGCGGGACGATGGGCGACGAGGGTGTCGACTTCAGCCTGACCCGGCCGTTCGACATCCCCGCCGAGTTCACCGTCAGTCTGCGGGCCGCCGACGAGCGGGTCCAGGACGGCCGTCTGATGGTCAAGCTGGTCCGCACCACCTGGTAGGCTTCTAGGCGGCCTCGGCCGCCTTCACGGGCGCTGCGCGACTCGAACGTCGCACCGCCTGGGCGAACCGCTCCAGGTAGAGCGGGTTCTCGGTGCCCATCAGCTTGTCCCACCAGGTGAAATACAGCCCGTAGTTCCAGCCGGCCTGGGCGTGGTGCAGGTCGTGATGGGTCACTGTGGTCAGCCAGGGCAGCAGCGGACGGCCGTCGCGCGTAGCCGGAAACAGCTCATAGCCGCTGTGGCCCAGGGTGTTGCGGACGATCTGGTGCAGCATGAACAGGCCCGCGACCGGCCACTGGGTGGGCACGACCAGCATCCACAGCGGCACGAACAGCGCGTTGATCGCCGCCTCGCCCAGGTCGAAGCTGTAGGCGGTGAACGGCGAGGGGCTGTTGGACCGGTGATGGCGGCGGTGGAAGGTCCGAAACAGCCGCCGGTCATGGATCAGCCGGTGGGTCCAGTAGAACCAGGCGTCGTGGGCGACGACCATCAGGAGCAGGCTCGCCCAGAACCACACTGGCCCCAGCTCGCGGGCGATGTAGGGGCCGGGCATCAAGCCGGCGTGGAACAGGCCGAAGCTGAGCAGGCCGACCGTCGAGAACACCAGGATCGAGCGGATCGAGCAGGCGAACTCGACCAGTAGCTGCCGTGCGGGCGGTCGGCCCTCGCGGATTTTGCGGCCGGCCAGCGGAACCGCCAGCACGACCCACAGCGTCAGCCAGACGCCGACCGCGAAGATCACGTAGCGGCTGACGTCGGTGAACGTGGCGTGCAGCCAGTTTTCGGCGAGGGATAAAAGGAACGACATCGGGCTTCCTCGGATGAGCGATGTCCCGAGGAGGACCCAGGCGGGCGCCGTCTGTCGCGCCGATGATGAAATCAGGCGGTCTTGTCGGCTTTCGGCGATGGATCGCTGGTTTCGACCAGCCTCAGCCGCGCGGGGGGTGGGGTATTGGCGACTCGCCACTCGGTCGGGGTGACGCCGGTGGCGGCGCGGAAGGCCCGATTGAACGGACCCAGCGAGGCGAAGCCCAAGTCGTAGGCGATGGTCGAGATCGACTTCAGGGCCAGGTCCGGGGCCGCAAGGGCGAGCTTGGCCGCCGCGATGCGCCGTCCGTTGACGTAGTCGGCGAAGTTGCGGTGGCCCAGCACGCCGTTGATCAGCCGGCGCAGGCGATGCTCCGGCGCGCCGACCAGGGCCGCCAGGGCGCTGATCGACAGGTCCTCGCCGCGCCACACCTCGTCGTCGTCCATGGCGTTGGCAAGGCGGGCCAGCACCAGGCGGTCGGCGGGGGTAAGATCCAGGGCGGCGACGGGCGGCGACGGAGCCGCTTCGTCCGTCGCAGGGACCACCACCAACAGCGGTTCGGCGCGCAGCAGGGCGATCGAGGCGGCGGCCGCCAGGGCGGCCAAGGCCAGGGCCTGCAGCAGGCTGGCGGCGGGCAGCCCCGGCAGCCCGCCGATCCAAGCCATGTCGCGGACGCTGAGCAGCAGGATGTAGCCGGCGGCGGCGATCATCACCGGTCCGCGAAGCTGGCGGCGCTGGTCCACCAGATCGCCGCGCCAGCCGCGCCAGATCACCAGCAGGGCGTGCGTCACCAGGCCGACCGAGGCCAGGTTGAAGGCCAGCCAGAACGGCCTGCAGATCGTCAGGGGCATCGAACGGGCCAGGAGCCACAGCGCCACCAGCCCGACGGCGGGCCACAGCCGATGGAGCGAGAAGCGCCGCTCGTCGGTGAACAACGCATAGGCCAGGGCCCAGAACAGGCCGGTAGTGGCCACCGACAGGACGCAGACGATCGGGAAGGCGGCCGCCGCGCCGCCTTGCCTATAGCCCTCGACCACATGGGCGATGGCGCAGGCGAAGAACAGGCCGCCGACCCAGCGGGCCGGCGTCACGCGCCGATCCAGGACCAGGGCCAGCCCCGTGACCGCGAAGCCGCCGATGGCGGCGCCGCGCGCCAGGGTTTCCAGGAGGATCGTATCGACCATGGCCGTGATCCTAGACGTCGCGCGCGCGGGCCGCTGCGGTCCGCGCGCGCCGATTTCGCAGGAGACTGGCCGAAACCGGAATTATTTCTTCTTTCCGGCCTTGTAGGCCTTCACCGCGTCCATCGTCTGGGTGACGTGACCCTGGAAGTTCAGGTCGCTGTAGGCCAGCAGGATCTTGCCGCCGGGGGCGATCACATACGACGTGCGGTTGGACAGGTTGTCCTTCATCGGCAGCACCACGTCGTACGTCTTGATCAGGTCGGCGTTCGCCGCGGCCACGGCGAACTTGTCGCGGCAGTGCTCCTTGGAGAAGTCCTTGATGCGGTCGACATTGCCGCCGGTGACGCCAATCACCGTCGCGCCCAGCTTCTCGAACGCGGGCGTCGCCTCGGCGAATTCGTGGGCCTCGGCCGTGCAGCCCGAGGTGTAGGCGGCCGGGAAGAAGTACAGCACCACGGGACCCTTCTTCAGCGCCTTGGACAGGGTGAAGGAAAAGTCGTTGCCGGCCAGGGCGGCGGGGGCAGTGAAGTCGGGGGCCTTTTCGCCGACCTTCAGGGCGGCCAGGGCAGGGGAGGCCGTCATCAGGACGGCGCAGAGCGCCAGGGGACGAGCGAGACCGGTGAGCAGGCGTTGCATGCATAGGCTCCAGGGAAGACGAGGGCGCAGCCAGCTGCGTCACGATTTCAATAACGCCATTCTTCCGGCTTCCAAACGGCTACCTGCGCCCTTAAGTCCGAAGGTTGGAACGGGGAGGCGACCATGGCGCTCGGCGAGACGGACATTCCAACCCTGGCGGCCTGGGCGGGCGGGCCCGACGCCTTCAGGACGCTGTTCGAAGCCTTCTACGCCGCCGTGCCCGACGACCCGGTGCTGGCTCCGGTGTTCGCCGGCATGAACCCGCGCCACGCCGAGCACGTGGCCGCCTTCGTCACCGAGGTGTTCGGAGGCCCCAAGGCCTATACCGAAGCCGGCGGCGGCCACGCCGCGATGATCGGCCATCACCTGGGGCGGCACCTGACCGAAGAGCAGCGCCGCGCCTGGGTGTCGCTGATGCTGGACACCGCCGACGCCGTCGGCCTGCCGGCGGACCCGGAGTTCCGCGCCGCCTTCGTCGGTTATCTGGAATGGGGCACGCGGCTGGCGGTGATCAATTCCGCGCCGGGCGTCGCCGCCCCGACCGACGACCCGCCGATGCCGGTCTGGGGATGGGGGCCGCCCGGCGGACCCTGGCTGGGCTGAAGGGCGGTCGACCATCGCGCGCCGCCTCCCGCCATGGTAGAATAAGGTAGGGCAGACGGAGGCGGCTGTAATGCGCGGCGCGATCTTTTCGAAGACGATCCTGGCCCTGACGCTGATGACGGCGAGCCTGGCGCAGGCGGAGACGCCGACGATCCGCGGCTTTCGGCCCCTGCCGTCTTCGCGGGTCGCTGCGCCATTCACGCCGCGACCGGTCCCCGTCGCCGCCCGGACGCCGCACTTCCCGCAGCTGCCGGTGTCGGCCAGCATGCCCAAGCCGGACTACAACAAGCGGACCATGAGGCTGGTCCAGCAGAACATCGCCATGATGGCCGCCATGCGCGCCGCCGAAGCGCCGCGTCGCTGTGATCCGTCGTGGAGCGCCAGAAAGCTGGCGCGCAGGGGCTGTCCGCCGCCCGCACGGCCGTCCGAACCCGTGCTGGAGCTGGCGCCGCAGCCTGCGCTCGCCTTGAGAACGGTCGTGGCGACGGCTCCGGAGGCCTCGGAAGGCCAAAACTGATCCTTGCCCGTGGCGCGGCGATCCCATAACCCTCCCGCCCTTGGATTTGTAACGACGGAGCGGGCCCATGAGCATCGCCTTCATCTTCCCAGGTCAGGGCAGCCAGACGGTCGGCATGGGCGCCGACCTGGCCCAGGCCTTCGCCGCCGCCCGCGAGGTCTTCCAGGAGGTCGACGACGCCCTGGGCCAGAAGCTGTTCAAGCTGATGAGCGAGGGGCCGGAAGGCGACCTGACCCTGACCGAGAACGCCCAGCCGGCCCTGATGGCCGTCAGCCTGGCCGTGACGCGCGTGCTGGAGCGCGAGTTCGGCGTCGGCGTCGACCGGGCCGCCTTCGTGGCCGGTCATAGCCTGGGCGAATACAGCGCCCTGGCCGCCGCCGGGGCCATCACCCTGGCCGACACCGCCCGCCTGCTGAAGCTGCGCGGCCAGGCCATGCAGCGCGCCGTGCCGGTGGGCGAGGGGGCCATGGCTTCGCTGATCGGCCCCAAGACCGACCTGGCCCTGGCCGAAGCCGCCGCCGCCGCCGGCTCGGAAGTCGGCGTCTGCGTCGTGGCCAACGACAACAACAACGGCAACGTGGTGATCTCCGGCGCCAAGGCGGCCGTCGACAAGGCCATCGAGAAGGCCAAGGAACTGGGCGCGCGGGCCATCCCGCTGAACGTCTCCGCGCCCTTCCACTGCCCGCTGATGCAGCCGGCCGCCGACGAGATGGAAGAGGCCCTGGCCCGCACCACCATCGTCGCGCCCCGCGCCCCGCTGGTGGCCAATATCACCGCCGCCCCGGTCCACGATCCCGACGTCATCCGCAGGCTGCTGGTCGAGCAGGTCACCGGCCGCGTCCGCTGGCGCGAGAGCATGACCTGGCTGGCGGGCGAGGGGGGCGTCACCCGCTTCGCCGAGGCCGGCGCGGGCAAGGTGCTGTCGGGCATGGCCAAGCGGATCGCCCCGGACGCCGAGGCCGTTCCCCTGAACAGCCCGGCCGACCTCGAAGCCTTCGCCAAGTCGCTTTAGCCTCAACGCCGTGGTGGCGTCCTCGTCCTTCGACTGGCTCAGGATGAGGACGACGGACGCGGCGCTTCATTTGAAACCCTCATCCTGAGCCTGTCGAAGGACGAGGGGTTCACCCACTATCCTCCGGACGGAGAAACCAAATGTTCGATCTCACCGGCAAGACCGCTCTCGTCACCGGCGCCACGGGCGGCATCGGCGGGGCCATCGCCAAGGCCCTGCACGCGCAGGGCGCCCATGTCGTGCTGTCGGGCACGCGCGAATCGGCGCTGTCCGAGCTGGCCGCCCAGTTCGGCGAGCGCGTGTCGTTCGTCGCCGCGAACCTGTCGGACGCCGCCGCGGTGGACGGCCTGGTCGCCAAGGCCGAGGAAGCCGCCGGCGCGCCGCTGGACATCGTGATCGCCAACGCCGGCATCACCCGCGACGGCCTGATCGTCCGCATGAAGGACGAGGACTGGGACACCGTGATCAAGGTGAACCTGGAAGGCTATTTCCGCCTGTCGCGCGCCGCCGCCAAGGGCATGATGAAGCGCCGGGCGGGCCGGATCATCGGCATCACCTCGATCGTCGGCGTCACCGGCAATGCGGGCCAGACCAACTACGCCGCCTCCAAGGCCGGCATGATCGGCTTCTCCAAGGCCCTGGCCCAGGAGCTGGCCAGCCGCAACGTCACCGTCAACTGCGTGGCCCCCGGCTTCATCGCCAGCCCGATGACCGACGCCCTGAACGAGCAGCAGCGGGCCGGCATCCTGTCGACCATTCCCGCCGGCCGTCTGGGCGAAGGGAGCGATATCGCCGCGGCGTGCGTTTACCTGGCCAGTGACCAGGGCGGCTATGTCACGGGTCAGACCTTGCACGTCAACGGCGGCATGGCCATGATCTGACGGGTCGTCTTTTCCTAGGCTGGACGCCTTTCTGCTTGGAAAGACGAAAGCCCACATTTCTAACCGGACGTGCCGCTAGTCACTCGAAAAAGAACGTGATAGGCGGTGGCCCGACAATTCCCGTGGGTGGTGAAGGTTCGCCCCCGTCGCCCGCGGAACTGCAAGATTCAAAACGAGGGACTAAAAGAATGTCCGACATTCTCGAGCGCGTGCGTAAGATCGTCATCGAGCACCTGGACGCCGATCCGGAAAAGGTCACCGAAAAGGCCAGCTTCATCGACGACCTGGGCGCCGACAGCCTCGACAACGTCGAGCTGGTCATGGCGTTCGAAGAAGAATTCGACATCGAAATTCCGGATGACGCCGCCGAGCACATCCAGACCGTCGGTGACGCCGTGAAGTTCATCACGGAAAAGACCGGCGCCTAAGGCGTCGGGTTCGCGCAAATTCCGCGGACAGCACTATCAACCGCCGCGTCGCACGGGCTCTTGCCATCGTGCGCGCGGCGGTTTTCGTATGTGGCCGAGATTCGCGGCCTTCGGGGGAATGCCGGATTCGTCCAGAACCCCCATATGTCCGCGATACGAAGGTTGGGAGTGATCCATGCGTAGAGTCGTCGTCACCGGGCTTGGCCTCCTGACCCCCCTGGGTCAGGGCGTCGATGTCACCTGGAAGAACATCCTGGCCGGCAAGTCCGGCGCCAATCGGATCTCGGCCTTCGATCCGACCGAGTACGGCTGTCAGGTGGCCTGCGAAGTGCCGCGCGTCGACGGACGCGGCGGTGGCGGTCCGGACGTCGAAGGATCGTTCAACCCCGACCTGACCATGAGCCCGCGCGACCAGAAGCGCGTCGACGACTTCATCCTGTACGGCATCGCCGCCGCGGACGAGGCCGTGAAGGATTCCGGCTGGGTCCCGCAAACCGAGGAAGACAAGTACCGGACCGGCGTGATCCTGGGTTCGGGCATCGGCGGCCTGTCGACCATCGCCGACACCGCCCTGGAGCTCGAGGCCAAGGGCCCGCGCCGGGTCAGCCCGTTCTTCATCTCCTCGGCCCTGATCAACCTGATCTCGGGCCAGGTCTCGATCCGCTATGGCTTCAAGGGCCCCAACCACGCCGTGGTCACCGCCTGCGCCACCGGCGCCCACGCCATCGGCGACGCCACCCGGCTGATCAAGTACGGCGACGCCGACGTGATGATCGCCGGCGGGGCCGAGGCGGCGGTCTGCAAGGTCGGCATGGCCGGGTTCATCGCCTGCCGCGCCGTGGCCACCGCCTTCAACGACACGCCCGAGAAGGCCTCGCGGCCCTACGACAAGGACCGCGACGGCTTCGTGATGGGCGAGGGCGCGGGCGTTGTCGTCCTGGAGGAGTACGAGCACGCCAAGGCGCGCGGCGCCAAGATCTACGCTGAGGTCATCGGTTACGGCCTGTCGGGCGACGCCTACCACATCACAGCGCCGTCGGAAGACGGCGACGGCGGTTTCCGGGCCCTGTCGGCGGCGGTCAAGGACGCGGGTCTCCAGCCCTCGGACATCGACTATGTCAACGCCCACGGCACCTCGACCATGGCCGACGGCATCGAGGCCAGGGCCGTCGAGCGCTTCCTGGGCGACCACGCCAAGAACGTGGTGATGTCGTCGACCAAGTCGATGACCGGCCACCTGCTGGGCGCGGCCGGCGCGATCGAGGGCATCTTCTCGATCCTGGCCATCCGTGACCAGATCGCCCCGCCGACCATCAACCTGGACGACCCGGACGTGCACGTCGCCATGAACCTGGCGCCGAACAAGGCCGTGCCGCACAAGATCGACGTGGCGGTGTCCAACAGCTTCGGCTTCGGCGGCACCAACGCCGCCGTCGTGTTCCGCAAAGTCTCGTGAGCCGCAAGCCCTCGCCAACACGCCGCGCCCCGGCGCCGAAGAAGACGGGGGCTCCCCGCAAGGCCAACCCGCGCCGGCGCGAGACCGCGCCGGTTGGGCGCCGCATCGCCGCCATGGGCGCGGGCCTGCTGACCATGCTGGGCCTGGCCGCCGTGCTGGTGGTGCTGGGCGCGGTGTGGGTCTATCAGGGACCCGGCCCGGCCGCGCGATCGGGCGACCAGACCACAGTCGTCCTGCGGCGCGGGGCCAGCCTGCCCGAGATCGCTTCCAGCCTGGAGCAGGCGGGGGTGATCCGCTCGTCCTCGCTGTTCCTGACCGCCGCCCAGACCACCGGCGCGGCGCGCAAGCTGAAGGCCGGCGAATACGAGTTCGCCTCGCGCGCCTCGCTGCGCCAGGTGCTGGCCAAGGTCCGCGACGGCAAGATCGTCCGCCACCAGGTGACCATCGCCGAGGGCCTGACCTCGGACATGGTGGTCGACATCCTGATGCGCGCGCCCGAGCTGACCGGCACAGTGCCCACCCCGCCGGAGGGCTCGATCCTGCCCGAGACCTATCAGGTCCAGCGCGGCGAGGACCGGGCGGCGGTGCTGCAGCGGATGATGGACGCCCGCGACGAGGTGCTCGATCGCCTGTGGGCCGCCCGCCAGCCGGGCCTGCCATACGAGACCAAGGACCAGGCGGTGACCATGGCCTCGATCGTCGAGAAGGAGACGGGCCTGGCCCGCGAGCGGCCGCACGTGGCGGCGGTGTTCATCAACCGCCTGCGCCAGGGTGTCCGCCTGGGCAGCGACCCGACCATCATCTACGGCCTGACCCGCGGCCGGCCGCTGGGCCGGGGCATCCTGCAGTCGGAACTGCAGCGCCAGACGCCCTACAACACCTACCTGATCGAGGGCCTGCCGCCGACGCCGATCGCCAATCCGGGCAAGGCCGCCCTGGCGGCCGTGCTCAATCCGATGAAGAGCGACGACCTCTATTTCGTCGCCGACGGCACCGGCGGCCACGTCTTCGCCTCGACCTACGAGGAGCACGAGCGCAATGTCGCCAAGTGGCGGCAGGTCGAGCGGTCAAAGGCGGCGGCCCAGGCCGGCGTTGCAGGGGCCGCGAAAAGCCCGCCGCAAGCGCGATCAGGCGCCGGAGGCTAGGATGGCGCTGTCAGGCATGACCGGCTTCGCCCGCGTCGAGGGCTCGCACGGGGCCTGGTCGTGGGCGGTGGAGGCGCGCAGCGTCAACGGCCGCAACCTCGAGACCCGCTTTCGCGGCCCGCCGGGCTTCGAGGGCCTGGACCGGGCCGCCCGCGACGGCGCCCAGGCCCGCTTCCAGCGCGGCCAGCTGACGGTCAACCTGCAGGCCAAGCGGGTCGAGGCCCAGGCCGCCGTGCAGGTCAATGTCGAGGTGCTGGAGCGCTATCTGAAGGCCGGCGCGCCCTATGTGGCCACCGGCATGGTCGCCAAGCCCACGCTCGACGGCCTGCTGGCCCTGCGCGGCGTGATCGACGCCCGCGAGGAGGACGAGGCCGCGGAGGACCGGGCCGAGGTGGAGGCCGCCATGGCCGCCACGATCGGCCAGGCCCTGGACGGTCTGAAGGCCGCGCGGCTGGAGGAGGGGGCCGCCCTGGCCCCGATCCTGACTGGCGCCGTCGACCGCATCGAGGTCCTGACCCATCTGGCCTCGCGGGAAGCCGCCAGCCAGCCGGCCGTGCTCAAGGACCGCTACGCCCGCAAGCTGACCGAGTTGATCGGCGAGGCGGCGTCGGAAGAGCGCATCATCCAGGAAGCCGCGGCCATGGCCGTCAAGGCCGATGTGCGCGAGGAGCTGGACCGGCTGACCAGCCACGTGGCCGCCGCCCGCGCCCTGCTGACCGCCGACGCCGCGGCCGGCCGGCGCCTGGACTTCCTGTCCCAGGAGTTCATGCGCGAGGCCAACACCCTTTGCAGCAAGTCGGCGCTGACCGCCCTGACCACGCACGGCCTGGATCTGAAGGCCACGATCGAGCAATTCCGGGAACAGGTTCAGAATGTCGAATAATCCGCATGGACGCACGCGCGGCCTGCTGCTGATGGTCGTGGCCCCGTCGGGCGTGGGCAAGACCTCGCTGACCCGCCGCCTGGTGGCCGACCACAACGACCTGCACCTGTCGATCAGCGCCACCACCCGCGACCCGCGTCCGGGCGAGCACGACGGCCGCGACTACCACTTCGTCAGCCGCGACGCGTTCCAGGTCATGATTCGGGACGACGCCTTCCTGGAATGGGCCGAGGTCTACGGAAACCACTACGGCAGCCCGCGCGGTCCGATCGTCGAGGCGCTGGAGCGCGGCGAGAGCGTGCTGTTCGACATCGACTTCCAGGGCGCGATGAAGGTCCATGCCCAGTTGCCCGAGGACTCGGTGCTGATCTATGTGCTGCCGCCGTCGCTGGCCGAGATGAGCCGCCGCCTGCACGCCCGCAGCCAGGACAGCGAAGAGGTCATCGCCAAGCGCCTGGCCCGCGCCAAGGACGAGGTCGCCGCCTGGGAGCGGTTCGACTATGTCATCCTCAACGACGACTTCGACCGCGCCTATGCCGACCTGGCCCACATCTACCACGCCGAACGCCAGAAGCGGGCCCGCAACCCGTGGATCGGCAACCTGGTGGGGGATTTGCTGAGGGAAGAGATCTGAGGGGGCGATAGGGCGGGTTTCGACCTGGTCGGACGTTTGCGATCATCAAAGCGTTCTTGCCATCCGGGGAAGCGCGCGTCCCGGGATCGATCGCGACGGGGAAGTACCAACAGTGGAAAATCCGAGCTTTTGGTAAATGGGCTCGGCGTTAGGATCGGCGTTGAGGCATACCCGCTTAAATCCACGCGACTGGCATTCGCGGATGAGTACGCCTATCAGCGCCGCGCCCACACCCCGCCCCTGGAAACGAGGCTCCACCATGAAGTCCTCGAGCTCGCCATCAGGGGCATCGCCAGCTAGGGCGACCATGCCCGCGAGTTCGCCGGCGCACTCCGCCACCCATACCGTCCACGTTCGCAACTTCTCAGGCGTGAGGGTCAACTCGTCGCGGCACATCGCCATGAAGGTGTCATCATAGCCCCAGGAGGCCTTGGCCTTCATGGCCAACTCGGTGAGCTGGTCGGCCTCGTCGGTTCGGGCTCTGCGGACATGGACGCTCACGGCCTTCGTCTCCCATCACTCCAAGTTAAATAGGTAGGCTGAACGTCCGTAACCCCCTTAGCGGCCGTCGCGCGCGGCGGCTTCCGGTCGACTAACCCATCACCGCCCGCGCCAGCGCCTGGAAACCCGCAACGTCGATGGTCTCGGCCCGGGCGTCGGGGTCGATGCCGGCCTTGTCGCACAGCGCCCCGCCGCCCAGGCCCTTGAGGCTGGAGCGCAGCATCTTGCGGCGCTGGCCGAAGGCGGCGGCGGTGACCTTTTCCAGGGCCGCGACCAGGGCCTTGTCGGGCGCGGGCTCCAGCGGGACCAGGCGCACCACGGCCGAGGCCACCTTGGGCGGCGGGGTGAAGGCGCGGGCCGGCAGGTCCATGACCACCTTGGCGCTGCAGACGGTCTGGGAGACCACGGCCAGGCGGCCATAGGCGTCGTCGTCGACGTCGGCGGCGATGCGGTCGGCGACCTCCTTCTGGAACATCAGGGTCATCGACAGCGGCCGGAACGGGCCGGTCAGCCAGTTGATCAGCAGCGGCGTGCCGACATTGTAGGGCAGGTTGCTGACCATGTGGGCCGGTCCGCCGGCGATGGCGGCCATGTCGACCTTCAGGGCGTCGCCCTGGACGAGCGTCAGCCGGCCGTCGGCGGCCGCGCCCAGGTCTTCCAGCAGGGGGATGAAGCGCTTGTCCATCTCGACCGCCACGACCCGCGCGCCGGTCTCCAGCAGGGCCCGTGTTAGCCCGCCGGGACCGGGGCCGACCTCGATCACCACGTCGCCTTCGCCGACCCCGGACAGGCGGGCGATCTTGCGGGTGATGTTCAGGTCCAGCAGGAAATGCTGGCCGAAGCTCTTGTTGGCCAGCAGGTCATGCTCGGCGAGAACCTCGCGAAGCGGCGGCAGGTCGGCGAGGGTGGGCGACGTCATGGCGGGATGCTCTGGTTTGCCGGTCTTGGACCGCAATCCTCGTCCTTCGACAAGCATTTCTACCGAAGAACCTTCGCCAAAGCCCTCATCCTGAGCTTGTCGAAGGACGAGGGCGGTTCACTGTCGTCGAAAGTTCGATCGGAATTGGTTAGGCGATGGCGCGGCGGTCGGCGATCTCGGCCGCCAGGCGGATGGCGGCGACCAGGCTGTCGGCCCGGGCCAGGCCGCGGCCGGCGATGTCGAAACCCGTACCATGATCCGGCGAGGTGCGCACGATCGGCAGGCCCAGGGTGACGTTCACCCCGGCCCAGAAGTCCAGCATCTTGACCGGGATCAGCGCCTGGTCGTGATACATGCACAGCACCGCGTCGTAGGTCGCCCGGGCCTCGGCATGGAACAGGCTGTCGGCGGGGGCGGGGCCCTTGACCTGGACGCCCTTGTCCCGAAGGATCCGGACGGCGGGTTCGATGATCGCCGCCTCCTCGCTCCCCAGGGCGCCGCCTTCGCCCGCATGCGGGTTCAGGGCCGCCACCGCCAGGCGCGGAACCGCGATGCCGAAGTCCTTGCGCAGGGCCTCGACGGTCACCAGGCCGGCGTTGACGATCGCCTCGATCGACAGGGCCGCGGGCACGGCCGACAGCGGGGTGTGGATGGTCACCAGGGTGGCGCGCAGGTCGCGGGCCGCCAGCATCATGACCGGCCCGTGCGGCGGCTGGCGCTCGCCCACATGGGTCAGCTCGGCCAGGAACTCGGTGTGGCCCGGAAAGGCGAAGCCGGCGTCGTACAGCGGAGCCTTGGCGATCGGGGCGGTGACCAGGCCGGCCACGGCGCCCGACAGGGCCAGGCCCGCGCCGGTCTCGATCCAGCGGATCACCTGGGGCGCGTAGGCGCTGGACGGCTTGCCGGCCACCACCGGGGCCTGCAGGGGGATGTCCAGCACGGGCAGAGCCTGGCCGAACACCCTGATCGCCTCGACCGGCCCGGTGACCGCGCGGACCTTCACCCCGCCGCCGGCCGAGGCCAGCAGCTGGGCGTCGCCCACCACCATGAAGCTCGGTCCCTCGGCGCGCAGCACCGACCAGGCCTTGGCGATGATCTCCGGCCCGATGCCGGCCGGATCGCCTGCGCTCAGGGCAAGGGCCGTGGTCTTCACCGGGTCTCGATGGTCGCCGAGTTGCGCAGGTCTCGCAGATAACGTTTGGAGATCAGCGCAAGCTGTTGGCCGCGCAGGCGGTTTTCGATCTGGTCGTGCGTCGGTGCCTGGGCGCCCGACTGGCGCTTGCCGCAGACGGCGATCAGGTGAAAGCCGGCGTCGGTGCGGATCGGGTCCGAGACCTGGCCGACCTTGAGGGTATTGGCGGCCTCCTGGAAGGCCGGCGCCAGGTCGGTGATCTCGGCCTCGCCCAGGTCGCCGGCCACCACGCCCTCGACCTTGCCGGCCGTGGCCTCCAGGGTCTCGCAGCTGGTGATCTTGGGCTTGAGGTCGACGAGCAGCTTTTGGGCGGCGTCGACTTGGGCCTGGGTCGCGTCCTTGGGCAGGGCGACGGCCACCTGCTTGAGGTCGACCAAGGCGGTCTTCGCGCCCGAGCGCTTCTCGCGCAGATAGATGATGTAGACGCCGTCGCGCACCGGGATCGGGGCCGACAACTGGCCGGGGCGCAGCTGCTCGAGCGCCGCGTCGACCTCGGGCGGCATCTCTCCGGGGCTGACCCAGCCGGCGTCGCCGCCGTTGGCCGCCGTCGGCGAGGCCGAGAACTGGCGGGCCACCGCGGCGAAGGGCGCGCCCTGCTGCATCTGGGTGACCAGCTGCTTGGCGCCGTTCTGGGCCACTTCCATGCCGCCGACGCGGCCGGCGTCGATGAAGACTTCGCTGACCTGGTACTGCGGCTTGCTGGCGGCTTCGGCCTGGCGGCGTTCGAAGGCCTTGATCTGGTCGTCGCCGACCCGCAGGCGCGAGCCGTAGCGACCGCTGATCCAGGCCTGCCAGCTGCTGTCGGCGCGGATCTGCGCCTTCCAGGTGTCGATGCCGACGCCCTGGGACTGCAACTGCTGGGTCAGCTGCGCCCCGGTCATGTTGTTGCCCTTGGCGATGTCCTCGATCTGCTCCTCGACCTCCTTGTCGGTCGAGATGATCGTGATCTTCTGGGCCTTCTCCACCCGACGCAGTTCCTGCATCTGGACGTGCTCGTCGATCAGCGAGCGCAGGGCTTCCTGTTCCAGTTGAGGCAGGTTCTCCTGGGTCGGCTGCAGGCCCGAGGTGACCATCAGCAGACGCATGCGCTGCATCAGGTCATAGCTGGAGATGATGTCGTCGTTGACGACGGCCGCGACGCTTTCCGACAGCGGATTGGCGCGCGGCGCGGCGGCGGCCGGCGCGGCCGGCGGCGCATCCACGGTCGGGGTCGCCGCGGGTGCGGCCTCCTGAGCCAGGGCGGGCAGGCCGAGGCTCGCCACGGTCAAGGCGAGGATGGAAGCGGTGCAGGCCGCCAGTTTCGTCACGCTACGCGCAGACCGCATCGGTATTGTCGTTCCTCTAGACGCGTCCAAAGGAAGGCGCGCGCTTAATCGCGCGTCCCCCGACGCGGTGACATTCTAATCGCTGTACAGTGTGTCGCCCAATGTGGCGAGCGTTAGGCGCAGCACCACGGACTCGTTGGACTTCAACTTCAAGCCGCTGGGGGTCTGGGTGTAGCGGTCCTCGTTTTGATAGATTAGGTCGAGGCGTACGCAGTCGTCCGTGTAGTAGACGCCCAGGTCGCGCCGGGTCCAGGACCACTTGCTGGCGTTGGCGGCCAGGCCGAAGACGCGAGCGTCCTGGTAGGACAGGCGGCCCAGGGCGGTCACGCCCCAGTTCTGGCGGATCTTGTAGTCGCCGATGAAGTCCAGGTTTTCCTGACGGAAGCCCGAGGTGTCCTTGTTGTCCTTCAGGTAGCGCAGGGAGCCGAAGCCGCGGGCGACGGAGGCGTCGAGGCCGGCTTCCAGGCGGTTGAGCTTGCTGGTGTCGTCGTCGAAGCGGGCCCGCGTGAAGGCGGTGATCCCGCGGATCGGCGTGACCGTGGCCGCCACGATCCAGTCCGAGGCCTTCTGGTCCAGTCCGGCGCGGGTGGGCATCAGCGGATCGACCTTGGTGCGCAGGCTTCGGCCCAGCAGGACGCTGCCGCCCCGGCCGTCGGCGAACTTCACCGTCGCGCGGCCGCCCACGTTCATGCGCGTGCCGCCTTCATAGAGGTCGAAGCCAGGCGACTTGTTGACGTCGAACAGGTTGGTTTCGTCCAGTTCGAAGTTGGTGCTGTCTTCGTTGAAATAGATCGGATTGCCGGCGGGGTCGCGGGCCACGACGATCGGCACCCGCGAGCTGTCGGAACCGGTCGCCAGCTGCACCAGGGGTTCGAGAACCACGCTGCCGCCGTCCTTCAATGGCTTGAAGAACGGCATGCTCAGGTCCACGCCGGCGACGCCGAGCCCGCGCGAATAGTTGATGTTGGTGGTCGTGTCGCCCGCGGCCGCGGCGATGGTCGGCAGGAAGACGTCGCTGACGCGATAGGAGTCGCCGCGCGCCTGGGCGAAAGGCTCGACACGCAGACCTGAACCCAGGACCAGGCTGGCGCGCCAGTCGCCCTTGATCGAGCCGCGGACGGAATCCACCCCGTCCTGGCCCTTGTAGGCAGCGTAGGCGTAGGGCGGCTCGCCGAACTGCGATTCCGAACGGGTCAGGACGACGCCGGAGCCTTGGACGCGAAGACGTCCGCCCAGAATGTGCGATTCTGGTTCCCAGCGCCCCTCGACCATCGGTCCGATCAGCGGGAAGGCTCCGCTGTTCTCGAACTGATTGGCCAAGCCTGCGGAGCTGACCTGAACGACCCGCAGGCCTTGCACCGAGATCATCGAGGCCGACAGATAGGACCGGTCCGATTGCCGGGTCGCGTAGATCTGCGACATCAGGCGATGGTCGTCGGCCGTGAACTGGCCGCGCTGGCCGTAGACGTCGCTGATGTCGTAGTCGTCGAAGATCAGCGCCTGCGAAGCGCGCTCGGCGGTGAAGCCCCACTTCCACTTCTCGTCGATGTCGAACAGCCCCTTGGCCAGGATGTAGCTCTTGGCCGTCGCCTCGCCGAAGCGGTCGCCGTGGTTGTCGAAGTCCTTGTCGTAGGTGGCCCCGACCCGCGCCTCGACATAGCCCGAATAGAACCGCTTGCGGTACTGGGCCTTCAGAAACGGGTTAACTTTCGTGTTGAATTGAGGGGTTATCACCACATCCTGAGACGGCGACAGCACGAACAGATAAGGTTGTTCATAGACTAGGCCGCGCTTCTTGGAGACGCCGATCTTGGGCACCAGGAACCCGGAGCGGCGCTCGGTCTGGGGGTCGGGGTGCCAGAAGACCGGCAGGTACATCAGCGGCGCGCCGAACACCCGGATGGTGGCGCCATGGTAATAGACCAGGTGCTTGTTCTTGTCCTGGACCACCTTGTCGGCCTGGATGCTCCAGGTCGGGTTGGGCTTTGCGGCGCAAACCTCGCAGGGGGTGTAGATCGCCTTGTTAAGCTCGGTGATCTTTTCGTTGCGACGCACGGCGCTGTCGCTGGCGATCTTGATGTTCTTGTCCAGGCGGGCCGAGAAGCCGCGCGCGAAGCCGGCCTTCAGGTCCTTGTCCATGGTCATGTCGTTGGCGAATTCGGCGGTGCCGTCGGCGTTGATCAGCGTCACATGGCCGTGGGCGGTGACCACCTCGGTCTTGGTGTCGTAGACCACCTCGTCGGCGCGCAGGGTGCGGCCCTGGTAGCGGGCCTCGACGTCGCCGCGGGCGATCATCTTCTGATTGGCGTCGTCACGGATCAGGAGGTCGGATTCGAGATAGTAGCCGGTGTCGCCCAGGCCGTCGTCGACGGCCGGCGCGGGCGCGGGGGCGGCGGGAATGGTGGCGAGCGGCTGCTGCGCCTGCGCCGAGGTGGCGAGGGCGAGCCAAGCCGCTCCGGCCAGCAGGACCGCGCGGCCCGTCTCTTTCGCGCCCCAGCGAAGCTCCATCATCAAAGTCCTCGATCCCGGCGACACAGACTCAACCATCCTCGGTATAGCAAAGCAGCGTCAGACCTGCCAAAAGCGCCACGATCGGCGGGGTCCACGCCGCCATAGCCGGCGTCAGCACGTCGGCCTTGCCCAATGCGCCACACAGCTCGTTAAAGAAGAAGAAACCAAAGCCCAAGGTTACGCCCGCGCCGGCCAGGCCCGCCAGCCCGCCCAGCCGCATCAGGCGCAACGAGAAGGCGGCGGCCAGGACCGACATGGCCGCGAACAGCAGCGGCGTGGCCAGGACCTGCTGCAGCCGCAGGCGGAACGGAATCGACGAGAACCCCGCCGCCTCGGTGCGCTTGATGGTCTCGGGCAGCAGCCAGACGGCTATGGACTGGGGATTGTTGAATCGCTCCGACGCGGTGCGGTCGTCGAGGTTGGACGGCATGGTGTAGGTCTCGGAGCGGATCGCCCCGGCCCCGGGCATGGCCACGCGCACGCCCGACAGACGCCAGAAGCCGGGCTCCAGCCGAGCCTCGTCCGCCTCGATCCGCTGGGCGAACTGCAGGGACCCGTCGGGCTGGACGGCATAGACGAACAGCGACACGCCGCGCAGGCGGACCGCGCCCTCCACCTGGTCGCGCGCCCGGGCGCGAATGACCACCTGGGTCTTCTCGTCGCCTTGGCGCAGCCACAGGCCCTTGGGCGCCGACTTCAGGTAGCTTTCCATCAGCGCGTTGCGCGACGTCTCGAACTGGGCGCTCATCGCCGAGGTCAGCGGATTGAGCAGGGTCAGGGTCAGCAGGCCCATGACGAAGGCGGCGATCGCCGCCGGCATGATGAACCGCCAGGCCGAGACCCCCGCCGCCCGCATGGCGATCAGCTCGCTGCGCCGGTTCAGGCCCACGAACGCGCCCAGGGTCCCGAACAGGAAGATGAAGGGTGTCAGCACCAGGATCGTGGCGGGCGCCTGCAGCACGGTCAGGAACAGCAGCTGGGCGAAGCCGACGTCGGTCCGAGTGCCGACGTTCTTGGAAATGTCGACGAAGGCGATCAGCATGACCAGCGCGGCGACGACCGCCAGGGCCGCCGCCAAGCCGGCCAGAGTCTTTCTGAGCACATAGCGCTCGATCATGCCGACGCCGATCATTGGACCCCCACCGGCTGGAAGGCGTCGTGCGAGCCGATGGCGATGTAGCGGGCGACCTTCTGGCGGAAGATCTGTCGCAGGCCCCACCAGATCGCCGCCAGCGGCACGGCGTACTGCAGGGGATTGAGCCAGACGTCGTTGTCGCAGGCGGCCTTGACGCCGAAGCCGATGATCTGGACCAGGGCGGCGGCCGCGCCGACCATGGCGATCCGCCGGCCGTAGCCCATGCGGCTGAACGAGCCGCCGATCACCGCCGCCACCGCCATCGACATCATGGCCAGGTTGTAGAGCGGGCTGGCCAGGCGCCAGTGGCCTTCGGACAGGAGCTTTTCGCGGTTCTGCTGCTCCCATTCCTGGGTGAGGTCGGGGAAGAACAGTTCGTGCGGGTAGCGGTCGCCGATCTTGTAGTGCAGCAGCTCGTCGCTCTGGAACAGCGAGCTGAGGTCGAAGGTGTATTCGTCCCAGGACAGGTACTGCAGCACGCCGGCGCTGGAGAACTCCTGGTTGGAGCCCTTGCGCAGCACCAGCACCGGCAGGCCCTTGCGTTCGGCGATGACGCCTTCGCGAGCCGTGTAGGTGACGGCGCCGCCGCCGGCCTTTTCCTGGTGGATGAAGAGGTTGTGGATGATCTGGTCGCGGTCGATCGTCTGGGCGTAGACCGTCAGGCCCGGGCCCGGTTCGGTGAACTCGCCCGGCCGCACCAGGGTCGAGGCCAGGTCCGACTTGATGTCGAAGAAGGTCTCGCGAATCGCCCGCGAGCTCCAGGGCGCCGCCCACAGGCTCATGACCAGGGACAGCAGGGTGGCGAACACGGCCAGGCGCATGGCCGGCGAGATCACCCGCCAGCGGCTCATGCCGCCCGCGAAACAGACCACGATCTCCTGTTCGGTATGCAGCCGGTTCAGGGCCACCAGGGTGGCCACGAACAGGGCGATCGGCAGAATCATGCCCAGCAGCTGGGGCAGGGCCAGGGCGATGATCTTCAGGAAGACCATGGCGCTCTGGCGCTGCTCGATCAGCACGTCGAACTCCGACAGGCTGCGCGCCAGTAGGGCGAGCGCCACCAGGGCCAGCGTCGCCAACAGCGTCGGGCCCAGGAGCTGGCGGAAAAGATAGCGTTCGATCAGGCGCATCGAGGTTGGGCTGGGGACCGGGGGACGAAAACGGCGGAGTCGCGCGGCGCGCCCCCAGGGAAGGGTCCCTTCTACACGGCGTGTTCGCGTACGCACAACCGCTCAAGTCAGGCGTAAAAGCGGCGCTCGCCCGCGTCGGGCCAAGGCCCCTGACGATTGGTGCTTTTCTTCGCTTCGGGTTTGGGTCAATCCAACGGGCTGAAGGTCCTGCTAGGGCTCCAACGGTTATCAGGAGCGCGTCATGCGTATCGAGTTCGTCACAGCCGACACCCAGGCCGGCGCCAACGCCGCCCTGGCCGTCCTGGCCTATGAGGCCGCCGCCCTGTCGCCCGAGGCCAAGGCCGTCAACGAGGCGACCGGCGGGGCCCTGGCGCGCGCGGTGGCCGGCGGCCGTTTCACCGGCGCCAAGGGCCAGACGCTGGACCTGGTCGCCCCCGCCGGCCTTGAGGCGGCTCGTGTGCTGCTGGTCGGCGTCGACGGCGACGGCGCCTTCGAGCCGGAAGCGGTCGAACTCGCAGCCGGCCACGCCTTCCAGGCCCTGAAGGCGTCCGGCGTCACCGAACTGGTGCTGAAGCTGGGCGGCGGCGACGCCGAGACCGCGGCCCGCGCGGCCTTCGGCGTCAAGCTGGCGGCCTATCGCTTCGACAAGTACCGCACCACGGAGAAGGCCGAGAAGAAGCCATCGGTCAGCGTGGTCAAGGTGGCCGCCGCCGATCCGGCCAAGGCCCGCAAGGCGTTCGCCTCGCTGGAAGCCGTCGCCGACGCCATCCTGTTCAGCCGCGACCTGGTCTCCGAGCCGGCCAACATCCTGCATCCGGAAGAATTCGCCGCTCGGGTGAAGGGCCTGGAGGCCTTGGGGCTGAAAGTCGAGATCCTGGGCGAGGCCGAGATGGCCAAGCTGGGCATGGGCAGCCTGCTGGGCGTGGGCCAGGGCAGCCGGCGCGAAAGCCAGTTGGTGGTGATCAAGTGGCTGGGCGCGTCCGACAAGTCGGCCCAGCCGGTGGCCTTCGTCGGCAAGGGCGTCACCTTCGACACCGGCGGCATCTCGATCAAGCCGGCCGACGGCATGGAGGACATGAAGTGGGACATGGGCGGCGCCGCCGCCGTGACCGGCGTCATGCACGCCCTGGCCGGCCGCAAGGCCAGGGTCAACGCCATCGGGATCCTGGGTCTGGTCGAGAACATGCCCGACGGCAATGCCCAGCGCCCCGGCGACGTGGTCACCTCGATGTCGGGCCAGACCATCGAGGTCATCAACACCGACGCCGAGGGCCGTCTCGTGCTGGCCGACGCCCTCTGGTACTGCCAGGACCGCTTCAAGCCGAAGTTCATGGTCGACCTAGCCACCCTGACCGGCGCGATCATTATCTCCCTGGGTCACGACCTGGGCGGTTTGTTCAGCAATAACGACGGCTTGTCGGAGAAACTTCTGGCCGCCGGCAAGGCCGAGCGCGAGCCGCTGTGGCGCATGCCGATGCCGGCCTCCTACGAGAAGCAGATCGAAAGCCCGATCGCCGACATGAAGAACATCGGCGGCCGCCCGGCCGGCTCGATCACCGCGGCGCTGTTCCTGCAGAAGTTCGTCAACGGCGTGCCATGGGCTCACCTGGACATCGCCTCGGTGGCTTGGAAGAAGCCCTCGACCGATCCCACCGTCCCGGACGGCGCGGTCGGCTTCGGCGTGCGCCTGCTGAACCGCCTGGTGGCGGACGCCTACGAAGGTTGATCTTGACCGCCGCGCCCTGCGACATCTGGTTCTACCACCTCGAGCGCAGCGCCTTGGAAGAGGTGCTGCCCGGGCTGCTGGAAAAGACCCTGGGACGCGGCTGGCGGGCCCTGGTGCGCGGCGGCGATCCCGCCCGCCTGCGGGCGCTGGACACTCATCTGTGGACCTGGCGCGACGACAGCTTCCTGCCGCACGGCCTGGACGACGAGCCCATGGCCGACCGCCAGCCGGTGCTGCTGACCGACAAGCTGGACAACCCCAACGGCGGCCAGGCGTTGTTCCTGCTGGACGGGGCCGAGCCGGGCGACCTTTCGGCCTTCGAACGGTGCATCCTGCTGTTCGACGGACGCAACGACGAGGCCCTTCGCCTGGCGCGGGGCCGGTGGAAGGCCTTCAAGGGCGCGGGCCACCCCGTGTCCTACTGGCGCCAGGGCGCCGAACGCGGATGGGAGAAGCAGGCATGAAGCGGTTTGTGTGGATCGGCGCGGTGCTGTTGCTGGCCTCCTGCTCCAGCGGCGCGCCCGAGCCCGCGCCCATGCCGCCGCCGACCACCCCGACCGCGCCGCCGGCCGTCGCCTTGCCGGCCAAGCCGCCAGCGGCGGCGGCGGAAAAGGACCAGTGCGGCCTGAAGGACGCCCAAGCCTTCGTCGGCAAGAACCGCACCGACCTGCCGGCGCCCGTCGACCCGTCGCGCTGGCGCGTGGCCTGCACGACCTGCCCGGTGACCATGGACTACCGTCCCGACCGCCTGAACATCCTGTTCAATCCCGACACGGGCGTGATTCAGCAGGTCAAGTGCGGCTAGGAAGGGCGGGCCCGTGGCCTGACTGTGGCGGCGCGGCGGTCGAGGTGAATGCCCCGTCGATCGGGCCGGCAGCCCCTGTCGTGAAGCGGAAGGGTTCGTGATGACCAGGCATCGACTCTACGGAACCAGCTTCGCGAGCGTCTATCCGCTCTATGTCGCCAAGGCGGAGAGGAAGGGGCGCACCAGGGCCGAGGTCGACGAGATCATCCTCTGGCTCACCGGCTTCAGTCGCGAGGCGTTCGACGCCCAGCTGGCCGACAAGACCGACTTCGAGACCTTCTTCGCCACGGCGCCGGCCCTGAACCCGGCGCGGGCTGACATCAAGGGCGTGGTCTGTGGCGTTCGGGTGGAGGAGGTCGCCGATCCGTTGATGCGGGAGATCCGCTATCTGGACAAGCTGGTCGACGAACTGGCCAAGGGAAAGGCGATGGACAAGATCCTGCGGCGCTGACGGCGTCGCGCGACAGGAAGAGGGCTATCGCGTCCCCACGCCGGGAAACAGCGCCGGTTCGCCGTCGAAGATCCCCAGATAGCCCAGCTCGCCGAGCAACGGCGTCAGCGTGTCGGCGTAGTCGTCGGCCTTGAGCGGAAGCGGGGCGGGGCGTCCGCTCTGGTCCTGCAGGCGATAGACCGTCCACATCTTGCCCTGGGGCGGCGGAGCTCCGGGCTGCAGGTAGCGGTGCTCCCAGCCGACCAGGGCCGGCGCGCGGCCGATCTCGACGTCGAACGGGCGGTCACGGAACGCCAGGTCCATGTCCAGTCGCATGGCCTCGGCCAGGCGCTGGTCCAGCCAGTCGCCGAAGGCCGCCAGCACCGCGGCGGCGGACAGGCCTTCCGGATTGGCCACGACGTGATTTCGGGATGAGGTTCCTGAATTCATGCGACCAGGACTACGCGTCCCGGGTCACGTAAAGGATAAGAGACGTGGTTTAGGCACGTTTACCATGCCGATGTCGTCGTTTCGTCTCGCCGAATGCTCAGGCTAACCGGTGAGAGCGACCATTTCGGCTATTGGCTATGTCATGGCCAAGCTTAGGCTTGGCGGGAACGATCGAAAAAACGATATCGGCTGTTGCCAAGCTGAAAGCGGCGCTCCAGCATCGCGCCACCTCAGGGAGAGTGACGATGAGCGATCAGGCGACGGCTTTGGCGTCCGTGGACTTCGACAAGGCGCGGTTCGCCGCCACGCTGAAGACACGGGCCCTGCCGCCCTACGGCAGTGGGCAATGCGCCAAGTACGTGCGGATCGCCCTGGAGGCCGCCGGCATGGCCACCGGCCCAAATCCGCGCCTGGCCAAGGACTATGGGCCCTATCTGGAGGCGCGAGGCTTCACCGCCGTGGCGCGTTTCGTCTCCGGCGACGCCATCAGCAAGGGCGTGGCGTCGGACGGCTTCAAGCTGGAGGTGGGCGACGTCGCGGTGATCCAGAATCCCAGCAGCAGCACGGCCGGGCACATCCAGGGCTATGACGGCGCTAACTGGATCTCCGACTTCGTCCAGGACGCGTTCTGGCCTGGGCCGGCCTATCGCAGCGAGAAGCCCGCCTACGTCATCTACAGGCGCTGAGGTGAGGATCGCGATCCTCGCCCTGCTGGCCGGCCTCGCCGCCGATCCGGTCGCCGCCCGGCCGCCGTCCCAGCCGCCGGTCGACCCGTTATTGGGCCTGAAGCTGCCGGCCGGGGCGCGGTTCACCGCCGCGCCCGCCGACCTGGTCCAGGCCTGTCCGGCCCTGGCCAACGCCCGCTGGGACCGGCGGCTGTGGATCTTCGCCCAGACGGGCAACGCCAGCATGTCGGCGGGCGAGGTCCTGGTGGTCGGCGGCGAACTGGTCGAGCGCGCGGGCGACAAGCCCGCGGTCGAGGTCGACAAGGTGGGCGTGCTGCTGTCGCGCGCCCCCGGCGCCTGCCGGCTGATCGGCCCGCCACGGGAGGTGTTCGACTACGGCGAGGACGGGGTGACGCCGGCCACGCTCGACGCCCTGGCCCAGGACGCCGCGCGCCGCTACGCCCAGGGCCTGGGCGGCCAGGCGGCGTTGCGCAAGACCTTGAAGCGCCAGCGGATCGGGGCGGGGCAGGTCAAGTCGGCCGCACTGCGCCAAGCCTTCTTCGCCGCCAAATAGGGCTCAGGCCTCGGCGGCGGCCAGTTCCTCGGCCAGGGCCATCCAGGCGGCCTCGGCCTCGTCCAGCTTGGCCTTGGCGGCGTCGCGGCGCTTGGTCAGCTCGGCGACCTTGGCGGGGTTCTTGTACAGCGCCGGATCGGCCAGCTGGGCGTCGAACTCGGCGACCTGGCGGGTGGTGCGGGTGACGACCTGCTCGGCGGCCTCGATCTTGCGCTTCAGCGGCTCGATGGCGACCGACTTCTTCGGCGCGGCGGCAGGCTCGGCCTTGGCGGATTCGCGGGCCACCTGGGTGGGCTTCACCGCCTGCTTGGCGCGGTCGAGCACGAACCTGGCGTACTCGTCCATGTCGCCGTCGAACGGCTTGACCGTGCCGTCGGCGGCCAGCCACAGCCGGTCGGCGACCAGCTCCATCAGCGAGCGGTCGTGGGTGATCAGGATCACCGCCCCCTCGTAGTCGTTCAGGGCGTCCAGCAGGGCCCGGCGCGAGTCGATGTCCAGGTGGTTGGTCGGCTCGTCCAGGATCAGCATGTGCGGGGCGTCCATCGCCACCAGGTTCAGCAGCAGCCGCGCGCGCTCGCCGCCCGACAGGCTCTCGACCTTGGTCTCCTGCTTCTCGAAGCCCAGGCCGAACTGCGCCAGTTTCGAGCGGCGCGAGCTTTCCGAGGCGTCCGGCATGGCCCGGCGGATGATCTCCAGAGGGGTGTCCTCCGGATCCATCGCTTCGATCTGGTGCTGGTGGAACCAGCCGACCTTCATCTTGCGGTCGCGATGGAACTCGCCCGACTGCACGCCTAGCGCCCCGGCGATCATCTTGGCGAAGGTCGACTTGCCCGCGCCGTTGACGCCCAGCAGGCCGATGCGGTCGTCCAGGTCCATGCGCAGGTTGAGGTTCTTGAGGATCGAGCGGCCTTCCTCGTAGCCGACATTGGCCCGTTCCAGGCGAATGAGCGGCGGCGGCAGCGGCCGCGGCGGCGAGGGCAGGGTGAAGGGCGCGACGCGCTCCTCGATCGTCGTGGCCACCGGCTGCATCTTGGCCAGGCGCTTCATCCGCGATTGGGCCTGGGCGGCCTTGGAGGCCTTGGCCTTGAAGCGGTCGACGAAAGCCTGCAGGTGGGCGCGCTCGGCGTCCTGCTTGGCCTTGGCCGACAGCTGCAGGCGGGCCTTCTCGGCGCGACGCTGCTCGAAGTCGTCGTAGCCGCCGGTGTAGAGCTCCAGCTTGCCGCCGGCCAGGTGCAGCATGTGGGTGCAACTGTTGTTGAGCAGCTCGCGGTCGTGGCTGACGATCAGGGCGGTGTGCGGGTACTTCTGGAGGCGGGCCTCCAGCCACAGGGCGCCTTCCAGGTCCAGATAGTTGGTCGGTTCGTCCAGCAGCAGCATGTCGGGCTCGGCGAACAGCGCCGCGGCCAGGGCCACGCGCATGCGCCAGCCGCCCGAGAACTCGGCCATCGGCCGGGCCAGGTCCTCCTGGGTGAAGCCCAGGCCGACCAGGATTTCCGAGGCCTTGGCCGGCGCGGCGTCGGCGTCGATCTCGATCAGCCGGGCCCAGATCTCGCCCATGTCCTCGGGCTCGGCGGTGTCCAGGCTGGTCAGCAGCCGGTGGCGCTCCTCGTCGGCCTCGAGCACGGTGTCCAGCAGGGTGAAGGGCGTGGCCGGGTGCTCCTGGTCGACCGAGCCGATCCGGGCGCTCTTGGGCAGGCTGATCTCGTCGTCGCCGGCGTGCAGCTGGCCCAGGATCAGCTTGAACAGGGTGGACTTGCCCACGCCGTTGCGACCGATCAGCCCGACCTTGGCGCCGGGCGGCAGACTCACGCTGGCGTGGTCGAAGAACCGCCGACCCCAGGCGTCGAAGGTCAGGTCGTTGATCTGGAGCATTTGATTTAAGGTTACGCGGCGGGTTGGCGGGGAGGAGGCGCCCGGCTATAAGCCCGCAACCTCCCAATCGACAAACTTTCTCTGTGAGATTTTCGGATCATGACCGAACGCACCTTCTCGATCATCAAGCCTGACGCCACGCGTCGCAACCTGACGGGCAAGATCAACGCCGTCATCGAAGAGGCCGGTCTGCGCATCGTCGCCCAGCGTCGCGTCAAGCTGACCGAAGCTCAGGCCAAGAAGTTCTACGAAGTCCACGCCGAACGCCCGTTCTACGGCGAACTGGTCGCCCAGATGACGGCCGAGCCGGTCGTCGTCCAGGTGCTGGAAGGCGACAACGCCGTCCTGAAGTACCGCGAAGTGATGGGCGCCACCAACCCGGACAACGCCGACGAAGGCACCATCCGCAAGCTGTTCGCCCTGTCGATCGGCGAGAACTCGGTCCACGGTTCGGACAGCCTGGAGAACGCCGCGATCGAGATCGCCCAGTTCTTCAAGGACGACGAGATCGTCGGCTAAACGAGGCCGGGCGGCCGTTCTCGGCCGCCGGTTCGAAAACCCGTCAAGCGGCGCGGCCCCAAGGCCGCGCCGCTTTTCTTATGTCCGCCGCTACGGTCGGGCTATAAGACCAACTTCGGCGCGTCAGTCCGCCGTCGAGTTCGCGGCGGTGGGAGTACGGCGAGGTGACCGAAAACAACGAGCCGATGGATCAACTGCTCAACACGCCCGACCTGGCGGGCGTGCTGGAAAGCGATCAGTTCCGGCAGTTCCTCGACCAGGTTCCGATCGCCATCGCGGTGTCGGAACTCAATCCGGTCGAACGCATCGTCTACGCCAACATCGAATTCGAGCGGCTGAGCGGGCAAGCCGCCGCCGACCTGGAAGGCGCGACGTGGTCGGTGCTGTCCGGCGAGGCGGTCGCTGAGGGCGGAAAGGCGCTGAGCGGCGCGATCGTCGATGACCAGGACTATATCGGCGCCTTCTCTTTCGCCCATGACGACGGCCAGCAGGCGGTCGACGCCTGGTCGAACGTCATCCAGGACGATGCCGGCCAGCCCGTGTTTCGCATGCTGGCCTTGGTCGGGGCGGCGCCTCGTGACACCGACCTCAGCGAATTTGAGCAGCGCATCCAGGACAAGGACCTGCTGCTGCGGGAACTCCAGCACCGTGTGGCCAACAATCTGCAGATGATCACGGCGCTGATCCGCATCGAGGCGCGCAATGTACCGGAAAACGCCACCGACGACCGGTTCAGCCGGCTGGCTGGCCGGGTCGAGGCCCTGGGCCTGCTCTATCGATCACTGTCGGACGAGAGTCAGGCCGAAACCGTCGACCTGGGCGTCTATCTGAGCGAAATCGCCTCGGCGGTGATGCGCGCCCATGCCCAGGAGGGTATCCATCTGAACCTCCAGGTCGATACCTGGATGGTGTCGATCAACGTGGCGATGCCCGCTGGCCTGGTGGTCAACGAGTTGCTGACCAACGCCCTCAAGCATGCCTTCAAGGCGCGCGAAGGCGGCACGATCCAACTTCACAGCCTGGTCGACCAGACCGGCTGCCGGGTGATCGTCGCCGACGACGGCGTCGGGCTGGCCCCCGGCTACAGTTGGCCAAGGCCTGGAAAGCTCAGCAACATGATCGTCCAGTCGTTGCGCCAGAACGCCCATGCGCGTGTCGAAGTCGAATCCCAACCTGGCGAAGGCATGCGCGTGACGGTGTTCTTCACCCGTGCGGACGCGGCGCCGCCGGCGAGCTAGGGCGGATCGACATTCAGGCCAGATCGGTAAAGATTCGGTCGTGGCGGTTTGGGGGCAAGGGCCATGAAGGACTACCGCCGCCGCGACGTCGCCTTGGCCGCCGGACTGTCGGGCGTCGCCGGCTATGTTGACGCCATCGGCTTTCTGAAGCTGGGCGGCTTCTTCGTCTCGTTCATGAGCGGCAACTCCACGCGACTCGGCGTCGGGATCGCCACCGGCCAGTGGGCGACGGTCCGCACGGCCTTGACGCTGATCGGCCTGTTCGTCACGGGCGTGGTGCTGGGCGCTCTGGTCGCGCGCCGGGTGGGCGAGGCGCGGCGATCGGTGATCCTGGCGCTGGAGGCGGCGTTGCTGACCCTCGCCGCCGCCCTGATCTCCATCGGTTTCGACGCGGCGGGCGTCGCGGCCATGGTCCTGGCCATGGGCGCGGAGAACGCGGTGTTCCAGCGCAACGGCGATGTCGGGGTGGGGCTGACCTACATGACCGGCGCCCTGGTCAAGATCGGCCAGCGGATCGCCGCGGCCCTGACCGGCGGCGATCGCTGGGCCTGGGGGCCCTATGCGCTGTTGTGGGCCGGACTGAGCCTGGGCGGCGCCCTGGGCGCGGCGGCCTATCTGCGGTTCGGCGTCCTGGCGCTGTGGGCGGCGGCGGGCGTGGTGGCCGCCCTGGCGGCGGCCAAGGCTTGGCGGGAACGGCGGGCGGCTTAGGATTATGCGCTCGATCTGCCCTTACGGTTGTCATCCCGGGCGAAGCGCAGCGGAGACCCGGGACCCAGGGCAACCGCAATGCGCCGGCCCCTGGGTCCCGGACAGCCTCTGCGAGGCTTCCGGGATGACAACAGGAGGGGGAAGGCGGTTCGAACCCGAAAACCGCCCACGCCTCACCCCGCCGGCGCCTTCGCCGCCTCGGCCGCGCGCAGCAGGCGCAGGACGTTGCCGCTCCAGATCTTCGCAAGGTCGGCCTTGGTGTAGCCCTCGTTCAGCAGGGCCTGGGAGATCTTCCAGTAGTCGGAGGCGTCGTTGAGGCCCGTGACCCCGCCGCCGCCGTCGAAATCGATGCCGATGCCCACGTGGTCAACGCCGGCCACCTTCAGGGCGTGGTTCAGGTGGTTCATGAAGTCCTCGAAGGTGGCCTTCCTGACCGGCCACTTGGCCTCGATCGCCTTGTATTCCGTCATGAAGGCGGCGCGCTGGTCCTCGGTCATCTTGGCGCGGGCCCCGGCCTTGGCCATCAGGGCTCCCATGGCCGCCTCGCGGTCGGGGTTCTTGGGCGTGTCGATCAGGTAGCTGGAATAGGCGTCGACCTGGATCACTCCGCCGCTGTCGGCCAGGGCCTTGATCCGCGCGTCGTCGATGTTGCGCGGATGGTCGAACACCGCCTTGCAGCCCGAATGGGTCAGGATCACCGGGGTCTTGGACAGGGCGATCAGTTGGTCCAGCACGTCGTCGGACGAGTGCGAGCCATCCAGCACCACGCCCAGGCGGTTGGCCTCGGCCACGAACTGCTTCCCCAGAGGCGACAGGCCATGCCACTCGGGCTTGTCCGTGGACGAGTCGGCCATGTCGTTGTTCTTGAAGTGGGCCAGGCCGCTGATCCGCACGCCCATCGCGTAGAAGGCCGACAGCAGGGTGATGTCGCCGTCGATCGGGTAGCTGTTCTCGATGCTGATGAACACCACGCGCTTGCCCTGGGCGGCGATGGTCGCGGCGTCGTCGGCCTTCAGGGCCAGGCCGAACTTGTCACCGTGTTTGGCGACCATCTCGCGGATCTCGACGCCGCGGATCAGGGCCGCGTCGCGGGCGGCGCGGGTGGCCTCGGGGGTGCGCGGGCCCTGGGGCGTGTAGATGGCGAAGAAGCCGCCATCCAGCCCGCCCTCGACCATGCGCGGATAGTCGATCTGCGAGCCGTCCTTGGCCGCGTCGTGGCGGTCCAGGATGTCCCAGCCGGGGCGGCCGAAATTGGCCGGGGTGTCCAGGTGGGTGTCGAGGGTCAGCAGGCTTTCGTGGATGGCGCGGGCCGAGGCGGCGGTCTCGGCGGCCTGGACCCTGGTGACCAGGGCGAGAGCCGAAATGGCGGCCAGCAGGATGGATCGGGTCATGGATGCACTCGAACGCTATCCGGCCGGCCTCACCCTTTTTGCTTGAGGGCGAGACCGGCCGGAACGTGGACCTAGAAGTCGGCGGAGAGGGTGAACTGGATCGTCCGGTGCGAGCCGGGCCGGAAGCTGGCCGGGGTGGTCACCGTGGTGTTGATGGTGCCCAGATAGTCCTTGTCGAAGATGTTATCGACATTGACCCGCGCCTTGATCTGCTCGAACGGCCCGGCTCCGAAACCGTCGCCCAGGTCGAGATAGGCGTTGACGATCGTATAGCCCTTGGTGGTCTCGTTGTTGACGAAGTTGGTGAAGCGGTCGTCGATGTGGCGGGCCGAGACGTTGAACACCACCCCGTCCGTCGGCTCGACCGTCACCCCGCCCTGGAACAGCCATTCGGGGAAGTCCGGCACGACCTTGCCCTTGGTCGCCAGGGTGACGGGCGCGGCCGTGGCGCTGGACCGGTAGTTCAGGACGTCGTCCTGGAACTTGGACTTGTTGTACGAGAGGTTGGCGTTGAAATAGATCTTGCCGCCCAGCAGGTCGGGTTTCCATTGGCCGCTGAACTCGGCGCCCGACGCCTTCACCGCCCCGACGTTCTGATAGAAGCTTTCCAGCGTGACGCTGCCGGGCACTACGGCGTTGAACTGCTGCAGGCGGTTCTTGAACTCGGTCTTGTAGGCCACGAACGAGGCGTTGAAGGTCGAGCGGTTGGCCCGGTAGCCCAGTTCCAGATTGGTCGAGGTCTCGGGCTTGGGGCCCGGCGCGCTGGGGCTGGCGGCCGAGAACACGTCGTCGGCGCCGCGCGGCAGGGCCATGTTCTCCGAATAGGACGCGAAGACCTGGTCGCGCGAATTGACGCTGTAGACCAGGCCGACCTGGGGCAGGAAGTCGTCCTTCCAGTTGGCGTCGATCGACGGCGTCAGATGGTTGCGATAGTCGGCGATCTGGCGCTTGCCATGGATATTGTAGTCCACGTCGAGCGTCTTGAAGCCCAGCTCCAGCTTCAGGTTCTCGTCCAGCAGGCTGAGCGTGTCCTTGAGGAAGAACTGGGTCGTGTCGCGGGTCGAGACATAGTCGCGCTGCAGGTGGACCGGTTCGTTCAATAGCGGCGCGCCGTCGGGATCGCCGTTGACGGTGTTGTAGCGCGCCTGGGTGCGGTGATAGTCGTCCTTCTCCAGCCAGACGCCGGCCTCCAGCTTGTTGAAGCCGAACTTCCAGCTGCCCTTGGCCGTGCCCCCCTTGCGCGTGCCGTCGATGGCCGAGAGGCCGTACTGCAGGCCCTTGGGAGCCGTCAGCCCCGTGAGCCCTTTCGCCACCTCGGCGTCGTAATTGCCCTTGGAGGTCGCATAGTCCTCGGGCGAGACGCCATAGCCGCCCTTGTCCTCGTAATAGGCCGTCGTGGTCAGGTCGATCGCGTCGGTAATCGGCGTGTTCAGGGTCAGGCCGTAAAGGTGGTCCTTCCGCTTGTTGACCGCGAACTTGTAGTAGTTGGCGTAGTTGGGGTTGGAATAGACGATCCCCGCCACGGTCTGCGGCAGGCTGGCGGTCGGGACGATCACCGGCGTGCCGAGCGGCACGGACAGCGGCACGGCGCCCAGATAGGCGAAGCTGCGGCCCTTGCGCCCGAAGAGGTCGCCCGCCGTGCCGGCGTATTGCGCCTTGGTGATCGAGGGGCTGTCGTAGTCGTAATAGTCGTTGTGGACGGTCTGGAAGCTGAGGTCGCCGCCGTTGGGCAGGTCGTAGCGCAGCTTGCCCTCGTAGTGCTTGCGGTCGATCGTGCCCGGGCCGCGCCACAGGTCGCCCTTGATCCACGAGCCGCTGACATAGCCCGACAGCGGGCCGACCTTGCCGGATTCCAGGCGCAGGAAGCCGCGCTTGAGGGCGTCGCTGCCGAGCGTGAAGCTGGCCGAGCCGCCGGCGGTCTCGGACGGCTTCTGGGTGAAGTAGTCGACGATCGGGCCCAGCGAGGCGTAGCTGGGCAGGGCGACGTCGCCGGCCCCGGCCGAGGCCGTCACGCGCAGCAGGTTCTCGTTGTCGACATAGCGATAGATCGGGCTGCCGCCGAACTGGTCGCTGCGGCCCATGGGGATGTTGTCCAGCAGAAAGCCGATCTGCTGGAAGTTGAAGGCCCGCACCGAGACCGAATTGCCGAACTCGTACATGCCCAGGGCGTCGTTGGCCTGGACGTTGAAGCCGGGCAGGGACTCCAGCATCTTCAGGCCGGTGACGCCGGCCGGGGCCGACAGCAGGGCCTCGCGGGTGATCGACACCGTGGCGGTGGCGTGGTCGGTGCCGATGGCGACGCTGGCCTCGGACACCCGGGCCCCGGTCACCACCAGTTCGTCGACCGTCGAGGCCTTGTCGGCCTCCTGGGCCAGGGCGGGCGTCGCGCCGCCCAGCACCGAAGCGGCCAGCAGCAGGGCCCGGAAGCGGCGCATGGCCGGCGAAAGACGCGTGTTCGTCATGACTATCCCCAATCTTTTTGACGGGAGCAAGCTCGACGGTCCGTCTATCGCGGTAAATTCAGAAAAGCTGTTTGTGATGACAAAATAAAACCAAGTCCAGACCGTGCGCACTTGTGTCTAAATTATAAACATTGGAAATGGTCTATATTGGTTGCGCAAATGGATATCTCACGATAACCGCTCAGGTCATCGTGTTGAGGTGGTGCGAGCTTTTTCGGAGTGGACCGTTGAGGCGTCTGTTCAGGTCATGGGCAGCCGAGGGGTGTCGCGACGGACCGTCGTGGCCCGCCTTCCGCACCCCCGCTGTCCTTGGCGCCTGAGAGATTCAGCGATGCGGAATCGCCTTGCTCCTTCGGCGAGGGCGCACGCAGACGCGCCCTGCTTTCCAGCGTTTCGAGGCCGTCGCGGTCCTTCTGCTTGAGCGTTTCCGGGGCGGTTTCGCCTTCAGCGCCGGGCCAGGCCCGGTCTCTCCCGCGAGAGCGGCTCCAGCAGGATCCGCAACCGGGCTTGCGTCAATTCGTGGCGACACGGGGCGCGCGCCAAGAGGTCGGGCGCCGTTTTGAAACGCAACCCGCGCTGCTTTTCGTGGCGTCCAAGGTGCGCCTTGTTCGCCCTCGTGCAAGTCGGGGCGCTTAGAGTCCGCGCACGAACTGCGCCAGGGTCGCCGGATACAGCTGGTGCTCCTGCTCCAGCACCCGGTCGCTCAGCATGTGCTCGGTGTCGCCCGGCAGGATCGGCACGCGGGCCTGGCCCAGGATCGGGCCTTCGTCGACGCCGGCGGTGACCAGGTGGACGGTGCAGCCGGCCTCGACCTCGCCGGCCTGCAAGGCGCGGCCGTGAGTGTCCAGCCCCGGATAGGCCGGCAGCAGGGAGGGGTGGATGTTCAGCATCCGGCCTTCCCAGGCGTTGACCAGGAACGGCGTCAGGATGCGCATGTAGCCGGCCAGGGCCACCACCTGGATCCCGCGTTCGCGCAGGGCGGCGTCGATGGCGCGCTCGTGGGCCTCGCGGTCCTTGCCGTAGGGCTTCTGATCGACGGCCAGCGCCTCGATCCCCGCCGCCGCGGCGGTCAGCAGGCCGCCGGCCTCGGGCTTGTTGGCCAGCACCAGGGCGACCTCGAACGGGCAGGCGGGGTCCTGGGCGGCGCGGACCAGGGCCTCCATGTTGGAGCCCCGGCCCGAGATCAGGACGGCGACCTTGGTCCTGCTCACGCCTGGACCAGCTGCCCGCAGATGAACGCGTCCTCGCCCGCGTTCAGCAGGGCGGCCAGCACCGGCTCGGCGTCGGACGCCGCCACCACCAGGATGAAGCCGACGCCGCAGTTGAACGTGCGGCGCAGCTCGTGGTCGGAAATGCCGCCTTCGCGCTGCAGCCAGTCGAAGACCGGGGGCAGGGGCCAGGCGTTCCAGTCGAACTCGGGGACCAGGCCGTCGGCGATGCAGCGCGGCGGGTTCTCGATCAGGCCGCCGCCGGTGATGTGGGCGCCGCCCTTGACGCGGCCCGACTGCAGCAGGGGCAGGATCGACTTCACATAGATGCGGGTCGGGGCCATCAGCGCCTCGGCCAAGGTCTTTCCCTCGGCGAACGGGGCAGGAGCGTCCCAGGCCAGGCCCGAGCGCTCGACCACGCGGCGCACCAGGCTGTAGCCGTTGGAGTGCGGGCCCGACGAGCCGGCGCCGATGATCAGGTCGCCGGCCCGCTGCCGGTCCAGCTTGGGCAGCACGCCGTCGCGCTCGACCGCTCCGACCGAGAAGCCGGCCAGGTCGTATTCCCCGTCGCCGTACATGCCCGGCATCTCGGCCGTCTCGCCGCCCACCAGGGCCGCGCCGGCCAGCTTGCAGCCGTCGGCGATGCCGGCCACCACACTGGTGGCCGTCGCGACGTCCAGCTTGCCGGTGGCGAAATAGTCGAGGAACAGCAGGGGCTCGGCGCCTTGGGCCAGCAGGTCGTTGACGCACATGGCCACCAGGTCGATGCCGACCGTGGCGTGCATGCCGGTGTCGATGGCGATGCGCAGCTTGGTGCCGACGCCGTCGGTGGTGGAGACCAGCAGCGGGTCGTCGTAGCCGGCCGCCTTCAGGTCGAACAGGGCGCCGAAACCGCCCAGGCCCGCCTCGGCGCCAGGGCGTCGCGTGGCCTTGGCCAGAGGCTTGATCGCCTCGACCAGGGCGTTGCCCGCATCGATATCGACGCCGGCCTGGGCGTAGGTGAGGCCGTTCTGGGGGTCGCTCATGCGCTTGCTCTGGCTCGAAGACGGCTCAACGAGCCGTTTTTGAAAGGAAACTTGCCGCTCCCCCCAAGCTTGTGCTTGCAGACTCGGGGGTGCGCGAGGCTATTAGCAGCCGATGACGACGATCACCACTACCGCCGCGCTGGCGGCGTTCTGTAATGAGTTGAAGGGCCAGCCCTTCATCGCCGTGGACACCGAGTTCATGCGCGAAACCACCTACTGGCCCAAGCTGTGCTTGATCCAGGTGGCCTCGCCGGACACCGAAGCCTGCATCGACCCGCTGGCCGAGGGCATCGACCTGGCGCCGTTGCTGGACATCCTGCGCGACCCGTCGGTCCTGAAGGTGTTCCACGCGGCCCGCCAGGACGTCGAGATCTTCAACAATCTCGACGCCATGCCCACGCCGCTGTTCGACACCCAGGTCGCCGGCATGGCCGCCGGGTTCGGCGAGCAGATCGCCTACGACGCCCTGGTCCGCCAGATGCTGAAGATCGAGCTGGACAAGTCCAGCCGCTTCACCGACTGGGCCCGCCGCCCGCTCAGCGACGCCCAGCTGACCTACGCCGTCGCCGACGTCACCCACCTGGCGACCCTGTTCCCCATCCTGCGCGACCGCCTGGACAAGGCCGGCCGCCTGGCCTGGGTGGAAGAGGAGATGAAGGCGCTCAACGATCCGGCCGCCTACGACGTCGACCCGGAAAAGGCCTGGCGTCGCCTGCGCCCGCGCAAGACCGGGGCCAAGTACCTGGCGGTGTTCAAGGCCGTGGCCGCCTGGCGCGAGCGCACCGCCCAGAGCCGCGACCAGCCGCGCGGCCGCATCCTCAAGGACGAGGCCATCGACGAGCTGGCCACCCAGGCCCCGACCTCGCTGGAGGGCCTCAACACCCTGCGCAGCGTGCCCAAGGGCTTCGGCGGCTCCAAGTTCGGTCCCGACCTGCTGGCCGCCATCAAGGCCGCCCTGGCCGACCCCGAAGGCTACGCCCCGGTGCTGGAGAAGTCCGGCCCGCCGCCGCCCGCCTCGGCCGGCGCGGTCGTCGAGCTGCTGAAGGTGCTGCTCAAGGCCCGCGCCGAGGAAGCCGGCGTGGCCTCCAAGCTGATCGCCACGGTCTCGGACCTGGAAAAGATCGCCGCCGACGACGAGGCCAACACGCCCGCCCTGCAAGGCTGGCGGCTGGAGGCCTTCGGCTCGGACGCCCTGAAGATCAAGCGCGGCGAGTTGGCCCTGGTGCTGGACGGAGCCCGCGTGCGGGTCGTCGAGGTTCGGCGCGCGGCGCCCAAGGCCGATTAGGATCTGATCCTTCTTTCCTTGCGGGAGGGGATGGCGCCGCGGCCGCGGAACGAGACGCCCAACAAAAAGCGCCGCGACGGTCCTTCGACTGTCGCGGCGTCTTCGTTTCTGAGCCCTGCTTCCCGTGACCGGGCGTCGGCGCCCTAACGCGCGATGTGCGGGACGAGATTGCTGGCCGCCAGGGCCAGCGAGGCCAGCACCACGCCGTGGAACACGCAACCGACGATCACCGTGCGCTTGACCGACCAGCCGGCGTCGGCCGCGAAGGCGCGGGCCAGGTCGTTCTGCAGGCGGCGGGCCGGACCGACCACCGACACGTCGTCGGCGCTAGCGAGCCGCAGCTGAGGCCGCGCACGCGGCGCCGGAAAGGCGATGATCTGGTCCTCGGCGTGTTCGACTTCGACGATCCGCTGCTTCTGCATGGACGCTCTCCCCCGTGTTGATCGGTGGAGCTTGCGGGAGCCGTGGATAACAAACCGTGCTCGGCGAGCGCTGTTATGCTGCGGCGGCGTGTCGCGGCGACCTCGCCTCGGGCGCCGGGCGGCAAAAAGAAAGGGCCGGCTCCTTTCGGAACCGGCCCCCCGACACACCCGAAGGCGAGTCGATCTTAGTAGGTGAAGCGCACGCCCATCTTGAACGTCCGGCCGATAGCGCCGGCGTAGTGGAACGTGGTCAGGAAGTTCGGGTTCGACGCGTAGGAGCCAGCCGCGAGCGGCGACTTCTGGTCGAACACGTTGCCGACGTTGCCGTAGACCTGGACCTGATCGTTGATCTGGGCCGTGGCGTTCAGGTCGGTGTAGACGAACTTCTTGATATGGCAGAACCTTTCGGCGATGCCCGTCTTGTTGTTGTTGGCGTAGGTGTTGCCAGCAATACAGTCCGTCGTACCGTAGTCGTCAGCGGCGACCTGCTTGATCTTGTTGACGAAGTAGGTGGTCGCCGAAACCGTGTAGCGGCCGAACGCCAGGGTGTTCTGCCAGTTGCCGCGCCAATCCGGCGTGCCGTTGCCCGACGACAGTTCGTACGGACCCAGGGTGCCGGCGTATTCCTGCACCTTGCCGTCGGCGGTGTGCAGGTCGTACTTCAGCACGTGGGTGACTTCCACGCGGCTGGTCCAGTTGACGCCGTCCCAGACGTTCAGGTTGGCCTGGGCCGCGAAGTCGATGCCCGAGGTTTGCGAGTAGTTGGCGTTCTCGAACGGCGCGTTGATGATCAGGACGCGCGGCAGGGCGGTCGGGAACAGCGGATCCGGCACGTCGACGACGTTGCACGAGTAGCCCGGGCCAACGGCCGCCACCAAGGCGCAGCCCTCGGCTTGGGTCGCACCCTTGAAGTACGCGCCCTTCGCCTCGGCGATCTTGGAACCGCTGACGATCAGGTTGTTCTTCTTGACGTTGTAATAGTCGACGGTCAGCGACAGCCATCTGGTCGGCTGCACAATGGTGCCCAGCGTGAAGCTGCGCGAGGTTTCCGGCTTCAGGTCCGGGTTGCCGACCAGGCCCGAACCCAGCGAGTAGGACAGGGCGTACGGGTTGGTCGATCCACCGTGGGCGGTCACGAACGAGGTCGGCGGCACGTAGGTCGCGAAGCCGGCGTACTGTGAACGCGGACCCGACTCGGCGAAGGTCGGAGCGCGGAAGCCCTTCGAGTAGGTCCCCCGGAACGCCAACTGCTTCATCGGCGTATACTTGGCGCCGATCTTCGGCGAGAAGTGGCTGAAGCCTTCCGAGTAGTCGTCGTAACGACCCGAGACGTTGACTTCCAGGTCCTCGGTGACCGGAGCCTCCACTTCGAAGAACGCGGCCTTGACCGTGTGCTTGCCGAAGGCCGACGAGGTCGTCAGGCTGTAGGTGTCCAGACGAGCGTTCTGGTTGTTGTTTTCCAGAACTTCCTTACGGATCTGGCCGCCGACGGCCAGCATCATGTCGCCGGCCGGCAGGGACCACAGCTTGTGGGTGACCGAGCCGTCCAACGACATCATCGACGAGTGCGAGTTCGTCACGATATCGGGCGCGATTGAGTTGCGCACCGCAGCGGTGTTCTTCGACGGATCGACGAAGTTGTACGAACCGGTGTTGATCGCGGTCATCAGGGCCGCGATGTTCAGGTAACCGCGCTGCCGGATGCGCAGGTTGTCGCGGGCGCCGGCGGCGTCGATCTGCCAGTTCCAACCGTCGCCGAACTCGCCCTTCAGGCCCGCGGTGCCACGGATCACTTCATTGACGCGGTTGCTGCCGGCCGGAATGTCGCCGAACAGGTAGTAGAGACGCGCGGCGCCGTTGGAAGGATCGTTCTGGAACGCGGTGGCGTAGGGGTTGTTCGGGTTCAGGGCGCGGCCCGGGGCGCCGGCGGTGGCGCAATTGATACCCGTCGAGCAGATCCAGACCGGCAGAGTGATCTGCAGGGCCGACAGCGACGGCTGGGCGCCGAACGGCTGGGTGTTCTGGACAGCCCGCGGTACGTTCTTGATGTCGACTTCGTTGCTCGAATAGCTGCCGGTCGCGTAGGCTTCGATGTTGTCGCTGAGGCGCATGCTCAGGCGACCATTGAAGGCGTAGCGCTTTTGCAGAGGCTGAATCTGGTTGTACTTGTCGACCAGGTTCCACTTACAGCCGGTGCCGTTCACGTTGGCGCTGGTCTGGGTGAAGGTGCCGTCGGCGCAGTTCAGGTTCAGCGAGGTGTAGACCTTCGCCGGGTCCAGGACCGTGCCAGTGCCGGTCCGCGGGTCGTTCAGGTCGCGAACGCTGGTGCGATAGACCACGGCGTTCGGCGTCTGCGTCGCCATGCTGTTGTCGGCCGAGTTGTTGTCGAGGCCGCCAATCGAGGTAAGGTCGCGGTTGTTGAACGGGAAACCGCGACTGTGCGTCGTGACGCGGTCGTCCTTCTGGTATTCGGCGTTGATGTAGAAGTTCCAGCCGCTCTCCTTGTAGTCGCCGTAGCCCAGGGTGATGTCGGCGCGGCGGTGCTCGGCGTCGCCGCGATCGCTCTCGCCCGCTTCCAGGCTGCCGGCGACGCCGACGAAGGTCTTCTTCAGCTTCAGGTTCACCACGCCGCCGATGGCGTCGGCGCCGTACGACGACGAGGCGCCGTCCTTCAGGACTTCGATCCGGTCGATCAGGCTGAACGGGATGGTGTTCAGGTCGACATAGGCGTTGTGGCCGTCGTCGTTGATCGGGAAGTTGGCCGAACGCAGGCCGTCGACCAGGACCAGGGTCGAGGAGACGCCCAGGCCGCGCAGCGAGACGGCCGAGCCGCCGGCGCTGAAGCCGCTCTGGAAGCCGGTGCCGATCGAACCGGCGCCGTCAGCCGAGATCGTGCGGATGGCGTCGGAGGCGGTGGTGATGCCGGCGCGGGCCAGGCTTTCCGACGTCAGCACGGTGACCGGCGAAGGGGTTTCGGTATCGGTGCGGCGGAAAAGCGAGCCGGTGACGACGATTTCTTCGACTTCGGTCGCTTCCGGTGCGGGCGCGGTCTGGGCGGCGGCTTGGCCGGCGCCGAACATCGCCACGGCGGCGCCGCAAATCATCGTCGAGGCGAGCAAGCGCTCGCGCATGGAGTTAGTCTTCAAGGTGGGTCCCCCCGGGTGGGCTTGTGTCAGATCTGACACAAAGGTTGCCTAGCCATAGATATTCTGAGGCTAATTGCAGAATGGCTACATACGGTTGGGATCCCGGGTCAACGGACCATTGCATTTCTGAAATGCAACGTGGCTTTTTTGTCGCATGATTGTGTTCGGTGACCGCAGCCTTTTCTCATGACAAAAATTATCGTTTTTCAACGCCGTAGACGAGCGACGGCTGTAAAAACGCAGCCCTCCATACGGAATACGCCTTGAAGGTGCGCCCATGGGTCGCTGTTAAGCTGCCGTAATTTTCAGCTTCAGACCCAGCAAGGCCGCCAAGGCGCCCGCTCTTTTGGCGGTCTGCTCACCCAGCAGCAGGTCGGCGTAGCCCGGCTCGGCGGCCAGCAGCAGGTCGCCCTTGTCGATGGCGAGTCGCGACCGGGCCAGCAGCGGCGCGCTGCGGCCCGACAGGTCGCAGCCCAGGCGGATGGCCGCGCCCAGGGCCCGGGCCCGCTTCAGGCGGCCGGGCGACAGCAGGCGTTCCAGCACCTCCAGTTCCGGCGGGGTGAAGGCGCTGGCGTGGCGGGCGAAGGCCGCGGCGGCCAGGAAGGCCCGCTCGGCATGGGTCTGGCCGGCGATGGGCGCCCGCAGCACCTGCTCGAACACCAGGTCGGCGCGATGGTCCGGGTGCAGCCGCGCGCCCAGGTCGGCTAGGCGGCAGGCGGCCGAGATCAGCACCGGGTCGCGTTCGGGGCTGAAACAGGGCGGCAGGGCCGACAGGGCCGGGGCCAGCCAGGCGTCCAGCGCCTCGCCCAACTCGTCGGCCACCCCCTGCCGGGCCCCCAGGGACGAGCAACCCTCGATCAGCGGGTCCAGCCGCCGCACCCGCGGCGGCATGGCCTCGAACAGCAGGCCCTCGCGCACGCCGTAGGCCGAGATCTCGATGCGCTTGAGGTCCAGGCTCTCGATCAGCTGCTCCAGCACCACGGCGGCGTAGGGCAGGGTCTCCGAGCGCTTCTTGCTCATGCCCTCGATGCGCTCGAGCGAGCTCTTGGACTGGTGGGCGACCAGGCGGGCGGCGTCCAGGGCCTCGGCGCGGCCGATGCTGTACTGATGGACCACGTGCAGCGGATAGCCGGTCAGGCGCATGTGCAGCAGGGCCAGGTTGCGCCAGGCGCCGCCGACCGCGTGGAAGACGTCGGTCTTGAAGGCCTGGGCCACCGGCGCCAGGCGCTGGGCGCACAGCCGCCGCACCCGCTCCGGATCGAAGCCCTCCGACAGGCCCAGGCTGAACGGGCCCAGCGGCAGGGTCACGCCCAGGCCGGCGCCGGTGGTCTCCAGGCGGATCAGCTCCAGGCTGGCCCCGCCCAGGTCGCCGACCACGCCGGTGGCGTCGGGCGTTCCGGCCAGCACGCCGACGGCGGCGTAGCGGGCCTCTTCCTCGCCCGACAGCACGCGGGTGGAAAAGCCGGTCTCGGCCTTGATCTGTTCGACAAAGGCCGCCCCGTCCTTGGCCTCGCGCACGGCGGCGGTGGCGGCGATGAAGGTCTCGGCCGGCTTGACGGCCTCCAGCACGGCGCGGAAGCGCTTCAGGGCCGCCAGGGTCTGGGCCACGCCCTCGGGATTAAGCCGGCCGCCGGCCCCCAGGTCACGGCCCAGCCCGGCCAGGACCTTCTCGTTGAACACCGTCCAGATGGCGCGGCCTTCCAGCCGGTACACCACGAGGCGGACCGAGTTGGAGCCGATATCGATAACGGCCGCGTCGCGCGGCGCCGCAAAAGGCATGAGGCTGGTTTAGCGCATTGGGCGGGGAGGGGAAGGCGGGATCGGGCGATGACGGGATTTTCGCTGGGGAAGACCCGCCGCCTCAGGGCGATGATCTTGTCGGCGGCGGAAAGGACGGCCGCGTGAAGGCCTGAGCGGGAAGGGCGGCCTCGACTGGCAGGCCGGCGGCGTCGCCGGTCCGCAGGAAGGCCATCAGCCGGGTCCGCAGCTCGGGCTGACCAGCCAGCAGCGGCTCGCGCGTGTGGTGCGTGCCGCGATGCACCAGGATCGCGTGGCCATTGGGGAAATAGGGCAGCACGCCCAGGGTGTTGTCGATCGGCGTCGAGATGTCCCAGTCGCCATGGATGAAGACCACCGGGGTCGGATTGACGACGGGCAGGCGGAAGGCGTCGTCCAGGTCGGGCGTGGGCCAGTCGGCCGCCGTGGCCGTCACCGCGTCGAAATCCCAGAAGCCCAGGATGTCGGCGGCGGGGTCGGTGCGCAGTCGATGTCCGCGCGCCGCCGAAACCCCCAGGCTGGAATCGATCAGCGGCTCGATCAGCCGCACCGCGCCCTCGGCGTTGCGGCGCCGCTCGATCGTTTCGCGCGCCCAGTCGTCGTAACGGCCGGAGTGGACCGTCCGCACTGCGCCCATCAACCCGCCGGCCGGCAGGTAGGGCTTCAGGCCGGGGTCCTGCTCGGCTTCGAACGCCACGCGCTGCAACGAGGCCAGGATCTGCGAGGGCATGTCGAAGGCGTCGTCGAGAGGTTCGCCCCCCGACAGCACGGCGCGGGCCACCACGTCGGGATGCAGGCGCATCACCGCGAAGCTCCATTGCGAACCGAAGCTCTGCCCCGACAGCGCGATCCGCTCGTAGCCCAGCGCCCGGCGCAGGTCGTTCACGTCCTCGGCGCACTGCACGATGGTGTAGCCGGCCAGGTCCTTGCCGGAATTGGCGGCCACCGCCGCTCGGGCCAGGGCGTTCATGTCGGCGGCGTCGGCCGCCAGCGTGCGCGGGCGGTCCAGAGGCTGGTCGGGCGCGGACAGCTCCAGAACGTCGCCGCGCCGGCTCCAGCCACGCTGGTCGACCACCACCACGTCGGCGGCCTCGGTATAGGCCAACACCTCGGCCAGGCGGCTTCGTCCGGCCTCGTCGGTGTCGGTGAAGGCGTTGAGATAGCTGCGGCCCGGACCGCCCGGCAGGATGAAGATCGGCGGCGCGCCGGTGGGGTGGGCGGCCTTCAGGCGCGCGAAGCCGACGCCGATGATCCGGCCGCCCGACGCGGCGCGGTTCTCGGGCGCGTAGAGCGTGCCGATCTCGTAGGCGATCGATCGGCCGTCGCCGGTCGTGGTCACGCCGCGCTCCATCACGATCTCGCCAGCCTTGGGCGCGGCGACCGCGGCCTGGCTCCAGCCGATCGCGGCCGTGCAGGCCAGGACGAACGCCGCCTTCCACCCGGTCGCCCAACTGGTCATGGTCATGCGCGCCCCCGCTCGCCCGAACCGGGCTGCGCCATCTAAGGTGGAGATAAGGGCGAAATCCGGGCTGCGGGATCGCGCCTCATCCTTTGCGCCGCGGTCCCACGTGGTCGAAGGCCTGCGGCAGGTCCTTCACCTTGTGGCCGCGGCCCGACAGGCTGGGATTGGTCATGAAGTATTCGTGGGCTGAGAAGGCGCCCTTGCGGTCCCAGGCCGGGTCGCGGGCGTAGTGCCCCTCGGGGTCGAGGTTCCAGCTCTGGGCCTCGTCATTGAGGTTGGCGACCATGATCTGGTTCAGCACCTGCTGGTGCACGGTGGGGTTCTCGACCGGGACAAGGCTCTCGACCCGGCGGTCCAGGTTGCGCGGCATCCAGTCGGCCGAGCTGATGAACACCCGGGTCTGGGGGCTGGGCATCGGGCCGCCGTTGGCGAAGGCCACCACCCGGGCGTGCTCCAGGAACCGGCCGACGATCGACTTGACGCGGATGTTCTCCGACAGCCCCTTGATGCCCGGACGCAGGCAACAGATGCCGCGCACCACCAGGTCGATCTGCACCCCGTCCTGGCTGGCGCTGTAGAGGGCGTCGATGATCTGGGGGTCGACCACGGCGTTCATCTTGGCCCAGATCGAGGCCGGCTTGCCGTCGCGGGCGTTGCGGGCCTCGGCCGCGATCATGGTCAGCAGGTCCGGCTTCAGCGTCTCCGGCGAGAACGACAGCTTCTCCAGCCCATGGGGCTGGGCGTAGCCGGTGATGAAGTTGAACAGCTTGCCGCCGTCACGGCCCAGGGCCGGATCGCAGGTGAACAGGCTCAGGTCCGTATAAACCCGCGCCGTCTGCGGGTGATAGTTGCCGGTGCCGAAGTGGCAATAGGTGCGCAGGGCCTCGCCCTCGCGCCGCACCACCACCGACAGCTTGGCGTGGGTCTTCCAGTCGACGAAGCCGAACACCACGTGGACCCCGGCCCGCTCCAGGTCTCGAGCCCACTTCAGATTGTTTTCTTCGTCAAAGCGCGCCTTGATCTCGACCAGGGCGGTGACGTTCTTGCCGTTGTCGGCCGCCTCGATCAGGGCCGCGACGATCGGGCTGTCCTTGGACGTCCGGTACAGGGTCTGCTTGATGGCCAGCACGTTGGGGTCGCGCGCCGCCTGGCGGACGAACTGCACCACCACGTCGAAGCTCTCGAACGGGTGGTGGACCAGGATGTCCTTCTCGCGGATGGCCGCGAAGCAGTCGCCGCCGTGGTCGCGGATGCGCTCGGGGAAGCGGGCGTTGAACGGCTTGAACTTCAGGTCCGGGCGGTCGGGCGGGATCAGCTCGGCCATCTGGGCCAGGCCCAGCTTGCCGTCGACCAGGATCACGTCCTCGGGCTGGGCGCGCAGGCCCTCGATGATGAACTCGCGCAGGTCGTCGGGCATGGTGGTCTGGATCTTGACCCGCACCACCCGGCCCAGCCGGCGCTTCTTCAGCCGCGCCTCGAACTCGCGCACCAGGTCCTCGGCCTCTTCCTCGATCTCCAGGTCGCTGTCGCGGATCAGGCGGAACAGACCGCGGCCCTCGACCTCGTAGCCGGGGAACAGGTGGCCCAGGAACAGGATGATGAAGCTTTCCAGCGCCACGATCCGCCGCTCGCGCTTGCGCGTGCTCTTGGCCGGCGCCTGGCTAAGCTCCCAGAAACGCTGCACCTGGCTGGGCACCGGCACCAGGGCGTAGAGGTGCTTGTCGTCCGCTATGCGGCGCAGCTTCAGAGCAAGACAAAAGCCCAGGTTCGGGATGAACGGGAACGGGTGGGCCGGGTCGATGGCCAGCGGCGTCAGCACCGGGAACATCCGGGTCAGGAAGATCTCCTCGGCCCGCTCGCGGTCGGGGCCGACGATGTCCTTGGCGTCCAGCAGCTTGAGGCCCTCGCCCCACAGCTCGGCCCGCACCTGGGTCCAGATCCGCTGCTGCTCGGCCATCAGCTCGGCGGCCGAGGCGTTGATGCGCAGCAATTGCTCGCCCGGCGTCAGCCCGTCCTGGCTGACCACCCGCACGCCCTCGCGCACCTGGCCCTTCAGGCCGGCCACCCGGACCATGTAGAATTCGTCGAGGTTGTTGGCGCTGATCGACAGGAACCGCAGCCGCTCCAGCAGCGGGTGGCGCGGATTGGCGCTCTCCTCCAGCACCCGCTGGTTGAAGGCCAGCCACGAGGTCTCGCGGTTGAAGAACCGCTCGGGCGAGCCCAGCAGTTCGTCGTCCAGCCGCAGTCCCGCCAGGTCCGGCGCGGCCGGCGAAGGCGCGGCGGGCAGGTCGAGGGCGGCGGCGTCGGTCATGGGGGGCTCCGGTCTACTGTGCACAGAGTGACGGAGGGTGGTGACAGGAGCAAGACATTGGGGACGGGGGACTGCCAGGGCGGCCGCGAAACCATCGTCATCCACACAACCCGTTGTCATCCCGGAAGCCTCGCAGAGGCTGTCCTGGACCCAGGGGACTGGGCTGAGGCGGTGCGGCTGTCCTGGATCCCGGACAGCGCTACGCGCTTCCGGGATGACAACGGCAATAGGGCGAGGGCGGACTACTCGTCCTCCTCGTCCTCCGCCTCCCCGAAATCCAGCACCGCCAACGCCAGGGCCTTGTTGACCTCGCGGCCCTGCTGGATCGACGCCTCGTCCAGCGCGCTCACCGCCGCCAGGGCCGCGGGCGCCGACCTCGGCAAGCGCGCCATCAGGTAGGGATAGAGGTCCGCCGCCGGCCGGATGCCCGCCGCCTCGAAGCCGCGCCGCAGCACCGCCTCCAGCACCACGTCGTCGGGCTCGGCGATCCGGGCTACGGTCAGGGCGTTGAGCCGCGAGCGCAGGTCGGGGACGCCCGCGTCCCAGGCCACCGGGGCCAGGCGGCCGGTCAGCAGCAGGCTGCCGCCGTCGACCCCGGCCATGTTGATCAGGTGGAACAGGGTCTCGTCGTCGACCAGGTCGCCTTCAGTGCGGCGGTCGGCGTCCTCGACCAGCAGCGGCCGGCCGCGCAGGGCGGCCAGGTCCAGCGGCCCGACACCGGTGGAGGCGGCCTTGATGACCACGGCCGAGGTCCGCCGCGCCCAGTCGCGCGCCAGGTGGGTCTTGCCCGTCCCCGCCGGCCCGACCAGGGCCAGCCGCCCGTCGGGCCAGGCCGGCCAGGCGTCCAGCCCCTCCAGCGCCTCGGCGTTGGTCGGCGACGACGCGAACGACTCCCGGTCCCAGCGGGGCGGGACGGTCAGCGGCAGTCGGAACTGACGGGGCAAGGCGGCGTCCGGACAGGGTTACTCGGTTACCGGAGATATAGGGCCGGCAAGCGGGCAGGGCGAGGTGGGCGGACGGTTTGGCTGGGGATGAGGGGCGGGGAGGTGTGGATGGGGTTGAAGGAACTCATCTTCCTAGACCAATAAAGGTCCCCACGTTGTTCATGGAGCTTTTGGAAAAACTCATTCCGCCAACCCTAAGCCCATTCTTATCGCCAATCATGTTTATACCAATTGGCGTGAGATCAACCATGTCGATATCGATAGAAGTTTTGCTGCTTCTAACGATTCTGATAATCCTTTTTCCAAAAGCAAAAATCTCCACCACGGCAGCGCTGGAGATGGAGGGTATCCCATTGCTTACCGTGACTACGAACTGCGGCGAAAGCGCTGCATTTCTTTCAATGGCAGGTGTCCATTTTGAAAATGATTTATCTGCGGGAGCCCTGACCCACACATATGGCACGGCACCTTGGCCGATGAGTATCGGGTGCGATCCAGCGATTTCAATTAAAAATCTTACGTTTGTAAGCTTGTTGCTGCAGAAATTAACCTCAGAATATGGCGCATAATCAAACGGGACATCTTCAATTTCGCTTCTTGCGATGTGAGGTGTCATTTGGAAGACCGATCTTTGAAATATGTTCTTATTTCTGATATTACTCTTTTCCTTTCGACATCAGCAATGATGGCTATAATTCCAAATATAATTGTTATTATAAAGAGTATTGCTAGAGAGGTAAGTTCGTATTTTGGCACCTCTGTTTTTGTTATCCACTTTCCAACCACAACGACTGCGGTTGCAGTAATTGAGCTAAATATAGCTCCCGCTGCGGTCACAGAGTAGTTAAGTGTGCTCATTCTTACCCATTGAACTTCTTGCAACGGGTAGTAATTCGCAATGTATTCGTGCGGCGGCGTAAGCAGTTCCTTTGCGGGAACGAGCTGCGGTTCCGTTAGGTTGGACGTGCCGTCAGATGGCATGTTGCGCTGGATCTTCGGTGATTTGGCACACGCAACCTCCACCATTGCCGTGCCAGTTGCAACTATAAGACGGAGCAGTGGAGTTCCTAGATGATGGGCATTTCATCCGACCTCGCCGCCTGGCGCGCCCGCATCACCAAGCCCGCCGGGCCGTTGGGCAAGGCCTCGCGGGCCGTGCAGCGGAAGATCAACACGATCATTCCCGAGAAGGTCCACGCCGCGATCACCGCCGCCATGGAGGCCATGACCCGGGCGATCCTGACCGGGGCCGATTTCGCCACGGCCTCGCCGCTCCAAAACGCCACGCTCGAGCAGCGCGAGGCCAAGGTGGCGGCCGCGATCCAGGGCTGGAAGACCGCCGCCGGGGCCGAGGGCGGGGTGGCCGGGGCGGGCGGGTTCCTGCTGGCGGCGGCCGACTTCCCGCTGCTGATGAGCTTCAAACTGAAGCTGCTGTTCGAGATCGCCGCCCTCTACGGCCACGACGGCAGCGTGCTGAGCGAGCGGCTCTATATCCTGCACATCTTCGAGCTGGCCTTCTCGGACGTGGAGCACCGCGTCAAGGTGCTGGAGGCCATGGACGACTGGGACGCGCGCGCCCACCCGGCCGACCTGAAGGGCTTCGACTGGCGCGCGTTCCAGCAGCAGTACCGCGACCACATCGACCTGGCCAAGCTGGCCCAGTTGCTGCCCGTGGTCGGCGCCCCGGTGGGGGCCGTGGTCAACTGGCGGCTGACGGCGCATCTGGGGAAGACGGCGATAATGGCCTACCGGATGCGGTGGCTGGCGCGGGAAGGGCGGGACGCGTGAGCTGGGGACGCGCACTCACGGCAGAGCATCAGCCGGATTGCAAGGGGCTGTGTGTGAGTGCGTGTCCCCAAAGTCGTCCGCTGAGCTTGGCGTGAAGGCCCATGGCGCCGGGTGACGGTGGGGACACGCACTCACCCCACGTTTGGAGGCCGATGGGCCCGGGCCTTGCCGTGAGTGCGCGTCCCCGGCGGCTTATGCTCGGCGTTCAGCCAACAAAGCCCCATGATTTCAACACCCTGAACTTTCTCGACCCGATTTGGTCCCCACCCTTCCAGACCGCCGTATCCTGATCCCACCTCGACGCAGGGAAAGGGCGCATGGCCAGCGACCGATGCGGCGGCGGGGGGCGATCGAGCGGGAAGCTCCGTCGGCGGTCCCTTGGGACCAAACCTCGCGTCTCCAGGGCCGGCCGGGCATGGAACACTAAAACGGCGTGGCGCGAGGGCTGGCGGCGCAACAGGCGGGCGGTGACGCGCTCGCGGTCCGGGACCGGGGTTCGTTGACCTGGCCCGCCCGTCGGAGGCTTCAAGGCGGCGAGGCTCCAACAGGGCTCAGCGCCGCGGGCTTCCGGATAACGACCGCGCGGAGCGATCGGGCTTCGTCGAAAACGGTTACTACTCAAACACTCCGGACGATGTCCGGCGCTCCGCGTCCCTTTCCATCAGCTCAGCGGCCAGCCGCGTGAGGCGGCGAAGCCGCGCCAGTCAGATCCTCCCCCTGTGGGGGAGGTGTCGGCGCAGCCGACGGTGGGGGGAGTGATCGGCCGGTGGCCGGACCTACGATCGACAATCCGAAAACGCCCCCCACCGGCCTTCGGCCGCCTCCCCCACGGGGGGAGGGACTTTAGCCCCAGAATCCTTGACATCCACGCCCCCCCATGCGCCTTTCCGCGCCTTGCAAATCACGCGTTCCAAAGACTTTTCATGACCTCGACGCACGCCTATCGCACCCATACCTGCGGCGCCCTGCGGGCTTCCGACACCGGTAACGCCGTCCGCCTGTCGGGCTGGATCCACCGCAAGCGCGACCACGGCGGCCTGGTCTTCATCGACCTGCGCGACCATTACGGCCTGACCCAGCTGGTGCTGCACCCCGAGACCCCCGGTTTCGAGGTGGTCGAGCGCCTGCGCGCCGAGAGCGTGATCCGGGTCGACGGCGAGGTGGTGGCCCGCGACGCCAGCGTCGTGAACCCCAACCTGCCGACCGGCGAGATCGAGATCCGCGTCTCGGCCGTCGAGGTGCTGAGCGAGGCCGCCGAGCTGCCGCTGCCGGTGTTCGGCGAGCCGGACTATCCCGAGGAGATCCGCCTCAAGCACCGCTATCTCGACCTGCGCCGCGAGACCCTGCACAGGAACATCGTGCTGCGGTCCAAGGTGATCCAGTCGATCCGCTCGCGGATGTTCGCCCAGGGCTTCAACGAGTTCCAGACCCCGATCCTGACGGCGTCGTCGCCGGAAGGGGCCCGCGACTTCCTGGTGCCCTCGCGCCTGCATCCGGGCAAGTTCTACGCGCTGCCCCAGGCCCCCCAGCAGTTCAAGCAGCTGCTGATGGTCTCGGGCTTCGACCGCTATTTCCAGATCGCCCCGTGCTTCCGCGACGAGGACCTGCGCGCCGATCGCAGCCTGGAATTCTACCAGCTCGACGTCGAGATGAGCTTCGTCACCCAGGAAGACGTGTTCGCGGCCATCGAGCCGGTGATGCACGGGGTGTTCGAGGAATTCTCGGGCGGCAAGCCGGTGTCGCCGATCGACGGCGTCCATACCTTCACCAACGATTTCGGCGCGACGCTCGAGCACAAGGGCTTCGAGCGCCTGACCTACGCCCAGTCGATGGCCTGGTACGGCAGCGACAAGCCGGACCTGCGCAACCCGATCAAGATGGCCGACGTCTCCGGCCACTTCCGTGACGGCGGTTTTGGCCTGTTCGCCAAGATCCTCGGCGCCGACGCCAAGAACGCCATCTGGGCCATCCCGGCCCCGACCGGCGGCAGCCGCGCCTTCTGCGACCGCATGAACTCGTGGGCGCAGGGCGAGGGCCAGCCGGGCCTGGGCTATGTCTTCTGGTCGGAAGACCAGGGCGGCTGGGGCGGCCCGATCGCCAAGAACCTGGGCGAGCCGGTCCAGGCGCTGATGCAGTCGCTGGGCCTGGGCCAGGGCGACGCGGCCTTCTTCGTGGCCGGCGACCCGGCCGTGTTCGCCAAGTTCGCCGGCCTGGCCCGCACCCGCGTCGGGACCGAGCTGAAGCTGGTCGACGAGAACCAGTTCAAGTTCTGCTGGATCGTCGACTTCCCGATGTTCGAATGGAACGAGGACGAGAAGAAGGTCGACTTCTCGCACAACCCGTTCTCGATGCCGCAAGGCGGTCTGGAGGCCCTGGAGACCCAGGACCCGCTGACCATCCGCGCCTACCAGTACGACATCGTCTGCAACGGCTACGAGCTGTGCTCGGGCGCGATCCGCAACCACAAGCCGGAGATCATGCTCAAGGCCTTCGAGACCGCCGGCTACGGCGCCGAGGTGGTCGAGGCCCAGTTCGGCGGCATGCTCAACGCCTTCCGCTTCGGGGCCCCGCCGCACGGGGGCCTGGCGCCCGGCATCGACCGGATCGTCATGCTGCTGGCCGAGCAGGTGGCCATCCGCGAGGTGATCGCCTTCCCGCTGAACCAGCAGGGCCAGGACCTCTTGATGAACGCCCCGGCCGAGGCCCAGGAGCGGCAGTACAAGGAACTGCACATCCGCTCGGCCCCGCCGATCAAGGTGTAGGCCTGGCGAGGGTCCGCCCCTACGAAAAAGCCCTCCGGTCCAGAAGGATCGGAGGGCTTCTTTGTCTGGCGGCGGGGCCGGAGCTAGTTGTCCAGCTCCCTGACCGGCTTGACCGGGGCCGGCGGGCGCGGCGGTCTCGGCGGCCGGGGCGGGGCGGCCTGGCGGGCGGCGGCTGCGACCTGAGCCCGGGCGGCCTCGGCCTGGGCGCGTTCGAAGCTGGAGCTGACGCGGACGCGGACATTGACGTTGCAGCTGCGCACGCTCAGGCCGCGCGGCAGGCGGGTGCCGCCGTCGCCGCAGGCCTCGTCCAGCTGGTCCTGGTCCAGGCCCCGGGCGTTCGACAGGTCGGCCCCGCCGAGGTTGGCGCCCGACAGGTCGGCGCCGGCGAAATCGGCCCCGTTGAAGATCGCGCCGCGCAGCATCGTGCCGGTGAACTCGGCGTCACGGAACGAGGCCCGCTCATAGATGCCGCCGGTCAGGTTGCTGGCGTTCAGCTCGGCCGAGCTGAAATTGGCGCCCCGGGCGTTGACGCCCTGCAGGTTGGCGCCGATCAGCTCGCTGCTGGACAGGTTGGCGCGTTCCAGATTGGCGCCCTGGAAGCTGGCGCCGTGCAGTTCGCTGCTCGACAGGTCGACCCGGCCCAGATCGGCGCCGATGAAGTTGGCGCCGCTGCTCTCGATCCCCGACAGGCGGGCGTCGGTGAAGATGGCGTGGACGAACTTGGCGCCGCGCATCTCGGCGCCGCGCAGGTCGGCCCGCGACAGGTCCGCGTCGGTGAAGTCGGAGCCGAAGAAGCTGGCGCCGCGCAGGTCGGCCCCGATCAGGTTGGCCTTGGCGTAGTTGGCGCCGGTGAAGCGCGCGCCGGTCAGCTTGCGGCCCGACAGCTCGCAGCTCACGCAGGCGCCGCCCAGCGAGATCATCCGGGCCACGTCCTTGTCCTCGACCCCGGCATAGGCCTGGTGGGCCATGGCTGACAGGGCGAGCGACAGAGCGGCGACCGTGATCCGCAAGCGGGACATCGAAACCTCCAGACCGGTCAAGATAAGCGACCGTGTGGGTTACGATTTGGGGCCCACGGCGTCCAAGCGCCACTTAAATCGCGGTAATGACGGAAGTTTAACGGCAAGCGGGCACGGAAAGGCCGCGTGGCAGGCGGGTGGACATATCGCCGCAGGCCCGGTTCAGCTGGGCCTGGGTCAGGCCCACGGCGCGGTCCATCTCGGCTCCGGAAAGGTTCGCGCCGGCCAGGATCGCACCGCGGAAGTTTGCCCCTTCCAGATAGGCGCCGACCAGGCTGGCGTTGGTCAGGTTGGCCCCGGCGAAGCTGGCCCCGCCGAACACGCCGCCATAGAAGTTGACATCGCGCAGGTCGCCGCCGGCGAAGCTGGTGCGGTTCATCTCGGCCAGGCTGAGGTCGGCCTGGCGCAGGCGGGCGCCGGCCAGGTTCCGGCCCTTCAGCGCCAAGCCGGAGAGATCGGCCTGGAACAGGTTGCAGCGCGGACAATTGGCCCCGCCGCGGACTTGGGCGATCTGGCTGGCGTTCTGGGCCATCGCGGGACCGGCCAGGACCAGGAGGCCGGCGGCGGCGAGGATCGGGAGCAGCGGTTTCATTCTGGCACGGGTCTTTCGACGGGAACGGCGATCAAGCATGGCCACGCAAGCTTAAGGCCAGGCAAACGGCTAGCCGGCGTCGCTCTCACCGGCGGAAGCGTTGGCCTGGGTTCCGCAGCTGTCGCAGACCACCAGCCCGCCCTTGCGGCTCAGGGCCAGGTCGCCACAGGCCGGGCAGACGTCGCCGCCCTTGCCCGCTTGGGAATCCGCCGGGCGGGACTCCTGATCGCGGCGGCCGCCGAACGGCAGGAACACCAGGTTGTCGGGCGCGGCGCCGCGCGAGAAGCCCTTGGAGATGAACTTGCTGGCGGGCAGGGGTTCGGCCTCGACCTCGCCCTCCGGCGCGCCTTCGCCCCGGCCCAGGCCGTCGGCGTTGAACTCGCCCGGATCGGCGTTGGCCAGGTCGTCCCGGCCCAGGTACGAGACGCCGAGCTCGCGGAAGATATAGTCGAGGATCGAGGTCGCCGACCGGATGGAATCGTTGCCGGTGACTGGCCCGGCCGGCTCGAACTTGGTGAAGACATAGGCGTCGACGAACTCGTCCAGCGGCACGCCGTATTGCAGGCCGATCGAGATGGCGATGGCGAAATTGTTCATCAGGCTGCGGAAGGCCGCGCCTTCCTTGTGCATGTCGATGAAGATCTCGCCGACCTCGCCGTCCTCGTATTCGCCGGTGTGCAGATAGACCTTGTGGCCGCCGACCGCGGCCTTCTGGATATAGCCCTTGCGGCGATCGGGCAGCTTGCGCCGGGCGCGGCCGCCACGCTCCACGACCCGCTCGACCACCCGTTCGACGATACGCTCCTTGACCGGGGCAGGCTCGGCGACGGCGATCTCGGCGCGAGCCGCCCTGGGCGCCTCGACTTCGGCTTCGGGCAAGGACAGGGCGAAACCCGCGGGCGGCGCGGCGCGGTTCAGGCGCAGGGCCCGGACCCCGGCCCGCGCCGCCGCGGCCTGCAGGCGAGCGGCGTCGGCCGGACGAGCGTCGAAGGGCAGGTCCAGCACGGCCGGGCTGGCCAGGCAGGTGAAGGTCTCCACCGCCGCCTGCATCGCCAGCCGGTCAGCCAGGACGGGGGCCTCCACGGCGGCGAACAGCGCCCGCAGTTCGCCTTCCAGGGCCTCGCAGTCGGACAGCCGGCGCGCGCCCAGCGCATGGCGCTCGGCCGCCTCGATCTCAGCCTCGGAAAAGCCAGCGAAGGCCAGGGTGTCGAAATCGGGGTCGGCGAGGCTGTCGGCGGGAACGCCCAGGACGTCGCTGAGGAAGCCCGCGCCGATCACGGCCGGGGCGAAGGCGGCGCGCAGGTCGTCGGCCTGGCGCAGGGCGTCCTCGGCCAGTTCGATCTCGTGGGCGGTGAAGCCGCGGGCCTGCAGGAGCATGTGGTCGATCGCCGGAGCCTCGGCCAGCGAGCCGTGGCCCATGGCGTGACGGCGGGCGGCGTCGAAGTCGGCGCCCGCTTCGGTCAGGCAGAGGTGCGCCGCGGCGCTGAAGGTGGGGACCAGCAGGCCGTCGGCGGTCTGCGCGGTCGAGACCGGTGTGGCGGCGGCGGCATGGCCCAGGGGCTTGCCCCCCAGCCGAAGGGCCGCCTCCGCATCGGCGAAGGCTGCGACCAGGCGGGACGAGCGCAGGCCGTGTTTACGCGCCAGGCCATGGGCGACCGCCAGGGTCGCGGCGGCCTCCGAAGCCAGGGGCGAGCGCAGGGCGGCGGCGCGCACGCGGCGCTCGGCCAGGCCGCGCAGCACCGTCTGGCGCTCCTGGGCGAAGGTGGGATCGGCGCCAAGCGCGGCGGCGGCTTCGGCGCTGGCGCTGAGCGCGGCGCCGACCGCCAGGGCCCAAAGCGCCGAGGCGGCGTCGCGCCCCAGTTCGCCGGCGGCGGAGAGGCCTTGGGTCAGCAGCCAGTCGCCGACCCCCGCCAGGCCGATCTCGGACGGGCGGTCGCCGCGCTCGATCTCCAGGGCCGTGGCCCACAGGCCGACCACCTGGTTGAAACCGGCCGTGTCGAAGGTTTCACCGTGCTGGAAGGCGGCGACGTCGATCGCCGCGCGAACCGGCGCGCCTCGCGCCAGGGCATCGGCGTCTTCGGGCGACAAGGCCAGCACCAGGGCGCTGGTCTCCCAGCCGACCTGGGCGGCGAAAGTGGCGGCTTCGTCCACCGCCGCAACACCCTGACGGGAAGCCGAGGCGACGAGCGGGACGGGGGCCTTCGCGTCCCGCTCGATCAGGCCCGTGCGGGGCGCGCCGGCCAGGGCGATCGCGTCGAGGATCATCCGGTCGTCGGCGCCCAGGTCGCGAGCCCGGCGGGCGGCGCGGCCGAGCGCACTGTTCTTGGACGGATCGGCGCAGGCCTTGGCGTCGCCGTGGCAGCGCTGGACGGCGTCGCCGACTTGGGCCAGGGCGGCGTCGAGGCGCGCCGCGGCCCTGGCGGCCAGGCGCGCCGATCGCCAGTGCGTCAGGTGACCCTCGGCGGCTGGCTTGAACTCGATTTCCCCGATGTCGGGCAGGCGCTGCGGCGCGGTCGCGCCGCCGGCCGGCGAGGCCGCGCCGTTCAGCATGGTGGCCAGCAGGGCGTCGCGGAAGGCGTCGGCGTCGGCGGCGTCGCCGAACAGGCCGTCGGCCAGGCCCGTCCTGGCCAGGCGGTCGGCGTAGCGGGCGGGGCCGCCGCCCAGCGGCGCCTGGGGATCGACCACGCCGTCGTTCTGGTCGCGAGCCGCCCAGTCCAGCCAGGCTTCGACCCGAGCGTCCGTCCAATCCTCAGGCGCCAATACCTCGATGACGGCGCCGGGGCGCTCGATCTCGCGCAAGGCGACGCGCGGGGCGTAGGCGGAGTGTCTGGACTGGATGCGCATGGGCGATTCCGCGGCCTGGGCGCCGAGGTGCGCCAAGAATTAGCCATCCTAGATCGCCGAACGGCGGCCTTCAATAGATGTGGGGTGTCGCAACCTCCTGATCCACAAGATGTTGAAACGCCAACGTCGCGCCGGATGCTGGACGCTGGGAGGTCGCCGACCTATAGTCCGGCCGCTTCGCAACGCCTTGGCGTTGCCCGAAACCCTCCCGAATCCGGGACCCTTGCGAGATTGGTGCTGACGCGGTGCTGAAAGCGATCTTCACGTGGTGGAACGGCGCGACCATCGGTCAGCGCTTCCACATTAGCCGTCGCGGCGTGTTCGTGGGCCAGGACGACTATGGCAACCGCTACTTCGAGGCGCGCGACAACAGCGACAGCTATGACGACCGCAAGCGTCGCTGGGTCATCTATGACGGCTATGCCGAGGCCTCCAAGGTGCCGCCCGAATGGAGCGGCTGGCTGCACTATACCTTCGACGAGCCGCCGACCACGGCGCCGCTGAAGCGTCGCGCCTGGGAAAAGGACCACCATCCCAACCTGACCGGCACGATCCACGCCTGGCGTCCGAAGGGCTCGCTGACCCGCGGCGGCGAACGCGCGGCGGCGACCAGCGACTACAAGCCCTGGTTCCCCGAATAGGATGACGACCCGCCGGTCCTTGACAGGCGTGGCGGTGCTGGCCCTGGCGGGTTCGCTCGCCGGCGGCGGAGCCTGGGCGCTGCAGAACGCGCCGCAGCAACCGCCGGCCGCCCAGACGCCGCCGACGGCGCTCACGCCGGCCCCGATCCCCGCGCCACAGCAGTCGCGCCCCGCGCCAGCACCGCGTCCAGCGCCGCCAGCCGCGGCGACGTCGGCTTCCACGACAGCCGCGCAGGCTCAGCCCGCGACGGCCGCCAAACCGACGACGACGCCCGACAAGCCGGCCGAACCCCTCAAGCGGGCGCGCTCGTCGGTCGCCATCCTCCAGGCGCTGGACAAGGTCACGACCGAGACGATGAGGTTCGAGGCGCCGGTGGGTCAGCCGATCCGCTACAAGACCCTGATCTTCACGGTCCGCGCCTGCGAGACGACCGCGCCCGACGAGGACGCCCCGGACTCGGTGGCCTACGTCACGGTCGACACCCAGCCCAAGGCTTTGCCCGGCCGCGTGGCGCCGCCCGGCCGCCAGATCTACAAGGGCTGGATGTACGCCAATTCCCCGGGCCTGAACCCGCTGGAGCATCCCGTCTATGACGCCTGGCTGATCGCCTGCAAGACCTCCGCGCCGGTCGCGCCCGCCGCCAGCCGGTAGAAGTCGGCCTGGGCCGTCCAGGCCCGGCCCAGCCGGCGGCGATAGTCCGCACGCGAGATTTCCACCGTTCCGAACTGTTCGAGATGCTCAGTGATGAACTGCGTGTCGAGCAAGCGGTAGTCGCCGGCGATCAGCCGGCCCGCCAGATGGACCAAGGCGACCTTGCTGGCGTCCCGGCGGGTCGAGAACATGCTCTCGCCGAAGAAGCAGGCGCCGAACGCCACGCCATAGAGCCCGCCGACCAGTTCCTCGCCGTCCCAGCACTCGACGCTGTGCGCCAAGCCCCGCGCGAACAGCTGGCCGTAGAGCCGCTGGATCGGATTGTTGATCCAGGTTTCCAACCGCCCCGGCCGGGCGGTCGCGCAGGCTTCGACCACGGCGTCGAAGGCGGTGTCGATGCGGATCTCGAATGGCTGAGCCCGGACCGTGCGAGCCAGGCGGCGCGGGACGTGCACGCCGTCCAGCGGCAGCACGCCCCGGCGTTCCGGGTCGATCAGGAAGATGCTCTCGTCCTGGCGAGCGTCCGCCATCGGAAAGACGCCACGCTCGTAGCAGGCGATGAGATCATCGACCGTGAAGGCGTCGTCCATGGCGTTCCGCCCGACCCTTTGAGCAGGCCTCTAGCCCTGCGCCTTGATCCAGCGCTCCAGCCAATGGATGTCGTAATCGCCGGCCAGGATGTCGGGTTGCACCAGCAGGTCCTGAAACAGCGGGATCGTGGTCTCGATGCCGCCGACGACCATCTCGCCCAGGCAACGACGCAGGCGCGCGATGCACTCCTCGCGGTCGCGGCCGTGGACGATCAGCTTGCCGATCAGGCTGTCGTAATAGGGCGGGATCGCGTAGCCGGTATAGATCGCCGAATCCAGCCGCACGCCCAGGCCGCCGGGGGCGTGGAAGTCGGTGATGGTGCCCGGCGAGGGCGTGAAGGTCCGCGCGTTCTCGGCGTTGATCCGGCACTCGATGGCGTGGCCTTCGAACACCACCTCGTCCTGGGTGAAGGACAGGGGCAGGCCGGCGGCGATGCGGATCTGCTCGCGCACCAGGTCGATGCCGGTGATGGCCTCGGTGACCGGATGCTCGACCTGCAGTCGGGTGTTCATCTCGATGAAGAAGAACTCGCCGTTCTCCCACAGGAACTCGATGGTGCCGACGCCGAGATAGCCGATGGCCTTGACCGCATCGACGACGATCTTGCCGATCTTGGCGCGGTCGGCCGCGCCCAGGGCGGGCGAGGGGGCCTCTTCCAGCACCTTCTGGTGGCGGCGCTGCAGCGAGCAGTCGCGCTCGCCCAGGTGCACGACGTTGCCGTGGCTGTCGGCGATGACCTGCAGCTCGATGTGGCGCGGCTTCTGGAGGTAGCGCTCCATATAGACAGTGTCGTCGCCGAACGCCGCTCGGGCCTCCGAGCGGGCGGTGGAGACGGCTTCGGCCAGGTCCTCGCGGGTCTGGGCCACCTTCATGCCGCGGCCGCCGCCGCCGGAGGCGGCCTTGATCAGCACCGGGAAGCCGATCTGCTCGGCGGCCGCGAAGGCCTCTTCCTCGGTCGACACGCCGCCGTCCGAGCCGGGGACCACGGGAATGCCGGCGTCCTTGACGGCCTGCTTGGCGGTGATCTTGTCGCCCATCATCCGGATGTGTTCCGGCTTGGGCCCGATGAAGGTGTAGCCGTGGGCCCCGACGATCTCGGCGAAGCGGGCGTTTTCCGACAGGAAGCCGTAGCCCGGGTGGATCGCCTGGGCGCCGGTGATCTCGGCGGCCGCGATGATCGATGGGATGTTCAGATACGACTTGGCGGCCGAGGCCGGGCCGATGCAGACGCTCTCGTCGGCCAGCCGCACCCACATGGAATTGGCGTCGGCTTCGGAATGGACCGCCACTGTGGCGATGCCCATTTCCTTGCAGGCGCGGTGAACCCGAAGCGCGATCTCGCCTCGGTTGGCGATGAGGATCTTGTCAAACATGCCGATTACTCGACGATGACGAGCGGCTCGCCGAATTCGACGGGCTGGGCGTCTGCCACCAGGATCTCGACGATCTTCCCGGCCTTGGGCGCCGAGATCGGGTTCATGGTCTTCATGGCTTCGACGATCAGCAGGGTCTGGCCGGCGGTGACGGTATCGCCCACCTTGATGAAGGCGTCGGCGCCGGGCTGGGGCGACAGGTAGACGGTGCCGACCATCGGCGACTTCACGGCCTCGCCCGCGTGGGCGGCCGGCGCGGGCGCGGCGGCTTCGGTGGCGGGCGCGAGGGCGGCCGGAGCCGGCGCATAGGCCGGGGCGGCGGGGGCGTGGACATATTGCGTCGCTGCTGCGGCGACGGTCAGTTCGCGGGCCACCCGGATCTTCAGGCCCGCGTGCTCGACCTCGATCTCCGACAGGCCCGTGTCCTTCAGGATGTCGGCCAGCTTGCGGACCAGGCGGGCGTCGATCGACGGGGTCTCGACCGGATCGGCGGGGGCCTTGGGATTGGACATGGAAGCTTACCTTGCTGTCTTCTGAAGCCGGGGTCGCCGGCTAGTTCGCGCCGATCAGGCCGGCTGCGGCCTCGATCGCCAGTTCATAGCTCGCCGCGCCAAAGCCGGAGACGATCCCGGTCGCCGCGAGCGAAACGAAGGTGTGGCGGCGGAAATCCTCACGCGCCGCCGGGTTCGACAGGTGACACTCGATGACCGGTATATTCAAGGTCTTCAGGGCGTCGAGGAGGGCGATCGACGTATGTCCATAGCCCGCCGGATTGATCACCAACGCGCAGGCTTCCGTCCGGGCTTCCTGAACCCAGTCGATCAGCACACCTTCGTGATTGCTTTGCCGGAAGACGACGGAAAGACCCCGAGCGGCCGCCCGCGCCTCGCAGCGCGTACGGACATCGTCGAGCGTGTCCTTGCCGTAGATCTCGGGCTCGCGCGTTCCCAACAGGTTGAGGTTGGGTCCGCTCAGCACATGGATCGGTTTTACCATTCGGCTCCGCCGTCGATTCCGGGAGGTCTTGTATAGCCGGTTCCCCCGCGTCACAAGCAGGGCTCGCTTCGGAGGTGACATGAGGCTTCTACTGAACGGCGAAGAACGGCAGATCGCCGGCATTATCAGCATCGCGGATCTTGTATCCGCCCTGGGCCTGGACGCCCGCAAGGTGGCGGTGGAGCGCAATCTCGAGATCGCGCCGCGCTCGACCTATGCCGATACCGCCCTGGCTGACGGCGACCGGATCGAGATCGTTACTTTCATCGGCGGCGGCTAGGCCTGGACGTTTGAAACCCTGGACGCGGAGGCGTAAACCGGGCCCATGAACGCGCACGTGCCCCCCGAATCCGCCATCGCCACCGTCGAAGACGACTCCTGGACCGTCGCTGGCCGCACCTTCCGCTCGCGACTGATCGTCGGCACCGGCAAGTACAAGGACTACGCCACCAACGCCGCCGCGGCGAAGGCGGCGGGCGCCGAGATCGTCACCGTGGCGGTGCGGCGGGTGAACCTGACGGACCCGACCCATCCGCTGCTGGTCGACTATGTCAAACCCACCGAATTCACCTTCCTGCCCAACACCGCCGGCTGCTTCACCGGCGAGGACGCGGTGCGCACCCTGCGCCTGGCCCGCGAGGCCGGCGGCTGGGACCTGGTGAAGCTGGAGGTGCTGTCTGATCCCAAGACCCTCTATCCGGACATGGAAGAGACCCTGCGGTCGCTGAAGCTGCTGGTCGCCGAAGGCTTCCAGGTCATGGTCTATTGCTCGGACGACCCGGTCTACGCCCGCAAGCTGGAAGAGGCCGGCGCGGTGGCGATCATGCCGTTGGGCGCGCCGATCGGCTCGGGCCTGGGCATCCAGAACCGCGTGAACCTGCGGATCATCGTCGAGAACGCCAAGGTGCCGGTGCTGGTCGACGCCGGGGTGGGCACGGCTTCGGACGCGGCGATCGGCATGGAGCTGGGCTGCGACGCCATCCTGATGAACACCGCCATCGCCGAGGCCAAGGATCCGATCCGCATGGCCAGGGCGATGAAACACGCGGTGATCGCCGGTCGCGAAGCCTATTTGGCGGGCCGGATGCAGAAGCGGCTCTACGCCGATCCCAGCTCGCCCCTAGCTGGCCTGATCTAGACCTTCTTGGCCCTGCCCGCCCGGGCCTGGTCGATCGCCAGGTTCAGGGCGTGCATATCGGCGCCGGGGATCATCTGGTCGCCGACGAAGAAGGCGGGCGTGCCTTCGATGGCCAGGGCCTCGGCCAGGGCGTGGGTGTCGGCCAGGTGCTGGGTGACGGCTTCGGAGGTCCCCGACGCGCGAGCCTTGGACAGGTCGATGTCGAGCTGCTGGGCGACGCGCATGACGCCGGCCTCGTCGAGGCTCTTTTCGGCCATCAGGCGCTTGTGCAGTTCGATCGTCTTGCCCTGGTCCTTGGCGCCCAGGACCATGCGGGCCGCGACCTCGGAATCATGGCCGAAGATCACGAAGTCCTTGAAGACGAAGCGCACGTCCGGGTTCTTCTGGATCAGCTCGACGATCTGCGGCGCGGCCAGCTTGCAGTAGCCGCAGCGGTAATCGAAGAACTCGACGACCGTGATCGAACCGTTTGGATTGGCCACGAAGTCACGCGGATCGCGTTCCAGCGCCTGACGATATTTGTTGATCGCGCCCTTGGCGTTCTTCGTCTTCTCGGCGGTCTGCTTTTCCTGCAGCTTGGCGCTCATCTCGACCAGCACCTCGGGATGCTCGATCAGATAGGCATGGACCTTCTCGCCGAACGCCTTGTCGGCGTTGGCCTGTCCGCAACCGATCAGGGAAAGGGCGGCGATGGACGCGGCGGCCAACGCCAGCGGACGGGTCTTCAGGGGCATGGAAATCTCTGGAGGAGGGCGGCCTAGCGGCGCAGGCCCGAGGTGACGGCGCCTTCCTTGGCCAGGTCCTTGAGGTCCTGGTTGGAAGGGTTGGAGGTCAGGACGATGTCGGTGGCGCGGCGCCATTCCACGCTGTCCTTCTTGAGCAGTTCGCGGGCCCGCATGGCGAAGACCCGGGCTTCCTGGGTGGCGCCCATGTTGAAATACTGCTCGGCGGTGGCGAGGCGGGCCTGGCCGTCTTCGCCGCGCTTGTCATAGGCCTGGGCCAGCAGGCGCCAGGCGACGGAATTGTCGCTCTCGTCCAGCAGCGAGCGCTTCAGCTCGTTGATGCCTTCCTCGACCTTCTTGGGATCGTCGAGCCCGATCAGCGTCTGGCCCAGATTGACCCGCAGCAAGGCGGCGTCGGGCTTCAGCGCCACCGAGCGGCGTTGCGGTTCCTCGGCGTCCTTGACCCGGTTGAACTCGAACAGGATCTGGCCCTTCAGCTCCCAGAGGTAGGGATTGTTGGGGTTCTCGGAGATCAGTCCATCGAGGATCTTCAGGGCCCGGTCGGGCTCCTTCATCTGGTAATAGGCGATGGCGCGGGCGTAGCGGGCCGGGAAACCCCGGTCGTTTTCCTTGTATTTCACGATCGCCACGCCGGGATTGATGAAACCCTCCAGCTTGGCCTTCATGATCTCGTGCTCGGCCAGCGACTGCGGATCATCGACGGTGTTGTAGTGCGGCAGCTTTTCGACGCGGCCGCGCAGGGCGTCGATCCGGTCGCCCGACAGGGGGTGGCTGCGGAAATAGGCGAAGCGCCGCGACTGGTCGAAGACCTCCTGGTAGCGGAAGTTGTCGAAGAATTCGACGAGGCCGCGGCCGGACTGGCCGGTGGCTTCGAGGAAGCCGGCGCCGGCTTGGTCGGCGCGCGATTCCTGGTCCCGGCTGTAGCCCAGCGCGCCCAGTTGGCCGAAATAGGAGGCGTTGCCCATCAGCACCGCGCCGGCGTCCGGAGCGCCGGCCAGGGCGGCCAGGACGCCCAGCCCCATGGTCAGGATCATCGGCTTGAGGCCGGCGCGCATCATCTCGCCCGAGCGCAGCGGGTGCGCCCCGGCCAGGTGTCCGGTTTCGTGGGCGATGACGCCTTTCAACTGATTGGGCGTCTCGGTCTGCAGGATGAGGCCGGTGTTCAGGCCCATCATGAGCCCCTGGGTCGCGAAGGCGTTCAGTTCCTTGTCGCCGACCAGCAGAATGCGGACCGTCTTGGGATCCAGGCCGGCCGCCGCGTAGATCGGATCGGCGTCGTGGTGAAGGATTTCCTCGATCTCGGTGTCGCGGATCAGCGAGGGGCCGTCCTGCGCATGGGCCGGCGCGACAGGAGCCAGAATAGCCGCCAGCAGGGCCAGCGCCGACAGCGCCGATCCCGTCTTCCTGATCGTTCTTTCGGAAGCCGCCCTTGTCCGGGAGGTCATCGAAACTCTCCTGATCGCGCCCCCGCGCTCAAGCCGACAGTCTAGCGTGGTTCTCGACGACCTGGGAACATCCCGTTGAAGGCGTTCCATCGATATAGGCGTGAAGCTCGGCGGGACCAGGGGCCCGCCGAGCTTCATCCAGGATCGTCAGCCCCGACGCCACCAGCCGCGCTTGGGCTTCTCCGGCGGGGTCACGATCTCGGCGGGGTCGGGCTCCAGGGCGAGCGGAGCCGCTTCCACCGCGGCGACCGCGACAGGTTCCGGTTCGACGACAGGAGCGGCGATCTCGACTTCCGCCGCGACCAAGGGCGTTTCCTCGACCGTTTCGACCGAGGGCGCTTCAACAGAAGGCGCTTCGACGACGGGCGCCTCAATGGCGGCTTCGGCTGGAGTCTCGGCGTCGGCGGTCTTGCGACCCCGGCTACGAGGACGACGCGCCTTCTTGGGGGCCTCGTCCTGAGCCGGCAGTTCGACCCAGACATCGGCCGGCGGGCCTTCGATCACGGCCGGGGCCAGGGGCGCGACCTCCAGCTCGGCGACGTCGACACGCGGGGCGGGGCTGTATTCGGCGCGCGGTGCGTCGGACGTCTCGATCCGCTCGCTGCGTTCGCCACGTCCGCGCCCACGACGGCCGCTCCGCTCGCTGCGCTCGGCGCGTTCCGGACGCTCGGCCCGTTCGGCGACCGGCGCTTCGACGCGTTCCGGACGCTCGCCGCGCTCCGGGCGCTCGTTGGTCGGACGGCGGCCGTCCAGGGCTTCGGGATCGTGCCAGACGAAGGCGTTCTCGCCGAACGGCACCCGCGGACGGGTCCAGGTGAAGGCGTCGGCCGGACGATCGCCGTCCTCGCGACCGCCGCGACGACCGCCGCGACGTCCCCGACGACGACGGCGGCGACGCGATTCCTCGTCCTCGCCCTCGATGTCGCCTTCAACGCGATCCGCGCCCTCGGCGTCGGCGTCGTCGTCCTCGTCTTCGCCAGCGGCCTCGGCCGGAGCCTCGTCACGATCGTCGCGACGGCCGCCGCGGCGGCGGCGTTTGCGACCGCGTCGGCCTTCGTCTTCGGAGGTTTCGACACGGGCCGGGCGAGCGACGCGCGGCGCCTCGTCGTCCTCGCTCTCGTCCTCGTCGCCGGCGACGATGTCCTCGTCTTCTTCGTCCTCCTCGTCGTCGAAGGCCTCGTCGTCATAGACGGGCTCGGGCTCGATCGGCGCGAAGATCTGCGGGGCGGGGCGCTCGCCCAGCTCCGTGCGGTCGATGTCATGTTCGGCCTGGTGCAGGCTGTCGTCGACCAGCACCGTGACGAACAGGGCGTGGGTCTGCTGCAGGCGCAGCAGGTAGGCGCGCTTTTCGTTGAGGATGTAGATGCCGACAGGGCGGCTGACCTTCAGGGTGACGGCGCCGCCGCCTTTCAGGGCTTCGACCTCGACCGCGCGCAGGGCGGCCAGGGCGCTGGATTCGACCGAGCGGACGCGGCCGGTGCCGTCGCAGTGTTCGCAGACATGGGTGGTGCCTTCCAGCACGCCGGTGCGGCGGCGCTGGCGGCTGATTTCCATCAGGCCAAAGCCGCTGATCTTGCCCATCTGGATGCGGGCGCGATCGTCCTTGAGCGAGTCCTTGAGGACCTTCTCGACGGCGCGGTTGTTCTTGCCTTCATCCATGTCGATGAAGTCGATGACGATCAGGCCGGCCAGGTCGCGCAGGCGCAGCTGGCGGGCGGCCTCTTCAGCGGCCTCCAGGTTGGTCTTCAGCGCGGTGGCCTCGATGTTGCGCTCGCGCGTCGCCTTGCCCGAGTTGACGTCGATGGCGACCAGGGCCTCGGTCTGGTTGATCACCAGATAGCCGCCGGACCGCAGCGGCACGACTGGCGAATAGATCTGGGCCAGATGGTCCTCGATCTTGTGCTTGACGAACAGCGGGGCCGGCTCGCGGTACGGGAAGACCTTCTTGGCCTGGCTGGGCATCAGCATGCGCATGAAGTCGCGCGCTTCCTTGTAGCCGGCCTCGCCCTCGACCCAGATGCCTTCCAGGTCCTTGTCGTACATGTCGCGGATGGCGCGTTTGACGAGGTCTTCCTCCTCGTAGATCAGCGCCGGCGCGATCGAGTGCAGGGTGTTGTCGCGGATGTTTTCCCACAGCCGCAGCAGGTATTCGTAGTCGCGCTTGATCTCAGCCTTGGTCCGCTTGGCGCCGGCGGTGCGGACGATCAGGCCCATGCCCTGCGGCACGTCCAGGCCCTGCACGACGCTCTTGAGACGCTTGCGGTCGGTGACCGTGGTGATCTTGCGGCTGATCCCGCCGCCGCGGGCTGTGTTGGGCATCAGGACGCCGTAGCGGCCGGCCAGCGACAGATAGGTGGTCAGGGCCGCGCCCTTGTTGCCGCGCTCTTCCTTGACGACCTGGACCAGCATGATCTGCCGGCGGCGGATCACTTCCTGGATCTTGTACTTGCGCATCAGGCGGCGCTTGCGGCGCGCCAGTTCTTCTTCGACGGCGTCTTCCTCGTCGTCGACCGCGTCGCCGTCATCGTCCTCGCGGGCGTGATGGTGATCGTCCTCGTCGTCGTGCGAGTCGTCGCGCATCAGCGCTTCGCGGTCGGCGACCGGAATCTGGTAATAGTCCGGGTGGATTTCGTTGAAGGCCAGGAAGCCGTGGCGATTGCCGCCATATTCGATGAACGCAGCCTGCAGGCTGGGCTCAACGCGGGTCACCTTGGCGAGATAGATATTTCCTCGGAGTTGCTTTCGGGTCTGGCTCTCGAAATCGAATTCTTCAACCCGCGTACCGTCCACGACCACCACACGCGTCTCTTCGGCGTGGGCGGCGTCGATCAACATCTTCTTCGACATAAAGGGTATCTCCACGGCGCGCGGCGAACGCGAGGTTCGGGCGCCGATATGATTGAAAGGCGCGCACGTCACCGCCCGTCGCCCCGCCGAAGCGGTTGCGGAAGGTCGGTCGCCAGAGGCGGTCGGGTGCGGCGCAGCCCATAAGGTTTCTGTGTTCCTTAAACGCGCCGGAGGGCGCGGATCGGATGGAGCGTCGACGCCGGAGCGGCTTAAGGATTCGACGCGAACCCCGCGGGTCGATCCAGGCGAAGGCTTCGCGCCTCACGCTGGTAATCGAGCCCAAACTCGTTTCAGTCCGGCGGTTCCGGCCATGGACGAATTGCATCCAAGGAATGCAAGCCCGTCCGTGAGATAGGAGCCGCTCACGCTTTCCGCCATGACGATCACGGCGCTCAGCGCGCGGACCATAGTGTAGCAACATCGTATCGCAAAAGAAAAGCGCTCGACTGAGGGCCTATGCGCCGCCGTGTCGCGGCTTGGGTTAACGCTTTCTCTACCCGGAAATGCGGATATCAGTTTCGGTTTAGGTTAAGCGCCTTCGGGGGCGATGGACGGCATGAGCAGGATATTGATCTCGGCGACTAGGACGGGATGGGCGCGGGCGGCGATGATCGTCGGCGGCCTGGCCCTGGCTGGCGTCGCCGTGGCCATGGCTCAAGGGCCCGCACCCGCTGCCGGCGTCCAGAAGGTCCGCTTCGGCGGCGACCGTAACGAAACCCGCATCGTCATCGACCTCGATCGCGCCGCCACCGGCAAGCTGCTAGCCGACGGCGCCGCCGATCGCCGGATCGTGATCGCGTTGCCCAACGTCTCGACGGCCGGCGATCTGCAGGGCGCGGGCCAGGGTCTGGTCGAGCGCTGGGCGATCGACGAAGCCGCCGGCGGCGCCCGCCTGCGCCTGGACCTCAAGGCCAACGCCGAGGTCCGCCGGCGCTTCCTGCTGCCGCCGGGCGACGGCGCTTCGGCCTATCGCTATGTCATCGACCTGAAGTCGACGGACGCGCCTGGCGCGGTCCGGACACCAGACCTGAAGCCGATGATGGTCTCAGCGCCCCTGAAAGCCCCGGCGCTGCGCCTGAAGAAGGTGATCGTCATCGACGCGGGTCACGGCGGCAAGGATCCCGGCTCGTCGGGCGCCAAGACCGCCGAGAAGGACGTCACCCTGGCCGCCGCCAAGGCCCTGAAGGCCAGGCTGGAGAAGTCCGGCCGCTACACCGTGGTCATGACCCGCCAGTCCGACACCTTCGTGCCGCTGGAAGCGCGGGTCCAGATCGCCCGTCGGGCCGACGCCGACCTGTTCATCTCGCTGCACGCTGATTCGGGGCCCGACGCCACGACCCGCGGCGCCAGCGTCTACACCCTGTCGGAAAAGGGCACCGAGCGCGTGGCGCGGGTGCTGGAGAAGGACGACTGGCTGATGAAGGCCAATCTGCCGGGTCGTGATCGGGCCGTCAGCCAGATCCTGCTGGACCTGTCGCAGCGCGCCACCAAGAATCGCTCGGCCGCCTTCGCCGAAACCCTGCTGCAGTCGGTGGGCGAGGAGACGACCCTGCTGCGCCGCAGCCACCGCGACGCTGGCTTCATCGTGCTGCTGGCCCCCGACGTGCCGGCCGTGCTGCTGGAGATGGGCTTCATCACCAATGTCGACGACGAGCAGCTCTTGAAGTCTTCCGCCGGCCGAGGCCGGCTGATGGACGCCGTCGCCGGGTCGATCGAATCCTATTTCGCAGCCGAGACGCGTCTCGCCGCGCGGTAGGGCGGGGTTTTCGACGGGCCGTTGGCGCCTCGCCCGATGCGCGCTAGAGCCATCGGGAGGAGGGCGCTTCGGACGCGGCCGCTCCCCGTGACCGCAAAACCGCTTACGTTTTTGCCGATCGCGCTCTAGAGGATTCGAACGGAGCGGGCGAAAGTGCGTCGCCCGACGGAGGCGGCGTGGACTTAAAGCCCAGACAACGATGGATCGCCATCGCCGGTGTCACGGTGCTGTCCGCGATCGCCGTGGCCGGCTTCGCCATCGCCATCTACGCCGCCTGGCTGTTCCACGACATGCCCGACGCCGGCGAACTGCAGGACTATCGCCCGCCGACCGCCACGCGCGTCTATGCATGGGACGGCACCCTGATCGGCGAATATTCCAAAGAGCGCCGGATCTTCGTGCCCTACGATCAGATCCCGACCCAGCTGGCCCAGGCCTTCCTGGCGGCCGAGGACCACAACTTCTTCAAGCATGGCGGGGTCGATGTCGGCGGTTTCTCGCGCGCCATGCTCAATAATGTCGGTAACGCCGCGCGCGGTCGTCGCCTCGAGGGCGGCTCGACGATCACCCAGCAGGTCGCCAAGAACGTGCTGCTGACCAGCGACGCGACCGTCGGGCGCAAGTTCAAGGAAGCGATCCTGGCGCACCGCCTCGAACAGTCGCTCGACAAGCAGCAGATCCTCGAGCTGTACCTGAACGAGATCTGGCTGGGCTATCGCTCGTACGGCGTCGGCGCGGCCGCCTACAACTATTTCGGCAAGTCGCTGCCCGAGCTGACCCTGGCCGAAAGCGCCTTCCTGGCGGCGCTGCCCAAGGGGCCGGACAACTATCATCCGATCCGCAACAAGGCGAAAGCCAAGGCCCGCCGCGACTGGATCCTGGGCCAGATGGCCGACCTGGGCTGGGTCAGTCAGGCCGACGCCAAGAAGGCGATGGCCGAGGACCTCATCGTCCAGCCGGCCCCCAAGCGCGCCGCCTATCGTGACGCCGACTATTTCGTCGAGGAGGTGCGCCAGCGCGGCGTCGCCACCCTCGGTCCGCGCCTCAACGAGGGTGGCTACTACATGCGCACCACCCTGGACCCCAGACTGCAGACCGCGGCCCGGGTGGCGCTGATGGAAGGCCTGGAAAAGTACGACCGTCGCCATGGCTGGCGCGGCGCCTGGGGTCATGTGGAAACCCTGGACGCCGACTGGGAAAAGCAGGCGCTGAAGAAGGCCCCGGCCTCCGAGCGCCGCGGCTGGCGGCCGGCCATCGTCACCTCGACCTCGGGCGGCGTCCGCCTGGCCAAGGGCGAAGGCGAGGGGACCATCGCCGGCGAGGACATGGCCTGGGCCAACGCCACCAAGGGTCTCAAGGTCGGCGACCTGGTGTTCGTCGAAAAGCCGGACGGCGCGGCGGCCTATCGCCTGCGCCAGGTTCCCATCGTCAACGGCGCCCTGGTGGCCATGGAGCCTTATACGGGCCGTGTCGTCGCCCTGGTCGGCGGCTACAGCTTCTCGCTGTCGAACTTCAATCGCGCGACCCAGGCGATGCGCCAGCCGGGTTCGGCCTTCAAGCCCTTCGTCTACGCCACGGCCCTGGAGAACGGCTACACGCCGGCCAGCGTGGTGGTCGACAGCGCCATCACCCTGAAGGGGGCCAACGGTCAGGACTGGAGCCCGGAGAACTATCATAAGAAGTTCTACGGAGCCCTGCCGCTGCGCAAGGGTCTGGAGCAGTCGATCAACGCCATGACCGTGCGCCTGGCCCAGAGCGTCGGCATGAAGAAGATCGTCGAAACCGCCAAGAAGACCGGCGTGACCCGTGACATGGCGCCGGTGCTGGCCATGGCCCTGGGCGCGGGCGAGACCACGCCGTTCAAGCTGACCACGGCCTACACCCCGTTCGTCAACGGCGGCCGCCGGGTCGAGCCGCACCTGATCGAACTGGTGCAGGACCGCGAGGGCAAGGTGATCTTCCGCGCCGACAAGCGCGACTGCGTCCGCTGCAACGCCGGCTTCAACGGCGACGAGAGTCCGCGCATCCCGGCGCTGGGCGAACAGGTCATGGATCCGATTACCGCCTACCAGATCACCTCGATGCTTCAGGGCGTGGTCCAGCGCGGCACCGCGGCCCAGGCCAGCTCGCTAGGCTATCCGCTGGCCGGCAAGACGGGCACCACGAACGAATACCGCAGCGCCTGGTTCATGGGCTATTCGCCCAGCCTGGTGGTCGGCGTCTTCATCGGCTTCGACGACAACCGCTCGCTGGGCGAGGGCGAGACGGGCGCGACCGGCCCGGTGCCGATCTTCATGGACTTCATGCGCGAGGCGCTGAAGGGCCAGCCTAAGACCGAGTTCAAGGCGCCCGCCAACGCCAAGTTCGCCATGGTGCGCGGCATTCGCGAGGCTTTCCGCCCCGGCACGGAGCCGAAGGTCTTCGTGCCGACCGAGAGCAGCGGACCGCAGCCCTACGGCCAGGTCTGGCCGGACGGCCAGATCGGACCGGCTCCGACCCAGGGACCCGCCAAGCCGCCGCCCCAGGCGCCGGACATCAGCGGGCTCTATTAATCGTCGCCCAATTCGTCCGGGGTCATTGCGCCGACTCCGGGCGCGGGCTATGTCCCGCGCCCTTCAACACTGTCACGGAGCAACGTGATGAGACCGGATGTCGAGGCCTCCGCGGCTGACATCGAGCAGTCCGTTGGGCTGCTCAGGAGGCGTCTTTGACTGGGATGTCGCCCTTAGAAAGCTCGATGAGCTGAACGCCCGGGTCGAAGACCCGACCCTTTGGGACCGCCCGGCGGAAGCCCAGGCCGTCTCCCGCGAACGTGCCGCTTTGGCCGCCCGCGTCGAGGCCGTGCAGGTGCTGGAACGAGGCGTGAAGGACGCGCTGGAATACGCCGAACTGGCCGACATGGAGGGCGACGAGGCCCTGCTGGAGGACGCCCGCGCCCAGCTCAAGGACCTCAAGGAACGCGCCGGCCGCGCCGAACTGGAGGCCCTGCTGTCCGGCGAGGCCGACGGCAACGACTGCTATGTCGAAATCAACTCCGGGGCCGGCGGCACCGAGTCCTGCGACTGGGCCGGCATGCTGCTGCGCATGTACAGCCGCTGGGCCAACGCCCATGGCATGAGCGTCGAACTGGTCGAAGAGACCTCGGGCGACCAGGTCGGCATCAAGTCGGCGACCCTGCTGGTCAAGGGGACGAACGCCTATGGCTGGCTGAAGACCGAGGCCGGGGTCCATCGCCTGGTGCGGATCAGCCCCTACGACGCCGCCGCCAAGCGCCACACCAGCTTCGCTTCCGCCTGGGTCTATCCGGTGGTCGACGACACGATCGAGATCGAGATCAACCCGTCGGACGTGCGCACCGACACCTATCGGGCCTCCGGGGCCGGCGGGCAGCACATCAACAAGACCGACTCGGCCGTGCGCTTGACGCACATTCCGACCGGCATCGCGGTGGCCTGCCAGGCCGGCCGTTCGCAGCACCAGAACCGCGAGGAAGCCTGGAAGATGCTGCGCGCCCGGCTCTACGAGGCCGAACTGCAGAAGCGGGAAGCCGCCCAGCAGGCGCTTGAGGACCAGAAGACCGATATCGGCTGGGGCCACCAGATCCGCAGTTACGTCCTGCAGCCCTACCAGATGGTCAAGGACCTGCGGACCAATGTCGAGACGTCCGACACCCAGGGCGTCCTGGACGGCGATCTCGACCAGTTCATGGGCGCTTCGCTGGCCCAGCGGGTAGGGGCGACCCGGGACGCCCAGGCCTAGCCTGGCCGTCGGCCCCAATGCAAAACGCCCCGGAGCGATCCGGGGGCGTTGTTGTTTCTAGCCGGCGGGCTTGGATTCCAGCATCGCCGGGGGAGCCGGTTGGGCCTGTGGGGCGGCTGGACGCTGGAACTTCAGGCTGCGCCCCTGGAAGAAGGCCCCGGTTTCCATCGCCAGCTGCTCGTGGGTGATGTCGCCGTCGATATAGGCGGTGCCGTAAAGCCGGACCTGCTTGGCGGTGATCGCGCCGACGACGCGACCGCGGACCTCGACCGCCTCGGCGTAGATCGAGCCTTCGACGTGGCCGGTTTCCCCGATCGTCAGCCGGCCCACCCGCACGTCGCCGCGCACCACGCCGTCGATCTGCAGTTCGCCGTCGCCCGTGATGCCCCCTTCGATGGTGATGTCGGGGGAGACCAGGGACGCCACCTTCGGCTGGGCCTTGCGGCCGGCTTCGGCCGTGGCGGGGGCCATGGACATGGGCAGCGGTTCGATATGAACCGAGCCCTTGGACGCCTTAGCTTGCTTGCTGAACATACTCACCAGCCTTCAAGAAGCGGTTCGGGTTCTGAGCCCGACCGTTGACCCATACTTCGTAGTGCAGATGCGGACCGGTGGAACGGCCTGTCGAGCCCATGGCCGCAATGCGCTGGCCGATGGCCACGCGCTGACCGACCCGGACCGAAGAGGCCTGCAGGTGGGCGTAGCGGGTCTTGAAACCGTTGCCATGGTCGATCTCGACCACGTTGCCATAGCCCGAGCGCACGCCGACGAACGAGATCACGCCCGGCGCGGTCGCCATGATCGGCGTGTAGAACGCGCCAGGAAAGTCCAGGCCCGAATGGAAGGCCGGGCGATGGGTGAAGGGATCGAAGCGGACGCCGTAGCTGCTGCTCAGCGCCGGATTGTTGGTCGGCCGGTAGAAGGGCAGCTGTTGCGAGGCGGCGCTCAGCTGGCGCATGTCCGACATGTCGGTGGCCGCGTGCTGGATGCGGCCGGCGAAGTCCTCGTCGACGTCGAGCACGGCGGCCAGGGCGCGCGGGTCCTTGGCCTCGATCAGCGGGCCGCCCAGCGAGCCGCCGTCGCGGCTGACGAAGTCGCCGGCGTCGAGGCCGGCCATCCGCATCGCCAGGCGCAGGCGCTCGGCCCGGCTCTTGGCGAAGGTCTCGGCGGCGTCGATCAGCCGCTCCTGGTCCATGCGCGTGGCCTGGATGCGCTCGACCGGCGAGGCCCCGGGCAGGCGCGGCTTGGCGACCTGCAGGGCTTGGGCCGCGCCCGGCACGCCGCGGAAGTCGCTGACCAGCAGGGCCAGGGCGGCGTGGCGTTTCTCGACCGAGTTGGCCAGTTCGTCCAGCGAGCCGCTGCTGGCCGATAGCTGCACCATGGCGCTGTTCAGGCGGGCCTGGCGATCGGCGTTGAGGCGCTCGTAATAGGCCTTCTGCTTGATGACCACCTGGTCGGTCGAGCTGACCGACAGGACGTTGACCATCATCGAGGCGGTGCAGACGCCCATCCACAGGGCCGCCGCGGCGACGCCGGCGGCGCACATCAGCTGCTTGCCGGTGGAGAAAACGTAGCCGCGCATCTCGCCGCCGGAGCGCACATAGAGGTGCCGCTCGGGGAAGAGGTCTTCCAGGGACTGTCGGATTCGCTTGAAGCGCGTGATCGCCATCGCCCTAGGAAACCCCCGTTTTCAAGGTTCCGGCGATATGCAACGAGAAAGCGGAAACGCGCAAGATGCTTCGCGCCGAGCGTGAACGCGGCGCGACTTTTTGCCTTGGCGATTCAATCGGTAGAAGGTTCCGTGCCCGAATTCCATCGTCGGCGCGCGGCATTGTTGCGATGACCGCACGCCCGAGGCGGGAAAGCCACACCGTTATTTGCCCGCCCCTTCCTTCAGGGTTCGCGCCGCCGTCAGCACGGCCTTGATGTGGTTGGGCACCTTGACCTTGCGCCAGACGTTGCGGATCACGCCCTCGCGGTCGATCAGGAAGGTCGAGCGGTCGATGCCCATGTACTTGCGGCCGTACATGCTCTTCTCGACCCAAGCGCCATAGGCCTCGACGGTCTCGCCGGTGGGGTCGGCCGCCAGTTCGACGGTCAGGTCGTGCTTCTTGCGGAACTTGGCGTGCGAGGCGACGCTGTCCTTGGACACCCCGACGATCACCGCGCCCAGCTTGGCGAATTCCTCGACCTCGGACGAGAACTGAAGAGCTTCCGAGGTGCAGCCGGCGGTGTCGTCCTTGGGGTAGAAGTAGAGCACGACGGCCTTGCCCTTCAGGCTGGAAAGGCTGATCCGGCCGGTGTCGGTGGCCAGGTCGAAATCAGGGGCCTTGTCGCCGGCTTCAAGCATCTGTCTCTCCACGTCAAATTCTCAGTTGTCATCCCGGAAGCGCGTAGCGCTGTCCGGGATCCAGGACAGCCGCACCGCCTTGGCCCAGTCCTCTGGGACCCGGACAGCCCCTGCGGGGCTTCCGGGATGACAACGGTTAGATGGGTTTCACAAGCACGATCTTCTTCTTGCCCGCCGCCAGCTTGACGACGCCGTCGACGAGGTCGGCCTCGGTGACCACGCGGTTGGCGTCGGGCTCGGCCTTGTCGTTGACCTTGACCCCGCCGCCCTGGGCCAGGCGCCGGGCCTCGCCGCGCGAGGCGGCCAGGCCGGCGTCGGCGAACAGGTTGGCCAGGACGATCCCGGTCTTCAGGTCCGCGGCGGCGACCTCAAACGTCGGCAGGTCGGCCGAAAGCGCACCTTGCTCGAAAGCCTTCTCGGCGGCGTCACGGGCCTTGCGGGCCTCGTCCTCGCCATGCGCCATCCGCGTGGCCTCGTCGGCCAGCACCTTCTTGGCCTCGTTGATCTGGGCGCCCGGCAGGGCTTCCAGTTCGGCGACGCGATCCAGCGGCAGGTCGGTGAACAGCTTCAGGAACCGGCCGACGTCGGCGTCCTCGGTGTTGCGCCAGAACTGCCAGTAGTCGTAGGGGCTCAGGGCGTCGGCGTTCAGCCAGACCGCCCCGGCGGCGGTCTTGCCCATCTTCGCGCCCGAGGCCGTGGTCAGCAGCGGCGTGGTCAGGCCGAAGGCCGGTTTCTGGTCGACGCGGCGGATCAGTTCGACGCCGTTGAGGATGTTGCCCCACTGGTCCGAACCGCCCATCTGCAGCACGCAGCCGCGCTTGCGGTTCAGCTCCAGGAAGTCGGTGGCCTGCATCAGCATGTAGTTGAATTCGAGGAAGGTCAGCGGCTGTTCGCGGTCCAGGCGCAGCTTGACCGAGTCGAAGGCCAGCATCCGGTTGACGGTGAAGTGCGTGCCGTATTCGCGCAGGAACTCGATGTAGCCCAGCTTGCTCAGCCACTCGTCGTTGTCGACCATCACCGCGTCGGTGGGACCGTCGCCGAAGGTCAGGAACTTCTCGAAGGCGCGTTTGATGCTGGCGATATTGGCCTTGATGCCGTCCTCGCTGAGCATCTTGCGGCTCTCGTCCTTGCCCGACGGGTCGCCGACCTTGGTGGTGCCGCCGCCCATCAGCACGATCGGCTTGTGGCCGGTCTGCTGCAGGCGGCGCAGCATCATGATCGAGATCAGATTGCCGACATGCAGCGACGAGGCGGTGGCGTCGAAGCCGACATAGGCCGTGACGATCCCGCCGGCGGCGGCCGCGTCCAGCTCGTCCGGATGGGTGATCTGGTGGATATAGCCGCGGGCCTGCAGGGTCTGGAGGAATTCCGACTTGAAGGACGCGGGGGCGGACATGGTTCGACTCTCTAGTTCGGGCGCCCGGGATTCCGGCGCCGGGCGTTCGGGTGACCGCGCGTCTAGCACGGGGGAGGCGGTCTGTGGCGAGGGTTTCATCGTGGAAGTCTCCTGGGAAGGGATCCGGAGACGTTCGCTGGCCTGACGCGTCGCCGGAGGAGGCGGGCGCATCGACGTGATCGGTCGGCCTCCCGCTAGGACAGCGGGCGGTAATAGGCGCGGGTCGGGCGGCGGTGATCGATCATGGGGCCTAGCTAGCCGGGCCGGGCCGTGGCAGTCAACCGGACCATGCGTATCCTGGGATTCATGACCGGCACCTCGCTCGACGCGGTCGACATGGCGGTGCTCGAGACCGACGGCGAAACCATCCAGGCCTTCGGGCCGGCGGGTGAGCGCAAGCTGCGCGAGGAAACCCGCGACCTGCTGCTGGTCGCCACCGAGGTGGCCCGCGGCTGGCCGCGCGACAAGCCGGCGCCGGACATCTTCGAAGAAGCCGCCCAGGCGGTGGCCGACGAGCACTTCCACGCCGCCGAGAGCTTCCTGGCCGAGCATGGCCTGGCCTGGCCCGAGTTCGACCTGCTGGGCGTCCATGGCCAGACGGTGCTCCATGAGCGGCCCCATCCGGGGCGGATCGGCCGCACCGTGCAACTGCTCGACGCCGAGCGGCTGGCCAGGGCCTGCGGGCGGCCGGTGGCGTTCGATTTCCGCACCGCCGACGTGGCGGCGGGCGGGCAGGGGGCGCCGCTGGCCCCGGTCTATCACGCCGCCCGGGCCCAGGCCTCGGGCCTGGCCGCGCCGGTGGCGGCCCTGAACATCGGCGGCGTGGCCAACATCACCCTGATCGGCCCGGACGGCGACCTGCTGGCCTTCGACACCGGCCCGGGCAACGGCATGATCGACCTGATGCTGCAGGCCAGGGGGCTGGGACGGTTCGACGAGAACGGCCGGCTGGCGGCGGCCGGGGCCGTCGACGAGGCCGTGCTGAAGACCTTCCTGGCCAGCGACTATTTCTCCGGACCGGCCCCCAAGTCGCTGGACCGCTACGATTTTCCGCTTGACCTGGTGGATCACCTGTCCTCCGAGGACGCCGCCGCCACCCTGGTGGCCTTCACCGCCGAGGCCGTCGTCAAGGCCTTCGAGCACGGCCAGCGTCCGCAGGCCCTGATCGTCTGCGGCGGCGGCCGCCACAATCCGCAGATCATGAAGGCCCTGGCCGACCGCGCCCCCGTGCCGGTCCGCACCGCCGAGGCGGTCGGCTGGCGCGGCGACGCCATCGAAGCCGAGGCCTTCGCCTTCCTGGCCGCCCGCACGGCGCGGGGTCTGCCGATCAGCTTCCCCGGAACGACGGGGGTGGCCGCGCCGATGACGGGCGGGAGGATCGTAAATCCAAATCCTCCCCCTGTGGGGGAGGCGATCGCGTAGCGATCGGTGGGGGGAGTTTTAGGGTTGGCGATCCGGGCTGTGGTCATCGGCTGATCACTCCCCCCACCGTCGGCTGCGCCGACACCTCCCCCACAGGGGGAGGATCTGACTGGCGCGGCTTCGCCGCCTCACGCGGCTAGCCGCTGAGCTGATGGAAAGGGACGCGGAGCGCCGGACATCGTCCGGAGTGTTTGAGTAGTAACCGTTTTCGACGAAGCCCGATCGCTCCGCGCCATCGTTATCCGGAAGCCCGCGGCGCTGAGCCCTGTTGGAGCCTCGCCGCCTTGAAGCCTCCGACGGGCGGGCCAGGTCAACGAACCCTAGTCCCGGACCGCGAGCGCGTCACCGCCCGCCTGTTGCGCCGCCAGCCCTCGCGCCACGCCGTTTTAGTGTTCCATGCCCGGCCGGCCCTGGAGACGCGAGGTTTGGTCCCAAGGGACCGCCGACGGAGCTTCCCGCTCGATCGCCCCCCGCCGCCGCATCGGTCGCTGGCCATGCGCCCTTTCCCCGCGACGAGGTGGGTACAGCATACGGGCGGTCTGGAAGGGTGGGGATCAAATCGGGTCGAGAAAGTTCAGGACGTTGGAATCGTGGGGCTTTGCTGGCTGAACGCCGAGCATAAGCCGGGGACGTGCACTCACGGCAAGGCCTCGCGGATCGATCCACCGCCTCAGGGTGAGTGCATGTCCCCAACGCCACCCACGGCGCCATGCGACTTCGACACCAAACTCAGCGGGTCCGTTGGGGACACGCACTCACGGCCAGCGCCCTGCAAGCCGGCCAACGCACCGCCTCGAGTGCGCGTCCCCGGCTGTCCTCCGCTCAATGCAGCTTCAGCCGTCCCGCCACCCGCTGCTGCAGCAGGCGGGCCAGGGCCAGGACGATCGTCTTGGGCGTGCCCATGATCGCCCGGTGGTGGTCCAGGTGCAGCGAGATGTAGGCCCACTTGGCGATCAGGCCCTCGACGAAGAAGTTCGGCCCGCCAAGCCCGCCCATCAGGGCGCCGACGCCCTTGTTCTCGCCCAGCGACAGCAGCGAGCCGAAGTCGCGATAGACGAACGGCGCCTCCACGCGGCGCTGGCCCATCCGGGCGATCAGGGCCTTGGCCAGGTAGCTGGCCTGCTGGTGGGCGGCCTGGGCGCGGGCGGGGATGATCCGCCCCTCCTTGCCCGCCGTGCCGACCCAGGGCGCGGCCGCGCAGTCGCCCAGGGCCCAGACGTCCGGAGCCGAGGTCTCCAGCCGCTCGTTGACCACGAACTGGTTGGTCCGGTTGATCTCCAGCCCGTAGTCGGCGTTGGTCGGCGCGGCCTTGACCCCTGCGGCCCAGACGATCAGGTCGGCCGGGATGTCGCCCTGGCTGGTCTCCAGCCGGTCGGCGTGGACGGCTGACACCTTGGCCCCGGTGTGGACCCGCACGCCCTTGCGCTCCAGGGCGACCGTGGCCTGGTCGGAGATCTTCTCGGGCAGGCCGCCCAGGATGCGCGGGGCGGCCTCGACGATGGCGATGTCCAGGCGGAAGCGCTGCTCGGCGCCCAGGCTGCCCAGCAGTTCGCGATGGGCCTCGATCAGTTCGGCCGACAGCTCCACGCCGGTGGCCCCGCCGCCGACGATAGCCACGCTCATGCTCTTCTCGGCCGCGAACGAGGCCTTCATGAAGGCGGCCAGCAGGCGGGTGTGGAAGGCCTCGGCGTCCTCGGTGCGCTCCAGCAGGTGGGCCTGGTCGGCGCCGGGCGTGCCGAACAGGTTGCTGCCGCTGCCGATCGCCAGCACGCCCCAGCTGAAGGTGACGCCGCGCTCGGGGACCAGCACCCGGCCGCCTTCGCCGCCCAGGTCCTTGGAGACGATGGGCTTGAGGCTCAGGCGCTTGGCGACGGGATCGAAGCTGTCCAGGTCGCCCAGCAGGAAGCTGAAATGGTTGGCGCGGCCCAGGATCGAATAGGACAGGCCCTCCTGGTGGGTGTCCAGCGTGCCGGCCGCCACCTCGTGCAGGGTCGGTTTCCAGATGTGGAAGCTGGAGCGGTCGATCAGCAGCACGCGTTCCTTGCCGGCCTTGGGGCCCAGCTTGCGTCCCAGGCGCGCCGCCAGCTCCAGGCCGCCGGCTCCGCCGCCGACGATCACGATGTCGTAGTGCATGCCCGCCATCCAGAAATTCCTCAGACGGTGAATATATAGGGGTGAAGGCGGGCCGTGTCAGGCCAGGTTGAGCTGCCAGGACACGCCGAACCGGTCGTTGACCCAGGCGAAGCGTCGGCTGAAGCCGTAGTCGCCCAGCGGCATCAGCTCGGCCCCGCCATCGGCGAGGGCGGCGGCCAGGCGCGCGATCTCGTCCTCTGATCCGCAATCGACGAACAGGGACGAGGCGGGCGTGAAATCGAAGGCGTGCTTGACGAAGCTGTCGGAGCAGAAGACCTCCTGGCCGCCGATCCGAAAGCGGGCGCGGATCACCGTGCCTTCGGGCCCCGGGCCCGCGGGGCCGTAGCGCTCGACATCGAGGATTTCGCCGTCGGGGAACAGCGAGACGTAGAAGGTCATCGCCGCTTCGGCGTCCCGCGCCTGAAACATCAGGAACGGCCTTATGGTCTGGCTCACCGTCGCTCTCCCGGAACGCTGTTCCGCGCAGAATGACGGTGAGTTGTCTCGAACCGCAAGCCCGGTGGTACCGGTAACCTGCGGTTCACGGCGGTTAGGGCCTACGGAATGGGGTTCATCTCGAGGCGCTTGTCGAGATAGTCGCCGACGCTGCGTTCGACGCTGGGCAGGTGCTCGACCCAGAAGTGGGTGGCCTTGTCGACCACCTCGTAGTCGATGACGATGCCCTTCTGGGTGCGCAGCTTGCTGACCACACGCTCCACCTCGACCGGCGGGGTGATGGTGTCGGCCGAGCCGGCCAGGAACAGGCCCGAGGCCGGGCAGGGGGCCAGGAAGCTGAAATCGTACATGTTGGTCGGCGGCGACACCGAGATGAAGCCGTCGGTCTCGGGACGGCGCATCAGCAGCTGCATGCCGATATAGGCCCCGAAGTCGAAGCCCGCGACCCAGGTCTGGGCGGCGGCGGGGTTGTTGGACTGCAGCCAGTCCAGCGCCGTGGCCGCATCGGCCAGCTCGCCGATGCCGGCGTCGAACTCGCCCTGGCTGCGGCCGACGCCGCGGAAGTTGAAGCGCAGGGTCGCGAAACCGCGCTTCATGAACAGGTGATACAGCTGCACCGAGACTGGGTGGTTCATGTGCCCGCCCGCCTTGGGGTGCGGATGCAGGATCAGCGCGATCGGCGCATTGTCGGTCTTGCCCGGCGAATAGCGGCCCTCGATGCGGCCCGAAGCTCCGGTCAAAATCACGTCAGGCATTCAAGATCCCTATCCAAAAAGGGGCGACGGGCCCGTCTCCTCGCGCCGGAATAGGCGAAGGAATACTTGACCACTGCGCTTGGTCTTCCTAAATCCGCACCGCGCGCCTTGGTCTTTCGCAAGCGCCTCGGCGCGAAGTCGCGGCTTGTAGCACACGCCTAAGCCGATGCGCGGGGAATCCGCAAGGAGATAAGGCGCATGCGCCTGAGCACCAAGGGACGCTACGCGGTGATGGCCATGACCGATCTGGCCCGCCGCCAGGACGAGGCGGAGGGCCGCGCCGTGGCCCTGGCCGAGATCGCCGCCCGCCAGCAGATCTCGCTTTCCTATCTCGAACAACTGTTCGCCCGGCTGCGCCGCAAGGGCCTGGTGGTCAGCGCCCGGGGTCCCGGCGGCGGCTATCGCCTGGCCCGCGAGGCCCGCGACACCGCCATCGCCGACATCGTCCTGGCCGTGGATGAGCCCCTGCGGGCGACCCGCTGCGGTCTTTCCAAGGTAGGAGGGGCCAAGGCCGGCGTCGGCAAGGGCGCGCCCAAGGGCTGCATGGCCGGCGGCGCCCAGTGCCTGACCCACGACCTGTGGGAAGAGATGGGCCGCCAGATCCACGGCTACCTGGCCAGCGTGTCGGTGGCCGACGTGCTGGACGGCAAGCTGAAGGACAGGACCCGGGCGAACAAGGCAGGGGAGATGGCCGCGGCGTGACCAAGCCCTCGATCTATCTCGACTACAACGCCACCGCGCCGATCCGTCCCGAGGCGCGGGACGCGGTGCTGCGCGCCTTCGAGGCCGCCGGCAATCCCTCGTCGGTGCACGCCAGCGGCCGGGCCGCCCGCGACATCATCGAGACCGCCCGCGCCCAGGTGGCGGCCCTGGTCGGGGTCGTGGCCGGCTCGGTCACCTTCGTCAGCGGCGGCACCGAGGCCAACGCCCTGGCCATCGGCAGCGCCGCCTTCGCCGGCTTCAACCGCATCATCGTCAGCGAGGGCGAGCACGACGCCGTGCTCGAGACCGCCGCCGCCTCGGGCCTGCAGGTCCTGAAAATGCCGCTGGACGCCGACGGCGTCGCGCGGCTGGACTGGCTGGAAGAAGCGCTCAGCGACGAGGGCCGGGCCCTGGTCTGCCTGATGCTGGCCAACAACGAGACCGGCGTGATCCAGCCGGTGGCCCAGGCCGCCGCCCTGGTTCGCGCCGCCGACGGCTGGCTGCATGTCGACGCCGTCCAGGCGGCCGGCAAGGTCGCCATCGACTTTTCCGCCCTGGGCGCCGACACGATGGCGCTGTCGGCCCACAAGCTGGGCGGGCCGCAGGGCGTCGGCGCCCTGGTGGCGGGCACGCGCGCCACGATCGTCCGCCAGCAGCACGGCGGCGGCCAGGAGCGCGGCCGCCGGGCCGGCACCGAGAACGTGGCCGGGATCGCCGGCTTCGGCGCGGCGGCGCAAGCGGCGGCTGGCGACTTGCCCGCGATGACCAATCAGGGCAAATGGCGCGACGCCTTGGCCGAACGGGTCAAGGCCGCTGGCGCGGTCGTGCTCGGGGAGGGCGCTGCTCGCCTTCCGCAAACCCTGTGTTTGGCGGCCGAGGGCTTCGCCTCGCAGATCCAGGTGATGAGCCTGGACCTGGCCGGGGTGATGGTCAGCGCCGGCAGCGCCTGCTCGTCGGGCAAGGTCAAGGCCAGCCGCGTGGTGGACGCCATGGGCCGGGCCGACCTGGCCCCGTTCGCCCTGCGCGTCAGCGGCGGCTGGGCCTCGACCGAGCAAGACTGGATTTCCTGCGGCGACGCCTGGCTCGCCGCCTATTCGCGTATCGGCGCTCGTCGCCGGGAGGTGGCGTAATGGCCGCGGTCAAACAGACCATTGATACCGTCGCGGCGCTCGAGAAGTACGAGCACGGCTTCACCAGCGACATCGACCAGGAGTTCGCCCCCAAAGGGCTCTCCGAAGACATCGTGCGCTTCATCTCGGCCAAGAAGGACGAGCCCCAGTGGATGCTGGACTGGCGGCTGGAGGCCTATCGCCGCTGGCTGGAGCTGGAAGAGCCGACCTGGGCCAAGGTCAGCCACCCGCCGATCGACTACCAGGACACCTACTATTACGCCGCGCCCAAGGAGAAGGCCGGGATCGCCAGCCTCGACGAGGTGGATCCCGATATCCTGGCCGTCTACGCCAAGCTGGGCATTCCGCTGAAGGAACAGGAAGTGCTGGCCGGCGTCGTGGGCGCGCCGCGCTACGCCGTGGACGCGGTGTTCGACAGCGTCAGCGTGGTCACCACCTTCAAGAAGGAGCTGGCGGCGGTCGGGGTGATCTTCTGTTCGATGAGCGAGGCGATCCGCGAGCACCCGGAACTGGTCAAGCAGTACCTCGGCTCGGTCGTGCCGACCTCGGACAACTATTTCGCCTGCCTCAACAGCGCGGTCTTCAGCGACGGTTCGTTCGTCTACATCCCGCCGGGCGTGCGCTGCCCGATGGAGCTGTCGACCTATTTCCGGATCAACGCCAAGGACAGCGGCCAGTTCGAGCGCACCCTGATCATCGCCGACAAGGGCGCCTATTGCTCCTACCTCGAGGGCTGCACCGCCCCGATGCGCGACGAGAACCAGCTGCACGCCGCCGTGGTCGAGCTGGTGCTGCTGGACGACGCCGAGATCAAGTATTCCACCGTCCAGAACTGGTACCCGGGCGATCCGGAGACCGGCAAGGGCGGCATCTACAACTTCGTCACCAAGCGCGCCGACTGCCGCGGCGACCGTTCCAAGGTGTCGTGGACCCAGGTCGAGACCGGTTCGGCCATCACCTGGAAATATCCGTCGTGCGTGCTGCGCGGCGAGGGCAGCTCGGGCGAGTTCTACTCGATCGCCGTGACCAACGGCCACCAGCAGGCCGACACCGGCACCAAGATGATCCATCTGGGCGCCAACACCCGCTCGCGGATCGTCGCCAAGGGCATCAGCGCCGGCAAGTCGACCAGCACCTATCGCGGCCTGGTCAGCGCCCACCCGAAAGCCAAGGGCGCGCGCAACTTCACCCAGTGCGACAGCCTGCTGATCGGCAAGACCTGCGCGGCCCACACCGTGCCCTATATCGAGGCCCGCAACGGCCATTCGGTGTTCGAACACGAGGCCACGACGACCCGCCTGTCGGACGACCAGCTATTCTACTGCCAGCAGCGCGGCCTGTCGCAGGAAGAGGCCGTAGCCCTGCTGGTCAACGGCTTCGTCAAGGACGTGCTGCAGCAACTGCCGATGGAATTCGCGGTGGAGGCCCAGAAGCTGGTGGCGATCTCGCTGGAAGGCTCGGTGGGATGACGCCTGTCCGCTTCGGCCTGAACGACAAGGAATATAAGTACGCGCGCCAGCTGGCCTTCCATGCCGCGCACGGTGCTTGGATAAGCCCCTATGGCGACGACAGGGAGTTGGTCGACCGCAGCGCCAAGTTGCTGTCGGGGGGCAACGCCGACGCCGTCGCCGAGCGGGAGCTGCTGACCACGCTGCTCAAGCTCGCCGCCTACAGCCCCGAACACGAATGGGAAGCGCCGACCCTGACCGGCAAGCCGACCACGTTCGCTATCCAGACGCTCGAAAAGATCACGGCTTTCAATGCTTAACATCCAGAACCTCCACGCCACCGTCGGCGACAAGCCGATCCTCAAGGGCGTCACGCTCGACGTGCCGGCCGGCGAGGTCCACGCCATCATGGGGCCGAACGGGGCGGGCAAGTCGACGCTATCCTACGTGCTGACCGGCCGGGGCGGCTACGAGGTGACCGAAGGCTCGGCCACGCTGAACGGCGAGGACCTGCTCGCCCTGGAGCCCAACGAGCGGGCCGCCAAGGGCGTGTTCCTGTCGTTCCAGTATCCGCTGGAAATTCCCGGCGTGCCGGCCCTGACCTTCGTCCGCACGGCCCTCAACGCCCAGCGTCGGGCGCGCGGCGAGGACGAGATCGCCGCCCCGGCCTTCCTGAAGCTGGCCAAGGAAAAGGCCGCGGCGTTGAAGATCGACTTCGACATGCTCAAGCGCGGCCTGAACGTCGGCTTCTCGGGCGGCGAGAAGAAGCGGATGGAAATCCTTCAGATGGCGATGCTTTCGCCCAAGTTCCTGATCCTCGACGAGACGGATTCGGGCCTGGACATCGACGCCCTGAAGATCGTCTCCGAAGGCGTCAACGCCCTGCGCGCCCCCGACCGCGGCATGCTGGTCATCACCCACTACCAGCGCCTGCTGGACTACATCAAACCCGACCGCGTCCACGTGCTGGCCGCCGGCCGCATCGTCGCCTCGGGCGGCCCGGAGCTGGCGCTGCAGCTGGAGGCCGAGGGCTACGACAAGTATGTGAGCGCCGCGGCATGAGCGGGGTCGCGCACTTCAGACCCTCCCCCTGTGGGGGAGGCGATCGCGAAGCGATCGGAGGGGGGAACCTGCTGACTCGGCAAACTCCCCACTCCGTCGTCGCTGCGCGCCGACACCTCCCCCACGGGGGGAGGATCTCGCGATGACCCTCGCCACCGCCCTGAAGACCGGCGACCTGACCCAGCTGCCGTCGCGCCGCGACGAGGACTGGCGCTGGACCGACCTGCGCGGCCTGGTGCGGACCTTGCCGCCGATCTCGCCGGTGTTCTTCGACACGATCCAGCCTGGTGGCCCCTTCAAGGGGCTGACCGAAACGGAACTCGTGATCGCCAACGGCCGCCACAACTGGTGGCCGGGCGAAGATACCGAGACCGTCGAGTTCTTCGAGCACGACGAGCCCGACAATCCTTACGATCCAGCCGATCTGCCCATGGCGGCGCTGGCGGCCGATCGGGCCATCGAGCCACGCGCTTCGATTATCAAGTTCACGGGCGACGACACGGCCAGTGTCCGCTTCGTGTCGGCCACGGACGCCACGTCCCACCATGCGCGCTTCGGCGTCGTGGTCGAGGCCGGCGTGTCGGCGGTTTTGTTTGAAAGCCACGAGGGCAGGGGCGATCGCTACCTCGCCAACACCCTGATCGAGATCTTCCTCGAAGACGGCGCCAAGCTCGAACGCATCGTGGTGGCCGACGACGCGGCCGAGGCCTTTGCGGTAACGACGGCGATTGTGAATCTCGCCCCCGGAGCGACCTTCAATCAGACCGTCCTGACCGCCGGCGCCCGCCGACAGCGGATCGAGACCCGGGTCAACCATCCTGGCGCCCATGCCAATGTCCGGCTGGACGGCGTCTATGTGCTGGCCGACCAGCGCCACGCCGACCAGACCACGGTCGTCACCCACGGCGGCGTCGACGGGATCACCAGCCAGCTGACCAAGGGCGTCGTCGACGACCAGGCGCGCGGCGTGTTCCAGGGCCGGATCGTCGTCCAGCCCGGCGCCGACCAGACCGACGCCCGCATGGGCCACCACGCCCTGATCCTGTCGGACAAGGCCGAGGTCGACGCCAAGCCCGAGCTGCTGATCTTCGCCGACGATGTGGCCTGCGCCCACGGCAACACCATCGGGGCCCTCGACGACGAGCAGATCTTCTACGCCCGTCAGCGCGGCATCCCTGAGATCGAAGCCCGCGCCATGCTGACCCAGGCTTTCCTGGGTGAGGTGGTCGAGCGCATCGAGCACGAGGGCGCCCGCGCCATCGCCGCCGCCTGGGTGGCCCGCAAGCTGGGGAGGGCGGAATGAAGTTCGCCTCCGCCTTCCTTCTCCTCCCCCGTGAAACGGGGAAGGTGGCGGCGAAGCCGACGGAGGGGGCGTTCGGCGTCGAACTCCGCTGCGCCCCCTCCGTCACGCTGCGTATTCGCAGCGCGCCACCTCCCCCGCTGCGCAGGGGAGGAGTTTAGCCATGGCCTTCGACGTCGAACTGATCCGCGCCCAGTTCCCGATCCTAGCTCGCCAGGTCAACGGCAAGCCGCTGGTCTATCTGGACAGCGCCGCCAGCGCCCAGAAGCCCGAGGCGGTTCTGGAAGCCATGACGGGGCTCGCCCGCAACAGCTACGCCAACGTCCATCGCGGCCTGCACACCCTGGCCAATGAAACGACGCAGGCCTATGAAAACGCGCGGGAAACTGTCGCGAAGTTCATCAACGCCGAGCCGTCGGAAGTCATCTGGACCAAGAGCGCCACCGAGGGCGTCAACCTGGTGGCCGACACCTTCGGGCGCAGCCTGAAGGCCGGCGACGAGATCGTGCTGTCGGTGATGGAGCACCACGCCAACATCGTGCCCTGGCACTTCCTGCGCGAGCGCTACGGCGTGGTGCTGAAGTTCGTGCCGGTCACCGACGACGGCCGGCTGGACATGGAGGCCTATGCGGGCCTGCTGTCCGAGCGCACGAAGATGGTGGCCATCAGCCACATGTCCAACGTGCTGGGCACCATCAATGACGCCGCCGAGATCGTCCGCCTGGCCCATGCGGCCGGGGCCCCGGTGCTGCTCGACGGCTGCCAGGCCATCGTCCACAGCAAGGTCGACGTGAAGGCCCTGGACGTCGATTTCTACGTGTTCAGCGGCCACAAGCTGTACGGCCCGACCGGCATCGGCGTGCTGTACGGCAAGGCCGAGCGCCTGGCCGCCTTGCCGCCCTATCAGGGCGGCGGCGAGATGATCGGCCATGTCACCCTGGAAGGGATCACCTACGCCGACCCGCCGCACCGGTTCGAGGCCGGCACCCCGGCGATCCTCGAGGCCGTCGGCCTGGGCGCGGCCATCGAATGGCTGAACGGCATCGACCGCGACGCCGCCCTGGCTCACGAGCACGCCCTCTACCAGCGGGTGGTCGACCAGCTGGCCGGCGTCAACGGCGTGCGGATCCTCGGCACGGCCCCCGGCAAGGGCGCGGTGCTGACCTTCGTGGTCGAGGGCGCCCACCCGCATGACGTGGCCCAGTTGCTCGACCGCTACGGCGTGGCCGTGCGGGCCGGCACCCACTGCGCCGAGCCGCTGATGGCCCGTTTCGGCCTGACCGCGAGCGCTCGCGCTTCCTTCGCCCTATATAACACCCTGGACGAGGCCGACGCGTTCGTGAACGCGCTGGCCAAGGCCCGCAGTTTCTTCAGTTGAGCCTCATGACCGACGACACCGCCGCCTCCACCGAACTGCAAGCCGCCTCGGCCCTGCCGCAGGCCGAGCTCGACCGCCTGACCGACCAGCTGATCGAGAAGCTGAAGACGGTGTTCGATCCCGAAATCCCGGTCGACATCTACGAGCTGGGCCTGATCTACAAGGTCGACGTCAGCGACGAGAAGGACGTGGCCATCGACATGACCCTGACCGCCCCGGGCTGCCCGGTGGCCGGCGAGATGCCGGGCTGGGTGCGCGACGCGGTCATGGAGATCAAGGACATCAAGTCGTGCCACGTCGACCTGGTCTTCGAGCCGCCGTGGGACCCCTCACGGATGAGCGACGAGGCCAAGCTGCAACTGAACATGTTCTGATCGGTTCGAAAGCCATGGAAGCCGCCGTCACCCCCCGCGTCCGCCGTCCCCGCCCCAAGGTCGTCACCCTGACGCCGGCCGCCGCCGCGCGGGTCAAGGAGATCATGGACCGGGCCGATAAGCCCTATGCCGGCCTGCGGGTGGGCGTGAAGAACGGCGGCTGCGCGGGCTCGGAATACATCTTCGAATACGCCGCCGAGAAGGGGCCGATCGACGAGGTGGTCGAGGACCAGGGCGTCACCATCCTGATCGACCCCAAGGCGGTGCTGTTCCTGATCGGCACCACGATCGACTACGAGACCACCAAGCTGTCGTCGAAGTTCGTGTTCAACAACCCGAATGAAACCGACGCCTGCGGCTGCGGCGAGAGCGTCACGATCCAGCCGGCGCCGGAAGCCCTGGACTGATGCTGACCCGGACGCCGTCTTGCGTGGAATGCGGCCTGGCCTGGGGCGCGCCGGCCTTCCGCCACGAGGACCAGGCTCCGCTGTATTGGTCGGACCAGGGGATCCTGTGCTCGACAGGCTGCGCGACCAAGCATTTCGACCAGCGTCGTGAGGATGGGACGTTCGTGCCCGTGCCGGCGGAGTGTCCGGTAGAGCTTTGAACCGCCGCCGGCCGCGTCAGTCGCGGAAGGCGGGCAGGGCCCGACGCACGTAGATCGCCACGCTGGCCGCCGACAGCGCGGCGCTGGCCGCGATCGCCCACAGGCCGGCGTTGGTGGCGCCGATCGGGGCCAGAAGCAGCGCCACGCCCAGGAAGTTCAGGGCGATCTTCGGATATTCGACCGCGGCCAGGTCGAAGTCGCCGTCCGGAAGCGCCTGCTGCAGGCCCGCGACCGCGAAGTTGCGGGCGATCAGGACCAGGGGCGCGACAACCCAGGCGCCGGCGAACGCGCCGGCCGCGATCAGGGCGCCCAGGCTCGTCAAGGTCAGCAACCGGTCGGCCAGCAGGTCCAGCATGGCGCCAAGCGGCGAGGTCTGGCCGAGCCGGCGCGCGAGCTGACCATCGAGAATGTCGGTGACCCCCGCCGCGAGAAACAACGCCAGGGCCGTCCAGCCGTGCCCCGCCAGGATCGCCGCCGCCAGCACCGGCAGTAGCAGGATACGCACGAGGGTGACGAGGTTGGCGACCATGCCAGGCAAGCTCAGGCGGTTTGCGGCGCGCCGGCCGCCACGTTCTTGCGCCCATTCCACTCCACCAGCACCGATGGCCGTACCGGCTCGCCGCGCGCCTGGGCGATCAGCTGGTTGGTGCGGGTCTCGATGACGTCTTCCATCTTGGCCATGAACTCAGCCTTGGACAGGCCCTGGGGCAGGGGCGGCAGGAACTCGATCGTCGCCGTGCCCGGCGTCTTCTTCTTGTCCGTCTGCCGCCAGAAGCAGCCCAGGTTCGTCGCCACCGGCACCACCGGCAGGCCGAAGTCCCGGCTCATGTGGTAGACGCCGGTGCGGTAGCGGAACCGCTCGCCCGGCGCGGCTAGGTGGCCCTCCGGATAGATCAGGATCCGCCGCCCCTCGGCGGCGACCTGGGCGGCGCTGGCCGAGAGGGCCTTGCGGGCTTCGGGACCGCCGCAGCTGTCGACGACGATGGCCCCGAACTTGCGCAGGATCTGGCCGACCAGCGGGAATTTCTCCAGGTGGTCGCCGGTCACGAAGCTGAGATTGTCGACATTGGCGAACATCACGAAGCCGTCGCCCCAGCTGTGGTGTTTGGCGGCGATGATGAAGGCGCCCTGCGGCAGGTTCTCCTGGCCCTTCAGCTCGATCTTCACCCCGGCGAAGACGCGCAGCGCCCAGATCATCCGCTGGCTGTAGAGCCGCAGGGCGAAGGCGATCGGCCGGCGGCCCGGGAGCAGGGCGGAGAGGGCGGCCGACAGGCCGTAGAAGATCGACAGAACCCAGTAATAGGCGTTGAACAGCGCGCTGCGCATGTCGGTCTGGTCCTTGTTAGCGGGCGGAAAGCACGGCCTGGACGGCCGCGGTCATCAGCGGAGCGTGGGCCGAGAGGGCGTCGTCGCCCAGCCGACCATAGGCCTTGTTCTGGGCGGTCTGGGTGATCACGCCGATGGCCATGGCGGCGATGACGCGCGGGTCGCCGGGCGGCAGCTGCGCCTCCATCATCGCCCGCTTGACCAGCCCCTCGACCATGGTCACCGGATCGCGGCCGTCCTCCTGGTAGTAGGGCAGGAAGTGATGCAGCTGCAGCAGGTGGAAGGAAAACAGCAGCCAGTCCTCGTCGGCCACTGTGCAATAGGCGCGGACCACGGCGGCGGCCTTGGCCTGGACGCCCTTGGCCATGTCGGCGTTGACGGTGATCAGGTCCGACAGCCGGCGGTGGGTGGCCATGAACAGGCCCAGGGCCAGTTCGTCCTTGCTCTTCCAGTGGCGATAGATCGCGCCCTCCGACACCCCGGCCTTAGCGGCGATCAGCTTGGTGGTGGCCGCGTCGACGCCGCGGTCGACGAAGACCTGCAGGGCGGCGCGCTCGATCCGGGGCTTGGCGTTCATGGTGGAACTCTAGCATGGGCTTGACCCAATGCAAGTGATTACTCACATCGGTCACTCCACCGTTGACCCTTGCGCGGACCGCGGCCTAAGCCGAGGCATGGTCCAGTCGATCCTGATCTATTCCATGGGCGAGGTGATCGGCGACGGCCTGATCAAGCTGCCCTTCATCGCGGGCCTTCGCGCCGCCTTTCCGAAGGCGCGGATCACCTGGTGCGCCGCCAAGGGCCAGACGGTCTATGCCGGGCCGCTGAAGGCCGTGGTGGCGGGCTATGTCGACGAGATCCTGACCGACGGCCCGACGGGCGACGCAGCCCTGGACGTGCTGCCGTGGGTCAGGCCGTTCGGCGGGCGGACCTTCGACCTGGTGATCGACACCCAGGAGAACCTGCGCCGCAGCCTGGTGGCCCGGCGGGCCGCCAAGGGCGCCTTCGTCTCGGCCGCGGCCCAGGCCCGCAAGCCCGACTGGCCGGTCGCCGTGGCCGAGCGCCTGGCCCGGCTGCTGGCCCTGGCCACGGACGGCGCCGGCGCGCCGCGTCCCCTGGCCCTGACCGATCCCGACGCCGCCAACGCCGCTCGCGCCCTGCTGCCGACCGCCTACTACGGCGGTCCGGTCTATGTCGGCCTGGCGCCCGGGGCCGGCGGCCAGGACAAGCGCTGGCCGCTGGAGCGCTACCTGGACTTGGCCCGCCGCATCGAGGCGTCCGGCCGCAAGGCGGTGTTCTTCTTCGGCCCCGACGAGGCGGCCGACGTCCAGGCGGCGCGCGAGGCGGTCCCCGAGGCTCTGTTTCCAGAGGCGGACCGCACCGACGGCTTTCCGGGGGTGAAGGGGCCGCTGCTGGCCATCGCCCTGGCGGGCCGCCTGACTGCCGCGGTCGCCAACGACGCCGGTCCCGGCCACATGCTGGCGGCCGGCGGCGCGCCCTTGCTGTCGCTGCAGAAGGACCGCCGCAAGGCCGTCAAGTTCCGCCCCGCCGCCGAACGCCTTGAGCTGCTGATCGCGGAGGACTACGGACACGAAATGGCCGCCCTGCCATTGGATGTGGTGGACGCGGCCCTGCAACGCCTGATCGCCGGAGTTTCCTGAAAATGCCCATCCTGGCGCCCGTCTCGGCCGGCGAACTGATCGACAAGATCACCATCCTGCGGGTCAAGGCCCTGAGGATCGGCGATCCGGCCAAGGAGGCCAACGTCAAGGCCGAGCTGGCCCTGTTGGAGGAGACCGCGGCGCGCGAACTCCAGCATTCGCCGGAACTGGAAGACCTGATCGCCCAGCTGACCGAGATCAACGCCGCCCTCTGGGACATCGAGGACGGCAAGCGCGACTGCGAGCGCCGCCAGGATTTCGGGCCGAAGTTCGTCGAGCTGGCCCGGCGGGTCTATATCGACAACGACCGCCGGGCCGCCGTGAAGCGCCAGATCAACCTGCTGGCCGGTTCGGACATCGTCGAGGAAAAGAGCCACAAGCCGTACCTGGCGGGGTAGGGGGGAGCTTCCTTGAATCCTTCGAGGCCCGCTGCGCGGGCGCCTTAGGATGAGGAGCGTTTTGGCTGTGAATTCCTCATCCTGAGGTGCGAGCCGCAGGCGAGCCTCGAAGGACGCACGGTGCGCTCACCCCCGCTTGCCGACCGTCTCCTCGACCCGTTCCTCGAAGTCGCCGAGATTGCCGAACAGGTTCTCGATCGCGAACACCAGGCCGAACACCCGGGCCGCGTCGTCGAAGGCCAGGGCCCGCGTGCCGCCGCCCGCCCGCAGCGTCTCCACCGCCGCCTGGAAGGCCTGGTGGGCCTCGGCGAAGGCCAGGCGGTCCGGGCGCGGGCCGCCCGACAGCAGGGCCGCGCAAGCCCGCAGGAAGGTCGCGCTGGCGTTCAGCATGGCCGCCGAGGGCAGGGCCAGGCCCGGCGAGGGGAAGGCCTCGCGCAGCGCCCGGCCGATCATCACGCTGTCGTTGCGCAGCCTCCACAGGGTGCGGGGCAGGGCGTCGGTGACCGAATGGTCGCTCAGCCGGCTGGCGCTCTCGCGCTCGGCCTCGGTCAGGGCGGTCTGCAGCTTGGACAAGGCCTTGAGCGTGTCGTCGTAGTGGCCGCGGGCGTCCAGCTCGGTCGCGCCGCCCTTCAGCTTCAAGGCGTAGTGCTCCAGCAGCTCGGCCAGCAGGCCCGCCACCGTATCGGTGCTGTCGACCACCGAGGCGTGGGCCCGGGCCGGGAAGATCAGCAGGGTGGCGGCGATGCCGACCACGCTGCCGACCGTGATCTCGGCCACGCGCAGGAAGGCGGCGACCAGCGGGTCCATGTGGGTGGTCGTGCCGATCAGCATGATCACGGCGGTCACCGGCGCCACCTTGAAGGCCGGGCGGACGGCGGCCAGGAAGGCCAGCAGAGCGGCGGTGAGCGCCAGGATCGGTCCGCCGGCCTCGGGCCAGCGGGCGTGCAGCATCGCCGCGCCGGCGCCGACGACGGCGCCGACGGCCGTGCCCATCAGCCGCTCGATCGAGGCGGTGATGGTGGCGCCCAGGCTGGACTGGACGATGATCACGGCGGTGAACACCGCCCAGTAGCCCTGGGGCAGGCGCAGCAAGGTGGCCAGGGCGTAGGCCGCCACGACCGCCGCCGACACCCGGACGGCGTGGCGCAGCTCGGTCTTGCGGGCGGCCGCCTTGGCCAGGGCGCTTCGCGAGAGCTCCAGCCCGACGAAACGCCGCCAGTCGCTGGGCGCGGCCTCCGGCATCTAGGCCACCGCCTCGCGCAGCATCTCCAGCGCCGTGCGCACCGCCGCCAGCTGCACCCCCTCGCGCGTCTCGCCGTCGAACAATTCGTGGCGATGGACGACCGAGCGGTTGGCGCGGGCGACGGCGAAATGCACCGTGCCGACCGGTTTCAGCGGTGAGCCGCCGCCGGGCCCGGCCACGCCGGTGATCGCCACGGCGACGTGGGCGTTGCTGGCCTCCAGCGCGCCTTCGGCCATCCAGCGCGCCACCACCTCCGACACCGCCCCATGGTCGGCGATCAGGTCGCCCGGCACGCCCAGCATCTCGGACTTGGCGCGGTTGGTGTAGGTGACGAAGCCGCGCTCGAAAACGTCGGAAGCGCCGGAGATGTTGCAGATCGCCCCCGCCACCAGGCCGCCGGTGCAGCTTTCGGCGGTGACCAGCCGCAGGGACTTCTCCCGCGCCTCGTCGATCAGCAGGCGGGCCAGGGTCTGGATTTCGAGCGGGAACATCGGGGACTCCTGCGTCGGTCTATCGTGGCGGAAACCTAAGCCGGCGTCTCGACCACGGCGATGGCCTGGGCGGCCAGGCCTTCGCCGCGGCCGGTGAAGCCCATGCCCTCGGTGGTGGTGGCCTTGACGCTGACCCGGTTGAGGGGAAGGTCCAGGATCTGGGCCAGGCGCTCGCGCATCGCCGCGCGGTGCGGCTTGATCTTCGGACGCTCGCAGATCAGCGTCACGTCGACATTGACCAGGGTCCCGCCGCGCTGGCGCACCAGGTCGACCGCGTGGGCCAGGAACCGATCGGAGGACGCGCCCTTCCACTGCGGGTCGGTGGGCGGGAAGTGGTCGCCGATGTCGCCCTCGCCGATCGCGCCGAGGATTGCGTCGGTCAGGGCGTGCAGGCCGGCGTCGGCGTCGGAATGGCCGATCAAGGTTTCATCGTGCGCGATCTCGACGCCGCACAGCCAGACGGATTCGCCCCTACCTTCAGGATGGGGCCCCCAGCGGTGAGCGTCAAAGCCCTGGCCCATGCGGGTGACCCGTGCGCGGCCGGCTAAGGTTTCAGCCATGGCGAAGTCCTCCGGATAGGTCAGTTTCATCAGCATCGGGTCGCCAGGAACCACCACCACGCGGCCGCCGTCCTGTTCGACCACCTGGCCGTCGTCGGTCGGCTCGCTCGGTCCGGTCCAGGCGGCGTAGGCGGCCAGCAGGCGGTCGCGGCGGAAACCCTGGGGGGTCTGGGCGCGCCAGAGATTGTCGCGCGGGGTGGTGACGACCGCCCCGTCGGCCGCCCCGCTTTTCAGCGTATCGGCCACCGGCAAGGCCGGAATCGCGCCATCGGCGTTCTCCAGGCCCTTCAGCACCGCTTGGATTGTTGCGGCGCCGAGAAAGGGGCGCGCGGCGTCGTGGACCAGCACGGGTTCATCGGCCGGACGAGCGGCGAGGGCGGCCAAACCGGCCCGCACCGAGAGCGCGCGAGTCGCGCCGCCGGCCACGGTGGTCCAGCCCTCCAGACCCGCCAACGCGATACCCAACGTTGTGCGCGCGCCAAGATCCGCCACGATCACAACATCTTGCGCGCCTAGGTTAATGAAGGTCTCGACCGACCAGCGCAGCACCGGCTTGCCCGCCAACATGCGCCACTGCTTGGCCTGGCCGGGCCCGGCGCGGGTCCCGGAACCGGCGGCGACGATGACGGCGGAGAAGCTCATCGTGGCTGTTTAGCCGCTAGGCGACGGTTGTCCAATAATGAAGGGTTTACGGCGCCGCACAAATTGCCTAAAAACAGTGCGATGGGGATGCATAGAAAATGAGCAACGGCCTCACAGTCGGCAAGGTCGAAGTGCCTGGGCGCGTATGGATCGCGCCGATGACGGGCGTTTCGGACCTGCCTTTCAGGGAAACCGCCACCCGCCTGGGCGCGGCCTATGTGGCGACCGAGATGGTGGCCTGCGCCGAGTTCGCTCGGGGTCGTCCCGACGTGGTGCGCCGCGCCGCGGTGGGCGAGGGCCTGCCGCTGATGGTCGTCCAGCTGGTCGGCCGCGATCCAACCTTCATGGGACAGGGCGCGCGAATGGCCGCCGACGCCGGGGCCCAGATCATCGACCTGAACTTCGGTTGCCCTTCCAAGATGGTCACCGGCGGCGTCGCCTCGGGCTCGGCCCTGATGCGCGAACCGGACCTTGCCGAGGCCCTGGTCGCCGCCGCTGTCAAGGCGGTGGACGTGCCGGTCACCGTCAAGATGCGCCTGGGCTGGGACGACGACAGCCGCAACGCCGCCGACATCGCCCGCCGGGCCGTCGACGCCGGGGCCCAGGCCATCACAGTCCACGGCCGCACCCGCTGCCAGTTCTACAAGGGCGTGGCCGACTGGAGCGCCGTGGCGGCCGTCAAGGCGGCGGTCTCGGTCCCAGTGCTGGTCAATGGCGACATCGTCGACGGCGACACCGCCCGCCAGGCCCTCCAGCAGTCCGGCGCCGATGGCGTGATGATCGGGCGTGGCGTCTGCGGCCGGCCCTGGATCGCCCAGGCCATCGAGGCGGCGCTGAACGGCGACGGCTTTCGCGAGCCGGACGCCGAGGAACGCCTGGCCATCGCCGTCACCCATTTCCGCCGCAGCCTGAACTTCTACGGCCAGAACCTGGGCCTGAAGATGTTCCGCAAGCACCTGGCTTCCTACATCGACGCCGCGCCCTGGCCGGACGGCGAGGAGGCGCGCCGCGCCGCCCGCGCCGCCCTGTGCCGGCTGGAGGATCCCTCCGCCATCGAGGACGGTCTGGCCGCCCTGTGGCTGGACAACCGGAGGCTGGCCGCATGAGCGATCACGCCCGCGCCGTTTCCGCCAAGGTCGCCGACGGCCTGAAGGTCGCCGCCTTCGACCTCAGCCCAGAACCCGCCCTGGTCGTCGACCACGAGGGCGCGCTGGTCGCCGTCAACGAGGCGGCCGAGGCGCTGTTCGGCCAAGGCCTGGCCCTGTTGGCGAAAGGCCGGTTCCGCGCCGCCCTGCCGCCGGGCTCGGTGCTGGTCTCGATGATGGATCGCGCCCTGTTCGAAGGGGCCCTGGTTCGCGAGCACGGGGTCGAGGTCAACCTGTTCGGCCAGCCGCCGTTCGAGGCCGACGGCGCCGCCGCGCCCCTGGGCGACGGCTCGGTTCTGATGACCCTGCACGTCAAGGGCGTGCTGGGCGTCGAGCGGGCTTCGGACGCCGCCGGCCTGCGCTCGGTGGTCGGCCTGGGCCGCATGCTGGCCCACGAGATCAAGAACCCGCTGGCCGGCATCCGCGGCGCGGCCCAGTTGCTGAAGACCGGGGCCAGCGCCGCCGACCAGCCCCTGGCCCAGCTGATCGTCGACGAGACCGACCGCATCCGCCGCCTGGTCGACCGCATGGAGGCCTTCTCCGACGAGGTCCCGGGCCCGCGCGAGGCGGTCAACATCCACCAGGTGCTGGACCGCGTCCGGGCCCTGGTGGTCAACGGCGTCGCCGACGGCCTGGCGCTGCAGGAGCACTACGACCCGTCGCTGCCGGACGTCTGGGGCGACGAAGACCACCTGATCCAGGTGTTCCTGAACCTGGTCAAGAACGCCGCCGAGGCCGCCCACATGCGCGGCGACGGCCAGGGCATCCTGTCGATCCACACCGCCTGGCGGCCCGGCGTCCGGGTGCGCGGGGCCGACGGCAAGGCCACGGCCGGCGCGCCGATCGAGATCCGCGTGCAGGACAACGGCCCGGGCGTGCCCGCCAGCCTGCGCGACCACCTGTTCCAGCCGTTCGTCACCACCAAGGCCAACGGCACGGGCCTGGGCCTGGCCCTGGTCACCAAGCTGGTGACCAGCCACGGCGGCCTGATCGACTTCGAATCCGAGCCCGGCCGCACGGTGTTCCGCGTGCTGCTGCCCATGGCCACCGGAAAGCTTGCCCCCTCCACTGGAGACGCCCACGCATGAACGCCGCCAGCAAGAAGATCCTGATCGCCGACGACGACAGCTCGGTGCGGCTGGTGCTCAGCCAGGCCTTCACTCGACTGGGCTATCAGGTGCGCGCGACCGGCAACGCCACCACCCTGCTGAAATGGGTGACGGACGGCGAGGGCGACCTGATCGTCACCGACGTGATGATGCCCGACGAGAACGTCTTCGACGTGCTGCCGCGCATCCGCAAGGAACGGCCCAAGCTGCCGATCATCGTGATGAGCGCCCAGAACACGCTGCTGACCGCGGTCAACGCCGCCGACGCGGGCGCCTTCGAATACATCTCCAAGCCCTTCGACCTCGACGACGTCACCGCCGCCGCTCGGCGGGCCCTGTCGCGGCCGGCCGACGCCGAGGCCTCCAAGGCCCAGGCCCGGGCGATGCGCGACGAGCGCCTGCCGCTGATCGGCCGCTCGGCCCCGATGCAGGAGGTCTATCGCACGATCGCCCGCCTGGTCGGCGCCGACCTGACGGTGCTGATCCTCGGCGAAAGCGGCACCGGCAAGGAACTGGTGGCCCGCGCCCTGCACGAGCTGGGCCGCCGCCGCGACGGCAAGTTCGTGGTCATCAACCTGGCGGCGGTGCCGCGCGAGCGGGTCGAGACCGAGCTGTTCGGGCGCGGGGAGGGCGACCAGGGCCGGCTGATCGAGGCCGACGGCGGCACCCTGTTCCTCGACGAGATCGGCGACATGCCGCTGGACGCCCAGACGCGCCTGCTGCGGGTGATCGACGGCACCGAGCCGGTGCTCAACCCCAAGACCGGCCGCCGGCCGAACGTGCGGATCATCGCCGCCACCAACCGCGACCTGCGGGGCCTGATCCAGCAGGGGCTGTTCCGCGAGGACCTGTTCTTCCGCCTCAATGTCGCCCCCGTGCGCCTGCCGCCGCTGCGCGACCGCACCGAGGACATCCCGGACCTGGCCCGCACCTTCCTGCTGCGCGCCAACCGCGAGGGCCTGCCGGCCAAGACCATCGATTCCAGCGCCCTGGACCGGATGAAGACCCACGCCTGGCCCGGCAATGTGCGCGAGCTGGAGAACCTGGTCCGGCGGATGTGCGCCCTCTACGCCGAGGAGCTGATCACCGCCCGGATCGTCGATCGCGAGCTGCAGGACCACACCCCCGCCGCCCACGCCGACGAAGGGCCGGTCACCCTGGCCAGCCTGGTCGAACGCCACCTGTCGTCGCACTTCGCCGACCAGCCGGACGGGGTGCCGGCCGCCGGCCTCTACGACCGGGTGCTGCAGGAGGTCGAGCGTCCGCTGATCCAGCTGACCCTGTCGGCCACCCGCGGCAACCAGGTGCGCGCCGCCGAGATCCTGGGCCTCAATCGCAACACCCTGCGCAAGAAGATCCAGGACCTGGGCGTGGAGATGACTCGCGGCCGGCGTTAGCGCCGGACCGCGGTTCACCGCTGACGCTTAATTGGCACATACCTGTTGAGTTTGGGGCACAGTCCCCCTTAAACTTGGTCAATGGCGTCCGTTCCATCCGTGCTGGAGCTTGAAGGACCGCCGACCCGCTTCAGCCGGGCCTGGTGGCGCGAACTGCTGCGGTCGCGCTTCACGCTCGGCGGCGCCTACGGCCTGGCCATCGCCCTGACGGCCACGGCGGTGTTCCTCGCAGCCTCGCCGCCCGCCACGGGCCCGATCGGACCGACGACGACGATCATCCTCGGCGTCCTGGGCTTCAACCTCGCCCTGATTCTCTGCATCGCCGGCATCGTCGGCTGGCGGCTGCTGGATCTGGTGGACGCCCGGGCCAGCGACGCCGGCGCGCGCCTGCACCTGCGGTTCGTGGGCCTGTTCTCGGTGGCGGCCGTGGCCCCCGCCGTGATCGTGGCCCTGTTCTTCGGCGTGCTGGTCAGCCGCGGCGTCGACGCCTGGTTCAGCGAGCGCGTGCGCACCGTGGTCGAGAACTCGGCGACCGTGGCCCGCTCCTATGTCAGCGAGCAGACCGAATATATCAGCCAGCACGTCGGCCCGATGGCCGGCGTGCTGAACCTGGCCGCCCCGACCCTGGCCGAATCGCCGGTCGCCTTCGGGCACTACATGAAGGAGCACATGGAGGAGAACGGCTTCTCGGCCGCCTATGTGCTGGATCGCGACGGCCGCATTCTGGCTCGGGCCGAGACCGAAACGGCGCCGCCGTTCCTGGCTCCGCCGCCATCGAGCTTCCGCCGGACCGACGACGGCGACATCACCTCGCAACGCTTCGTCGAGGAGGACCTGTTCCGGGCCCTCTATCGGCTGAAGGCCTTTCCGGACGCCTATCTCTATGTGGCCCGGCCGATCGACAAAGGCATCCTGGCCCACCTGATCGAGTCGGAGGAATCGCTGATCTCGTACCGCGAGGCGGCCACCAACCGCGACCGAATCCAGGTGATCTTCGGCCTCAGCTACATCGAGACCGCGCTTCTGGTGCTGGTCGCCGCCGTCTGGGTGGGCATCGCCGCCGCCAATTCGATCGCGGGTCCGGTCTCTGGCCTGGTGCAGGCGGCCGGCCGAGTCTCGGCCGGCGATCTGGACGCCCGGGTCGATGTCGAGGCCGGCCCCGAGGAGATCCGCGCCCTGTCGGTGGCCTTCAACATGATGACCACCGACCTGCAGGCCCAGCAGGCGGCGCTGCGCGTGGCCAGCCTCGACGCCGAGTCGCGCCGCCAGTTCATCGAGACCGTGCTGTCGGGCGTCAGCGCCGGGGTGGTCGGGCTGGACGCCGCGGGGCGGATCACCGCCCTCAACCGCCGGGCCGGCGACCTGCTGGCCCTGGACGAGAGCGCCGTGGGCCAGCCCCTGGTCGAGGTCGCGCCGGAACTGGAGACCGTGATCCAGGAGATCAGCGGCGGCCGCCCCAACGCCGAGGTCGAGATCGACGTGATGCGCGGCGGCGAGACGCGGCGGCTGCGCTTCCGCGGCGCGGGCCAGGCGGCCGAGACCCTGGTGCTGACCTTCGACGACATCACCCGCCTGATGGCCGCCCAGCGCAACGCCGCCTGGAAGGACGTCGCCCGGCGCATCGCCCACGAGATCAAGAACCCGCTGACCCCCATCCAGCTGTCGGCCGAGCGGATCCGCCGCAAGTACCGCAAGGACATCACCAGCGACCTGGACACCTTCGACCGCTGCACCGAGACCATCATCCGCCAGGTCGGCGACATCGGCCGGATGGTCGACGAGTTCTCGGCCTTCGCCCGGATGCCCGCCCCGCGCTTCGCGCCGGCCGACCTGACCGAGATGCTACGCCAAGCGGTGTTCGCCCAGCGCTTCGTCGACGCCGAGACCGAGGTGGCGCTGGAGGAGCCCGGCGACGAGGTGTGGATCAGCTGCGACGCGCGGATGGTCGGCCAGGCCCTGACCAACATCCTCAAGAACGCCGGCGAGGCGGTCGGCGCCCGTCGCCAGGTCTCGCCGGAACCGCCGGGCCGCATCGTCGCCAGCCTGGTCTCGGACGATGAGCACCTGTGCATCGTGGTCGAGGACAACGGCGTGGGCCTGCCGACCCGCGACCGCGACCGGCTGACCGAACCCTATGTCACGACCCGCGAGAAGGGCACCGGCCTCGGGCTGGCGATCGTCAAGCGGATCATGGAGGACCACGAAGGCGAACTGGTCCTGACCGACGCGCTGAACGGAACCGGCGCCCGGGTCATCCTGAAGTTCCCCACGACCGCGCGGCTCGCCGCCGCCAACGCCCAGAACGGCGTAGAGGAGATGATATGAGCGCTGACGTGCTTGTGGTCGACGACGAGGTCGACATCCGCGAACTGGTGGCCGGCATCCTGGAGGACGAAGGCTACGCGGTGCGGGTGGCGGCCGACTCCGACCAGGCGCTGGCCGCCTTGCGGGCCCGCAAGCCCGCCTTGCTGGTGCTGGACATCTGGATGCAGGGCGGCGGCATGGACGGGCTGGAGCTGCTCGACATGGTCAAGGCCCTGGACCCCGACCTGCCGGTGATCATGATCTCGGGCCACGGCAACATCGAGACCGCCGTCAGCGCTATCAAGCGCGGGGCCTACGAGTTCCTGGAAAAGCCGTTCAAGTCCGATCGCCTGCTGCTGGTGGTGGAACGAGCCCTGGAGGCGGCCAACCTCAAGCGCGAGAACCGCCGCCTGCGGGTGCAGAGCTTCAGCTCCGACGGCCTGATGGGCAAGTCGGCGGCGGCCCAGGCGCTGCGCCAGCTGATCGCCAAGGTCGCCCCGGCCAACAGCCGGGTGCTGGTCTCGGGCCCGCCCGGCTCGGGCAAGGAGTTGGTGGCGCGGCTAATCCACGGCTCCAGCAGCCGTTCGCGCAACGAGTTCGTGGCGGTCAGCGCCGCGGGCATGGCCCCCGAACGGCTGGACGTCGAGCTGTTCGGCGAGGAGGGCGAGAACGGCCGGACGCGCAAGGTCGGGGTGTTCGAACGCGCCCACGGCGGCACGCTCTATCTCGACGAAGTGGCCGACATGCCGCGCGAGACCCAGAGCCGCATCCTGCGGGTCCTGGTCGAGCAGCGCTTCCGGCGGGTGGGCGGCGACAACGACGTCCAGGTCGACGTGCGGGTGATCTCGTCGACCTCGCGCGATCTGCGCGACGAGATCGCCGCCGGGCGTTTTCGTGAAGACTTGTTCCACCGCCTGAACGTGGTGCCGGTGCGAGTGCCGGGCCTGTCCGAGCGCCGCGAGGACATTCCCGAACTGATCAGCTATTTCGTCGACCGCATCTGCGAGGCCACCGGCCTGCAGCGGCGGCGGCTGGGCGAGGACGCCCTGGCCACGCTGCAGGTGCAGGCCTGGCCGGGCAATGTCCGCCAGCTGCGCAACAACGTCGAGCGGATGCTGATCCTCGCCTCGGGCGAACCGGGCGACCTGATCACCGCCGAGATGCTGAACGCCAACGAACAGCCGACCGGCGGCAACGCCGGGGCGATCGGGGCCGAGCGGATCATCGCCCTGCCGCTGCGCGAGGCCCGCGAGCTGTTCGAGCGGGAATATCTCAACGCCCAGATCCTGCGGTTCGGCGGCAACATCTCGCGCACCGCCAACTTCATCGGCATGGAGCGCTCGGCCCTGCACCGAAAATTGAAATCCCTCGGCGTCGCCGGCGCCCGGGTGGAAGAGGAAGAGTAGCAAAACTCCGCTCATCCCGACGAACGCCGGAACGAGCGGTTTGAGTGTGTTGGCGCTCGGATGGGCGTCTGGAAGGGAATTCAAGACATGTCGCGTTTCGCCTACGTCAACGGCCGCTTTGTCCGCCACGGCGAGGCCGCCGTGCATATCGAGGACCGCGGCTACCAGCTGGCCGACGGCGTCTATGAGGTGTGGGCGGTGTTCGGGGGCAAGCTGGCCGATGCGGCCGGGCACTTCACGCGGCTGTGGCGCAGCCTGGACGCGCTGAAGATCGCCCATCCGATGAGCCAGGCGGCCCTGACCATGGTGCTGCGCGAAGCCGTCCGCCGCAACAAGGTGCGCGAGGGCATGGTCTATCTGCAGGTCACCCGCGGCGTCGCCCCGCGCGACCACGCCTTTCCCAATCCCGCCGTGCCGCCGGCCGTGGTGATCACCGCCAAGAGCGTCGACCGTGTCGCCGCCGAGGCCAAGGCCGCCAAGGGCCAGTCGGTGGTCACCGTGCCGGAGACCCGCTGGGGCCGCTGCGACATCAAGTCGATCGGCCTGCTGCCCAACGCCCTGGCCAAGCAGGTCGCCCGCGAGCACGGTGCGGTCGAGGCCTGGTTTGTGGACGAGCTGGGCCTGGTCACCGAGGGCGCCTCGTCCAACGCCTGGATCGTCGACGCCGAGGGCCGCCTGCGCACCCGCGACACCCAGGCCAACATCCTGCGCGGCATCACCCGCTCCAGCCTGCTGGAGGTGATCGCCGAGGCCGGCCTGCCGGTGGCCGAGCAACCGTTCACCGTTGAGGAAGCCAAGGCCGCCCGCGAGGCCTTCATCACGGGCGCCGGCACGCTGGTGCTGCCGATCGTCAGCGTCGACGGGACGCAAATCGGCGACGGAAAGCCCGGCCCGGTGGCGACGCGGCTTCGGCGTCTCTATATCGAGCGCGCCAAGGCCGCCGCGATCTAGGCCGCAAAAACCAGGTTTCGAACCTTGGCGCGGTTTCTTTGCCGATTGGTCATACCAACCGGCGAAAAATGCTTTAGTCTGACCTTGTTTGTGTGGGGGGCGTGTGGCCCTCCGAAACAATAAGAGGGGAATCCCCATGTCGACCGAGAAAAAACAAAACCTTCAGGACACCTTCCTGAACAGCGTGCGCAAGTCGAAGACGCCGCTGACCATCTTCCTGGTGAACGGCGTGAAGCTGCAGGGCGTTGTCAGCTGGTTCGACAACTTCTGCGTCCTGCTCCGCCGCGACGGCCAGTCCCAGCTGGTCTACAAGCACGCCATTTCGACGATCATGCCGGCCCAGCCCGTGCAGCTGTACGAGCCGAGCGCTGATCAAGACGACTGATTCCTCACGGTTGACCAAATCCACTTCCAAATCCATCGACCATGCGGCGCCGATCTTCCGGGCGTTCGTGATCCATCCCGTGCGCCCGACGCGCGGCCAGTCGGCCCTCGAGGCGCGTGATCCCAAGGCGCGCCTCGAGGAGGCCGTGGGCCTGGCCATCGCGCTGGACCTCGACGTCGTCGAGACCACGATCGCGCCCCTGCGCCTCGTCACGCCCGCCACCCTGTTCGGCAAGGGCAAGATCGAGGAGTTCGCCGCCCTCTGCGAGGTCGAGAAGATCGATGTCGCGGTGTTCGACGACCAGCTGACCCCGGTCCAGCAGCGCAACCTGGAACGGGCCCTGAACGTCAAGGTCATCGACCGCACGGGCCTGATCCTGGAGATCTTCGCCCGCCGGGCCCGCACCCGCGAGGGCAAGCTGCAGGTCGAGCTGGCGCGGCTGGACTACGAGCGCTCGCGCCTGGTCCGCACCTGGACCCACCTGGAACGCCAGCGCGGCGGCACCGGCAACACCGGCGGTCCCGGCGAAACCCAGATCGAGCTCGACCGCCGCCTGATCGCCGGCACGATCGGCAAGCTCAAGCGCGAGCTGGAGGAGGTGCGGCGCACCCGCACCCTGCACCGCAGCGCTCGCAAGAAGGTCCCGTACCCGACCGTGGCCCTGGTGGGCTACACCAACGCCGGCAAGTCGACCCTGTTCAACCGCCTGACCAACGCCACGGTCGTGGCCCAGGACATGCTGTTCGCCACGCTGGATCCCACGCTGCGCACCGTGAAGCTGCCCGACGGCCGGCCGGCGATCCTGTCCGACACCGTGGGCTTCATCTCCGACCTGCCGCACGAGCTGGTCGAGGCCTTCCGCGCCACCCTGGAGGAGGTGCAGGAGGCCGACGTGGTGCTGCACGTGCGCGACGTGGCCAATCCAGACACCGACTCCCAGGCCCGCGACGTCCAGAAGGTTCTGGCCGAGCTGAAGGTGCTGGGCGACGACGGCGAGGCCGAGGGCGGCAAGACCCTGATCGAGGTCTGGAACAAGATCGACCTGGTCGACGGCGAGGCTCGCGAGATCCTCGAAGGCCAGGCTCGTCGCCTGGGCGCGTCGGCGGTCTCGGCGGTCACTGGCGAGGGCTGCCCCGAGCTGCTCAGGCGGGTCGGCGGCCTGATCGACGACACCCCGCCGGTCGCCGTGCGCCTGGCGGCCTCGGACGGCGAGGCCCTGGCCTGGATCTATCGCAACGGCCGGGTCGAGAGCCGCGAGGACGAGACCGAAGGCGGCGTCCGCCTGATCGCCCGCCTCGACGCCCAGGCCCTGGGCCGGTTCGAGCGGCAGTTTCCGGATGTGTGGGTGATGGCGACGGGGGATTAGGGTCTCCTACTTGCCCCCACCTGACCGCTTCGCGGTCTGTCCGCCCCCATAGGGGGCGGAGCCGCACGCTCCAGGCTCTTCCCCCTGTGGGGGAGGAGCGCCGTAGGCGCGGAGGGGGCAAGCGCCTGCTAGCGCGCCTTCTCCGCCGCTTTCGCCGCATCCCACAACCCGTCCATCTCCGCCAGATCCGACTGGTCCGGCGTGCGCCCGTCCTTGGCCAGCTGCGCCTCGATAAAGGCGAACCGGCGGGCGAACTTGGCGTTGGTGGCGCGCAGGGCGTCCTCGGGCTCGATGTCCAGCTTGCGGGCCAGGTTGGCGACCACGAACAATAGGTCGCCCAGTTCCTCGCGGGCCTTGGCCTTGTCGCCGGCCGCGATCTCGACCTTCAGCTCGGCGACCTCCTCGGCCAGCTTGTCCAGCACCTCGTCGGTCGAGGGCCAGTCGAAGCCGACCCGGGCGGCGCGCTTGGTCAGCTTGACGGCCCGGGTCATGGCCGGAAGGCCGGCGGGGACGTCGTCGAGAACGCCGCCCTTCTTCTTGGCCTGGCGCTCCTGGGCCTTCAGCGCCTCCCAGCCGGCGGTCTGGGCGTCCTGGTTCTCATAGGCGTGGTCGCCGAACACGTGCGGATGGCGACGCACCATCTTGTCATTGATCGCCGAGGCCACGCCCGCCAGGTCGAAGGCGCCCTGTTCCTCGGCCATCCGCGAATGGAACACCACCTGCAGCAGCAGGTCGCCCAGCTCTTCCTTCAGGTCCGAAAGATCGCCGCGCTCGATGGCGTCGGCGACCTCGTAGGCCTCCTCGACCGTGTAGGGCGCGACGGTGGCGAAGGTCTGCTCCAGGTCCCACGGACAGCCGCCGTTGGGATCGCGCAGCCTGGCCATGATGTCGATCAGGGTGAAGAGGGGGTGCTGATCCTTCTCTCGAGGATCATTCAACGGCGGGGTTGGGAGCGGCGAGGGGGGCGACATGCGGTTCCGGGGTCGGGCTGGGGAGGGGCTCGGCCGCGTCCCGTTCGTCGAGGCGACGGCGGATCTCGGCATGGGCGGTCGCGTCCAGCGGATAGCGCAGGATGACCGCGCACACCAGCAGGCCCAGCACCGCCGGGGCCACCGCGTACATGGCGATCAGGGCGGTGTCGCCCTGGACACTGGGGACCTTGGGGTCGAATCCCAGCCAGGACAGCAGCAGGAAGACGCCGATGGCCAGGGCGTAGCCCAGCTTCACCGTGCCGTTGACGATGGCGTACAGCAGGCCGGTGCGGTCGACGCCGCTGGCCAGCCGCTCCTCGTCGCCGATGTCGGCCATCATCGAGCGCACCAGCAGCGGCGCGGCCGAATAGGGCAGGCCGGCCAGCACCAGTACGGCCATGCCGATCACGGTCGGGACGTTGAAGCCGAAGCCGCCCTGATTGGCGGGGGTGAAGACCGAGGCGATCTGCACGACCGCATACACTACCGAGCCGATGGCCAGGGCCCGGTGCTTGCCGACCTTCCTGGCCAACGCGGGCCAGACCGGCGAGCCCAGCAGGGCGGCGACGAAATAGACCAGCAGCAGGACGCCCGCCGAAGTCTTGTCGAAGCCCTTGATGCGCTCGAAGAAGAAGAAGAACAGCGCCCCGGCGATGCCCGGCGCCAGGCCCATCAGCAGGTCGGCGATCAGCAGCTTCTGGACCGACGGCCGCTTGATCAGGCCCAGATACTGCCGCAGGCCCGCCTGGTGCTTGATCGGCGGCACGTTGGTCTCGCCGACCACGCCGATCGCCAGCAGGAAGGTCAGGGGCAGCAGGACGATGATGAACCAGCCCATGGCCTGGATGCCGGCGGCATGGTCGCTCTTGAAGACCATCGACAGAACCGGCGGCAGCAGCAGCACCAGGATCATGCCGACGACGTTGCCGGCCTGCCACCAGCCATAGATCCGCGAGCGCTGCTGATAATCCGGCGACAGCACCGAGCCCCAGGCGGTGTGCGACAGCACCGCCATCGAATAGCCGGCGTAGCAGACCACCAGCCCCGCCCACAGATAGACCGGGCCGACCCCGGGCTTGGCCATGAACAGGGCGTAGGCGGCGATCATCAGGATCGGGGCGGCGGCGGCCAGCCAGGGTCTGAACCGACCGAGCCGGGTGCGGGTGCGGTCCATGACCCCACCCAGGATCGGGTCCAGGACGATGTCGGCCAGCCGCACCAGCAGGAAGGCCGCACCGACCACCGACAGGGATAGACCCAGGTCGCTGACGTAATATTCCGGCAGGTAGACCACCAGCGGCAGGCCCAGCGCGGCCAGCGGCAGGCAGGGCGCGGCAAAGGCCGCCAGGGTCCAGGATGAGCGCCGTCCGGTCATGCGTTCCTCGCCGAGAGCGGGTAGGCCCCGCCTTCATGAACAGTGATCAGACGCCGTGTCGCGGCGGCTGGCAAGATCTGTCCGAGACGGTGGTTTCAGCGACGCGGCTTGGAGCCGTCGTCGAACTGGTCCTTGACCAGACGGTCGGCCAGGCGGTCGAAGGCGTTCTCGGCGTCGTGCCAGGTCGAGCCGTACCGGGCCCAGCGGATGTCGGTTTCCCACCAGCTGTAGGTGATCGGCGTGCTCTTTCCGGCCGGATCGACATAGCGGCCAGTGATCCGCGCCCCGCCGACCCCGAAGCTTTGGTAGGACAGGCCCGGCGTGTTGCCCATCTGCTGCGGCGTCGGGTGGTTGGGCTTGGCGTCCTCGATCACCAGGTCGAGGGTTCCGCCGCCTGGCCGCGGCGGCAGCCGGCGCTCGACCGCGCGCTGCAGCTGGCTGGCCAGGATGTCGAAGTCCCGCTGGCCGATGTCCTTGACCTTCTCCGCCAGCTTCGGGCCGATCGAGACCTTGACCTCGGAAACCGCGGGGGCGGCGAGGGCGGGCTGGGCCGCGCCCAGCAGGAGGAGGGCGGAGACGAGGGCGACACGCATGATGGACTCTCCCGGATCAAACTTGGCCTGGAATGTGGGGATCGCGCGGACGCGGCGCCAGGCTGAAGGCCAGCCAGCCCAGCAGGGCCGACAGCAGCGAGCCGGCCAGCACGCCGATCTTGGTCTCGTCCTGAAGGACGGCTGAGTTGAAGGCCAGGTTGTTGATGAACAGGCTCATGGTGAAGCCGATGCCGCACAGCGCCGAAACCCCGAACAGCTGGGTCCAGGACGCGCCGCTGGGCCGTTGGGCCCAGCCCAGCTTGATGGCCGCCAGGCAAAACAGCCCCACCCCGATCGGCTTGCCTAGGAACAGGCCCAGGGACGCGCCCAGGGTGGCGGGCGCGGTCAGCTCGGCCAGGCCCACCTGGCCCAGGGCGACGCCGGCGTTGGCGAAGCCGAACACCGGCACCACCAGATAGGCCACCCAGGGATTGAGCCCGTGCTCCAGCCGGTGCAGCGGCGAATGGGCGTCGTCCAGATGGGAGGGCGACTTGGTGATCGGGATGGTCATGGCCAGGATCACCCCCGCTAGGGTGGCGTGCACGCCGGACTTGAGGAAGAAGAACCAAAGTCCAGCACCAACAATGAGATAAGGCCACAGCTTCATCACCTTGAACCGGTTCATCGTCACCAGCACCGCCAGGGTCGCGGCCGCGCCGCCCAGCGCCCAGAGGGTCAGGTGGTCGGTGTAGAAGATCGCGATGATCAGGATAGCGCCCAGGTCGTCGATGATCGCCAGGGCCGCCAGGAAGATCTTCAGCGAGCCCGGCACGCGCGACCCCAGCAGCGATAGCACCCCTAGGGCGAAGGCGATGTCGGTGGCGGCCGGGATCGCCCAGCCGCGCAGGTTGGCGGGCGTGTGGTGGTTGACCGCCACATAGATCAGGGCCGGCGCGATCATGCCGCCCAGGGCTGCGACGCCCGGCAGCACGCGCCGCGACCAGGTGGACAGCTCGCCATCGACCGTCTCGCGCTTGATCTCCAGCCCGACCAACAGGAAGAACACCGCCATCAGCCCGTCATTGACCCAGTGGGCCACGCTGAGACCGCCGACATAGACGTGCAGGGCGTGGAAATAACCGTCGGCCAGCGGCGAGTTGGCGACCACCAGCGCCAGGGCGGCCGAGCCCATCAGCAGCAGCCCGCCGGAAGATTCGCTGCGCAGGAAGGCGCGCAGGGCGGAAAGCGGGCGGGGGCGGGCGGTCGTCATGCGGCGGTCCTCGCGGATTCGTAGGCGCCACCCTAGCTTGTCATGACGGACGACGCGACGACTTGGGACCGACCTCGACGGATGCAGGAGCGCCTACAGCCCCGCGATCCGCCCGATGGCCTCGATGTCCAGCGTCTGCTCCAGCATCGCGGCGATGTCGTCCAGCGCCGCGTCGACCGTGGCGGCGTGATCACGCGGCGTGGTCGCCAGGCCCAGCGGGGCCAGCAGGGCCGCGCGCGCCTCGCCGCGCTCGAACAGGCCGTGGACATAGGCTCCGGCCACCCGGCCGTCGGCCGAGACCGCGCCGTCCACGGTTCCCCCGTCGAAGGCCAGCATCGGCCGGGCCGTACCGGGACCGGTGGTGCGGCCGACATGCATCTCGTAGCCCGAGAAGACCGCGTCGCCGGCCAGCAGACGGCCCGACGCCGCGCGCAACACCTTGTCGCCCCGCAGCACCGTTTCGACGTCCAGAAGGCCCAGCCCCGCCGCCGACCCCGGCGCCCCCTCGATCCCGTCGGGATCGCTCACCGTGCGCCCCAGCATCTGGTAGCCGCCGCAGACGCCCAGCACCCGACCGCCGCGCCGCGCGTGGGCCAGGATGTCGATGTCCCAGCCCTGGGCGCGCAGGAAGGCCAGGTCGGCCAGGGTGGCCTTGGTCCCCGGCAGGATCACCAGGTCGGCGTCGCCGGGCACCGGCGTGCCGGGCGGCAGGAAGGCGAAGTCGATGCCGGGATCGGCTCGCAGCGGGTCGAACTCGTCGAAATTGGCGATCCGCGACAGCATCGGGACCGCGATCCGCACGCGCCGATCGCCGTCGGTCCGGACGGGACGCTCCAGCACCACGGCGTCCTCGGCGGGCAGGGCGCGGGCCGGGGCCAGCCAGGGCGCCATGCCCAGGTCGGGCCAGCCGGTCCGGGCGACGATCTCGCGACGGCCGTCGTCGAACAGCGAAGGATCGCCGCGGAACTTGTTGATGATGAAGCCCTTGATGCGGTCGCGATCGGCGGCGTCCAGCACCAGGTGCGCCCCGGCCAGGGCGGCGATCACGTGGCCCCGGTCGATGTCGCCGACCAGGGCGACCGCCACGTCGGCGGCGTGGGCGAAGCCCATGTTGGCGATGTCGCCCTTGCGCAGATTGGTCTCGGCTGGGCTGCCCGCGCCCTCGACCAGCACCAGGTCGGCCTCGGCGGCCAGCAGGCGGTAGCTGTCAACCGTGGTGGCCAGCAGGTCGGGCTTCAGCCCCTGGAACGCCCGGGCCTTGTAAGCGCCGACCACCTTGCCGCGCACCACCACCTGGGCCCCGACGTCGCTTTGCGGCTTCAGCAGCACCGGGTTCATGTGGACGGTCGGCGGCGTGCGGCAGGCGATCGCCTGCAGGGCCTGGGCCCGGCCGATCTCGCCGCCGTCGGCGGTGACGGCCGCGTTGTTGGACATGTTCTGCGGCTTGAACGGCCGCACGATCAGGCCACGGTTGGCGAACAGCCGGCACAGGCCGGCCACCAGGGTCGACTTGCCCACGTCCGAACCGCAGCCCTGGATCATCAGCGAGGCCATGGCCCGCGCCTACAGGCGGCGCGGATCGCGGTCAATGCGCGGCTGGCGTCGGGGCGTGGAGCGCTCTATATCCCCGGTCACATGAGCATCGATCACGACTCCCGCCTCCGGCGGCTGAAGTTCCGGGCCTGGCATCGCGGATTTCGGGAAGCGGACCTCATTCTGGGGCCGTTCGCGGATACCCATGGCCCGAATCTGACTCTCGAGCAGCTGGATGCCTTCGAAACGCTGATGGAGGAGTCCGATCGCGAGATCTACGCCTGGATCGTCGGCCAGGAGCCGACGCCGGCCAAGTTCGACACCGACGTCCTGACCCTGATCAAGACCTTCCGCTACGAAGCCCATGCCTCGCGGCCGATCGGCGACGGGATGTAGCGGCTCGCTTCGGGACCGTTTTCAGGCAACAGCATCAGTACCGGCGGCGTTGTCGCTGGCTCAACCTTCGAAGAGCAGCATGGCCTACGACGCCAAACAGATCGCCAAGGCCTCGGGAGGCCTGACCCTGGCCGGCGCGCCGGAAGGCTTCGATGCCCTGGTCATGGCCGACATCGCCCGGGCGCGCGGCGGCCTGACCGCCTTCGTCGCCCGCGACACCGCCCGGGCCAGCGCCTTCATCGACGCCCTGAAGTTCTTCGCGCCCGAGATCGAGGCCGTGCTGTTCCCGTCCTGGGACTGCCTGCCCTATGACCGCATCGGTCCATCGGCCGGCGTGGCCGCCGTGCGCATGGCCACCCTGCACCGCCTGGCCGAGGGGCTGGGCAAGGACAAGCCGGCGATGCTGGTCACCGCCGCGCCGGCCCTGCTGCAGCGCGTGCCCGAGAAGTCCGTCCTGCTGCGCGCCAGCTATTCGGCCAAGGTCGGCAACAGCGTCGACGTGGCCGACCTGGAACGCTATTTCGCGATCAACGGCTACAGCCGGGCCTCGACCGTGTCGGAACGCGGCGAGTTCGCAATCCGCGGCGGCGTCATCGACGTCTATCCGCCGGCCGCCGAGGAGCCCGTGCGCCTGGACCTGTTCGGCGACACGCTGGAGAGCATCCGCGCCTTCGACCCGGAAACCCAGCGCTCGACCAAGCAGCTTCGCGAGATCCAGCTGCTGCCGGTCAGCGAGGCCCTGCTCGACAAGGACGGCGTCTCGCGCTTCCGGGCCGGCTATGTCCGCGCATTCGGCGCGCCGGGTGACGATCCGCTGTACGCCACGGTCAGCGAGGGCGGCCGTCGCGCAGGTCTGGAGCACTGGCTGCCGCTGTTCTACGAGCGGATGGCGACCCTGTTCGACTACCTGCCGGCCGGGGCCCTGGTCGGCGTCGACCACCAGGTCACCGAGAGCCGCGACGAGCGGCTGGCGATGATCGCCGACGCCTATGACGCCCGCGCCTCGGCTGACCGCAAATCGGCCTACCGGCCGCTGGCGCCCGACGCCCTGTACCTGACCGCCAAGGAATGGGACCAGGCCGTCGAGGACCGCCCCAACCGCAAGTTCACGCCGTTCCAGCCGCAGGGCCTGGACGTCGTCGACATGGGCGCCAAGCTTGGCCGCACCTTCGCCGCCGAGCGGGCCCAGGACAGCGTCAACCTGTTCCAGGCGACCGCCGATCACGCCACCACGCTGGCGGGGCAGGGGAAACGCGTGCTGTTCGCCTCGTGGTCCGAGGGCTCGTCCGAGCGCCTGGGCATGATGCTGGCCGACCACGGCCTGAAGAAGATCCCCTACGCCGCCTACTGGCAGGCGGCCAAGGCCAATGACCCCAAGACCCCGCAGCGCGTGGTCCTACCGCTCGACAACGGCTTCGAGACCGATAGCCTGGCGGTGATCTCCGAGACCGACATCCTCGGCGATCGCTTGGCCCGGCCGCGCAAGAAGCGCCGCGCCGCCAATTTCCTGGCCGAGGCCAGCGCCCTGACCCCCGGCGACTTGGTGGTCCATATCGATCACGGCATCGGCCGCTATGAGGGCCTCAAGACCCTCGACGTCCAGGGCGCGCCGCACGACTGCCTGGACCTGCTGTACGGCGGCGAGGCCAAGCTCTACCTGCCGGTCGAGAACATCGACCTGCTGACCCGCTACGGGACCGACGGCGAGAACGTCCAGCTGGACAAGCTGGGCGGGGCGGCGTGGCAGGGGCGCAAGGCCAAGGCGAAAGAACGGCTGCGGGTGATGGCCGAGGGCCTGATCCAGATCGCCGCCGCCCGTCAGCTGAAGTCGGTGGAGGAGACCGACCCGCCGCACGGGGTGTTCGACGAGTTCTGCGCCCGCTTCCCCTACGAAGAGACCGACGACCAGCTGTCGGCCATCGCCGACGTGCTGGAGGACCTGTCCTCGGGCAAGCCGATGGACCGGCTGATCTGCGGCGACGTCGGCTTCGGCAAGACCGAGGTCGCCCTGCGCGCCGCCTTCGTGGTGGCGATGAGCGGCAAGCAGGTGGCGATCGTCTGCCCGACCACCCTGCTGGCCCGCCAGCACTACAAGACCTTCAAGGACCGCTTCCAGGGCTGGCCGGTCAAGGTCACCCGCCTGTCGCGCCTGGTCACGGGCAAGGAGGCCGCCGACACCCGCGAGGGCCTGGCCAACGGCCAGTTCGAGATTGTGGTCGGCACCCACGCCATCCTGTCCAAGCAGGTGTCGTTCAAGGACCTGGGCCTGGTCATCGTCGACGAGGAGCAGCACTTCGGGGTCAAGCACAAGGAGAAGCTCAAGGAGCTTCGCGCCGACGTGCACATGCTGACCCTGACCGCCACGCCGATCCCGCGCACCCTGCAGATGGCGCTCAGCGGCATTCGCGAAATGTCGATCATCGCCACCCCGCCGGTCGATCGCCTGGCGGTGCGCACCTACATCAGCCCGTTCGACCCGGTCACCCTGCGCGAGGCCCTGCTGCGCGAGAAGTACCGCGGCGGCCAGGCCTATTACGTGGTGCCGCGCATCAAGGACCTGGAGGATATCGAGAAGTTCCTCCGCACCCAGGTGCCGGAGATCAAGTACGTGGTCGGGCATGGGCAAATGGCCCCGACCCAGCTGGAAGACGTGATGACGGCCTTCTACGAGGGCCAGTACGACGTGCTTCTTGCGACGACTATCGTCGAAAGCGGGCTGGACATTCCCAGCGCCAACACCCTGATCGTCCACCGCGCCGACATGTTCGGCCTGGCCCAGCTGTACCAGATCCGCGGCCGGGTCGGCCGGTCCAAGGCCCGGGCCTACGCCTATCTGACCACGCCCAACGAGAAGACCATCACCCTGTCGGCCGAGAAGCGGCTGAAGGTGCTGCAGTCGCTGGACAGTCTTGGAGCGGGTTTCCAGCTTGCCAGCCACGACCTGGACCAGCGCGGCGGCGGCAACCTGCTGGGCGACGAGCAGAGCGGCCACATCAAGGAGATCGGGGTCGAGCTCTACCAGCAGATGCTGGAGGACGCCGTCGCCGAGCTGCGCGAGCGCCAAGGGGCCGAGGCCCTGCTGGAGGACCGCGGCTGGTCGCCGCAGATCAACACCGGCGCGGCGGTGATGATTCCCGACGACTACGTGCCCGACCTCAATGTCCGCCTGTCGCTCTATCGCCGCCTGTCGGAAGCCGAGAAGGCCGCCGACCGCGAGGCCCTGGCCGCCGAGCTGATCGACCGCTTCGGCCCGCTGCCGCCCGAGACCGACAGCCTGCTCAAGGTGGTGGCCATCAAGGGCCTGTGCCGCGAGGCCAATGTCGCCAAGATCGACGTCGGCCCCAAGGGCGCGGTGGCCAGCTTCCGGGGCGACACCTTCGCCAACCCGTTGGCCCTGGTGCAGTTCGTGGCCAAGAACAACATCGTCTGGAAGGTGCGTCCCGACCAAAAGGTGGTGGTCAAGGGCGAGTGGGACACCCCGGCCCAGCGGCTGGACGCGGCCGAGAAGATCCTGGCCCAGCTGGTCAAGCTGGCCAAGGCGGCGTGATCCTGGCGTTGGCGGGGCGGTAGCTGACAGCGGATGTCAGCAGGCTGGCCTTAGATCCCGCTCGCTTCAGCGAGGAGGATTCCCATGACCGCCCAGGCCGTGATCGAGCTGCGCCAGTACCGGATGAAGCCAGGCCGCCGCGACGACCTGATCGCTCTGTTCGAACGCGAGTTCGTCGAGAGCCAGGAAGCCTGCGGCATGAGCCTGCTGGGCCAGTTCCGCGACCTCGACGCGCCCGGCCATTTCGTCTGGATGCGCGGCTTCGAGAGCATGGCGGCCCGCAAGGCGGCGCTGGAGGGCTTCTACGGCGGTCCGATCTGGCAGGCTCATCGCGAGGCGGCCAACGCCACGTTGGACGACAATGACGACGTCCTGCTGCTCAAGCCACCGCTGGACGCCGCCCGCCTCGACCTGCCGCCGCGCCAGCCTGACGGCGCGGACCTGGGCCCGGCGTCCCTAATCGGCGTCACGATCCAGGCCCTGGACGGCCCGCCGCCCGCCGACTTCGCCGCCCGGTTCGAGGACGAGGTCCGGCCGGCCCTGGAGGCGGCCGGCGCCGAGATCCTGGGCTGGATGGTCACCGAAGCCGCCGAGAACAGCTTTCCCCGCCTGCCGGTGCGCGAGGGCGAGCAGGTTCTGGCCTGGATCGGCCGCTTCGCCGACGCGTCGGCCCATGCCGAGCACCTGGTCCGCGCCGAGCGGGCGGGCCTGGGCGACGGCTTTGGCCTCGTCTCGAAACGCGGCGTGATCCAACGTCTGCGCCTGGAGCCCACGGCGCGTTCGCGGCTCAGATGACCGGGTCCGGATCCCGCCAGCCAGCGTGGCGCGGGTCTGCGAAGATCAGCCAAAGCCCGAGAGGAGATTTGCCATGGCCACGATCACCCGGTCCATCGATGTCGCGCCGAGCCCCGGCCAGGTCTGGGACGCCGTGCGCGACTGGGGCCATGTCCACCAGCGCATGTGCCCCGGCGCCCTGACCGACTGCCAGGTGGAGGAAGGGGCGCGGATCGTCACCTTCGCCAACGGCCTGGTGGCCCGCGAGCTGATCGTCGCGGTCGACGACGAGGCCCGCCGCCTGGCGTGGTCGGTGGTCGGCAGCGCGCTGCTGACCCACCACAACGGCGCGATGCAGGTGCTGCCTGAAGGACAGGGCAGCCGCATCGTCTGGATCGCCGACATCCTGCCGCACGACGCCGCCGAGCGCGTGGCCGGCTTCATGGACCTGGGCTGCGCGGCGATGAAGACGACCTTGGAGGGGTGAAATGCCGGGGACGCGCACTCACGGCAAGACGCTGGCCGGTTTGCAGGGCGCTGGTCGTGAGTGCGTGTCCCCAACGGATCCGCTGAGTCCGGCGCTGAGGTCCCATGGCGCCGTGGATGGCGTTGGGGACATGCACTCACCCCGAGGCCGTGGATCGATCCGCGACGCCTTGCCGTGAGAGCACGTCCCCGGCGAGTTATGCTCGGTGCTCAGGAAGCAAAGTCCAGCGATTTCAATGCCTTGAACTTTCTCGACCCGATTTGATCCTCACCCCTTTCGACCGCCCGTATCCTGATCCCACCTGAAGGCACGGGAAGGGCGCACGTACGGCGACCGATGCGGCTCTAGGGGTGGTCGAGCGGGAAGCGTTTGTCGGTGGTCTTCGGTGACAACCTTTCGCGACGGTCCTGGGCAGGTTCCTTGCAACACAGGACGAAACCCAGGCGGCGAGGGATCGGCAAGCGCAACAGGCACGGGCTGAAATCGCCCGTGCGGTCCAGGACGGAGCCAACGTCCTGCCCGTCGGGGGCCTCCATCGGAGCGGGTTAAAAATCCGCGACCCGAAGGCTTCCGGATAACGGTTCCACGCGAAGCGCCTGAACTTCGTCGAAACGGTACAAAACATCAAAGCTATTCCGGGCGAGGCCCGGGCGCTTCGCACCCTTCCCATCCATCGCAGCTTCGGCGCGTGAGCGTGAAGCTATGTCCGCGAAGGCCCCCTCAGTCGCTACGCGACAGCTCCCCCAGAGGGGGAGCATCTCTCCAAGGTAGATCCTCCCCCTCTGGGGGAGGTGGCCCGGAGGGCCGGAGGGGGTTTGCCGGCGCGAGCCGTCAGGCCGCCGCTTGCGCCCTGGCCGCGCGGGCTTCACGCAGCAGGATCCAGGCGCGCAGGGCCATCTCCAGGCGCGAGACAGCCAACAGGCCCACGCCGAGCACGAGGAAGCCGTCGGTGACCAGCGCGGCGTTGATATGCCAGGCCGAGGCCTCGCTCTCGACCAGGGCGCGCAGGGCGAAGCGGACGACGAACAGGCCCAGCAGGAACAGGATCGCGGCCGGCGACGGCTTGGTGTTCAGCAGGTGGGTCTGCGGGTCGATGGCGATCGGGATCAGCTTGCCGCGCCACCAGCCGATGGTGGCCCCGACCGCGAAGATCGCCGCCAGCCAGGCCCAGTCCACCCCATGCGGCGGGAACTGCGCGAGAACGGCGACCATGGCGGCCACCAGCAGGGCCGGCATGATCCACATCAGCTCCAGCCTGAGCCGCCGCTCCCGCGTCATGCCCCGGAACCGCAGGGCGAAGACCACGGCGACGACGGCGACCGTGACCGCCATCTGGATGCTGGAATGAGGCATGGAAAAGTCCCGACAACGCGCCGCCGGACTGGCGGCTTCCCCGACCGGAGAATTGGCCTCGTCAGGCCGCCTGTTCAAGCGCCTTGTCGATGGCCTGGGCGATGTTTTCCGGGCTTTCGGCGCCGACGACCGCCAGCTTGCCGCCGAAGATGGCGAACGGCACGCCGGTGACGCCGGCCTGGACGGCCATGGCGTGCTCGCGGGCGACAGTGTCCTTGTCCGCGCCTTCGGACAGCAGGCGCAGGATCACGACGGGGTCCATGCCCGCCGCCTCGCCGATCTGCGCCAGCACCGCCGGATCGCCGATGTCGCGAGCGTGGGTGAAATAGGCGGCGAACAGCGCCTCGACCACGGCGTCCTGCTTGCCCGCGCCATGCGCCCAGCGGATCAGGCGGTGGGCGGCGCTGGTGTTGGGCGAGCGTTCGATGGCGTCGAAATCGAAGACGATCCCTTCCTCGGCGCCGGCCTCGACCAAGGCGGTGTGCACCGCCTTCAGCTTCAGGGGGTCCTTGAACTTGCCGGCCATATAGGCTTTGCGGTCAACGCCTTGCTCGGGAAGGGTCGGGTCCAGCTGGTAGGGCCGCCAGACGATCAGCGGCTCGACGTCCGGCCGCAGGGCCACGGCCGATTTCACCCGCCGCCAGCCCAGATAGCACCAGGGACAGACGACGTCGGCGACGAGGTCGATAAGCAGCGGCTGTCCCATGGCGCGGTCCTTCGATGGCGAACGCTGCAGCACCTAGAGCATCGCGCGGAAAAGTGGATGCCGGTTTTCCGCAAAAGCGATGCGAAAACAAAAATCTAGAGCAAGCCGTGCGATTCTTATATCGCGCGACTTGCTCTAGGGGCGTCCTCGTCCTTCGACAAGCTCAGGATGAGGACGATTGCTGGCGCGGCGCTTCAAAAATCCTCATCCTGAGCCTGTCGAAGGACGAGGATTTCACACGCCGACCTCTAAGCGCTGTGCCGCTGCAGGGCCTGGGCGGCGGCGCGTTCCAGGGCGTGGACGGCGCTCTCGCCGGCCTCGATCTGGGCCACGCCGATGTCGAACTCGCAGACGAACGGCGGGCGGTCGTCGCCGGCGTCGAAGGCCGTGCAGCCGATCACCGCGGCGATCCGCTCGGCGGCGGCGCGTCCGGCGGCCTGGTTGGTGGCGGGCAGGGCCAGGGCGAAGACCTCAGGCGCCAGCCGCGCGGCGGTGTCCTCGACCCGCACCAGCCGGCCCACCATCGAGCCGATCTGCGGAATGGCGCGGTCCAGCCAGCCGTTCTTGCGCGCCCAGACGGTGTCGGGCTTGTCGGCGACCCGCAGCACGCAGATCGACAGCGGCCGGGCCCGCTCGCGGGCGGCGCCGGCCAGGCGGACCAGGTGAGCGGCGAACAGATCGCGGGTGAACAGGCCGGTGGCGGCGTCCATCAGGCCCGAGCTGCGGGCCTTTTCCAGGGCGCCGCGGATCGACTCGCCGCGCCGGTAGTTGCGGGCCAGTTCGATGACCCGCTTGGCGGTCTCGATCTCGGCCGTCTCGGGCGAGGCGACGTCGGACACCCCGCGATGGAAGGCCTCCGACATGGTCACATAGCTCTCGGCCTTCAGGTAGAGCAGGGCCGGGATGTGGAAGAGCCGGGTGTTGCGACGCATGCCCGCCGCGATCGACAAGGCTTCCTGCTGGCTGTCGCCGGCCCACAGCACCACGGCGTCGAACGCCCGCTCGTGCAGGTAATCGAAGGCCGTGTAGGCGGTGAAGGCGCCGACCACGTCGGCCCCGCTGCGGGTCAGGGCGTTGGACAGGGCCAGGAACTGCGGGGCCGGCTCGCCGATCGCCAGGACGCGGAACGGCTCGACCTGCGGCTCGGGCAGGTCCAGCCGCCGGCCGCGGTCGCCGAAGGTGGCCAACCGAAGCTCGAACTCCTCCTCGGCGATGGCGGTGCGGACCAGGGACTCCAGGCGCAGCACGGCCTGGCTGGGATGCAGGGGCGGCGACAGGGTCAGGTCGAAAGCCTGGGTGTTGGCCTCCGCGCCCGGCTCGCCGATGGCGATGACCGGCAGGCGGCGCGGCGCAACCGCCGCTTTCAGGCGACGCGACAGCGAGTGGGCGTCGGGGCCGGCGCTCTCCAGGTCGACGATCACCGCCTCGATGTTCAGGTCGCCCAGGGCGGCCAAGGCGGCGTAGGGACCGCGCGCGGTGATGGTCCGCCAGCCGAGCTTGTCGAGCCCTTCGGACAGCGGCCCGGCGCGAGCATCGTCGCGCGCCACGATCAGGATTCGGGCGTTCACCGCCAACTCAAGCCTCCGCCCCGGGTACCGGCCTCGCCCGACGGCGCGACGCCGTCGAGATTCGACGTCGCAACATAGCAGAGGCGGACGGCCCTCATAGGTACGCATCGCCGCAGGCCCGCGAACGGACAAACGCCCTTGCCTGACCGAAGGGCAGGGACCTTTTAGTGGCCGGGGAACGAGCGCCGCGAGAGTCGGCCGGGAGGAACATATGGCCCAGGGACCCCAAGGACCTTTGTCCGGCCTGAAGGTGCTGGAATTCGCCGGGCTCGGTCCCGGACCGTTCTGCGGCATGCTGCTGTCGGACCTGGGGGCCGACGTCGTCCGCATCGACCGCAAGGGCGCGGGGCGTGGTTCGCCCGCCGACGTCACCGCCCGGGGGCGCCGGTCGGTGGCGCTGGACCTGAAGTCGCCGGCCGCGGTCGAGACCTGCCTGACGCTGATGGAGCGCGCCGACGGCTTGATCGAGGGGTTCCGCCCGGGGGTCATGGAGCGGTTGGGCCTGGGGCCTGACGCGGCTCTGGCGCGCAATCCCCGGCTGGTCTACGGCCGCATGACCGGCTGGGGCCAGACCGGTCCGTACGCCAAGGCCGCTGGCCACGACATCAACTACATCGCCATCACCGGCGCCCTGGCGGCGATCGGTCCGCAGGATCGGCCGACGCCGCCGCTGAACCTGGTCGGCGATTTCGGGGGCGGGGCGCTGTACCTGGCCTTCGGCCTGCTGGCCGGGGTGATCCACGCCCGGGCGACGGGGCAAGGCCAGGTGATCGACTGCGCGATGAGCGACGGCGCGGCCTCGCTGATGGCGATGTTCTACGGCTTCAAGGCCGGTGGCCTGTGGGGCGAGGAGCGGCGGTCCAACCTGCTGGACGGCGGAGCCCACTTCTACGACACCTACCGGTGCGCTGACGGCAAGTGGATCTCGATCGGCTCGATCGAGCCGCAATTCTACCTCCTCCTGCTGGAAAAGACCGGGATCACCGACCCGCAGTTCCAGCGTCAGATGAGCCGCGAAGAGTGGCCGCAGCTGCGGGAGAAGCTGGCGGCGGTGATCGCGACCCGAACCCGCGACGACTGGTGCGCCCTGATGGACGGGACCGACGTCTGCTTCGCCCCGGTCCTGACGATGGACGAGGCTCCGGCCCACGCCCATAACGCCGCCCGCCAGACCTTCGTCGAGGTGGCCGGCGTGACCCAGCCGGCGCCGGCGCCACGCTTCTCGGCCACGCCCGGCGCGATCCAGGGCCCGCCGCCGAGGATCGGGGCCGACAACGACATGGCGCTCGCGGACTGGGGCTTCTCGGCCGAGGCGATCGCGGCGCTGAAAGACCAGGGCGCGCTTTAGCCTCCCGCCTCCTGACGAGATCATTCAGGTCCGGTTCAGCCGCCAGGGTCTAAACCTGATCCTGCAACCGGCCGTCGCGCCACCCGTCCCTCGATGCGGCGATCGGTTCAGGTTCGTCCTGCGGAGACCCGCCGCTTTCCCTGAAGCGGCGGGTCTTTGTGCTCGAAACCGATGTTTTTTTGGCGGCGCGCTTGCGTCGAAGCGGCGCCGAGGCCAGTTTCCGCCGCATGAATTCCCCCCAGGACCGTATTCGCTTTCGAGATCTCGATCTCGATCCGATCCATTGGGCCAGAGAGATCCTGCGCGTCCTGGGCCTGGCCCTGCAGCGGCTGTGGGGCCGCGACGTGATGCTGTATGTCGGCGGCGTCTCGTTCTTCATCCTGCTGGCGGTGTTCCCCGGCCTGGCGATCCTGATCGGCCTGTTCAGCATGCTGCTGACCCCCGAACAGGCCGCCGACCAGGCCGACAAGCTGTCGTTCCTGATGCCGTCGGGCGCCCGGCCGATCTTCCAGAGCGAGCTGGCCCGCCTGGCCCACGCCCCGGAAAGGGCGATCTCCGCCCAGAGCGCCGTGGTCCTGGTGATCGGTCTCTACGCCGCCCATCGTGGCTTCAAGGCCCTGCTGGCCGGCCTTTCCTTCATCCATGACGAGGAGGACCAGCGCGGCTTCTTCGGCTTCAACTTCATGGCCCTGGTGGTGCTGGTCGCCGCCTTCGCCCTGCTGTTCGTGATGTCGGGCGTGTTCCTTACCTTCCGCCTGCTGGCCAGCACCCTGAACCTTCGCCCCCTGGCCGGCGCGTCGTGGATCCAGAGCGAATGGACCTGGGCCAGCCTGGGCCTGCTGGTCGGCATGACCCTGATCTATCGCTACGCCATGTCTCGCGCCCCGGTCGGCTGGCGCGCCTCGATCGCCGGCGGCTTCGCCGCGGCGGTGATGTGCGTGTTCATGTCCTGGGCCAGCGCCTTCTATGTCGAGCAGGTGGCCCATCTGGGCGCGACCTACGGCTCGATCTCGGCGGTGATCATCTTCCTGATCTGGCTGTCCTGGAGCGTCAACGCCGTGTTCTACGGCGGCGCTCTGGCCACCGAGATGGAGATCGCGCTGGACGAGCGGCCCAGGGCCCTGCTCGAGGGCCCCAAGGCCATTCCGCTCAAGGCGCCTTCGCCACCAGAAAGCTGATCGCGCCGTTCGGAGCATCGACGATCTCCAGCACGGTCGCGCCGGCGCTGGCGGCGAAATGCGGCACGTCGATGCGGGCCAGCGGGTCGTCGGCCAGCAGGCGGACCAAGCCCCCGGCTGGAGCCTCCTCCAGCGCCCGGCGCAGACGCAGGGTCGGCACGGGGCAGCGATGACCGCGCGCGTCCATCAGGCGCTCCTCGGGCTTGGCGTCAGGCATCGAACACCCCCTCCGCCTCGGCGGCTGTCAGGATCCGGTGCTCGCCCGGCGCTAGGTCGTCGGGAAGGGCGAGGCCGCCGATGCGCTCGCGGTGCAGCCCGACCACATGGTTGCCCACGGCGGCGAACATCCGGCGCACCTGGTGGTAGCGGCCTTCGGTGATGGTCAGCCGCGCCTCACGCTCGCCCAGCACCTCCAGCTTGGCCGGCAGCAGCGGCTTTTCCTCGCCCTCCAGCAGCAGGGTCCCGCTGGCGAAGGCCGCGCCCTCCGTCCCGGTCAGCGGCCGGTCCAGCGTGGCGCGGTAGACCTTGGGCACGTGGCGCTTGGGCGAGATCACCCGGTGCAGGAAGTCGCCGTCGTCGGTGATCAGGATCAGGCCCGAGGTGTCCTTGTCCAGCCGCCCGACGCTCGAAAGGGCCGGGTCGCGGATCTGCCAGCGCTTGGGCAGGAGGTCGTAGATCCGCTCGCCGTCCTCGCGGTGCGAACAGACCACGCCCAGCGGCTTGTGCATGATCAGCACCAGCGGCGCCGGCGGATCGACCGGGACGCCGCGGATCTTCAGGCGCAGCGGCAGGTCGGCGGCCACGGCGACCTTCAGCCCGGCGTCCTTGATCGCCACGCCGTCCAGCGTGACCTTGCCGGCCGAGACCAGGGCCTGGACGTCGCGCCGGCTGCCGTAGCCGAGATTGGCCAACAGCCGGTCCAGCCGAGCCATCAGCGCTTTTGTCACTTGCGCGCCTCGTAGACCTTGAAGCCGCCGGCGTCCGACACCGGCCGCACGTTTTTGAAGTGCTCGTTCAGCACCGCCTCGTAGGGCAGGTGGCGGTTGGCGACGATCCACAGCACGCCGCTCTTGCGCAGCATGCCCGCGGCCGAGGCGATGAACGCCTGGCCCAGGCCCTTGTCCTCGGCCCCGGCCCCGGCGTCGTGGAACGGCGGATTGGTGACCACGAAGTCCAGGCCGGCGGCAAGGTCGGCGCCGCGCCGGGCGTCGGCCTGCAGGACCTCGACGCGCGGATCGTCGACATTGCGCCTGGCCGCCTCGACCGCCCGGCGGTCCAGGTCGACCAGGGTCAGCTTGGTCACCTTCGGCGAGGTCAGCACCGCGTGCGCCAGCACGCCGATGCCGCAGCCCAGGTCGACGCCGACCCCGCCCAGCGGCGGCAGCGACTTCAGCAGCAGGGCCGAGCCGGGATCCAGGCGATCCCAGCTGAACACGCCCGGCTGGGTCCACAGGCCGTCGCCATCCAGCCGCCGAGGCGCGCCCTCGGCGACGGCGGCGTCCAGGCCGACCGGGTTGGCCGGCTTGAGGGCCACGCAGATCCGATGATGGCGCTTGGCGCTCTCGCCGATCGTGCAGCCGAACGCCGTCAGTTCCTTGTTCATCCGCAGGCCGCCGCGGTCCTTGGGGGCCAGGGCGGTCAGCCGTCCCTCGACCTTCAGGGCCTTAAGGGCCTGGGCCAGGACATAGCGCCGCTCGGCGACGCCAGGCGGGGCCAGGACCACGATCTCGTCCAGCGAGCCCTCGGCGATGTCGGCCCAGTCGGTCGAGCCCACCACCAGCGGCGAGACCTGCAGGGCGCCGACGGGAACGTCGACCACGTCGAAGGGCGGGAAGCCGTAGACGGCGGCGCGGGGAGCATCGGGCATCGGGTTGAATCTCGGCGGCAAGGAACAGGCGGCTTCAGTAGACCTTCGCGCGGTCTTATCAAGTTTCGCGATGCGCGGGCGACAGGCGGATCGAACCTCTCCGTGGAGGCGGGCAAGGATTGATCTGGCTATCCAGCTGGGCGAAGCTGCTAGCCATGGCTCGGAACCGTCCCGACATCCATGCGCCGCGGCCCAGCGTCGCCGATCCTCGCCCAGTGCTGCTGGCGGCCGCGCTGGATTTCGTTCGCGAAGCACGATCCTGCCCCGAGGTGCTGCGCATCGCGCTCGTCGGCTCGATTTCGACCGGCAAGCCGATCCCGAAGGACGTCGATCTCCTCGTCACCCTGGCCGACCACACCGACCTGACGTCGCTCGCCCAGGCGGCGAGGCGGCTGAAGGGCCGCGCCGGCGCGATCAATCTCGGCGCCGACATCTTCCTGTGCAACGGCGATGGCCGCTATCTCGGTCGCGTCTGTGGCTTTCGAGAATGCCACCCCCGCGCGGCGTGCGAGGGCCTGCAATGCGGGTCCGGGCGCCGGCTCAAGGACGATCTCCACGCGGTCACCCTGGACCTGTCCTTGACCCTGGAGCCGCCGATCGAGCTCTGGCCCGTCGTCAAGCGCCGGGTGGCGGTTCCCGACGACGTCGAACGACTGCTGCTGGCGGCGCTCGAACGCGAGGCGACGCGGGTCAGCGGAGCGCGTCCAGGCGCTGGATAAAGGTGCGCTTGGCCTTGTGGCGCAGGGCGAGATCGGCGACGTAGGCGGCCTGGGACGCGGGGTCGTCGCACAGCTGTCCCCGAAGGCGAATGAATTTGATCGCCGTATCGTAGGCGCCGGCATTGCCGAGCTGCACGCTGGATTCCGCCAAGCGCTCGTAGGCCGCCCGGGCCTCCGAGCGATGGGTCTGGCGGCTGGCGTCGGCCAGCGCCTTCAGTCGCCAATCGCCGAGCGTCCGCCGATTGGCGATCTCCCAGGCGGCGTCCAGCCGCCCCTCCGCCAACTGCAGTTCGAACAGCATCGCCCAGAGCCCCTTGGCGGTCAGGACCTCGGCGGTGCGATCGACGACGTCGATCGGCGACAAGCGCTTCAGGTGGTTCACCAGGGCTAGATCGGGCGCCCGCTCGAAGGCGCGCCAGAGAAGCGACAGGGCCTCGTCGCTTCGGCCCGCCTGGGCTTCGAGTTGGGCCGCCAGGCTGACTAAATTCACATTGGGAGCGTCCTCGAAAATCCAGACGGCGTCCCGCGCCCACTTCAGGGCCAGGTCCTGGCGCTCGGCCTCCATGCAGATCTTGATGATCTCCAGATAGGCGTACTGGCCGGTAAGATCCGCGCTGCGCAGCGCGATCCGGGCGTCAAGGTCGCCGTCTTCACGCGCGAACTGGTCGAGGATCTCGCGCAAGGCGTAGCGTTGCGCCCGGTCCTTGGCCGCGGTCGCCGCCCAGGCTTCTTCCGCCAATCGCCGATACTCGGCCATGCCCGTCTTGCCCAGCACTTCGGCATAGTCGATGCGCAGGTCTTCGAACGCGGGCCACTCGCCGTCCACCTCGTGCTGGAACAGCCATTGGGCCAGGTCCAGGGGGTCGGGCCCGGTCTGCTCGCAGGCGGCCAGATGAATCTCCAGGGCCCGCTGGACGGCGGAGCTCAGCTCGCCCTCGGAGTCGTCGATGGCCTCGAAGACGTCCTGCATGGCCTCGAGGAAGTGCGCCATCAGCGCCACAACGGCGGTCGCCCGGCCGTTGGCGTTCAACCGCTCCACCCGATCGAGCAGGGCGGACAGGCCGTCGGCGTAGGTTCCGACCGCGTAGTAGCCGACGTCTCCAGCGACGTGACAGGCCGCGTCGATCTCGGCCCGGTATCGGCGAACAAGCGCCTGGTCGTTTTCGAGAGCGTCCTGGGCGTCCGCCTCGATCTCGGCCCACAGGTTCGCGTCGCGCTCGGCCAGGGACAGGAGGCGAGCGATCGCCGCGTCCAGGCCCTGTCGGCGCAGATGCTCGACCAGCCGGGCGCGCCGATCGATCATTGTCCCGTCGTCGGCCCGCTCGCGAGCGGTCATGGCCACGGCGACCATGTGCTTGCAGAAGTCGGTGGAGTCGAACGCCGGGCAATCGCAGGTTCCTGCCGCGACATCGCCACGCCAGCGCAGCTTTACCCGATAGATCTCGGTTCCTCGAACTCGCGCGACAGCCTGGCCGTCGTCCAGCGACAGCAGGTCCACGCGGCCCTGCGCGTGATAGGCCGCGCCCCGCGCGAAGGCGCCGGAACCCGCAGCCCGCTCCAGCCGCTTGTCCGACAGAATCTCATGGATCGGTCTCATCGCGCCCTATCAAACCGCGATCAGCACGATGCCGGCAAGACGCTCGAAAACGTCGAGGCGGATCGTTGACGGGCATGCCCGATCAGGACGAGCCGCTATAGCGACTTTGGCTGCGAAACGATGGGAAGCGGCAGATGCTGATTGCGTCGCCCATCTCGCATCCGGTTGCCGAACGCGACGTGATTCACCGGCTGCGCCAGCTTGACGAAAACAGTAAACTAGGAAGAGTTCTTCAGCCGTGAAGAAGCCTCCACGCTCCTACGTCATGTTGCAAACAAAGACGATCATCATCGCTGTCATCACTTTGGTCATCGGCTTCGCGGGCGGTTTCGCCCTGCGCCCGGTCATCGCGCCGACGCAGCAAGCTGCCGTTGTCCGTCCATCGCCTATGGCTCTGGCGGCAAGCGAGGCGCGGGGCACGCAGTATTTCGTGGCGCATATCGACGAGGCGCGGCGGGTCGTGGACGGATGCCGCGACGGCTCCGTGCGCGGAGGCGAATGCGCTACGGCCGAGGAAGCGATCATCAAGGTCGATGCCGCTGAACGCACCAAGCGCTTCCTCGGCAACTGACTCCAGCGGAGCGCTCGGGCTATCGCGCTACGCCAGTCGCGCCCGGCATCGCCCGCGTGCCGTGTGGGACCGATGGCGGACGGCGCGCCCACTGTTGTTCTGATCTGGCGGGCAGGGTGGGATTCGAACCCACGGTGGATTTTCACCCACGGCGGTTTTCAAGACCGCTGCCTTAAACCACTCGGCCACCTGCCCGGAGCAGGGGCCTATATCAGCGGTCGCGCGGCCGCTCCAGTCGATTCCGGCGCGTTTGGCCGCACCTTTGGTTAACCGGACGTCAAGCCTCCTGAACGACCCTGACCGGCGAGATGCAGTGTTCGGGAGCCGGCGTGGTCATGGAAAGCGAGACGCAAGGCGCGTTGCGTCTGCTGCGCGGCGTCGCCGTGGCGGCCCTGGGTTGCGCCGGCCTGGCCGCCTGCGCCACGCCGATGCCGACCCGGCTGCCGCCGACGGCCTCGTCGCAACCGACGGCCAGACCCTATTCGGGACCGCCCGCCCCGGGCTCGACCGCGGGCCTGCGCGGCACCGAAAAGCCCTACCAAATCAGAGGGATCTGGTACTATCCCAAGGCCGATCGCGACTATGACGAGAAGGGGATCGGCTCGTGGTACGGCGAGCAGTTCCACAACCGGCGCACGGCCAATGGCGAGATCTTCGACATGGACGTGCCCTCGGCGGCCCACAAGACCCTGCCGCTGCCCAGCATCGTCGAGGTCACCAACCTAGACAACGGCCGCAAGCTGCAGGTTCGGGTCAATGATCGCGGGCCGTTCGTCGACGGTCGCATCATCGACCTGTCGAAAGCCGCCGCCGAGCAGTTGGGCTATGGCCGGGCAGGCGTGGCCCATGTCCGCGTCCGCTACGTCGGTCCGGCCGGCAAGACCCCCTTCGACCAGCCGCGGATGATTGCCTCGACCCCGCCGCCCGCTGAGCCACGCGCCGCGCCGCCGCCCAAGGCCCGCGTCTACGCGACCGGCCTGCCGCCGGCCCAACCGGCCTACGCCGCGCCGCCGCCGCCCAAGGCCGCCGACCCGGACTATGTCCCGTACGCGTCGCCAGCGCCGGCGCCACTGGTACCGGCCGAGCCAGCGCCCGTCCTCGCCAGCGCCGGCCCAAGCGCCTATCGCGTCCAGGCCGGGTCGTTCGCCAACCGCGACAACGCCGAGCGGGCCGTGGCCCAGCTGGGCGGGGCGGGGGAGACCTCGATCGAGTCGATCCAGCGCGCCCAGGGCGTGCTCTACCGCGTGGTGGTCCAGGCCGGGCTCGACGAGGCCGAGGCCTTCGGCGTGCGCGACCGCGTCGCCGCCCTGGGCTTTTCCGACGCCACCGTGCTGCGTCCTTAACAGCGTCGCGATCGCCTCTGGACAAGACGGGCGTTACGGCCGATTTGAAGCCCGTGACGCGTGGAACCTTCATCAGTTTCGAGGGCGGCGAGGGGGCTGGAAAGTCCACCCAGATCCGCCGCCTGGCCGAACGCCTGCAGGCGGACGGCGCCGACGTGGTGCTGACCCGCGAGCCGGGCGGCAGCCCGGGCGCCGAGCAGATCCGCGACCTGATCCTGAACGGCGATGTCGACCGCTGGTCGCCGGTCACCGAAACCCTGCTGATGTACGCCGCCCGGCGCGACCACATCGAACGGGTGATCCGCCCGGCCCTGGACCGCGGGGCCATCGTGCTGTGCGACCGCTTCGCCGACAGCACCCGGGCCTATCAGGGGGCGGGCGGTGAGGCGCCGATCGGCCTGATCAAGGCGCTGGAGGAGCAGGTCCTGGGCGGCACGACGCCTGATCTCACCCTGATCTTCGACATCCCGGCCGAGGTCGGTCTGAAGCGCGCCCTGGCCCGGGGCGGCGAGGCGCGCTTCGAGTCCAAGGGGCTGGCCTTCCACCAGCGCCTGGGCGAGGCCTTCCTCGAAATCGCCCGTCGCGAACCCCAACGCTGCGTGGTGATCGAGGCCGACGACGCGATCGACGCGGTCTGGGCCGACGTCTGGGACGCGGTGTCCACCCGGCTGGGCCTGTAGCCCGTGGACGCGCCGCCCCATCCCCGCGACGTGTTCGCCATCGACGGCGTCGAGGCCGCCGAGCTGGCCTTCCTGGACGCCCTGGACCGCGGACGGCTGCACCACGCCTGGCTGCTGACCGGCCCCGAGGGCGTGGGCAAGGCGACCCTGGCCTATCGCATGGCCCGCCGCCTGCTGGGCGCGCGGCCCGATCCGGCGTTCGGCGCCCTGGGCTCGGCGCCCACCGATTTCGTCAGCCGCCAGGTCGCCGCGCGGTCGCACCCCGACCTGATGGTGCTGGAGCGGGCGACCGACGACGGCAAGGCCCGCAAGTCGATCCCGGTCGACGAGGCCCGCCTGCTGCCGGCCTTCTTCGCCAATTCTCCGGCCGTCTCGCCCTACCGGGTGGCGATCATCGACGCGGCCGACGACCTGAACGTCAACGCCGCCAACGCCGTGCTGAAGACCCTGGAGGAGCCGCCGCCGCGCGGGGTGATCCTGTTGGTCAGCCATTCGCCGGGCCGCCTGCTGCCGACCATTCGCTCGCGCTGCCGCCGGCTGGTGGTGCCCGCGCCGGAGCTGTCCAGGGCCGCCGCCATGGTCGAGCAACGGGCCGGGGTCTCGGCCCACGAGGCCGACCGCCTAGCGCGGATGGCCAAGGGCGCGCCGGGCCGCGCCCTGCAGCTGGCCGCCGCCGGGGCGCTGGAAGCCGACGACGCGGCCGGCGAGATTCTGCGCAAGCTGCCCGACCTGGACGAGGGCGCGTTGCTGGCCATGGCCGACACCTTCAAGGGCGCCGAGGGCGCCGCGCGGTTCGAGCTCTTGTTCGATCGCCTGGGCGACCAGATCCACGCCATGGCCACGGGCATGGCCGGCGAGCGCACGCCGGCCGGCCTGGACCGCTGGGTGGCGGCCTGGGAGAAGATCGTCCGCGCCCCGGGCGAGGCCGAGGCCGTAAACCTGGACCGCGCGGACGTGTTCTGGACCGCGATCATGGACTTGCGCGCCGCCGCCCGGGCGGCGATGTGACCGCATGCTCATCGACAGCCACGTAAACTTGCACGCCCATCAGTACGACGAGGACCGCCAGGCCGTGATCGACCGCGCCCGCCAGGCCGGGATCGAGCTGATGGTCACCATCTGCGACAAGATCCCGTCGTTCGACGCCGTCCACGCCATCGCCATGGCCCATGACGACATCTGGTGCACGGTCGGGGCCCATCCGCACGAGGCCAAGGACCATGTGGACCTGACGACCGAGCGGCTGGTCGAACTGGCCGGTCGGCCCAAGGTGATCGGCATCGGCGAGACGGGGCTGGACTTCCATTACGACCTCAGTCCGCGAGACGTGCAGGCGAACGTGTTCCGCGCCCATGTGGCGGCGGCGCGCCAGACCGACCTGCCGCTGGTGGTCCACACCCGCGAGGCCGACGCGGTGATGGGCGACATTCTCGAGGAGGAGCACGCCCGGGGGCCGTTCAAGATCCTGATGCACTGCTACACCAGCGGTCCCGAACTGGCCCGGCGGATGGCGGCGCTGGGGGCGTGGTTCTCGGTTTCGGGGATCGCCACCTTCAAGCAGGCCCAGGCGGTGCGCGACATCATCGCCGACATGCCGGCCGACAAGATCATCCTGGAAACCGACTGCCCGTACCTGGCCCCCGTGCCGATGCGCGGCCGCCGCAACGAGCCGGCCTACCTGCCCCACGTGCTGGACAAGCTGGCTGAGATCCGCGGTTGGACCCGGACTGACGCCGAGGCGCGCACCGAGGACGCCTTCTTCGCCCTGTTCGACGGGATCCCGCGGACATGACCGCCAAGCTGGAGTTCACCATCCTGGGCTCCGGCTCGTCGGGCGGCGTGCCGCGCGCCGACGGCGCCTGGGGCGATTGCGACCCGGCCGAACCGAAGAATCTGCGCACCCGCTGCTCGATGCTGGTGCGGCGGCCGGGCGGCGATCCGGCGACCGACACCACGGTCGTCGTCGACACGGCCCCAGACTTCCGGCTGCAGGCGGTGAGGGCGGGGGTCAGGCGCGTCGACGCCTGCCTGTTCACCCATGATCACGCCGACCAAGCCCACGGGATCGACGATCTGCGAGCCTTCTTCCTGAACCATCGCCGGCGCGTGCCCACCTATATGGACGCCTATACGACGGAGAGCCTGGGGCGACGGTTCGGCTACATCTTCGAGAGCCACGGCGGCTATCCGGCCATCTGCGACGCCCATCCCATTCCGCCGCACGGCCAGCCCTGGACCGTGGACGGGCCCAGCGGCGCGATCCCGGTGACCACCTTCGACGTCGACCATGGCGAGATCCGCGCCGTCGGCTACCGCTTCGGCGACGTCGCCTACACGCCCGACGCCATCGGCTTTCCCGAGGAGAGCTGGGCGGCCCTGAGCGACCTGGACGTCTGGGTGGTGGACGCCCTGCGCTGGACGCCGCACCCGACCCACGCCCATGTGGGCCTGGCCCTGGACTGGATCGCCCGCGCCAAGCCGCGCCGCGCCATCCTGACCAACCTGCATATCGACCTGGATTTCAACGCCTTGGCTGCGAAACTTCCGCCCGGGGTCGAGCCGGCCTATGACGGGATGCGGTTCGAGGCCTGAGATCTCGGGCGCGGCGCGTTCCGCCTTTACGCTCCCCTTACGCCGATCCGCGCCATGGCGAATGGAGCCCTTACGCTCCCCCGTGGTCCTCTCCAGCCAAGTTAGCTGGAGGCCAAGGATGGCTGATCTGATCTTCCTGGCGGCGGGCGGCGGGCTATTCCTGGCCTTCGCCGCCTTCGCCGCCGCCCTGAGGCGCGTGTGACCATGCTGGTGAACGTGCTGTGGGCCACCGGGGCGCTCGTCGTCGCGGCGTACATGGTCGTGGCCCTGCTGCGACCCGACAAGTTCTGACGGAACCCATCTCATGAATTGGCAAGGCTGGGCGGAAATCGCCCTGACGCTGGGCCTGGCGGTCGCGATCGGCTGGCCGCTGGGCGTTTACATGTCGCGGGTCTGGAACGGCGAGCGCACTTGGCTGGACCCGGTGTTGCGTCCGGTCGAGGCCGTCTTCTACAAGGCCTGCGGCGTCGATCCGGCCAAGAGCCAGAGCTGGTACGGCTATGCCGGCGCGCTGCTGGCCTTCAACCTGGTCGGCTTCCTGCTGGTCTACGCGGTGCTGCGCCTGCAGGGCGTGCTGCCGCTGAACCCGCAAGGCTTCCCCGGGCTCTCCGGGCACCTGTCGTTCAACACCGCGATCAGCTTCGTCACCAACACCAACTGGCAGAGCTATGCCGGCGAGTCGACGATGTCGACGCTGAGCCAGATGCTGGTGCTGACCACCCAGAACTTCGTCTCGGCCGCCACCGGCGCGACGGTCGCCGCCGCCCTGGCCCGCGCCTTCGTCGCCAATCGCGGCGAGGGGGTCGGCAACTTCTGGGCCGACCTGGTGCGCACCACGCTCTATGTGCTGCTGCCGCTGTCGTTCCTGCTGGCCGTGACCCTGGTCGCCCTGGGCCTGCCCCAGACCCTGGCCGCGGGCGTCACAGCCCACACCCTGGAAGGCGTCGACCAGAAGATCTCGCTCTACGCCGTGGCCTCGCAGGAGGCCATCAAGATGCTGGGCATCAACGGCGGCGGGATCTTCAACGCCAACTCGGCCCACCCGTTCGAGAACCCCACGCCGCTGACCAACCTGATCACGGCGGTCTCGATCGACGTTCTGGGCTGGGCCGCCTTCTTCGCTTTCGGCCGTAGCGTCTTGGCCAAGAAGGACATTCGGGCCCTAGTGGTAGCGGGCATGGTCCTGCTGTCGGCCGGCGCGGCGACGATCTACGTCACCGAGACGCAGAGCGCGCCGGCCCTGGTCGCCGCCCATGTCGACGCCTCGGTCAATATGGAAGGCAAGGAGACCCGCTTCGGCGCGCCGGCCACCGCCGCCTGGGTCGCCATGACCACCGGGGCCTCGAACGGCTCGGTCAACGGCATGCATTCCAGCCTGATGCCGCTGGGCGGCGGCATGGCGATGTTCCTGATGCACCTGGGCGAGATCCTGCCCGGCGGCATCGGCTCGGGCATCGCCGTCATGGTCGTCATGGCCGTGCTGTCGGTGTTCGTCGCCGGCCTGATGGTGGGCCGCACCCCCGAATATCTCGGCAAGAAGATCGAGGCCCGAGAGGTGCAGTTATCGATCCTGGCCGTGGTGGCCATCCCGGTCTCGACCCTGGGCTTCTCGGCCGTCGCGGCGATCCTGCCCGAGGCGCTGAAGGGCCTGATGCATGCCGGTCCGCACGGCCTGTCGGAGATCCTCTACGCCTACACCTCGGCCACGGCCAATAACGGCTCGGCCTTCGCCGGCCTGACCGCCAACGCCCCCTGGTGGGACGCGACCCTGGGCGTGGCCATGGCCATGGGCCGGTTCATGCCGATCATCGCCGTCCTGGCCATGGCCGGTTCGCTGGCCGCCAAGCCCAAGCTTGCCCCGTCGGCCGGGACCCTGCCCACCGACGGCGGCCTGTTCATCGGCCTGCTGGTCGGGGTGATCCTGATCCTGGGCGGCCTGCAGTTCTTCCCCGCATTGGCGCTGGGTCCGATCGTCGAGCACTTCCAGGTGCTCGCCGCGGTCGCCCACGCGTCCTGATCGCAAAGGCGATTGAAGATGACGACCCTTCAAACCCCCTTGGACGAGCCCCAGACCGGGGAGGGCCGGCGCAAGGCCAGCGCCCTGACCGGCGGCCTGTCCGCGGCCATCCTGACCCGCGCGACCAAGGACGCCTTCGTCAAGCTGGACCCGCGCAAGCTGACCGGCAATCCGGTGATCTTCGCCACCTGGATCGTGGCCCTGTTGTCGACGGTCTCGGCTGTCGCAGCGCTGGCGAACCACCAGGCGGCCGGTTTCGCGGTCCAGGTGGCCGCCTGGCTGTGGGCCACGGTGCTGTTCGCCAACCTGGCCGAGAGCGTCGCCGAAGGGCGGGGCAAGGCCGCCGCCGACAGTCTGCGCGCCACCCGCGTGACCACGAACGCCAAGCTGATCATCGATGACAAGACCGGCACGATCATCCCGACCGCCGCCCACAAGCTGGTCCCCGGCGAGGTGATCCTGGTCGAGGCCGGCGACGTCATCCCGACCGACGGCGAGATCATCGAGGGCATGGCCAGCGTCAACGAGGCGGCCATCACCGGCGAGAGCGCGCCGGTCATCCGCGAGAGCGGCGGCGACCGCTCGGCCGTCACCGGCGGCACCACCGTGGTGTCGGACTGGATCAAGGTGCGGGTCACCGCCTCGCCAGGCGGCACGTTCCTGGACCGCATGATCGCCATGGTCGAGGGCGCGGACCGTCGCAAGACGCCCAACGAGATCGCCCTGGCGGTGCTGCTGGCCGGCCTGACCCTGATCTTCCTGATCGCCGTGGTCACCCTGCTGGGCCTGGGCCAGTTCTCGGGCGTGGCCCTGGACCCGCTGGTGCTGGGGGCGCTGTTCATCACGCTCATTCCGACGACGATCGGCGGGCTGCTGTCGGCGGTCGGCATCGCCGGCATGGACCGGCTGATGAAGCACAATGTCCTGGCCACCTCGGGCCGGGCCGTGGAGGCGGCGGGCGACGTCGACACCCTGCTGCTGGACAAGACCGGCACCATCACGTTCGGCAACCGCATGGCCACCGAGGTGATCGCCGCGCCGGGCGTGCGTCCCGACGCCGCCCTGCGCGCCGCCGTCAGCGCCTCCCTGGCCGACGAGACGCCCGAAGGCCGCTCGATCGTCGAGCTGGGCCGCAGCCAGGGGATCGTCATCGAAGCGCCGGTCGGCGCAACCTCGATCGCCTTCAGCGCCACGACCCGCCAGTCGGGCCTCGACGCGGACGGGATGTCTTGGCGCAAGGGGGCGGTGGACGCCGTCTACCGGTCGCTGGCCCTGGATCCCAGGCAGGTCCCTGGCGAGGTGACGGCCGCCGTCGACCGCATCGCCCGCTCGGGCGGCACGCCGCTGGCGGTCAGCGAGAACGGGGTGCTGGTCGGGGTCATCCACCTGAAAGACGTGGTCAAGCCCAACGTCAAGGAACGCTTCGCCGACCTGCGCCGCATGGGCCTGCGCACGGTGATGATCACCGGCGACAATCCGGTGACCGCCGCCGCCATCGCCTCCGAGGCCGGGGTCGACGACTTCCTGGCCGAGGCCACGCCCGAGGACAAGCTGCGGCTGATCCGCGAGGAACAGGGCAAGGGTCGGCTGGTGGCGATGTGCGGCGACGGGGCCAACGACGCCCCGGCTCTGGCCCAGGCCGACGTCGGGGTGGCCATGCAGACCGGCGCCCAAGCCGCCCGTGAGGCCGGCAACATGGTCGACCTCGACAGCGACCCGACCAAGGTCATCGAGATCGTCGAGGTGGGCAAGCAGATGCTGATCACCCGCGGGGCCCTGACGACCTTCTCGATCGCCAACGACGTGGCCAAGTACTTCGCCATCATCCCGGCGATGTTCGTGGTCGCCCTGCCGGCGCTCGGCGCGCTGAACGTCATGCGTCTGCACAGCCCGCAGAGCGCCATCCTGTCGGCGGTGATCTTCAACGCCCTGGTCATCGTCGCCCTGATTCCGCTGGCCCTGAAAGGCGTTAAATATCGGGCGGTTGGGGCGGGAAAGCTCCTGTCGCGCAACCTGCTGGTCTACGGCCTGGGCGGCCTGGTCGCCCCGTTCGTCGGCATCAAGCTGATCGACCTGATCGTATCCGGCCTCGGCTTGGCCTAAGCTGCAATTCTCGGAGACTCGAAGCTCATGCTCTCCCACCCGATGTTCACGAACGTGAGGCCGGCCCTGGTGTCGATGGGCCTGTTCACGGTCCTGCTGGGCCTGGCCTATCCGCTGGCCGTCACGGGGCTCGCCCAGGTCGCGTTCCCGGCCCAGGCCAACGGCAGCCTGGTGCGCGACGCCCGCGGCGCGGTCGTCGGCTCGGCCCTGATCGGCCAGGCCTTCGCCAAGCCCGGCTACCTGCACCCGCGCCCGTCGGCGGCCGGCCCCGACGGCTATGACGCCTCGGCCTCCAGCGGCTCGAACATGGGTCCGCTGAACGAAGCTCTCGCCAAGCGGATCAAGGCCGACGCCGACGCCCTGCGCGCCGAGAACCCCGGCGCGGCCATCCCCGCCGACGCCGTGACCACCTCCGGCTCGGGCCTGGATCCAGACATCTCGCCTGAGTACGCCCGCTTCCAGGCCCCGCGCATCGCCAGGGCGCGAGGGGCGCCGGTCGCCGCCGTACAGGCGGTGATCGAGAGCCAGGTCCAGGGCCGCTTGTTCGGCTTCGTCGGCCAGCCGCGGGTCAATGTGCTGGCGGTCAACCGGGCGCTGGACGCCCGCTTCGCGGCCCAGCGCAAGAAGGACGGCTAGTGCCGGCTGACGATCCGAAAAGACCCGATCCCGAGGCGCTCCTGGCCGCCGCCGTCAAGGCCGGCCGGGGGCGCCTCAAGGTGTTCCTGGGCATGGCGCCCGGCGTGGGCAAGACCTACGAGATGCTGCGCGCCGCCCGCCGCCGCAAGGCCGACGGTCAGGACGTGCTGGTCGGCCTAGTCGAAACCCACGGCCGGCGCGAGACCGAAAGCCTGCTGCGCGGCATGGACGTGCTGCCACGCAAGCCGATCGACCATCGTGGCCACGTGATGATGGAGTTCGACCTCGACACGGCCCTGGCCCGCCGGCCGGCTCTGCTGCTGGTCGACGAATACGCCCATTCCAACGCCCCGGGCTCGCGCCATCCCAAGCGCTGGCAGGACGTCGAGGAGCTGCTGGCGGCGGGTATCGACGTCTGGACCACCCTGAACGTCCAGCACCTGGAGAGCCTGGTCGACGTCGTCCAGCGCATCACCGGCGTGCGCCAGCGCGAGACCGTGCCCGACAGCGCCCTGTCGCGGGCCGACGCCATCGAACTAATCGACATCACCCCGGAGGAACTGCGCGACCGCCTGGGCGAGGGCAAGGTCTATGTGCCCGAGACCGCGCGCCTGGCGTCCGAGAACTTCTTCAAGGTCGAGAACCTGACGGCCCTGCGCGAACTGGCCCTGCGCCGCGCGGCCCAGACCGTCGACGACCAACTGGTCGCCGCCATGCGCGAGAAGGGGGTCGAGGGGCCCTGGGCGGCCGGCGAGCGGATCCTGGTGCTGGTCGGCGGCGACGCCATGGCCTCGGGCCTGGTGCGGGCCGGGCGGCGGCTGTCGGACATGATGATGGACGCGCCCTGGACGGTGACCCACGTCGACCGCCTGGACCAGCCGGCCAGGGGCCCGGCGGCGGCGGCCCGGCTGCGCGACGCCCTCAAGCTGGCCGAGCAGCTGGGCAGCTCGACCGTGGTGCTCAGCGGGGCCGACATCGTCGCCACGGTGATGGCCTATGCCCGCCGCAACAACGTCACCCAGATCGTCATCGGCAAGTCGGCCGACAGCCGCTGGCGCGAGCTGCTGGGGCGGTCGCTGGCGGCGGCCCTGCTGCGCGAGGCCCGCGGGGCGGCGATCCACGTGGTCACCGAGGCCACCCACGAGGCGGTCGTCGAGGTTCCGCCCCGCCGGCCGAAGGTGGATTGGACGGCCTACCTGCTCGCCGCCGGCTGCGTCGCCGCCGCGACGGTCGTGGCCTGGGGCCTGGACGTGGCCTTCGACCGCGTGGACCTGGGGATGATCTTCCTGGCCGCGGTGCTGGCGGCCGGGGTGCTGCGCGGGCTGCGGCCGGCCCTGGCGGCGGCGACCGTGGCCTTCCTCGTCTACAACTACATGTTCCTGGAGCCGCGCCATTCGTTCGCGATCGGCACGCCGACCGACTTTTTGACCCTGGTGGTCTTCTGGGCCGTGGCCCTGGCGGCCGGCGGGCTGGCGGGACGGGTGCGCGATCAAGGCCGCGACGCCCAGCGGCGAGCCTCGGCGGTCTCGGCCCTGCTGGCCGCCAGCCGCACCTTCTCGGCGGCCGCCGGGCGCGAGGCGGCGGCCAAGGCCCTGGCGGAACAGACGGCGGCGGCGGTCGGGGCCAAGGCCGTGGTGCTGCTGCCGGCCAATGGCGAACTCCAGCCGGCCGCCGGCGCGCCGACCCTGGAAGAGCTGGACGCCGCGCCGATGGCCGCCGCGCGCTGGGCCTGGGAGAAGGGCGAGGCGGCGGGGTTCGGCACCGGCACCTTGCCGCAGACCCGCTGGACCTTCTGGCCGCTGGAAGGCGTGCGTTCGCGGGCCGGGGTGGCCGGCGTCGAGGCCGGGGCCATGGTCGCCGGCTCCGAGGACGAACGGCTGCTGTTAGCCTTGCTGGAGCAGGGAGCCGTGGCTCTGGAGCGCGCCGAACTGGCCACCGAGGCCGTCGAGACCGAGACCCTGCGCCGCGCCGACCGCTTCCGCTCGGCCCTGCTCAATTCGATCAGCCACGACCTACGCACGCCGCTGTCGACGGTGCTGGGCGCTTCCAGCACCCTGATCGACTACGGCAAGGGCATGACGGCGGCGGTGCGCGACGACCTGCTGCTCAGCATCCGCGAGGAGGCCGAGCGGCTGAACCGCTATGTCGGCAACCTGCTGGACATGACCCGGCTGGAGGGCGGGGCGCTGCGGCTGCGCACCGACTGGACCGACGTGCGCGATGTGCTGGGCGCGGCGGCCGCGCGGGTCTCGCGTCGGCTGGAGACCCGGGTGCTGGCCCGCGACTTCCCCGTCGAGCTCAGCCTGGTGCGCGCCGACCCCAGCCTGCTGGAACAGGCCGTGGTCAACATCCTGGAGAACGCCATCGCCTACAGCCAGGACGGCGCCAGGATCGAGATGGCCGCCTACGAGGACCGCTCCAACGTGGTGATCAGCATCGAGGACGAGGGCAGGGGCATACCGACCGCCGAGCTGGAGCAGGTTTTCGAGAAGTTCCGCCGCATGGAGGAGCCCACCGACCGCCACCAGGGCGCGGGCCTGGGCCTGTCGATCTCCAAGGGCTTCGTCGACGCCATGGGCGGGCGGATCGCCGCCGCCAGCCCGATCCACGACGGCAAGGGGACGCGGATCCTGATCAGCCTGCCCAAGGCCATCGCGACTCCGCATCATCTGCTATGACCAAGCCATGAGCGCAGTCCGCCAACGCATCCTGATCATCGACGACGAGCCGCAGATCCATCGGTTCCTCGGCCCGGCCCTGGACGCCGCCGGCTACGAGCCGCTGCGCGCCGACAGCGGCCAGGAGGGGCTGCGCGGCATCGCCCTGTGGTCGCCGGACGCCGTGGTGCTGGACCTGGGCCTGCCCGACATGGACGGCAAGGCGGTGCTGGAGAAGGCTCGCGCCTTCTACGAGGGCCCGATCGTCATCCTGTCGGCGCGCGATCGCGAGGCCGAGAAGATCCAGGCCCTGGATCTGGGCGCCAACGACTATGTGGAAAAGCCGTTCGGAGTCGGGGAGTTGCTGGCGCGTCTTCGCGTGGCGTTGCGTCAGCGCGGCCAGGCTCAAGGCCCTCTGGCGCCGATCCGGGCGGGGGCGGTCGAGATCGATCTGGAAAAGCATCTGGTGACCCGCGACGGCGCCGTGGTGAAGGTCTCGCCGCGTGAATACGAGGTCCTGGCCCGCCTGGCCCAGGCCCGGGGCAAGGTGCTGACTCACAAGGACCTGCTTACCGCGGTCTGGGGTCCGGCCCACGCCCAGGACACCCAGTACCTGCGGGTGTTCGTCGGCCAGCTGCGCCAGAAGCTGGAGGCCGACCCGTCGACCCCGACGATGATCCTGACAGAACCGGGGATCGGCTACCGCTTCATCGCCGACTGAGTATCGCACGAATTCTGACAGCTATAGCGGCATGATTTCAATCAGTTATGACGTTATTCCGAAGCGTTCTGGTTCGCCAGGGCGGCGAGGCCGTCCGTCGTGATCACCCAGCCGCCGCCGTTGCGCTCGGCCAGGCCCAGATCGGTCAACCCGCGCGCATCGGCGATGTTGATCCAGTCGACGGCCTCGCCGGCCTTCTTGCGGGCGAGGTTCTTCAGGGCCACGAGCTGTCCCGGGGAAAGCGTCATTCTATTGGCCGCCCGACAGGGGATCGGGCGAGGCCGCGGCGCGGCGACCGCTCATCCGCTCCAGTTCCTGCTGCAGGCGCAGGAGCTGGCCGCCCAGGCTGGTGACGTCATCCTGCAGCTGAGCGTTGCGGCGCTTGAGATAGTCGTTTTCGCGACTCAGGACCTGGGCTTCCTCGTCGGTCATTGGTCGGCCTCGACGGCGGCGGTCGGCGGGGCCGCGCGGATCACGGCCCGCAGCAGGGCGCCGCGATGGGCGGAGAGCTCGGGCGCCTTCAGTTCCAGCTGAGCGCCCTCGACGATCCGTCCCTGGTGGCGGCTCCCCAGGAACAGCGTCTCGGCGCGGATTTCCTGCGCCGTGATCTGGTGGAAGCCGATCAGGTCGAGCAGGGCGGTCCAGCGCGTGGCCTGACGCGCGTCCGGTCGGTCGGACATGAGGTCCTTTCAGGCCGGCGATCCCGCATGGCGCGGGGCGATCACAGACGCGATCCACCATAACGCGCCCGCGCCTCAATAGCTTCGATGCTTTTCTATCGTCCGGAAAAAGCCTCGACCTCAGGCGCGCTCACCAGGTATCGACGCTGGCCAGCTAACAGGCCGCCAGGGCTGTCACCATGCCTGGGCTAAGCGGCCGATCATGGCGTGCAGATCGACCCGGCCTCCAGAACAGCGCTTGCGATCATGGCCGCCTCCGCGGTTCTCCCAAAGCCGAACCACGCCTGGCCGTGGGTCTTTTCCCCCGGCCAGAGAAGGGATTTGCCGGATTTCCGAGGGGGCCGCACGCTCGGATAAGAATGGACGGCCTTGAACCCGACGGTATCGTGCCGGCTGCGCGCCCCACGCGTAGCGGGATAATTTTTGAGTACACACCCGCTTTTTGGTCGAGGTCCGGCAAAATTTCGCGAATGGTCGGCTGGACCTTATCTTTCCGGCCGCTGATTTGCATTAGTTAACAATTGACGCGAGCCAAACAGCGTTTCGTCCGTTCTAGTCTCGTGTCGCCGTGGGATTCGCCTGCGGGGAGTCCGTCATGGCGACGCTTGCGCTCGATGGCTATGGTTGGCCTGTCGCCGACATTCGACGCCCCTTACCGTTCCTATCTGCTCGCGCCTTGTTTTCGTAGCGACATGCCGATGACAAATCTTGAGATCCGAGTAGCCGCCCTTCAGTTCCTCAGCCTCCGCCTCTGCGCGGCGTTGTCGCTCGAGCAACTCGAGGAAATCCGGCGATCGACCTTGGATGGGGTCAGGGCGACGGACGTCGAGTCGATACAGATGCAGACGGAGTTCCTGAAGTTATTGGACGAGGCCATCGAACGGGCTCGCCAAAAGCAGGCCGCCTCCGACGTGGTCAAGAGTTCGGTCCACCTGGCCTAAGGGCGCGGTCGTAAGGGTTTTCTCGCGCTGACCTAGGGTTTGACCTGATAGCGCTCGGGTCACCGGGGCCTCAATCTGGCCTGGCTCGCTCGCCAAGGCGTCACCCCCGATTTCCCTTGGCAAGCCGCGGCTCGCTCAACCCCCAAGAGCGCGCCCGCGGTCGCGGGCCGAGAGCCGGCCCCCATGTCCCGACGCATGTGCCGGGCCGGCTCTCCTTGCGGCTCTTCGGCAGCCTCTAGGCTTCGATCAACTTGTTGCGGATGGCGTACCGCACGATGTCGGCCAGTGAATGGGCGCCGAGCTTTCGCATGATGTTGCCGCGATGGCTCTCGACGGTCTTGACGCTGATGTCGAGCATCGAGGCGATGACCTTGTTGCTGCGGGATTCGGCCAGAAGTTGGACGATCAGAAGCTCGCGCGTGGTCAGGGTCTCGGCCCCTTCGATCATCTCGCCCAGCCCGTGAGGGCCCGGCGAAAGATAGCCGCGCAGCACGGCGTCGGTGATGCCGGGGCAGAAATAGGGCTTGTGGTTCAATAACGAGGCGACGGCGGCGATGATGTGATCGGTCGAGGCCGATTTCAAAACGAAGCCCCTGGCTCCGGCGCTGAACACTTCTCGTACCAGCTGCTCGCTGTCGTGCATCGTGAAGATCAACAGTTCGGTATGGGTCTTCAGTTTGCGGACGTCGCGGGCGACGATGACGCCACTGAGGTCGGGCATGCTGATGTCCAGGATCATCACGTCCGGGACCAGCTCCTTGGCCAGACGGATCGCGTCCCGGCCGTTGGAGGCTTCGCCGCAAATGGTCCAGCCCGGCTGTGATTCAAGCGCCTCGCGAAGTCCTGCGCGTACGATCGAATGATCGTCGGCGAGCAGAATGGTCGGGGCGCTAGGCAAGGGCATCTTCGATTCTCGCTCCGAGGATGGTGTGCGCCATGATTGTCCGTTTTTGAACGGAACGCTTGCTGAATTTTCCGCGCGGAGCTGAGAGATACCTCATGTTCGAACTTCTAGTTGTCCGGCTCAACACCTGCGCGCGATGAGGCGAAATCACGACGCGGCGGCCGACGGCGGGCCCCGACGCCCCCGAACTTCCCCGGAGCCGACGCTTAGGTGACGCTAAACTGAACCACTATCCGTACGGCGAGGGTTTCACCCGATTGAGGCGGCCGCGCGCCGAGCGGAAAGTCCGAATGGCGCCTTACGCCTGACTTTCGGAGTTCCCATGAACATCGGCCCGAACGAGCAACTTCTTGAGACTTCCGCTCGCTGGGACGGCGCGGGCGTCCTGCTGGCGGACGAGGCGCGCAGCTTCGCGGCCCCGTCGGACCGCTCGGCCCTGCTCGACGAAGACGAGTTCAGGCGGCAGGTCGTGGCCAGCATCCCGGTGCTTCGGTCCTTCGCGCGCGGCCTGTGCGGAGACGCGACGATGGGCGACGACTTGGCGCAGGACACCTTGCTCAAGGCCTGGCGCTATCGGGCGCAGTTCACGCTGGGCACCAATCTCAAGGGCTGGCTGCTGAAGATCGCGCGCAACCACTTCTATTCGCAACGCCGTCGCCTGTGGCGCGAGACGCCGCTGGATCTCGCCAACGGCGCCCAGACCCCCACCGTCGGCGGCGGCCAGGTCCAGTCTCTGCTCCTCAACGACCTGCGCAACGCGCTCAACACCCTGAGCGACGAGCAACGCGAGGCGATGATCCTGATCGGGGCGGGCGGCTTCTCCCATCGGGAGGCGGCCAGGATGTGCGACGTGCCCGAAGGCACGATGAAGAGCCGCGTCTGTCGCGCGCGCGCCAAGCTGGCGTCGCTGCTGGAGCATGGCGAGGTGGACAGCGACGCCGAACCCGCCTCGCTGGCGGCCCATCTGATCATGACCGAGCTGTCGACCCTGGCCGAGGCGCGAGCGGGCTAGCGCCCGAAACCGCTCCCGCTCGTTGCGGCCCACGGCGGTGAACATCGGGCCGCTGGCGGATCGCGGCGCGTCACCCTAAGACGGGACCGACCAAGCGAGGCGCCGATGACCGCGATCCATTCCTACGAGCCCAGGGCCGGCCATGGACTGCGGCATGACCCGCTGAACGCCATCGTCGCGCCCCGGCCGATCGGCTGGATCTCGACGGTCAGCGCCGCGGGCGTGCCCAATCTCGCACCCTACAGCTTCTTCAACGCCTTCAACTACAAGCCGCCGATCATCGGCTTTTCCAGCACGGGCTGGAAGGATTCGGTGCGCAACATCCAGGAGACCGGGCAGTTCGTCTGGAACCTGGCGACGCGGCCCCTGGCCCAGGCGGTGAACGCCACCTCGGCGATCGTCCCTGACCATGTCGACGAGTTCGCCCTGGCCGGCCTCACGGCGGCGCCCTCGCAGCGGGTCGCCGCGCCGCGCGTCGCTGAAAGTCCGGTGGCCTTCGAATGCCGCCTGACCCAGATCGTGCGGCTCAGCGACGCCGAGGGCGCGCCGGTGGACGCCTGGCTGACCCTGGGCGAGGTGGTGATGGTCCATATCGATCGAGCGCTGCTGGTCGACGGGGTCTACGACACCGTGGCCGCCGAACCCATCCTGCGGGGCGGTGGGGCGGGCGACTATTTCGGGATCGACGAGGCGGGGAAGTTCCAGATGTTCCGGCCCGAGATCGCCTAGCGCGAGCGCCCCCGCGCCGACACCGGCCACATCGCCACCAGGGTGTCGCCGTCCACCACGTGGTAGGTGTCGTAGAGGTTCACCGTAGGGTCGCAGTGCGGCGCGCCCAGGATCACACGCTCGCCCAGGCCCGGCGGGGTGGTTCCGGACGGCGGCAGAATGGCGCCGTGCTCGTCGCCCATGAAGAAGTAGCGCGACCCGTCCGGCGCGCCGCCCAGCACCGTGGGCGGATCGGCGTCGGTCGACAGCGCCTTGAAGCCGGCGTCGACCGTGACCATGCCTGGCGTGTTGGCGCTGACCACCCGGGCGTCGATCAGCAGGGCGGCCTCGTAGGGGCTGTGTTCCGCCCCGTCGCCGGCGATGTCGCAGACCAGGTACTGGCCGTCCATGAACACGTACGAGCCGACCTGGAACTCGGTGTAGATCCCCAGCTCGGCGTCGATCCGGTGCGAACCGGTGCCCGAGCCCGAGACGATCGGCGGCCGGCCGCCGGCCGCGGCCAGGGCGTCGATCACCGAGCGAATATAGGCCCCGCGGTCCTCCAGGTTGGCCTTGCGGTCGGCGAAGCCCTCGATGTGTTGCTGCATGCCGCAATAGCATTGCAGGCCGGCATAGATCAGGCCCGGCTGGGCCTTTATCGCCTGCATCAGGGCGACCGCCGCCTCGGGCGAGGCGACGCCGGTGCGGTGGATGCCCGGATCCAGGTCGATGACCACCCGCAGCGCCTTGCCGGCTGTCTCGGCGGCCGCGCCCAGGGCCTCGACATTGGCCGGATGGTCGACGACGGCCATCAGGTCGGTGGTCCTGCCGTTCAGGGCGACCAGTCGGGCGACGGCCGAGGCCGAGACGATCGGCGAAGTGATCAGCAGGCCCGTCGTCACCCCGCCGTCGGCCAGGACCTCGGCCTCGCCGATCTTGGCGCAGCACAGGCCCACGGCCCCGGCGGCGATCTGCAGCTTGGCGATGTCGACGCTCTTGTGGGTCTTGGCGTGGGGCCGCAGCTTGACGCCCTTTTCGGCCGCGAACGCCGCCATCCGGGCGATGTTGCGCTCAAGGGCCGGGCGGTCGATCACCAGCACCGGCGTGTTGAGGTCGCGGCGCGAGCCTTGGGCGCCGATCAGCTCGGCATGCAAGTCTTGGTCGGTCATGGCGGTTCCCGTCAGAGGCCGAAAAGCTGGGTCAGGTGGGTGTTGGCGAACTTGCCGGCCGGATCCCAGGTCTTGCAGGCGGCGACGAAATCGCCGGCGCGCGGATAGAGCCGGTGGACGTCGGCCGTGGTCAGGGTGTGGCGCTTGGCCCAGTGCGGACGGCCCGCGCCGTCGCGCAGCACCGCCTCCATCTCGGCGAAGGCGGGCCGCCAGGGCATCCTGGCGTACTGGTGGAACGAGATCGAGGCGCCGGGACCGGCGTTGAACGGGCTCATCCAGATGTCGTCGCCGGCCGCCAGCCGGAACTCGAACGGAAAGGTGATCGGCAGGCGGCGCTTGCGGATATGGGCCATGGCCGCCTTCAGGGTCGGCAGGCCGGCGGCGCGCGGCAGCTCGTATTCCATCTCCTCGAAGCGGATGTTCCGCTCGGACGGGAAGATGGCGTAGGCCGGGCCGGCGCGACGGCTGGCCTTGCCCATCATCCGCATCATCAGCCGCTGCAGGGAGGGCGTCAGGACCGGCATGGCGGCGCAGAGGTCGCAGATGGTCTTGAACGTCGCCTCGCTGTCCTCGCCGATCTCCCGGGCCGGCGGGCCGGTCGCCTCGACCTCGACCGGATGCAGGGTCTTGAAGATCACCTCGTCCGAATAGGGGAAGACGAAGAACTCCATGTGGCGGGTGGCGGCGGCCAGCTCGTCCAGCCGCTCGGCGACCTCGGCCAGGGGGCGGCGCTCGACCCGTTCCTCCAGGTGATAGGCGGGAACGACGTGGATCCGGATCTCGACGGCGACGCCCAGCAGGCCCAGGGACAGGCGCTGGGCCTGGTAGAGTTCGGGGTTCTGGTCGGGACCGCATTCGACGATCGCGCCGTCGGCGGTCATCAGCCGAAAGCCGCAGGCCTGGGTCGACAGGCTGCCCAGCTCCGCGCCCGTGCCGTGGGTGCCGGTCGAGATGGCCCCCGCCAGGGACTGCGGGTTGATGTCGCCCTGATTGATCAGCGACAGGCCCTGGTCCCACAGGGCGGCCGTCAGCGCCTTGAGGCTCCAGCCGGCCGGGGCCCAGACGGTCTTGCGGTCGGGCGCGACCTCGATCGCGCCTTCGTAGTCGGACAGGCTCAGCAGCAGGTCGTCGGTCTGGCACAGGGGCATGAACGAGTGGCCGGCCCCGACCACGCGGACCTTGCCGGCCTGGCCGATCAGCGACGTCAGCTCGCCGGCGTCGCGCGGCCGGGCGACCAGGCGAGGGGAGGCCGCGACGCTGCCCGACCAGTTGCTCCACCCCGTCATCCGCATCTCTCCGTCTGCGACGCCGGTATGATAGTAAAAACTACTGTTCTTGCAAGGCGCCGTTCCACGGAACCAGCGAAGGATCGCCGAAGGTGTCGAAATAGCGCTCGAACAGCAGGCAGACCTCGCGACTGAGGGCAAGGGCGTCCTGGTCGGGCTCCTCGACGGCCATCTCGGTGGCCGAATAGGTCAGCTCGACCATCATCCGCATGGCCAGACGGACCCGGCCGTCGGGCGCGGCCGGGTAACGCGTCTTGAGGATCTTGGCGAACTGGCCGGCCACCATGTCGCGGGAGGCGAAGCGCAGCTGCTGCAGCATGGGCACGGCGCGCAGGGCCCGGCCGATCGCCGCCCCGCCAGGAAAGCGCCGGGTCATCTCGATCATCTCGGTCAGCATGGCGACGTTCTTGTCGATGCGCTCGGCCGCCGTGTCGCCTTCCAGGCCGCCGCTCTCGATCCAGGCGAAGACCCTGTCGTCCTGGGCCTTCATCAGCCGGTCGCCCAGTTCCTTGAGGATCGCGTACTTGTTGGGAAAGTAGCGGTAGAGGGCCGGCGGGGTCAGGCCGGCGCGCTTGCAGATGGCGTTGGTGGTCAGTTGTTCGAAGCCGATCTCACCCAGCATCTCGCCAGCCGTGGCCAGGACGATCTCGTAGGTGTCCTGCCCGCGGGCCTGGGTCGGCTGCAGCTTGGCGTCCAGCGCGATGTCGGGGCTGGCGGTCTTCCGGGCCGTCGCCTTCGGCATGCGGTCTCTCCTTCAAGTCCGTTCCGAACTAGAGCGTTTTGAGGAAAAAACCAATCGCTTCGCCGTCTTAGCGCGACCTTGTCAGGTGCAGGAAGGCGATGATCACCAGGGTGACCAGGGCCAGGCCGACGGCCAGCCACGCCGCCGGCCGCACATCGGCGCCGGTGACCACGAACGACGCCAGCAGCGGTCCCGCGCCGCAGCCCAGCAGGCTGGCGCCCGGCCCCAGCAGGGCGGCCCGACGGCTGGGATCGGCCTCAATCGCCAGCGGCGTCAGATAGGGCGACGCGAACAGCCAGACGAAGCCGAACACCCCGGCGGCGGCCAGGAACACTGGGGCCGCGGGCAGGGCGGCCATCACGAACAGGGCGCCGATGGCCAGGGCCACGGCGACCGCCAGCGACCAGAACCACGACAACCGCCCGGCCAGGGCCGTGGCCGCCGCGCCGCCGGCGACCTGGGCGGCCAGCGACACCGCGAACGCGGCGCTGGCGACGCTAGCCGGATGTCCCGCCTGGCGCGACAGGGGCTCGGCATAGATCCACAGCGCCAGAATGAAAGCCTGGAAGCAGAAGACCGCGGCCAGGGCGATCCAGCCGCGCGCGCTCGGCAGGCCCTTGGGGTTGTCCTCGGTCTCGACCAGGGGCGCGTAGGCGGCGGGTATGGCCAGGCTGACCAAGACCGCGGAAACCGTCAGGACGGCCAGCACCACGAAGCCGCCGTCCGGTCCGAACGGTCCGACGACGAAGGCGCCGATCGCGCTGACCACGCCCAGCTGCAGCAGGGTCTGGATGGTCAGGTAGAGGCCCGCCCAGCGCTCGGGACGCGGCGCGCGGACGATCATGCCGGTGATCAGCCAGATCATCACGCCGGCCGGAAGCCCCGCCAGGGCGCGAACCCCGATCAGCAGGTCGCCCGAGACGCGGGTGGTGGCCAGGTCCAGCGCCGCCAGGGCCAGGCCGCAGCTGACGGCCGCCAGCCGCAGCCGGCGATCGCCGAACAGCGGACCGAGGACCGCTGCTCCGACGCCCATGGCCACCAGCTCTCCCATGCCGGCCAGGCCCAGCTGGTTGGCGGTCAGGCGGCCGGCGCCCTCCAGCCCGCCCAGCAGCAGCGGCCCGACCCCAGGAAACAGCACCCCGACCAGGCCGATCCAGAACACCGCCAGGCGCTGGACCTGACTGGGCGGCGCGCCGATCCAGACGCCCGCGACGGGCGGCGGCGCGACGGCCGGGCTCTCGGCCGCGCTCAATACTTGGCCCGGAAATAGAGGCCGTAGGTGCGCGGCGGCCCCATGCTGAACACGTCGAAGCCGAAGGCGGCGATCGGGGTGATGTCGGAGATGTTGGTGGTGTCGGCCAGGTTCTTGCCCCATACGCCCAGTTCGTAGCGCCCGTCGGCGAAGGCCCAGCCCACCTGGCCGTTGACATAGGCCCGGGCCTTGTCACTGAGCCGCTCGGTGTTGGCCGTGTCGTAATAGACCTTGCCGCGATAGGTGAAGTCCAGCTGGGTGATCAGCTTGCCAGCGCCCACCGGGTGCTCGTAACGCGCCGCGCCGCTCAGGCTGGCCTTGGGCGCCGAGGGCAGGGTGTTGCCCGAATAGTCCTCGCCCAGCGACTGGAAGTCCTTGTACTCGGCGCTCAGCAGCGAGGCGCCCAGGGTCAGGGACAGGCCGGCCATCGGCCGCGCCTCGATCTCGGCCTCGCCGCCATAGACCGGGGCCTTGGAGGCGTTGGTGAACAGCTGCACCGGCAGGCCGTTGCGCTGGATCACCGTATAGACCTGCAGGTCCTTGTAATCATAGTAGAAGGCCGAGACGTTGACCCGCAGGCGGCGGTCCAGGAACTCGCTCTTGGCGCCCACCTCGTAGGCATTGACGGTCTCGTCCCGATAGGGCCCCAGGTCGTCCGGATCCGTCGTCTGGCCGCTGAAGAAGCCGCCGCTCTTCGTCCCGCGATTGTAGGTGGCGTAGACGTTGGCGTCGTCGCTGACCGCATAGCGCAGGCCCACCCGGCCGGAGATCGAGCTGAAGGTCTTCTGGTTGTCGTATTCGAACAGGGTCAGCAGGCCGTAGTCGACGTCGCTGACATAGTGGAAGGTCTTCTTGTCCTGCGACCAGCGCAGGCCACCCGTCAGGGTCAGTTTCGGGGTCAGGTCGTAGTCCACCTGGCCGAAGGCGGCGTAGCTGGTGGTCTTCTGGTGCAGCGGCCAGCCGAACACGCCGACGCTGTTGGCCGGATCCATGCCCGTGGGATTGTTGACCGGATCGGGGACGCGCAGCGCTTCCAGGACGTTGTAGTGGCTGTCGTTGTCCAGGTTGTCCCGGGCGGCGTAGAGGCCGGCGACCCAGCGCAGGGCCGTGGCGCCGTTCGACTGCAGGCGAAACTCTTGGCTGGTGGTGTCCTGCTGGGCGATGTAGCGGGCGTCGAAGATCGAGATCGGGTTGGCGTCGGTCTCTTCGTAGTCGTCGCGCTTGGCCCGCTGGTAGCCGGTGATCGAATACAGCGTCACGCCGCCGAAGTCGTAGCTGATGGCGCTGGTCGCCCCGAACAGCTTGACGATGTCCTTGCCCTCGAAGCGGTAGTCGCCCTGGTACTTGTTGGTGCTGGTGTTTGCGTAGCCGGCGACGTTCGTGCACTGGCCCGAGGTGTAGTAGGCCGGCTTGCAGAAGATGTAGCCGAAGGTCGGATCGGGATCGGCCGTGCTGGCCGCCTCGGCCGTCTGAGCCACCAGCGAGCGGTTGTAGGTCAGGATCGAGCCGCCGCTGGACTTGCTGTAGCTGGCCGAGACGTCGACCGTCAGCTTGTCGTCGGGCGTGAAGCGCAGGGCGCCGCGCACGGCCTTGCGGTCGGCGTCGTTGCCCTTGTTGCCCGTCAGGCGGTTGAGGGTGTAGCCGTCGCTCTTGTCGTAGAGGCCGGCGATGCGGAAGGCCAGGGTGTCGGCGATCGGGCCGCCGAAGCCGCCCTGGACATTGAGCGAATTGAACCGGCCGTAGTCGACGGCTAGGTCGCCCTCGGGCGTGGCGCTGGGCTTCTTGGTGGTGACGTTGATCGCCCCGCCGGTGGTGTTGCGGCCATAGAGTGTGCCCTGCGGCCCGCGCAGCACCTCGACCTGCTGCAGATCGTAGAAGCCGGACATCTGGGCCAGGGGGGAGGCGACATAGACCCCGTCGACATAGACCCCGACCGCGCTGGCCGTGCTGGGGTTGAAGTCGTTGACCCCGATGCCGCGGATGAAGATGCGCGGGTTGGCGGCGTTGTCGTCGGTCTTGATCTGCAGGCCCGGCGACAGGCCCGACAAGGCCAGCACGTCGCCCACCCGCTGGTCCTTGAGCTGGTCGGCGGTCAGGGCTGTGACCGAGACTGGCACGTCCTGGAGGTTTTCCGCGCGCTTCTGGGCGGTGACGACGATCTCGTCGAGCGCGGTGGCCTCCTGCGCGGCGGCCTGTCCTGCCGCCGCCATCATCGCCGCACCGGCGACCCCCGCGAGCACCTGGAGCTTTCGCATTCCATACCCCCGTTCCTGTTTATGGGGATATAGTAGTTAGAACTACCGTTATGGCAAGCAGCGTTCATGGAGCGCCGTTCGGCCGAAAAGCCGGGACGGACCGAGCGCCGCGAACAGCTCGAACTCGACCCGCGGCCACATCGAGCGGGCGTCCCGGCTACCGCCGAGGAATCTGATCTCGCGGCGTCAGCGAAACCTCCGCCGCCGCACCGTCCCGGCGATAGCCGATGCGGATCGGGTGGTCCGTCGGCGCGATGCGCATGGCCGCACGGGCGTCGGTGAGCCGCATGCCGCTGGCCGGCGCGCCGTCGATCGCCGTCACCACGTCACCGACCTTCAGGCCTGCCGCCTCGGCCGGGCCGCCAGGGGCGATGTCCTTGATCTCGAAGCCGTCGTCGCCAAGGTTCAACCAGCATCCGCAGCGATCGAAGCTTCCCGCATCGGCCGGCGGCGTCGCAATGCGGCGCAGGTACATGATCTGATGCTCGTAGTCGAAGGTGACCACGAAGCGCTTCAGAAGACCGCTGCCGATGTTGCCGTCGAAGTTCTCGTCGCTGAACACGCCCTTGGCCTGGGTCGCCAAACCCGCCACCGGCGCGTCGATCGTGACGTCGCCCAGTGTCAGCGACTTGGTGCGGATCACATAGGATCGCGCGGGCCCGCCCACGCCCCAGCCGTCCACCGCCGTCACGCCTTGGGGATGGGCCTCGCGCAGCTTCGTGCGCTCGACGAACGGCCGGGCCAGGGTCACCTCGCTGCGCGAGCCGGTGTCGATGTTGTGGCGCGCGGGCAGGCCGTCCAGCCGCCCGGTCACCTGCGGCATGTGGTCGTAGAACACGAACGGCACGGCCACGCCGGCCTTGGCGCGGTCGGCCGCGGTGAACCGCGCCGGCTCGATCAGGGTCAGTTCATTGCGCTCGTAATCGACGACGGTGACGAAGCGGCGGAACATCTCGAAGCCCAGCATGCCGCCAACCTGGAAGCCCTCGACAGGCTTGGGGCTGAAGTCGAGCTTCAGCATCGTCTGGTCGCGCATGGACATGCCCGCGAGATCCAGGCGGCTCACCTGCACATACCCGCTGGTCGCCCGCGTCTCGCCCGCGCCGCCGGAGGTCATGGCCCCCTGCGACTTCAGATCGAGGGCGGCCACGGTCGGCGAGGTGAGGATGCCATGCCCTCCGGTGTCCACCAGGAAAGGGAAGGGACCTTTGCCGTCCACCGTGACGTCGACGAAGATGTGGTTGTTGGCCAGCCGGAACGGCGCGGTGATCCTGCCCGCGGCCGGCAGGGTCCAGTCCCGTGGCGCCCCCTTGGGCAGGGTATAGGCGCTTGCCGGGCGGGCGGGCGCTCGCACCGCCGAGATCAGGGTCAGGGTCTGGAGGCTGGCCTCGCCGCCGCCGTCATCGATCGTGACGATCTTCGGCAGGGCGCGGCCCGCCTGCCGAACATAGTCGGCGTAGCGGAAGTCGAAGATCATGAAGCCCTGGGTCTCGCGCACGCGGGTTAGATGGGCGGTGGCGCAGTCGAACCAGGCCTCGAAGGGCTTGCCCCCGCGCGGCGTCACCTTCAGCCGTCGGCAATCCGGGTCGACGCCCAGGGCTTCGACCCGGGCCCCGCCGGCGTCGGCGCGCCACCACAGGTCGGCGTTGCGAAAGGCTTGGTTCACGGCCACGGCGGGGCGGTCGCCGCCGGCCTGGGGGGTGACCGCGCCGGACGGGTCCTGCATCCAGGCCGTCTTGCCGTCGAAAGCGTTGGCGTCGCCGGTCGGGCTCAGTTGATGGCGGTCCAGGAACAGGCCCTTGGCCAGATCGCTGGTCGTCTCGAACTCACCGGTCAGGCCCTGTCCCGCATAGGCGCGTCGCACCACCAGGGTCCCGGCGGTCTCGCCCGTCGTGCTGTCCAGCACAGCGCGCCGGTTGGCGGCGAATACGCCGACCGGGGGCGTCTGGGGCGCGCAGATCGCCGGAGCGGCGGTGGAGGACAAGAGCAGGGGCAGGAACATGGACGGCCTTTGCGCGATGAAGGTCCTCCGCCTATCATCGCGGTCGAAAGCCGGTCTTGAACCGAATTCACATACTGTTCCGAGTTCTCCCGCTGCCCGCCCCATCTTCTTCTATCCGCGCCGTAGGGCCTGGGCGACTGGTGCACTCGCCCGGCGAGCGGCTTGCCCGCCATCGCCACGACAACGGCTTCGCGGCCGTTGTTCTGTCGGGCGGCTATGTCGAGGCGGGCGACACGGGCCGGCATCGGGTGGCGGCTGGCGACGTCATTCTCCACCAGGCTTTCGAAAGCCACCTGGACGAGATCGGCCGACGCGGCGCCCAGGTTCTGGTGTTGCCCCTACCGTCCGGCCTAGGCGCGACGACGCGGGGACGGGTCGCCGATCCCGACTTGGTGGCGCGACTGACGGCGGTCGACGCCTTTGCGGCAGCGCAGGCCCTAGCCGATGGGTTCGAGCCGACCATGGCGGCGTCTGGCTCCGAAGATTGGCCGGAGGTCCTGGCGCGGCGGCTGCTGGCCGATCCGGACCTGTCGATCAGCCTGTGGGCCGAGGCGAAGGGGCTCCACCCCGGCAGCGTCTCGCGCGGCTTCCAGCAGCAGTTCGGCGTGACGGCCGCCGCCTTTCGCGCCACGGCCAGGACGCATCGGGCCTTGGCCGGGCTGGATGATCTGACGCTCAGCCTGGCCCAGGTCGCCGACGATTGCGGCTTCGCCGACCAAGCTCACATGACGCGTGCGATCCTGCGGATGACCGGATCGACTCCCCGCCAACTGCGGCGGATGGCGATGGACCTTTGTCCTCGTGAAGTAAGGCCGGTCAGCGGCCCCGGCGATCAGATGACCGCCTGGAACTCCCCAAGGACCGGAGATCAGCTCGCCCCTGCCGGCCGCCCATGTCCCCTGATGCGGAGCCCTCCACGATGGCGCGCCTGAGGCGCCGGACCGAGGTTCTGCTCCATGCGACGGCGCCGAGCCCGACGTCGAGGCGAACACCTCGAAGACGTATTGCCGCCCTCGCCCGGCGGTCCGACCCTCGACTCAGTCTGGATCGCCATCGTCGAGGGGCCGTTGAAACAGAGCCGCGCCGAGATCGTCGCCTTCGTCGGCGGGCGGATCCTTCCGCACGAGGCCGACGTCAGGGCTTGGCTGCGCCGTTCGGGGAGCGCGCCCGCCGACATCGACGATGTGGTCCAGGAGACCTATTGCCGCCTGGCCGCCCTGGACAGCGTCGCCCACATCACCAGCGGTCGCGCCTACTTCTTCCGGACCGCGCGCAACATCGCCATCGAGAAAATTCGCCGCGCCCGCATCATTCGCATCGACTGCGTCACGGAAATCGACGCCCTGAACGTCGTAGATGATGAGCCTTCTCCGGAACGCGTGGTCGCGAGCCGTCGCGAACTGGGGCGGGTGCGGACGTTGATCGAAGGGTTGCCTGAGCGGTGTCGACACATCTTCACCCTTCGCCGGATCCACGGCCTGTCGCAGAGGGAGACCGCCGCGCGCCTGGGCGTGACGGAGAACGTCGTGGAGATGCAGTCGGCGCGGGGCTTGCGTTTAATCCTGCGCGCCTTATCCGAAATGGAAGCACGAGATCATCCGGCAGTCGGCGAGGCTCATGAGCTCCATCCGGTCCGCAAGCGAGATTGACGACGAGGCGGCCGACTGGGCGGCCCGCATCGACGCGCGCGGCCTGGACGTGGAGCGCGACCCCGACCTGCGAGCCTGGCTGGACGGCGACGCGCGCCGGGCCGGCGCGCTGCTGCGCGCCCAGGCGGCGATCAGCTTCCTGGACCGCGGCCGGGCCCTGGCCGGGGCTCGGCCGCCGGTCGAGGCCATGATCGCCCAACGACCCAGCCGTCGCGCCCTGATCGCCGGAACGGGCGGGGCCGTGGCCGCCGCGCTGGTCGGCGGACTGGGCCTGTGGGCCGCGCGGCCCCAGCGGCTGGACACCCGCCTGGGCGAGATCCGCCGGGTGCCGCTCGCCGACGGCTCGCTGGTGGCGATCAACACCAAGACCGCGCTGGACGTGGCGATGAAGCCCGGGTCACGCCGGATCGTCCTGAAGGAAGGCGAAGCCTGGTTCCAGGTCGCCAAGGATCCCGACCGCCCGTTCGTCGTGGCGGCGGGCCCCGTCCGGGTTCGCGCCGTGGGCACGGCCTTTTCGGTGCGGCGCGCCGACGAGGCCGGCGCCGGCGTCGACGTGATGGTCACCGAAGGCGTGGTCGAGACCTGGGTCGAGGGCGATCCTGGATCGCGGCGGCGCCTGTCGGCGGGCAGCCGCATCCTCCTGGCCAGCGCCGCCTCGCCTCGAGTGGCGGAGTCGCCGTCCGAGATCGAGCGCAGCCTGGCCTGGCGCAACGGCGAGATCGCCCTGGACGGCGAAAACCTCGAACAAGCGGCGCGGCTGTTCAACCGCTACAATAGCCGTCAGATCGTCATCGAGGATCCTGTCCTGGCGCGCGAGCGCTTCGTCGGCCTTTTCCAGACCAACGAACCCGAAAGCTTCGCGGCCGCGGTCGCCGCGACGCTGGGAGCGGCCGTCAGCGACGACGAACGCACGATCAGAATTGGTCGCGCTCACGTTTCCTGAGCTTTTGCTTCGGAGCGCTCATGAAATCTATGAATAGTTCTCATTCGTTTTCACGATATGAGTAAATCTGACTTCCAGATCACGCATACTGACTCAGTATAGTTTACTCAGATCGCTCTACTACACTCCGTCTTCAAGCGGGGGTGTTGATGATCGTTCCAGGGAAACGGGCGTCGAAGGGGAGGGGTTCGTTCGCTCCAAATGGGCCCGCCGATCCGCATGCGAAACGGGCGCCCGACGTCGAAGCTGGCGCGAAAGCGGGCGTGTTGCGCCGTGATCGGACCAATCGCGCAAGCGCCCACCGGAAATCGGCGTTCCATCCCTCGTCCTGTCAGGAGGCCGCGTGTGGCGCGCCTCGGGACGATGGGGGATTGTCGATGCGTGACTGGACGAACCGTTCCGCCCGGCGGCGGCTGCTGTGCGCGGCCTCGGCCGTCTGGGCGCTGAGCGCGGGCGCCGCCCTGGCCCAGGCGGCTCCGTTCAAGATCGACGCCCAGCCGGCGGCGGCGGGCATTCGGCAGTTCGCGCGCCAGGCTGGCGTGCAGATCCTGGTCCAGTCCGACGCCGCCGACGGCAAGCGCACGGGGCCGGTGAAAGGCGCCTTGCCCGTCGATCGCGCCCTCGAGCAGTTGCTGTCGGGCACGGGACTGGTGGTGATCTCCAACGACGGGAAGACGATCATCCTGGCCTCGCCGCGCGCGGGCCTGATCCGGACCGGATGGTCGAATCCCGCCGTCGCCGCGGCCGCCCCGCCCGAGCCGGTCGCTCCACCCGAGCCCGAGGCGCCCAGCATTATCGACGAACTGATCGTCACCGGCACGCGCTCAACCTCGCGCACGGTCACCGAGAGCATGGCGCCGATCGACGTCATTTCCGCCGCCGAGCTGACCAAGAGCGGCAAGCAATCGACGCGTGACCTGATCTCGACCCTGGTGCCGTCCGCCAACACCTCCAACAGCGGCGCGGGCGCCAGCTTCGCGATCAAGACCGTGTCGCTGCGCGGTCTGTCGGCCGACCAGACCCTGGTGCTGGTCAACGGCAAGCGCCGGCACAACACCGCCATCCTGTTCGTCAATGGCACCACCCAGAACGGCCAGTCGCCGCCGGACCTGGACCTGATCCCGTCGGCCGCCATCGAGCGGATCGAGGTGCTGCGCGACGGCGCCTCCGCCCAGTACGGTTCCGACGCCCTGGCCGGGGTGATCAACGTGATCCTGAAGAAGAGCCCGGAAGGCGGCTCGATCAGCGCGCTCTACGGCAAGACCGCCGAGGGCGACGGCGAGACCGGCCAGTTCTCCGGCAATCTGGGCATGAAGCTGGGGGAGGCGGGTTACCTGAACCTGACGGCCGACGTGCGGATCACCGATCCTACCGACCGCGGCGACAAGACGCCGAACACCACCCTGATGTACTTCCCGCGCAACGCCCTGGGCCAGCCGGTGCGGGTGGGGACAGCCGGCTCGACGCCGGATCCGCGCGAGGCGACCGCCAACCGCCACACCAGCCATCCAGGCTCGCCGCAGGTGCAGCTGTTCTCCCTGGGCTACAGCGCCGGCTCGCCGATCACCGACGACATCGACGTCTATTCGTTCGGCACCTTCTCCAGCCGCAACACCGCCGCCTGGCTGACTTTCCGAAACCCGAACGCCAGCAACAACATCACCGCGGTCAATCCCGACGGCTACACGCCGCGCCTGTTCCTCAAGGACCGCGATTTCCAGGTGGCGTTCGGCGCCAAGGGCGCGGGCCTTCTGGGCTTTGACTGGGACCTGTCCACCACCTTCAGCCGCGACGCCGTCGACTATTACGAAAACTCGCTGAACGCCTCGCTAGGCCCCGCCAGCCCGACCTATTTCTACATCGGCGCGCTGAAGTTCCAGGAATGGACCAGCAACCTTGACCTGACGCGCGAGGTCGACACCGGCGTCTTCGCCGAGCCCCTGTTCGTGGCGGCCGGCCTGGAATATCGCGACGACAAGTTCGAGATCACGGCGGGCGAGCCGGCCTCGTACATCAATGGCGGCTATGTCGCCCCGGCCGGCAGCCCGCAGGCGGGCGTGGTGTTCGCCGGCGGCTCGCAGGGGGTGACCGGCTTCCCGCCGTTCTCGGCCGGCGCGTTCTCGCGCGACAACATCTCGGCCTATCTGAACGTCGAGCAGAAGGTCACCGAAAAGCTGGAGTTCGCCCTGGCCGGCCGCTTCGAGCACTATTCCGACTTCGGCGACGCCAAGACCTTCAAGCTGTCCAGCCGCTACGCGATCCTGCCGCGTCTGGCGATCCGCGGCACCGCCAGCACCGGCTTCCGGGCGCCGTCGCTGCAGCAGCAGCACTACGCCTCGTCCAGCACCATCGGCGTGATCGTGCCGCCGGCAACGACCACACAGCTCTATCCGGTGCAGTTGCTGCCGCCCGACAACCCGGCCGCGATCGCCCTGGGCGCCAAGCCGCTGCGGCCGGAAAAGTCGACCAACTACTCGGTCGGCATCGTTGCCCAGCCGCTGTCACGGATGAACGTCACGGTCGACGTCTACCAGATCAAGATCGACAACCGTATCCTGCAGAGCGGCACGCTGGGCCCGAACGCGGCGGTCAGCAACGCCCTGGCCAGCCAGGGGCTGAATCCGCAGCAAGCGGCGTTCTACTATGGCAATTTCGCCGACACCAAGACGCGCGGCATCGACTTCGTGGTCGATTATCGCACCGATTTCGGCGACTTCGGTTCGGTGCGGTGGACGTTCTCGGCCAACCACACCAAGAACGAGTTCACCCGCGTTGTGCAGCCGCCGGCGGCCCTGGCGGCGGCGGGGATCGTCTATATCGACCGCGTGAAGATCGGCGACCTGACCGTCGGCACGCCCAAGGACAAGTTCATCCTGGGCGCCGACTGGGAGCTGGGGAAGTTCGACACCAACCTGCGCCTGACCCGTTACGGCGAGGTCATCCAGCGCACCTCGCTGGCCGCCAACGACGAGACCGTCAGCCCCAAGCTGATCGTCGACCTCGACCTCAGCTATGCGGCCACCGACAAGATCACGGTCAGCGTCGGCGCCAACAACCTGCTGGACGCGTACCCGGACAGCGTCCGGGCCGCCAACCGGGGCACGCCCGCCTTCGCCTACTACAACCAGTACTCTCCGTACGGGATCAGCGGCGGCTTCTACTACGCCCGCGTCGCCGCCCGGTTCTAGGCTCGCCGCCGGTCCGGGCGCAGGTCCAGACCGGTTCTCTCGGAGTTCACGATGACCAAGAGTTCCAGGCGTGGCGTCAGCCGTCGCCGGCTTTTCTCGATCGGCGGCGGGGCGATCGCCGCCTCGGGCGTCGCGGCCCTGACGCCGACCGGCGCGAAGGCGGCCGACCAGCCGTTGGCCGCCGATGCGCGCATGGTCACGGCGACCGAGGGCACCAACATCTGCGCGGTGGTCTCGCCGGACGGCAAGACCGTGGCCTTCGACGTCTACGCCATGCTGTGGCTGGTCCCTATCGAAGGCGGCCCGGCCAGGCGGCTGACCGACGAAATCTACGAGATCGCCCAGCCGGACTGGTCGCCCGACGGCAAGACGCTGGCCTTCCAGTCCTACCGCGACGGCAATTTCCACGTCTGGACGATCGGCGCCGACGGGACGGGCCTGAAGCCGCTGACCAAGGGCGCGTTCGACTGCCGCGAGCCGCGCTGGTCGCCCGACGGGCGCCAGATCGCCTTTTCGTCGGATAGGGGCGGGCGCTACGGCGTCCACCTGCTGGACGTCGCCAGCGGCGCGATCACCGCCTTCAGTTCCGGTCCCGGCGACGAGTTCGAGCCCTCCTGGGCGCCCGACGGCAAGAGCCTCGCCTTCACGGTCGACAAGGTCCGCATCGACGTCCAGGGCCTGGACGGGACACGGCGCACTGTGGCTAAGGTCAAGGCCTCGGCCGACCGCTTCAACGCCGCCTCGCTGGCCAGCCCGGCCTTCACGCCGGATGGCCAGGACGTGGTCTTCACCGCCATCGAAAACGGCAAGGCCGAGCTGCGTAACGGCGCCGGCGTCGTCATCCAGGGCGAGGACGTTTTTCCGTTCCGTCCCTCGTGGGTGCCGTCCGGTGACTTCCTCTACACGGCCGATGGCCAGATCAAGCGTCGCGCGGCCAGCGGCGCGGTTGAGGCCATCGCGTTCACGGCCACGGTTCCTGTCCTGACCCCACGCTACATCAAGAAGAGCCGCGACTTCCTGTCGGCCAAGACCCGGCCGGTGGTCGGGATCGGCAGTCCGGCCCTGTCGCCGGACGGCCGCCAAGTGGCGTTCCGGGCGCTGAATGACATCTACCTGCTCGAGATCGGCGGCGGTCCGGCCAAGGCTCTCACGAAGGACGCCTTCAGCAAGGTCGACCCGGCCTGGTCGCCCGACGGCAAGACCCTGGCCTATTCGACCGACAAGGGCGGCTCGCTGGACATCTGGCTGCGCGACATGGCGACGGGCGGGAGCAAGCAGCTGACCCATTTCGACGGGGCGGCGGTATCCAGCGCCTGGTCGCGCGACGGCAGGTCGATCGCCTTTCTCAGCCAGAACGGCGGCCTGTTCGTCGCCGATGTCGCGACCGGCGAGACCCGCCGCGTCTATGGCGACCTCTGGGAGCCGGGCAAGCCGACCTGGGGACCGGGCGACAAGACCATCGCCTACGCCGCCTTCAAACCGTACTCGGCCCGCTTCCGGGAAGGCCTCAGCGAGATCCTGACTGTCGACCTGGCGAGCGGGAAGGGGACCTACGCCCCGATCCTGCCCGACCGTTCTCTGGGCACGCGCGGCGACGATGGTCCGGCCTGGTCCCCCGACGGCAAGTCCCTGGCCTATGTGTTCGCCAGCCGCCTGCACCTGTCGCCAGTGGACGAAACCGGCAAGCTGCTGGGCCCGCCCAAGGTGCTCAACAACGAGGTCACGGACGCGGTCAGCTGGAGCGGCGATGGCAAGAGCCTGATCTATCTCTCAGCCGGCCAGCTGAAGCTGATCGCGGCGGCCGGCGGCGCGCCCAAGCTGGTGCCGCACGGCCTGACCTGGGCCAATGTGCGGCCCAAGGAGCGGATGGTGGTTCGCGCCGCCCGCCTGTGGGACGGCAAGTCGCCGACATTGCGCGAGAACGTCGACGTGCTGATCTCCGACGGCCGCATCGCTGGCGTCGCCCCGCGCGGCGAAGTGGCGGCCGGCGTGACGGTGGTCGATGCGCCGACGGGCGTGGTGATGCCCGGCCTGATCGACATGCACACCCACCGCCAGATGCAGGGCTACGGCTATGGCGATCGGGAAGGGCGGCTGTGGCTGTCCCTGGGCGTGACCACCACCCGCTCGCCCGGCGGCCCGGCCTATCACACGGTCGAGGACCAGGAGGCGATCGAGTCCGGCAGGCGGGTCGGCCCGCGCTACTACGCCACCGGCGAGGCGATCGACGGTTCGCGGATCTTCTACAACTTCATGCGACCGGTCACCGAACCCGGCCAGATGGCGCTGGAGCTGAAGCGGGCCGAAGCGCTGTCCTACGACCTGATCAAGACCTATGTCCGCCTGTCGGGCGAGCGCCAGAAGGAGGTCATCGCCTGGGCCCACGCCAAGGGCCTGCCGCTGACCTCGCACTACCACTATCCGGCCCTGGGCCTGGGCATGGACGGCATGGAGCACTTGGGCGCGACCAGCCGCACCGGCTATTCGCGCACGGTCAGCGCGCTGGGCAACATCTACCAGGACGTCAACGCCGCCTTCGTGGCCAGCAAGGCCGCCCGCACGCCGACCCTGTTCACCTCGACGGCCCTGCTGGCCGACGACCGCTCGCTGGTCGACGATCCGCGCATCAAGGCGCTGTATCCGCCGTGGGAATACGCCCGCCTGCTGGAGAGGGCCAAGCAGATGGCGGCCATGGACCGTACGCCGATCCTGGCCTCGCTGGAGCGCAATGTCGCCGAGGTGGCGCGCACTGTGCGGGCGGGCGGGCGGATCACCACCGGCACGGACTCGCCGATCGACTTCAACGCCGTCAGCCTGCACATGAACCTGAGGGCCATGGTCCGCTACGGCATGACACCATTCGAGGCCCTGGTCACGGCGACCAGCGCCTCGGGCGAATATCTGGACGAGCCGCTGGGGTCGATCGCCACCGGCAACTATGCCGATCTCATCGTGGTCGACGGCGATCCGCTGGCCCGGATCGAGGACGCGGCCAAGGTCGCCAAGGTGATCAAGCACGGCGAGGTCTTCACGATCGCCGACCTGGTCGGTCCGTTCGCCGAGCATGCGCAGCACGCCGCGCTCGATCGCGGCCGGCGCTTCGTTTGCGAGGCCTCCGCCGAATACTGGTGGCATGAGCCCGACTTTCTGGCCCAAGCTCGCGCCTCGTGCTGCGACGGGGCTTGCGGCTTCACGCCGACCTTCAGCCTGCAAGTCTAGTATCGGGGAATAGACGATGGGAATTTCGCGACGCAGCTTTCTGACGTCCGTGGGCAAGGCCGGCGGCTATGGCGCGCTCTACACCACGATGATGGGGATGGGCCTGCTGGCCGCGCCACGGGCCTACGCCGGAGCGCCCAAGCTGGACCTGGCGAGCGGGAAGGGCGCGTCGGTGGCGATCCTCGGGGCGGGCGTCGCCGGGCTGGTCGCCGCCTACGAGCTGCGCAAGGCGGGCTACGCCGTCACCGTGCTGGAAGCGCGCGACCGTCCAGGCGGCCGGGCGTGGTCGGTGCGGTCGGGCACGAAGATCGTCCAGACGGGCCGCCCGGACCAGGTCGTCGACTGGTCCACGGGTAGGAACGACTACTTCAACGCCGGCCCCGCCCGCATCCCGCAATGGCACCACGCCATCCTCGGCTATTGCCAGGAGCTGGGCGTGCCGCTGGAGGTGATGGTCAACGCCAACCGCTCGGCTAAGCTGGACTTCGCCGGCCAGGTGGTGACCGAACGCCAGGCGGTCAACGACACGCGCGGCGCCTTTACCGAACTGCTGGCCAAGGCCGTCGACAAGGGCGCGCTGGACCAGGAATTGACCGGGATCGATAAGCAGAAACTGCTCGGTTACCTTTCGGCCTACGGCGACCTGTCGAAGAACACCTACGAAGGCTCGACCCGCGCCGGCTTCCTGGCCTCGCCCGGCGGCTACGACCATCCGCCCAAGGGCGGGCCGCCGCTGCGCATGGCCGACATGATGAAGTCGCGGTTCTGGGGCGCCAGCCTGATCTTCGAGGAGATTATCGACATGCAGGCCACCATGCTGCAGCCGGTGGGCGGCATGGACCGGATATCCTACGCCCTCTACGAGCAGGTGAAGCCGGCCGTGAAGTTCGAAGCGGTGGTCAAGGAGCTGCGCAAGACGCCGAAAGGCGTGAAGGTCGTCTATGCCGACAAGATGGGCGAGCAGGTTCTGGAGGCCGACTACTGCATCTGCACGATCCCGCTGCCGGTGCTGGCCAAGATCCCGTCGGACTTCGCGCCGCGCGTGAAGTCGGCGATCGCCGCGGCCGAATACCATCACGGCACCAAGGTGGCCTGGGAAAGCCGGCGGTTCTGGGAGCAGGACGACTTCCAGTATGGCGGCCTGGGCTGGACCGACGAGGCCAACGAACTGGTCTGGTATCCCAGCGGCGGCATCGGCGAGAAGACCGGGATCCTGGTTGGCGCCTATTCGATTGGCTTCTCGGGCCCCGACAGCCCGCCGAAATATGCGGCCATGTCGTTCGAGGACCGCTTCGCGCTGTCGCGCAAGGTGATCGAGAAGTTCCACCCCGGCCACGGCCAGGAACTGACCAAGCCGTTCACCGTCTCGTGGATGCAGACACCCTACAACGAAGGCGTGGCGGTAGGCTGGAAGGACGAGCAGCGGGCCACCGACTATGCCGAACTGTGCAAGCCCGATGGCGCCTTCTATTTCGCCGGCGAGCACATGAGCTACATCAACGCCTGGCAGGAGGGCGCGGCGCTATCGGCGCACGAAGCCCTGAAGCTGATCCAGGCGCGCGTGTCGGCGACTTAGGCCTGGGCCTTCCTCACAAACGCCTCGACGGCACAGGCTCGATTTTTGGCTGCTGAGGCGGCGGCGCCTCACAGAGTCTTGGTCTGGAGCATCGCGCGAAAAAGTGGATACCGGTTTTCCGCAAAGCGATGCGAAAACAAAAAGCTAGAGCAAGCCGCGCGATTCCTATATCGCGCGGCTTGCTCTAGCCGATTTGGACTATATGGGAAGCAGATCGCTTAGCCTCTCGGGCTGCAGTGATATTACGGTGGCCCAGAGCGGCTAAATCCGCGACTAACCGTTTGCGCTTTTTCGGGCGTTTCTGAATGTCGTGAAGTTCGACAGCCCAGGCACGACCATCCGCGTTTCACGCGCTAGACGACCGTGGCGGAACTTACAGCCAGATGATGTGGGGCCCATCCACCGCCGGCTCCAGTGCTTCGCCCTGGTAGAGCCTGGCGAGTGGAGCGGCCAGGCGATCGGTGGGCCCCGATTTGAACCTGGGGCCGCCGAAGGCGGCCATGGTCGCATGTTGCTTGTCCAGGGCGCGACGATCCTGTTCGGCGACGGCGCGCACGAAGGCCAGGATCGCTTGGCGCTTTAGCCAGGCCGGGGCGCGCCCCTTGGGGGTCGTCCAGCAGCCGAACGCGCGAAAGCGATCCGGTGTTTCGGGGACGAAGAACGCCGTGGCGCACAGCGTGAGACGTTCCTTCTTCTCCCAGCGCCCCTGGAAGGCGACGGGGGGCAGGTAGCGGCCGACGCTCCGCGCGCGTTCGCCTTCCAGCAGGCGCGACATCCAGCCCTGATCGGGCTGATCCTGGTCGTAGGCGACTTCAAAGTCGTGAGGCCGCAGGGTCACCGTTTGGCGAACGGGCTGACGGCGTGCGCTCAGCCGGATCAGGCCGTCATGAATGAAATTGGTGTGGAACGGATCGAGGATGTTCTCCAGCGCGTCCAGGGCTCGTCCGCGCCAGGGCCGTTGCGTCCACCAGAAATGGTCGTGGTCCGGATCGCCGATCAGCGGCGGCAGGACGAGCTCGGGCGAGGCATCGGCGCGTTCGAGGCGCACGAACACCGCGCCATGCCGCTCGACCGCTTCGAACCGTCGCGCGCCCAGCTTGTTGATAGCCACGCCTTCGCCCGCGCCGGGAAACTCGACGCAGACGCCCGCGCCGTCGAACCGCCAGCCGTGGTAGGGGCAACGCAGAGCGCCCTGAATCACCTTGCCGTCCGACAACGGATAGTTTCGGTGAGGGCAGCGGTCCTCCAGGGCCGCGACCGCGCCATGCCCAGCTCGGAACAGCACGATGGGCACGCCGGCGATTTGGCGGGCCAGCGGCTTGGCCTTGAGCTGACGCGAAAGACAGACGGGAAGCCAGGTGCGGTTCAGGCCGGCGGGATAGGGCGTCATCCGGCAGCGATCCTTTCCAGGGTCGGGGTCATGGCGTCGAGCGTCTTGGCCAGCAGGGCGTACCCCGCCCGACGCCAAGGCGGAAGATGGCTGTCGAACACGACCTGATATTCCAGCGCGGGCGTGGCGCCCCGGTTGCGCTTGAAGGCGCTGGCGCCGGCCGAGTAGTTGACCGCCAGGCCCTCGGCCAGCGCCCGCTGCACCGACAGCGCCATGGCGATCCTGTAGAGGCCTTCGGCCAGGGGCCGCGTGCGGTCGTGGCCGAGGAGGGGACTGGCCAGCTCGTGCTCGCAGACATGGTCGCCGGCGAAGGCGATGATCTGGCCGGAGGGGGCGCGCACCCACTCAAGGCGCAACACGCCGGCCGAGACGGCCGCGGCTAGGAAGGCTTTGGAATAGTCGGGATTGGTGCGGGAATATTTGGCGATGTAGATGTCGGCGTAGAGCGCCAGAGCACGGTCAAGCTCTTCTGGGGACGGCTCCGGCGCGGGTTCGACGACCAGGGCGTGGGCGCCGGCGAGCTTCAGGTCCGCCTTGACGTCGGTACGAGGACTCCACTGCCTTGAGGGCTCGGTCAGGCGCCATACGACCCGGCTGAGCACCTGTCGCCCGCCAGCCGCCTCCATCCTGGCCAGTAGCGGAGCGTGGTCGCCTAGGTTCAGGGACCGCCAGACGATCGCCCGGTCCGGATAGGTCGCGCGCAGAGCCGCTAGGGCTTCGTCGAGGTCGGCGCCGGACCAACGGCCATGCAGGCTGGTCGAGAACAGCAGGTGGTTCACGTAGACGATCCGGTCGGCCTTCGTCGCCCGTAAAAGTCCCTCGGCCAGATACGATCCGAGGCGCGCCAGGATCGCCTGGACTCCCCGCAGTTCACGGTCGATCTCGTCGCGCAACGATTGGCCATAGGTGGCGATCGGCGAAGTCAGCCAGCAGGCCTGCGGGCCTTGCGGCAGCAACAGGGTAACGGCGCGGTCGCGCAGCTGCAGGACCGCCAGATCGAAGCGGGCATTGGCCAGGGCGCCGGTAGGACCCAGTCCAGTTAGAGCGCGGACGTATCGCCCAACGGCCGGATCGCCCCAGGCGATATCGGGATCGTCGACGGCCAGGACGCGGACGGCGTTCAAGAACCAGCTCCGTTCCATTCGATGTCGGCGGTCATGGCGGCGGCCAGGCTGCGGCCGGAGGCGACCGCCTTCAGGGCGAAGGCCAGGCTGTCGACCAGCGCGCCGACCAGGGGCAGGCGGTCTCTTGGTGCGCCTATCACCTCATGCCCCTCCCGACACAGGGCTCTCCATTCGACCAGCCCACCGGAGCGGAGGGCGGCGGGCAGGCCGAACAGACCGAAAGCCGGTCCCAGATAGAGAAATGGCGGGTCCGCTGGCTCGACACACGGCGCATCGCCGAAAAAGGCGCGAGCGAGCATCGGATCCCGCGTGAAGAGATGGACGCCGCTGGTCGCGCGCGGATTGCATTCCAGCAGCCAGGGTTGGCCCTCGGCGTCGAAGATGACGTCGCAGGCGAACTGACCATCGCGGACGATACCGGCGGCCAGGGCGACGGCCAGATCGCGCAGGGCGGTGATGGCCCGAGAGTCCGGCGCCGCGAAGGCGTAGCTGGCGCCGCCGCGCTCGCGCCAAGTCGAGCCATAGGCGCAGAAGGCTGACAGGCGTCCGGCCCTGGCGATCGCGTAGAACGACATTTCGGCGCCGGCGACATGGCGCTGGGCGACCCACGGGCGCTGACGGGAAATCGCCAACGTGTTGACCCTTTCAGGTTCCGGTTGGATCAGCGCATGGACGCCGAAACGCGAATATTCCGGCTTGAAGACCAGGGTCGACCAGAGCGGCAAGCAGGCGAGATCGGCGGGATCGGTCAGCGCCCAGGTCTCCGGAACCGGCAAGCCGATTTCGGCGCAGACGCGACCAAACAGATGCTTGGAATGCAGCGTTCGCAGCGTCTCCAAAGGCGGCGCGAAGAGAGCGGCGGCCAAGGCGGGCCGCCGCTGGGCCAGGGCGGCCAGGTGAAAGACCTCCTCGCAGGCGGGGACGACCAGGATCGGCTTCAGGATGTCCAGCAAGCGGTCAATGTCGGTCGCAAAGGCTTCCGGTCGATACACCGGCGAGGCATAGCCATGAAAAGCGTCCGGCGCCTGGGACAGTCGGGCGGTCCAACACGGACTGCAATCGGCCATGTGCACGCGATGTCCAGCCGCGCGAAAGGCGCGGGCCAAGTCTAGCGCCGCCGGGGCTCGTGCGCCGGTGATCAAGATGACGGAGCCCACGCTCACGGGATCCACCGCACGCGTCGGCGCTTGGGTTGAGTCTCGACCGTGGCGACCACCTGGGCGGTGACGGGGCGGGAGGCGCCGCGCGCCGTCAGCAGGGCTTCGAGCGCGGCGCGGGCCGGCTCCTGGTGTACACCGTCCGCGACGAAGACCCGGACTCCCGTCGGCGAAGCGTCGGCCCGCCAGGACGCGAAGAGCGGCAGGGCCGCCTCCACGGCGGCGTCGATTTCGCGTGGAAGAACCAAGGCCTCCCCCAGCCGCCAGACGTCGGTGACACGTCCCTCGACGGGCTGGATGGCCAGGCGCGGCGACCCGCAAGGGCAAGGTGATCGAGGCTCGACCAGATCGTCCAACCGCACGCGGACCATGGGCTGCCCCCGTCGGCGCAGGTCGGTGATGATTGGCCGGAAACGGTTTGATCCTGCGACGGGATCGCGCTCGACGATCAGGTTCTCCTCGTTGAGGTGCAGGGTTCCGAACCGGCACGGCGCGCCGAGAAAGCCCTCCGTGGCCTGATACAGGGGGGCTGGCGAAAGGCCGAACACCTGGGTCAGGCGCTCGCCCTCACGCTTGCCAAGAGGTTCGGCGCCGTAAAACAGTCCGTCCAAGCGCGGTGTCCAGCCGCCGGCCTCGACCAGTCTGGCCAAGGCGACCAGAATGTGAGGCGGCGCCACCAGATGGGTCGGCGCGAACGCCCGCAGGGCTTCCAACTGGGCCTCGGGCGCGATGTCCAAACCGATGAAGCTGAAGGCCGCCCCCGCCCCCTGAATGTCCGCGTACAGGCGGTTGTTGGCGCGCAGGATCAAGGCGGCGCGGATCGGTCGCAGCAAGCGCTTGGGTGTGACCAGGCGCCCCAACAATGCCCCCAGATACCGATCGCGCTCGGCGGCTGTGGTCAGGAAGACGCCTCGTGCGCCCTGGCTTCCCGTCGAAAATCCCGCCTGGACTTGGTCGGGCAGGTTGGCCTCGCGGCCTTCTTCCGCAGCCTGGGCCGCGTCAAGGATCTGGGCTGCGTCTAACCCCAGGCTATTCCAGGCGCCCAGGTCCGCGCGCATCTCGGCCGGCTCGCGCACGGGAAAGGCGTCCAGCGGGCGGCCGGCGAGCGCGGCCAGCGCGGGTGTCCGGGCCAGGGCGGGCGCCAGCCGGCCCCAGAGACGGCGTTGACGCGCCAGCAGGGCCGCCCGATCCCTTGCTGTAGTGTCGCACAGCCGGGTGTCCAGATAGGCGGCGGCGATGCGACCGGCGTGAAGGAGACTCAAGGGATCTCGACGGCGCCCGCCGCCTCCCGACAATGGGAGGGGAGGAGCACGACCTCGCCTCCGCGCGCTTCCAGGGCGTGAAGATCGGCCAGGGTGCGTCGGTAGCGGTCGGTTCGCCCCAGGAGCGCGGTGGTCAGGGCCGGCGGCGGACGGTTCTCACGGATCGCTCGCAGCGACCAGGCGGCGTCACCGACAAAAAGCCGCAAGCGATCGTCGGGACCGCGCGCCGCCAGGCCCCAGTGCCCGACGCAATGGCCGGGCAATTCCACGGCCAGCAGGCTGCCGTCGCCGAGCAGGTCGGCGCCGGTCTCGAACGGGCGCAAATCCAAGGGCAGCGAGCGCCTGGGCCGATCCTCGAAGAAGACCGCGCGCGACTCGGCGTCCGGGGGCAGCAGGCCGGGCAGAAGTCCCTGGCGCACGCCCGTGAACCGTCCGACGCGGCGCATCTGGTCCAGGCCCGCCCGTGCGCAATAGAGCCGCGCCTTGGGAAAGGCTGGCAGGCCGGCGACATGGTCGCCGTGAAAGTGCGAGATGATGACGCCCTGAATATCGTCGGGACCGAGTCCAAAGCGGCTGATCTGGCGGGCTGCCGGCTCGTGCTCGCCCAGCGTCACGGGCGTGGTGAGGGCGTAGAGCCTCTCCGGCCAGCGACGCGTGACACGGAAGAACGCCGGATCATAGCCCGTGTCCCACAACAGCGGTCCTTCCGTCGGATGCAGGATCAGGGCTGTAAGAGCCGGAAAGTCGACGGGGCAGAGGCTGCCGCCCTTCAGAGCCGCGGCCTCCGGGTGTAGACATGAGCCAGCCTTCAGCAGATGGATTTCACAACGCGCGGGGGTCATGGCCACGATCCTTCCCCCCGGCGTCGCGCCAGTTCAAGCGCGGTCGCGTGGGCGTCGTGGCGGGGCGCGTAGCCGAGGTCGCATTGGGCCGCGGTCAGGTCGAAGGTCTGTGAGAAGGCCAGGGTCGCCACCCCGTAAGGCGTCAGCGCCGGTTCCGGCCGACCTGGCAGGATGCTCGCCACGCCCTGCGCCAGCGTCGCGATACCGTAGAGCAGGGGCCAAGGCGCCGGCACGATCCGCAAGGGCAGTCCCATGGCCGCCGCTAGGTCCAGCGCGAAGGCGCGAACGCCGATCGGCGCGCCGCCGGAGATGTTGAAGGCGCGACCGCCAACGACTGCTCGTTTCCGATCCGCCAGGATCAGGGCATGGGCGGCGTCGCGCGTGTCGGTCAGCTCCACCAGCGCCCGACCGCCCCGAGGCAGCGGCGCGCGCTCGCATGCGACGAGGTCCAGCAGGCGGGGCAGCAAGACCTTGTCGTCCGGGCCGACCAGCGCGCGAGGGCGAATGGCGACGGTGAAGAAGTCCGGGCCGTTCGCGGCCAGCACCAGGCGCTCAGCGGCCAACTTGGTCCGGGCGTAGGCGTTCAGAGGGCGCCTCGCGGGTGGATCGGCCTCGGTCAGGGCCAGGCGATCGCGCGTTTCGGCATAGATCGAGGGTGACGAAACGAAGACCAGACCTTGGCAGCCGATCTGGCGCGCCGCATCGAGCAGCGTTCGAGTCATCTCGACATTGACGCGCTCGAACGTCCGGGCGCGGCCCCACGGACTGGATAGCGCTGCGGCATGGAAAACGACGTCGACGCCAGCGCATAGCCCGATCGCGCGCTGCGGATCCTCGACCAGATCGACCTCGACGGTCTCGGCGCCCATGGCGCGAAGGCGCTGGGCCGCCCAGGCGTCGCGCCCGGTCGCGCGAACCGCGTAGCCTTCGGCCAGCAGGGCAGCGGTCAGGGCCAGGCCCAGCCCGCCGGTGGCGCCCGTGACAAGGGCTCGGCGCATTAGACTCGCAGGACCATGGCGCTGACGCTGATCCCGGCGGCGGTTCCGAGCAGCAGCACGGTTGTCCCCGGCGCCAAGCGTCCGTCGATCCAAGCGCGATGCAAGGCCGAGGGGATGGAGGCGGCGATCTGGTTGCCGTGATCGGCGAAAATATCGATCACCCGGGACGGGTCGCCGCCCATCAATCGGCGCAGGTGCTCCAGGCCCGGTTGGCTGGCTTGGTGGGGAACGACGAGATCGACACTGGCCCGGTCCAGACCGGCCTCGCCCAGCACCCTGTCGATCAGCGGCGGCAGCCGCTTGGCGGCGGCCTTGAACACGCCAAAAGGGTCCATATGAAAGATCGCGGCGGCCTGAAACGCTTCCAGCCCGTCCTCAAGCCGCACGCGGGTGCCGCCGGCGCGTAGCGTGGCCAGATCCTGGCCTTGCCCGTAGGTTTCCAGCCCCCGCGCGAGCAGCGCCGGCCCATTCGGATCCTCGGCCGCCTCGATGCAGACGGCCGCCGCCCCATCGCCAAAGATCGCGCTGGCGGGAGGATCGCTCCAATCCAGCCCCGCCGAGGCGATGTCGCTGGACACGACCAGCGCCCGCCGCCAGCGGCCGGTCGCGAAGCCCATGGCCGCCACGTCCAGGGCCATCAGGAACGACAGGCAGGTCTGGTTGACGTCGAAGGCCAGTATGCCCGATCGGCCCAGGCCCAAGGCCTGCTGGACCAGCACCGATGTGCCCGGAATCGGCTGCTCCATCACACCGCAGGCGCCGATCAGCACATCGAAATCACCATCGGCCCAGCCCGCCGCCGCCAAGGCGTCGCGGGCGGCGGCGGCGCCCATCATTGACGTGGTTTCATCCGGAGCCGCGACGCGCCGGGAGTCCAGGCCGAACTGCGCACGCGTGGAGCCAGCCTCGTGGCCAAAACGGGTGTCCAGCACCGCCGAAGTGACCTTTTCCCGAGGTTTGTAGACGCCGAGGCCCGCAAACCGCATGGGCGCGACACTGAACATCCCGCAGCCCTCCAACGCTTACCGGGATCAACGCATAGTCGTGCGCACGCCCCTTCGCAATGACTTCACAGTGGAGTTCGGTCTGTGCTCAGGTCAACGCGCCGCGCGCTCACCGCAGCTGGGAGAGCAGATGCCGCACTGGCTCCTTTCCTGGTGGGGCGCTTGTAGCGCTTTCGCAGATCGATTGGCCCCTTGCCGAGCGATGGTGTTGCCGCATTTCATCGACGATCCGGCTCGTCCGGAGCCGCCACCGCCCCATTGTTGGTGTGTTTGCCCTTCTTGTTTGGAGCTAGACCAGAAACGGGGCAGGGCACCCTACGTGCGTCGAGCCTGGACTGATCCGCTTGCAATATACTGCCCAATACATGACGCACCTCTCGCTCCACACGGCAACTCATCCATCAAAATTGCGAGGAACTTGACTTTGTTCGGCGATGGCCTGCCGACTCTATAGCCCAGAGACATTCACCTAAATCGTTCATATTTCGACGTGGGCGGAACCCGTGCACAGACTGGCAAGCGCCAAGGCCGCCGCAGGAGCCGAAAGCAGTCTTCGCCTGGTGGGTTGAATGCGCTCATTTGGGCGGGTTAGGCACCGCTTTGGCGGCTACTGCCACCACGGATGATGCCCGCTGCCAGCAGCGTTCAGATGGCGCGGCACGCGCATCGGATCAATGCGAAGCCGCTTCGATCAGCCTGGCGACCTCATGGGGATGAGAGATCATCACGACGTGCGAGGCTCCGGGCACGATGACGACCTGTTTGGCGCGGGCGCGCTCGGCCATCCATTTCATGGCGGCCGGCGGGATGTTGCGGTCGGCTTCGCCATAGGTCCACCACGAAGGGATGGCCTTCCAGCCGGTCGCTACGGCCTTTTCAGCTCCGGCTGCGTCGGTCAGCGGCCGCTGGCCCACGGCCATCAGCTTGGCTTGGGCCAGGGGGACATCGGCGGCGAATTGGACCGGAAATTTGTCTTGCCGGATGTAGAGGTCGTGGGCGCCGCCAGGTAGATCGACAGGCTTGCCCAGCGCAGTGGGCAGAGTGCTGCCCGGGAACTTCCCGGAGAGGTCGAAGATGCTCTCGCCGACCTCGGGGGCGAAGGCCGCGACATAGACCAGCGCCTTGACGTTGGCCGCGCCGTCGCTGGCGGCCGAGATCACCGCGCCGCCATAGGAATGGCCGACCAGGATCACCGGGCCGGGGATGGCGTCGAGCACCGTCCGCACGGCGGCCGCGTCGCTGGCAAGACCGCGCAGGGGATTGGCGGCGGCCACGACGGGATAGCCGTCGCGGGTCAAGTCGGCGACGACGCCGTTCCAACTGCTGCTGTCGGCGAAGGCGCCATGGACCAGGACCACCGTCGGCTTGGTCTGGGCATGGGCGGTGGCGAGGCTCGCCAGGCCGAGGGCCAGGGCGAAGGCGAACACTTTCTGGGTCATGGGCTATGTCCTTGGGAGAGCGGGAAGAGCGCTCGTCGGCGGTTGCGGCTCCAGTGGACGGCCGTATTGGCCTGGTCCTGTCTGGTCGAACGCAGGTCGCCTAAAAATCCTCACCCGCTCAGCGGGCGCGAAGGTGAGGACTTCGACCGGGGCTGCGTTCTGCCTTCCCGACAACCGATGCCCCTTGGTCGTTGGACAGAAGGCGGAGTCTCTGATGGGAATGGCGCGAGAGGGGCCCATGAGCGACGCTTCCGACGCCGCCGCGCGCGCGGACGCCTTCGCCCGGCAAGCCGCGGCGATGCGCGGCCCCTTGGCCGCCTATTTTCGCCGCCGGATCCGCAACGGCGGCGAGGTGGAGGATCTGGTGCAGGAGGTCTTTCTGCGCCTGACGGTGCGCGGCACGCCCGACCACGCCGACCACGCCAGCGCCTACATCTTCCAGATCGCCGCCAGCGTGCTGGCCGACCGCCATCGCCGCCGCACGGTCAGGCGCGCCGACCAGCATGTGGCGCTGGACCCCGACCTTCAGGCCGAGCAGGATTTCGATCCCGCCCGCATCTATGCCGGCAAGCAGGCCCTGAACGCCGCCGCCGCCGCCCTGATGACCATGCCCGAACGCACGCGGACGATCTTCCTGCTTCGGCGGATCGACGGCCTTCGCCACCAGGCCATCGCCAAGCAGCTTGGGCTATCGGTCAGCGCCGTCGAAAAGCATATGGTCCGCGCCATCGAGCATCTGATGGCCCATGCGGGAGGCGTTCGATGACCCGCGAAGCCCTGACCCCGGCCCAGGCCGCAGCCCGATGGCTGGCCCGCGACGACCTCGGCCAGTCGCCCCAACGCGAGCAGTTCGCGGCCTGGCTGGAGGAGAGCCAGGAGAACCGCGACGCCTGGATCCAGGCGCAGCGGATGTGGGATGTCTTCGATGACGCCGACGACAGCGACCTGATCGCCGCCATGGCGCGGGCGGCCAGGAAGGCCGGGCCCGAGCCCGCCGCCAAGCCGTTCTGGTCCCGGCTCGTCGCGGCCTCGATCGCTGTCGCAGCGGTGTCGGCGACCTTGTTCTTTGGCGCCCAGCAAGGCTGGTTCGACCACGCCGCCAAGCCGACCCAGGTCGCCGTCAACGAGGCCGCCTCTCTGACGGCCGTCGGCCGCGCCGACTACGTCACCGGCGGGGAACAGAGATCCATTGTCGACCTGCCGGATGGCACGCGCGTCACCCTGGACGCGGACAGCGCGGTCGATGTCGCCTTCGCGGGGGGGCGGCGTGACGTGCGCCTGCTGAAAGGCCACGCCTTCTTCGACGTCGCTCATGATAGCGCCCGTCCCTTCGCCGTGCAGGCGGCCGGGCGGGTGGTCACCGCCCTGGGCACCCAGTTCGACGTGCGGCTGACGTCGGGCGCCTTGCGGGTCGTGCTGGCCGAGGGAAGCGTGCTGGTGAGTTCGCCCTCGGAAGGGCCGTCCTCGCCGCCGATCAGGCTTTCGCCCGGTCAAGCCTTTTCCACCCAGCCGGGCGGGGAGGGCGAGGTGACGCCCGCCAATCTGGACGAGGCCCTCGCCTGGAAGCAGGGCGTGGTGGAGTTTCGCGACCAGCCGCTGTCCGAGGCGGTCGGCCTGCTGAACCGCTACACACGGGCCCAGATCGTCATCAGGGATCCCAAGGTCGGGGCCCTGCGCATCACCGGCGTCTTCAAGACCGGCGACATCAGGCGGTTCGGGCGTTCGGTGTCGCAGGTCCTGCCGGTGAGAATGATCGCTCGCGACGCCGACACCTATGAGCTGGTCTCGACGCGGCGTTAGGCGCCGTCTCTCCTGGGGACTTTTGAAAATGCTGCGTTCTCCCTAGTAGAGCGCCGCGGGCCTGGGGTTTCCTCTCGCTGATGTCTGTCGTCGCTCGAAACCCATGAGCGAGGACCCGACATGACATCGCCCCAGACCATCCGCGATCCGCTGGCCGACTCCCTGCTGACGCCCCAGAACGCCGCGCTGGTGATCATCGACTTCCAGCCCGTCCAGGTCTCGTCCATCGTCACGATGGAAAAACGCCTGCTGATCGCCAACGTCACGAACCTGGCCAAGACCGCCAGGCTCTATGGCCTGCCGGTCGTGCTGACCACGGTCAACGTGGCCACGGGCCTGAACACCCCGACCATCACGGCTATCACCGACGTGCTGCCGCAGGCGAGGCCGATCGATCGCACCGCCATCAACGCCTGGGAGGACGAGGACTTCGTGGCGGCCGTAAAGGCCACGGGACGCAACAAGCTGATCATGGTCGCCCTGTGGACCGAGGTCTGCCTGGCGTTCCCGGCCCTGGACGCCCTGGCCGCGGGCTACGAGGTCTACGCGGTCGTGGACGCGGTCGGCGGCACTTCGGAGCAGGCCCACCGCGCGGGTCTGGATCGCGTCGTCCAGGCCGGCGGCAAGCCGGTCAGCTGGATCCAGGTGGCCTGCGAGCTCCAGCGCGACTGGAACCGCAAGGCGACCGCCGAGGGCTTCGCCGACATCGTCCTGCGCGCCGTCGGCCACTGAGCCAACGGAAGGGGAGCAAGGCTTCGCGGCCTTGCTCCCAGTCTCGTCGAGGCTAGGTGTCAGGGCTTGGGCGCGTTGGCCGCCTCGACATAGTCGGTGCTCGTGGGGCCGTAGCCCGAGATGTAGATCGTCGCCCCTTCCGGTCCGGTCATGGCGAAGTGCTCGACCCCGGCCGGCTCGCTGTAGAAGCTGCCGGGCGGGAGGATCTTGACCAGGCTCTCGTCCGCCTTGCGCCCATAGCCGAACCGCCAGAGGCCCGCGACGACTACGGCGGTGCGCTCGTCACGATGGTTGTGGGCGGCGATGCGGACATTGGGCGGCGCCCGCAGCGCGATCGTGTAGGGACCAGCCTTCGTCGGGTTACCGAAGAGGACCGTCGTGCGGATACCGGCCACGCCTGAGGTTCCGGCCGTGGCTCCGCCCTGGACCAGGCCTTCGATGTCCGACGGGGTGAGGCGCAGCAGGCGCTCCTGGGCCGAGGCGAGGCCGGCGCAGGCGATCAGCAGGAGCGCGGCGCCGGTGGATGCCAGGCGGCGGCTCATGGCTTGGCGTCCAGGAAGCCGCGCACCATCGCCACCGTGGCCTTGGGGTTTTCTTCCATGATCCAGTGGCCGGAATCGGGGACCACGCCTTCGGTCACGTCGCTGGCGGCGAAGCGCATGACCGTCGCCATCATCGGTCCGAACGACTTCTCGCCGCCCAGGGCCAGGACCGGCATGGTCAGCTTGCCCTGGGCCATGAAGGCCTTGTTGTCGACGGCGTCCTGGTCGAAGGCGGCGAACTGCGAAAAGCCGCCATGCATGGCGCCGGGCAGGGCGTAGAGCCGGGCGTAGTGCTGGCGCGAGGCCTCGGTGAAACGGGCCGGGGTGGCCGAGAACTCGTTCCAGAAGCGGTCGAGATAGATGCGCTCACGGCCGGCGACCAGTCGCTCCATGTCGGGGCCGCCAAACCGGAAGTGCCACAGCAGCGGGTTCTTGAGGATCTCTTCCCAAGGGCCGACGCCGGGCAACGGCGCGTCGATCAGCACGAAGCGGTTCACCCGGTCGCGATGCTCGGCCGCGAAGGCGTAGCCGACCATGTTGCCGATGTCGTGGGTGACTAGGTCGACCTTGGTGATCTTCAGGGCGTCGAGCACGCCCGCCACGTCTCCGCCCTGGGTCTTCTTGTCGTAGCCGCCGGAGACGGGCTTGGACGACAGGCCAAGCCCGCGAAGATCGGGCACGATGACGGTGTGGTCCTTGGCCAGATCAGCGGCCATCGGCTCCCACATGTCGCCGGTCTCGCCATAGCCGTGCAGCAGCACGACGGCCGGACCCTTGCCGCCGACGCGGACGTGGATCTTCGCGCCATTGGTCGCGATCTCCTGGGTCTTGAAGTCGGCGGGGAACGGTTTGACCTGCGCCCAGGCCGTGGAGACTGGGACGGAGGTCGAAAGGAATAACGCCGCCAAGGCGACGGGGGCGAACTTGAACACGGGCTGTCCTCCGGAGGGCCGGGCGTCGGTGGAACGCCTTCACCAGAGGGCAACGCAGGCTTTCGAAGAACCCTCATCGGGCGTCGATGTCAGAACCGGCCGGCGAGGCTGAGCTCGAAACGCCGCCGACGCGGGTCGCCGCGATAGTCGTAGCCCATGTGACTGGGGTCGGCGACGATCGGCGGACTGGTGTCGAACAGGTTCTGCACGGCGAGGCGGACATCGAACGACCGCAACCCGTGGTCGGCCATGAAATCGAGCCGGCGGCGGGCGGTGAGGTCCAGATAGGCGCGCGACGGAATATAGGTCCGTCCCTGGTTCCGGGATGTCGTCTGAATGATGCCGCTATAGGCCGACCACAGCGGACTTGAGCGCCCCAGATACTGGACGTTCAGGTCCACCAGCAGCGGCCCGCGTTCCCACTGGACGCCCGCGTCGCCGCGCCACGCCAAGGGACCGTCGCGATAGCCGACGCGGTCCAGCCAAGGCGTGTCCGGCCTGCGCCGGGTTCGCAACGTCGGCTGCCAGGTGGCGGCGCCGTAAAGCCGTGTGTCGCCGTCGAGCACCGGGGGCAGCGTCCAGTCCAACTGCGCGTCGACCGTTTCAGCCTCGGTCCGCCCGACGTTCCCCAGCCCGGTATAGAGGGCGGTGACCCGACCGGCGGTGTAGCCGAGGGCGGCGTCGGCCGCGGACAGGGGCTCGCGGACGACACGGTTGGGATACTGCTCCTCGGCGTTGAGCACCTGCTGGGCGCTGAGGAGGGTCAGCCCGATCTCGTCCCGAATCTCGACGCGGGACACATCGACCGACAGGCGCGGCCCCGTCCGGCCGGATGGGTTGAAAACCATCCCGAACGATCGCGTCAGACCCTTCTCCTGGCCGATGTCGTGCCACCCGCTGCGGCCCCACAGAAACGGGCCGTCGGCCACCAGCAGCCGCCCGCCGCGCTTGGGATCGGTATAGGGATAGATGGCCGGATTTCGGGCCACGAAAACCATTTCCTGGAGATGGGTCATGTCCGGCGGCGACTCGCCCGTCGCCGCGCTGGCGCGTAGCATCAGCCAGTCGGCCGGAAAGACGCGCAGGCCGAGGGTGAACACGTCCGCCTCGTGGCGAACGGCGGTCATGACCCGGACGGTGGCGAAGCCCGTCTGGGTGATGTCGGGGAAGGTCGTCCTGATGTCGTCTCGCCGCAAGGCCAGCTGCAGCTCCAGGCCGCGCGCCGGGACAATCCGGGACTCGCGCGACAGCAAGGGCGCGCGCAGCTCGACATAGCCGGACCTCACCCGCTGAATCCTGTCTGGCGAGACGCTGGTGATCGTCGAGACTTGGTTGACCTGCCCATACTCGGTCTGCGGCATGCGTTCGCGTCGCACCTCGGCCAGCAGCGTGGCTGTGAGGGGGCCGCCTGGAAGGGTCACCAGAGGGCCCGCCGCGCGCGCGACCCCGTTGCTGAACTGGGTGGTGAACCGGCCGTAGGCGGCGGTCGGAACGGTGTAGGCCATGGCCGCCGACTGCAGGGCGGCGAAGTCGCCGAGCGGAACGACCGGCAGTTGGCCTCGCGCGCTGGCAAGGCCGTTGCGCAGGGCGCCATCGATACTGAAGCTCATGGTCAGACCCTCGCGCCGGGAGTCCAGCAGCGCGCGGCCCACCGTATAGTCGGCGGACGCCCGCCAGCCTCGGGGCAGGGTGGCGATCAAGCCTCCGGTGAGCCGGCGGACGTCGGTGGTGGTCGTCTTCTCTTCGACCAGGTCCGGCAGGGGGAAATAGAAGCTGACCGGATTGGCGAACAGGTTGCCGGGCGCGTCGGCGGCGCTGACGCTTCGGGAATTGTAGGGGTTCGGCGTGATGACGCGTCCGTGCTGGTGGAGATCGAAGCCGTCCACGAACGCTTCAAGCTGGTCGCTGATCCGGCGACGGGCGCTGAACAGGATGGAATAGGTCTCGGGCGCGGCGATCAGCGAAGTGTCGCCATAGGCTGGGTCGGTGGGCAGGCGCCCGGCGTTGGCGGCCAGGACGGCCGCCTTTTCCTGGTCCGTCCCCTGGAAGCCGATCGGCAGGAAGGTGTAGCTGCCGCCCAGGACGGCTCCGCCATAGGCGGCGTCCAACCGCAGCGGCTCGCCCTGGGCGCTGCGGACGGTGATCGCGTTGACGGCCCGAGTCTGCAGCAGGAACTCGGCCGGATTGTTCCTGGCCTGCAGTTCCAGGGATCGCCGGGCGTAATCGCGCTGGCCGACGGTGAGCCGCTCGGCCGCCGAGTAGGAGGCCGACAGCATCACGTCCGTGCTTCCATGGTCGGGCGTGAAGCCCAGGCGAGCCTCAAGGCGCCCGCGGGCCGCGTCGCCGCGGCTGGATATGCCCGTGACCACGGTCAAGTCAGCGCCGCGGTAGTCGCGTTTCAGGACGACGTTGACGACCCCGCCGATGGCGGTGGGGCCATGGATGCCGCCGGCGGTGGCGGTCAAGGTCTCGATACGCTCGATCGCGCCAAGGGGGATGGCGTTGATGTCGCTCTGTTCCAGCCCGGTCATCTGGGTCGGCAGGCTGGGCAGGCGCCGTCCGTCGACCAGCACCAGGGTTCTCTGCAAGCCGACGCCGCGAAGATCGATCGCCGAGTTGGACACCCCGGCGCCGTTCACCAGCTGACCGGGCGAATATACGCGGCCGTTGGCGGGCAACCGCTCGCGCAGGAGCTGGTCGACATTGTCCTGCGCGGCGACAGCCAAGTCGCGAGGCCCTGCGACCACGTAAGGCTGGATGTCGTTCTCGGTGCGTCGGATGTCGGCATTCTGGGTGCGTCGACCAACGACAAGCACTTCCGAGATCGCGCCATCGCCGGGATCGGCGATCTCGCGCTCCGGCAATGCAAACAGCACGAAGACGCCGTCCGCCGTGATCCGATAGCCGACTCCAGAGCCTCTCAGCAGAAGCGCCACAGCCTGTTCGGTGGTGAGCCTGCCCTTGACGGCCGCGGCTGGCCGGCCCCGGACCAGATCGGCCGAATAGAGGATGTCCGCGCGGGTCTCCCGGGCCAGTTCGGTCAGAACGTCCTGCAGAGCGCCGGCGTGGAGATCGACAAGGCCGGGCGCGGCGTGGGCGCTGCTAGCGGCCCCCGCCGCGACGAGTAGCGGAGCGGCGTAAGCCCAGAGCCGACGTTGGCGTCGATGCGAATGCATACCTTCCCCCAAGGCGCAGGACCAGTCGCGCCCCGGTCCAAGGCGTCAAGCGCACTGCAAAGAGTAAGAAGGCGGTTATTATCCTTGTACTGCAAGGGGCGGGGGTCCATCCCCTGTCGGCCTTCTGTCGCGCCCACAACGCGCCCTTGGTTCCGCACGGCAATTCCAGGATCAAAATAGCCAGCGATCTCACGCTGTTTGGCGACGGCGCCGAGCCGGTCGAACCACGCGACAACTTGCTGGATATCGTGGAGTTCGACGATCCGGGAATGATCGCTCGAGTGTTCCGGGCCCTGGACGACAGCGGCAAAGCCGGTGCGCTTGAGAAGCGGCTTCGCCTTCGGTGGGCCGTGCGCGACGTCATCGATGCCATGACGACCAGAATGAGAGACCCGGCCGCCGGCGCCTTGGTTGCGTTGCTGGAGCAGCCGATATTCCAGCGGCGCTCGTTCACCGGCAGCAATCATATGACCGAGGACTGCTGGACCGATATCGATGCAGCAACACGGCTCTAGTACGTGCGCCTAGCGCTGCTGGTGCTGGCGGAGCCGGGCGATCCAGTTCTCAACGACACGCCGTCACCGCTGGGGCCAAACTGGCTTTTGCTTCGCTATCGACACGCCAAAATCAAAGGCTGGCAAGCCTGTTTGCCCATGCCGCGCCGGATCCGCTTTTCCTGCTGACGATGGAACTGTCAAGGAATGCGATCCTACAGCTCAACGAACGATCCTTGGCTTGGCCTTCGGACCTAAGGCGGCGCTGGACCTACGCCGCCGCCGTGGGCGCCATTGGCGGTTACGTCTACTAGCTCAGAGGTCGCCCGGCTCGGCGTAGAGCGGGATCAGCCCGTAGCCCAGGAGAAACAGCGCGAGGCCGATGACGGCGCCTAGCGCCAGACTCCAGCTGAAAGCCAGCGTCATCACCATCCAGCCGGCGCAGAGCCCGAACATGACGACGCCGACGGTTCGGATCATCTGAGCGAACATCCGGATCCGCAGCCGCGTGATACGCGCCGGCGATTTTCCAAACGGGCTAAGCCTGAGGGAGCGGTTGGCCATCACAAGAGCATCTTTCGGCGCTTGGGTAGTCGCGACGAATGAAGTCAGGCGTTCGCAGGGTTTGGGGCCAGAAACCGCGAAGGGGCGGAACGTTGAGGCAACCAGTGACACGCGGCGTGCGACTCGCAGGGTTTGGAGTCAGTGACGGGGGTGACATTCTCATCCGGTCGCTACAAATGTTATGACGTCTAAGTAATATTATTAGAAGCGCGCGCATGTTCGCCGGTGTTGCACATAACTCTGAGCTTTCCGAGATCGCGGCAAAACCCGCTGTGGTATCGCAGGTGCGCGCCGAGATCGCAGCAACGTGTCCGAGATAACGGCAATCCGTCCGAGATCTCGACAATGCAGGCTGTCACGGGTCATACTTGCGCAATCGCCTAGCCGGTGAACAATGCGGTTATGAAGATCACGTCCGCCGAAGTTCTGGCCGCATTGAAACTGGCACGCGGCAACCGTAGTTGGTCGCAGTTCGCGGCCACGGCGCCACGCGACCGCGATGGCAAAATCTTGCTAAGGCGTAGTCCGCAGCGAGTTGTCGGTGTTGACAGCATTTCGCCCGAAGACGCTGCTGAGTTTCTCGAAGCGGCTGATGCCGTATTGCCAAGCGTCCAACGAAAGCCGTAGCACTGCTCGATCCAAAGCCGCTTCGGCGGACATCTATTCTGACCCGCGACACCTCGCCGATCTGGGCCTGCTGGCCGTAACTGAACGATGCTGGCTGAGGGTCGTCCGGATGGTTGAACACGCCAACAAGTGGCCCGGCGACACCGCCAGAGCTCCTGGTCAGCATGATGTCTGACAGATCCAAAAGGGCCGCCCGCGCCTGCGGCCAGGACGATCCCAAATCCCAAAGGTCGCTGAAATTGCCGCCTTGATGGCGAACGCGCTGGATTTCGCACTCGAGCGCGACAAGCTGAACGGGAGGCTTTTTCCGTATGACCCGCGGATACCGCAGCCGCCGCAACGATGTCGGCCCGATCGTAGCCTCAAACAGGTTTTCGAGGCGCGTGCGCCGCGCCCCTCCGGGGCGTGGGACGAAATGTATGGCCTCAAAATTCTGCAGGGCCAGGCCGTGGCGTGAACAGCCGGCACGCCAGATATCCAACCATTCGAGCCGGACATACTGGTGCCGCCCTTCGACCTCGTCCTCCAGGAGGCAGCCTGGGCAGACCAGACCTCGAGCCTGACTTTCTATATCCGGCTCGGCCAGATCGTCCTGGCCGAGCCATGGGTATCCGTGGCGCGCCGTGAAGCTCGCCAGATGCCCGGCATCCAGACGCGCAGCATGGGCCAGGCGTGCGAGGTTCTCCGGTCCCGGATCATAATCGATGTCGTTGCCGCTGAGCCCCAGGTAGTTGGCGAGCTCCGAGCGTTCGGCGCCATGGCCAGCTGCTATTCTATCGAGCCAGGAACTTAGCGCCTCGCCCGGACACGGCGGCGGCGCATAGTTTAGCGGAGGCCTCATCGCTTTTGCTTTGACGTGGGCAGCGAAGCCAGGGCTTCGATAACCCGAGCATCCATCAGCCTTTCCAGGGTCAGTGGCTGATCGCCCTCTTCTATCGACAGGATCGCCGCTTCCCGGAGTTGAACGACCGCCCGGCCGATCAGGCCGCCGCTGGTACTGAAGACCGCGTCCACCATTTCGCTGGTCAAGGTGCGGGGCTGCAGCAGCGGATATCTGCGAGCCGCTAGAGGTCGGCGGACACGAACGACGAGCGGCACCCATGTTCGAACGTGGAGTTCGACGTGAGCCCGGTAGGGGAAACATCTATCCCGTCGAATTGCTCATGCCGGGCTACCCAGCTCTTCGTGAGGATGCTGGCAGGCCAATTTCTCGATAGGGCCTTGGTCCTCGAAGAGGCCCTGCTGGCTCTATCTGAGCCCCCATGTTTCGCCTCTCACCGCCGCCATGTTCGTCCCAGGATTTCGAGACTAGCTGAGCTTAAAAAACACAGGGCCGGCCGTGGAATGCAAGCGCGACCTGCGCGTGCGTCCGGGCTCTCGTGACGATGGCGAGCGAGGTCCGCGTTCCATCCCTTGGACCGTGAGCACGTCCGGGTTTTGGCAGGGTCGCGCCAGGAATGGTCCCTGACTTCGGCGAGAAATTTATCCACAGACGAATTCTAGATCACTCCGCACACCTCCTTTTGCCGACCCGTATCGAAGGATGGAGGACGGCGCGGTGCAACAGCAGGGCCCGCGCCAAATACAACATTCAGAACACCAAAATCATGGCGAAAATAGCTTGTTGTCAGCTACTTAGTCTGAGTAACACTCACCGAACATGCGCAGTCTCGGCAATTTTTGCACATAGAGGCATCCCGACGCGCACCAGACTGGTTCTTTGGCAAAAGCGGCTCGATCACCGCCGACTGCCGGTCCGACAACCGAAATTCTCCAGCCATGGTCCACCTCCGTTAGGAGCAGTGAATCACAACAATAACCATCCACTCAATAGCTTGATTGCGTTTTGACCCTAGAGCAAGCCGCGACATAGAAATCGCGCGTCTTGCTCTAGGTTTGTGTCTTCGCATCGCTTTTGCGGAAAACCGGCGTCCACGTTTCCGTGCGATGCTCTAGACTTGCTGACAGGAGACATCGCGCGCGAACTCGAGCACTGCGGCGGCAAGGGGCTCCGGTGCTTCGATCGACAGGAGTTCACCGCTGCGGGCGATCGTCTTCCCCAGAACCTCAGCGGCGCCGGCCCTGCGCAAGCCTTCCAGATAGGGCTCGATCGAGCGCTGGTCGGCGTCGCCGCGCAGGTACAGGATCGGCGTGTCGATCGCCTTGGGAACGGCGTTGTGTTCGGCGTCCTGGGGCATGGCGCGATACCAGTCAAAGCCGGTACGGAGCGCCGCCAGGGAGGAGTACTGCTCGACACAGGCCTGGCGGAACGCTTCGCCGATCTTCGCCTTGTCGCCCGCCAGAGCATCGAGAAAGAAATCGAAATAGGGACGTTCGCGTCCGGAAACGAGCGTTTCCGGAAGGCCGGGAATCTGGTGGAAGGCGAAGTGCCAGATCCGCGGATTGGCGAGCAATTCCTCCCACGGGTCGAGCCCAGGCAGCACCGTGTTCATGATCACGGCTCCGGCGAGTCGGTCGCCGAAATCGCGGGCGGCGGCAAAGGCGATCATGCCGCCGACATCGACGCCCGCCACGATCATATTCTGGGCGCCGGCGGCTTCCGCGCCGGCGATGATCGACTTGGCGATTTCGGTCTTCAGGGTCGGGATCGTCTCGCCGGCGGACTTGCCGGTCCCGGGGAGGTCGAACGCCAGGACGAAATGCTCCCGGCTCAGTGGCTCCATAACGGGGCTCCAAACCGCGCTGCAAAGCGGCCAGCCATGGAGCAGAACAATGGCAGGGCGATCGGGCGAGCCGGCAGCGAGCGCCGAAAGGCGCAAGGAGCCGACTTCAACGGAGATTTGGCGGCGCATCGCCAGATAACCCCTCGCCTGCGCGTAGGTTTCAAAGACCGGGACCAGCGCCCGCCAGGTGCGGCGTCGCGGCGCGCATTGAAAGCCGTTCGTCCGAAGCAAGCCACCGCGTCAGCGGGGAGCGTCCTTATCCCCGGTCAATTTCGCGATAGGCGGCGACCAGACGCTCCTCGCCGGGACGTCCGGCCAGGGAATTGCCATGCTCCATGCCGATCACCCCCCCATAGCGCCGGGACTTCAGCCACCGGACGACCGAGGCGTAATTGATTTCGCCGGTGGTCGGCTCCTTGCGGCCTGGATTGTCGCCGAACTGCACATAGGCGACCTCGCTCCAGCAGGCCTCCAGCGTCGGGATCAGATTCCCGAACTGAATTTGCGCATGGTAGAGGTCGGCGAGGACCTTCACGGCCGGGCTGTTCAAGGCGCGTGCGATCGCGAAACCCTGCGGGATCGTCTGCATGTAGATGTTGGGATGGTCGATGCGGGTGTTCAGCGGCTCCATCACCATGACCAGGCCCTGTGGAGCCACGATGTCGTTCGCTCGGCGCATCACGTCGATGACGCGCGCCGTTTGGATATCCAGCGGCGTCTTCGGATCCAAGAACCCGGTGACCACCGTCATGCACTTGGCGTTCAGCCGCTTGGCCACGTCGACGGACGCACGGATGTCGGCCAGGAACGCGTCCCGCTCCGCGCCATCGGAGCCGCCGAGCACGGGCCGGAACTGAGCCCACTTGGGCATGCTGGCGACGAAGACCCCCATCGTCATGCCGCGTTGCTTGAGCGCCCGCGCCATTCGCTCCTGTTCTTCCACAGGACGGTCCCGCGCCTGGTTGTCCTCCCAGGCGGTGAACCCCTGGTCCGCCGCAAAGGCGATCTGCTCGATCAGCCCGCCGCGGCTGGCGAAGCTGCCCTCGTGGGGTGCGAAGGCGAGCGAAAAGCGCGCCGCGTTGGACCTGCCGCCTTGGGCGGCGGCCAGTCCCGGCGCCAGAGAGGCGGCGGCGCCCGCCGCGAGCATGGTCCGACGACGAAGGATCATTTCCGGCTCCCCAGCAAGGCGGCGATCGCGCCAGCAAAAGCCATCACACGCCACCCGCTGATCAACAATAGACGCCGTGAGGCTTGGCTCTTGAGATCGCCAGCGGGAGCGATCATGCGCCAATTCCTGATTCTTGGCCCCCTCCAGAAACACGACCTTAGAGTAACGTGCGATATCGACGTAGCGCCTTGGCGCTCTCAATCCCACGCTGCAGCCCTGCTCAAGCCGTCTACCTGGCGCGACCGGTCCTGTTCCGTTGGAACGGGTCGGGCCTGACCTTGTTGTTGGCTCATGACGCGCGATCCGACCTCGACCTGGACCCCCTATTGCGGCGTGGGATCCACGCCCGTCGATCTTTGGCTGCGCTGGAACCTCGACCCGCTCCTGCTCGCAGCCTTGACCATCGCGGGCGCCGCCCTGCTGTGGCGCGCGGCGCGCGACCGCCGAGGGCTAGCTCTGGCCGCCATGGCGGTCTTGGCCGTCGCATTCGTGTCGCCGCTCTGCGCCCTGAGTTCGGCGCTGTTCTCGGCGCGGACCGTGCACCACGTCCTGCTGGCGGCCGTCGCCGCGCCGCTGATCGCCTGGACCTTGCCGAGAACGATGGAACGGCGACGCGGTGTCCAGTTCGCGTCGCCGCTGCTGTTCACCGCGACCTTCTGGGCCTGGCACGCGCCTTCGCTCTACGGCTGGGCGCTGTCGAGCGATCCCGTCTATTGGCTGATGCAGGTCAGCGTGCTGGGCTCAGCGATCTTGCTATGGCGCTCGGTCCGCGCCGCTCCGCCGCCGAGCGCGGTGGCGATCCTGCTGGCGACCATGGTGCAGATGGGTCTGCTGGGCGCCCTGCTCGTCTTCATGCCCAAGGCGATCTACGCGCCCCATGCCCTGACCACCGCCGCATGGGGACTGAGCCCCCTGGCTGACCAGCAGATCGCCGGTCTGATCATGTGGGCGCCCGCCGCCTGCGTCTATCTCGGCGCGGCCCTGGTGATCCTCGGACGCTGGCTGAAGGGCGGGCCGGAGCGGCTGCGGCCCGCATGATCGACAGGCTGATCGAAAACATTCTGGAGTGGGCGGCGGGCCATACCGACGAAGGGCGCTACTCGCCCGTCGGGATCGTCTTCCACTGGACGATGGCGGCGCTGGTCTTGTTCCAGCTGGGCTGGGGCTGGTGGATGGGCCTCGCCCACCCGGGCGGCGAGATGGTGGCCGCGTACGATCTGCATTTTCTGATCGGGGTCCTGATGCTGGTGCTGGCCCTGGGACGCCTGGGCTGGCGGCTGTTCGCGCCAGAACCGATCAATGACGCCGACAAGCCGGGTTGGGAAAGCACCGCGGCCCATGTGACCCACTACGTATTCTACACCTGCCTGCTGGGCCTGCCGCTCAGCGGCTGGGCGATCGTTTCGGCCACGGCCCGCGACACTCAGCTGACCTTGCTGGGCCTGACGCCCTGGCCCCTGATGCCGCTGCAGGACCTTCCCACGCCGACCCTCTGGGCGATCGAAACCGCCGCGGAGTGGATGCACCGGGCCCTGGTCGCCAGTCTGCTGGTCCTGATCCCGATCCATGTCGGTGCGGCCCTGAAACACCATGTCATCGATCGCGACGACGTCCTTCATGGGATGCTGCCGATCTTGCCGCAGCGACCCCGGCGGCGGACACGCTGGCAGCGCCGTTATCGGGCCCTGGAGAAACGGGTTGCATCTCTAGCCAGTCGGCTATGGCCGCAATCTCGGCGGAGGTCAGGTCGGCGACGGCCGTCGCCATGACCCGGCGCGGATCGTTGCGCCGCCCGGCAACCTGCCAGCGGCGGATCTGCTCGACGGTATAGGCCGCCGGCTGGCTGGACAGCGCCGGGTCGCCCGCGCCGACGCCCTGCCCCCGCTCGCCATGACATGACGCGCAGCCCCGCCGCAGCCAGGCGGTCGGCGGGGTCTTCGAGGCCGCCGATTTCGGCTGAACGGGCGAAGGCAGGTTCGCATAATAGGTCGCCACCGCCTGACGCGCTGGTCCAGACAGCGGCTTGGCGATCGGCGACATCACGGGGTCATGGCGAAGACCGACCGCGTAGTCGTCCAGCTGCTTCCGCAGATAACCGGCGTCGAGGCCCGCCAGGCGCGGCGTGGAAATCCCGTCGCCCGCGCCGTCCAGGCCGTGGCAGGAGAAGCAGGCCTTGGCCGCCCCGCCTTGACCGCCGCTCAGGGCCACAAGTTCGCCGTCTCGGCTCAGCCGCTCATCCGTCCGGCTGGACCCGGGGCCGCAGCCGCCCAGGCCGAGAGCCAGGCCCAGCAAGGCCAGCGGGAAGATCGTGGCGCGCACCGACGTTAAACCGGCCGGACAAGGCCGAGGTTCCCGAGGCTCGCGCCCGGAACCCGAGCCTGGCTGCGGGGTTCAAGCCTTAACAGCGGCGGCGATGACAGGTGCGGTGGACGGCACGCCAGACAACGAGGATTCCCCTGCTGGCCCTGACGCTGCTGGCGGCTTGCGCCGAAAAGGCCGGTCCGCCCCATGTCCTGGCCGGCGCGGATGCCCAGCGCGGCTTGGCGCTGATTGGGGCCAGCGGCTGCGCGGCGTGCCACGCGGTTCCGGGCGTCGCATGGCCGCGCGGCGAGGTCGGCGGCTCGCTGGCTGGCTTCGCCGATCGCCCACTGATCGCCGGCCGCCTGCCCAACCAACCGCGGACCCTGGTCGCCTGGCTGCGCGACCCGCCGGCCCTGTCGCCGGGCACGGCGATGCCGGCTACCGGCCTCAGCCAGACCCAGGCCCGCGACGTCGCGGCCTATCTCTATACGCTCGATGACCGCTGACCGTATCGCCACCGACAGCCTAAGAGGCTGGCCGCCGCCGGTGCTGGATCCAGCCGGACCGTTCGCGGCGCCGCTGAACCTGCTGACCTGGGTGCTGATCGGCGTCGTCATGGTGACGCTTCTGGTGGTCGTCGTCACCCTGGGCGTAGCGCTGTTTGGGCCCCGCGCCTGGCGCAAGGCGCTGGGGGGCGAGCGGCTGGTCTGGATCGCCGGCCTCGGCTTTCCTGTCGTCGTGCTCTCGGCCCTACTGGTCTATGGCCTGGCCCTGACCGCGCGACTGAGCGACGCGCCCCGACCGGGCGAGATGCGCATCCGCGTCACGGGCGAGATGTGGTGGTGGCGCGTGGCCTATCTCGACGCCGGCGGGCGCGAGACGCTTCAGGACGCCAACGAGATCCACATCCCCACGGGCCGCCCCATCGCTCTGGAACTGGAGTCCATCGACGTGATCCACGCGCTCTGGATCCCGCGCCTGGGCGGCAAGCTGGACATGATCCCCGGCCGGCGGAACATCCTGCGCCTTCAGGCCGATCGCCCCGGCGAATATGGCGGCCAATGCGCGGAATTCTGTGGCGGACCCCACGCCCTGATGGCGCTGGTCGTCGTGGCCCACGACCCGGCGGATTTCGAGGCTTGGCGCGCGCGCGGTCTTAAACCGGTCTCGCCCTCCCCCGCCGTCGCGGTCGGCGTGCAGGTGTTCCGCAAGGCCGGTTGCGGCGCCTGCCACACCGTGCGCGGGACGGACGCCAACGGCGTGGCAGGCCCGGACCTGACCCATGTCGGCGCTCGCCGCACCCTGGGCGCGGGCATCCTGCCTAACAATCAAGGCACGCTGGCCGGATGGATCGCCGACAGCCAGGCCATCAAGCCGGGCAACCGCATGCCGGCCTATCCGGTGCTGAGCGGCCAGGAACTGCGCGACGTCGCCGCCTATCTGGACAGCCTGGAATGAACGATCCCGTCGTGTCCGAGACCGGTTTCGACCCCGAGCTCTACAACCGCTTCCCCACCCAGGGGCCTCGGCCTAGGAGCGAACTGGCCAAGCTGGAGGCGATCTGGTGCGCGCCTAAGGGCTGGCAGTGGCTCACGGTGATCAACAACAACTATGTCGGCGTCTATTATGTGGGCGCGGCCATGCTGTTCTTCGTGCTGGCCGGGGTGCTGGCGCTGCTGATGAGGGCCCAGCTGGCCCTGCCGATGAACGGGGTGCTGTCGCAGGAGACCTACAACCAGGTCTTCACCATGCATGGCACGGTGATGATGTTCCTGTTCGCCGTGCCGGCGGTCGAGGCCCTGGGCGTGCTGCTGCTGCCACAGATGCTGGGCGCGCGCGACCTCCCCTTCCCGCGCCTGTCGGCCTATGCGTTCTGGGCCTACCTGATCGGCGGCCTGGCCTTCTTCTGTTCGCTGTTCTTCGGCCTAGCGCCCAACGGCGGCTGGTTCATGTACCCGCCCCTGACCTCGATGGCCTATTCGCCGAGGATCAACGCCGACTTCTGGCTGCTGGGGATCGGCTTCATCGAGATCTCGGCCATCGCCGGGGCCATCGAGATCATCGTCGGCGTGCTGAAGACCCGCGCGCCGGGCATGACGCTGGACAAGCTGCCGATCTTCGCCTGGGCGATGCTGGTCTTCGCCGTGATGATCGTCATCGCCTTTCCGTCGGTGATCCTGGCCACCACCCTGCTGGAGTTGGAGCGGGCCCTGGGCTGGCCGTTCTTCGACGCCGCGCGCGGCGGCGACCCGTTGCTGTGGCAGCATCTGTTCTGGTTCTTCGGCCATCCCGAGGTCTACATCATCTTCCTGCCGGCGGCGGGAGCGATGTCGACCATCGTGCCGGTGGTGGCGCGCACCCCGCTGGTCGGCCACTGGCTGGTGGTGCTGGCGTTCCTGGCCACCGGCTTCATCAGCTTCGGGGTCTGGGCCCACCACATGTTCACGACCGGCTTGCCGGGGGTGTCGGTCGGCTTCTTCGCCGCGGCCTCGATGGCGGTCAGCCTCCCGGCCGGCGTGCAGGTGTTCGCCTGGATCGCCACGGTGGCCTCGGGAAAGATGCGGTTCAACACCCCCGGACTGTTCGTGCTCGGCGCGCTGCTGATCTTCGTGATGGGTGGCCTGACCGGCGTGATGGCCGCCATGGTCCCCTTCGACTGGCAGGCTCACGACACCTATTTCATCACCGCCCACCTGCACTATGTTCTGATCGGCGGCATGGTGTTCCCGCTGTTCGCGGCCATCTACTACTGGACGCCGATGTGCAGCAGCCGCCCTCTGAGCGAGCGTCTGGGCCGCTGGGTTTTCTGGCTGATGTTCGCCGGCATGCACGTCGCCTTCCTGCCCATGCACCTCAGTGGACTGATGGGCATGCCGCGCCGTGTCTACACCTATGCGCCGGGGCGCGACCTGGAATGGCCCAACCTTATCTCGACCGCGGGCGCGTTCCTGTTTGCGGCCGGCGTGCTGGTCTGGGTGATCGACATGGCGCGCAATTTTCGGCCGTTCGGCAAGGACGCCGGCAACGTCTACGACGGCGGCGGGCTGGAGTGGCTGCCGACCGGCCTCTACTCCACCCGCAGCATCCCGATCGTCACCTCGCTGTATCCGCTGTGGGACCAGCCCCAGTTGGCCCGTGACGTCGAGACCGGTCGCTACTTCCTGCCCGGCGCCCCGACTGGTGACCGAGAGACCTTGCTGACCAGTCCGCTCAACGCCGAACCGCAGCAGTTGCTGCCCATGCCGCGCCCGTCCGGCTGGCACGTCTGGGCGGCGGTGTTCACGGCCGGCTTCTTCCTGCTGCTGACGGTGCAGGCCTATGCCCCCTCGGTGGTCAGCGGCGTGCTGGCCGTTTTCTGCGTGCTACGCTGGTGCTGGTTCCTGGATCATCCGGCCAGGTCCAAGTCGGTCGATGTCGGGGCCGGAATCCGTCTGCCCACCTATATGACCGGTCCCGCCAGTCACGGCTGGTGGGCCACGGTCATCACCTTGGTCGTCGCGGGCATGGTGCTGACCATGGCCTTGTTTTCCTACGTCTTCCTGTGGAGTCGAGCGCCCCGCGCCTGGGTCGCACCGCCGGATCGGATATGGCTGGCGGCGATCGCCGGCCTGAACCTGCTCGGCGCCGCCTTCGCCTGGCTGGCCAACAGCGTACTCGCCAAGGCCGCCGCTTCCGTCCCCCGGCTGGCCGCCGCCCTGATCGTCCTGGCCTTCGCCGCCCTGGCCTCGGGCTGGGCGATCGACCTGACGACCTGGCGCCAGACCGGGCTGGCGCCCCAGCTCGGCGCCCAGGGCGCCATCGTCTACGCCCTGCTCTCCTGGCACGGCGTCTTCATCGCTGTCGCCGCGCTCATGGCGTCCTATGTCGTATTGCGCTGGCTGTTCGGCTACATCGGCGCCGATCGCCGGGCGACCGTGCAGCTGGTCGGGCTGTTTCTGGGCTACTGCGCCTTCCAGGGCTTGGTCAGCGCGCTGCTACCGCGCCTGTTTCCGGGCGCCTGAGATGAGGCGGTGGGCATTTCTTGTCGGTGGACTACTGGTCTGGGCGGCTCACTTCCTGGGCGTCTATGTCCTTGCCAGTGTCGCCGATCTACGCGCCCTCTCTGAGCAGCCGCTGTGGCGTGGCGCGCGTTTCGCCTTCAGCGCGATGTGTTTCGCGACGGCGGCGTCGATCGCCATCCAGGCTCATCGCCGCAGCAAGGTCGGTGATCCCTCGCAGCGCTTCGCGGCCCGTCTGTCTACGCTCGGTGCGAGCCTGGGTTTGGTGGCGATCTTCTGGCAGTCGCTGCCGGCGCTGTTCTGAATTGCGGGTCGCAACAAGCGCCAGGCGCTGCGTCTGACGCAATCTGAATCTCAACATTGGTCATCGCCAGCCGCGCTCGACTCGCAGACGCGCGAAAAATTCTCCGAAAGCGCGGAAATCCCAGCCTTCTCAACCGTTATCGCCTCGATCGCCAACGATTGGCATGTCGAACAGACAGGAGGGCGCTCATTCTGGCGATCCTGCAGTTTCTCGCGATCCTTCTGACGGCGCTGGCGCTCGTGCCCGGCGGCGCCCACGCCATGGCCGCGCCCAACAAGATGCGGCTGCCGCAGGAGCGCTATCTGGCCGTGCAGCAGATCTACCGAGGCTGGGCCTTGGCCGGGATCGCCCCGGTCGCGGCGATGGTGGCCGATTTCAGCCTGGCCTTCAGTCTGCGCGGCGCACCAGCGGCGTTTTGGCCGATCCTGGCCGGCGGCCTGTGCGTGGCCGCCACCCTGGTGTTGTTCTTCATCCGGATCTGGCCGGCCAACCAGGCGACCGACAACTGGGTCAGCACGCCGCCCGACTGGGCGGCGCTGCGCACGCGCTGGGAGTACGGCCACATCGCCAACGCGGCCTTGACCTTGATCGGTCTTGGCCTCGTCGTCGCCGGCGTCCTGGCCGTCTGACGAACGATGGCGTCGAAACGGAACGACGGCAGGGCGCAGGGGTTGAATCCCACGGACAAAGGAGACCCATCATGAAGGCTCTCAATCTCGCCACCCTCATCCTGACCATCGTCGCCGGTCTCGACGCCGGTTTGGTCGGCTTGGTCCAGACGGATTTCGTCGCCTATCTGTTCGGAGAAGGCTCGGCCGTGGCGCGCGGCGTCTACATTATCTTCGGCCTGTCGGCCCTCTACCAGATCTACCCGCTGGTGAAGGCTTGGTCGGTCGGCGAAATCCACGCCGAAGCCGCGCACACCTAAGGCGTGCCCCCCGCAGGCGCCGGCGTACGACACGATCGCTGGCGCCGAAGGCGCGGCTGTTCAACCGCACCGTCGACCCGCCTTAGCCAAGGTGGCGATTACGGGCTCGGGCCCCGCGCTCTCTCAATGGCGGGTTTGCGAATGCTCCCCGCCCGGCCGCGCGATGTGACCCAGGGCCAGGCCGGCCGTCGCGCTGGCGCCGTTCATCGCAAGGTCGCTGAGCGAGACGATGCCGACCAGTCGCTTGTCCCGGCTCAGCACCGGCAGCCTGCGCACCTGCAGGTCGCCCATGTTGCGCATCACCTCATTGACGTCGTCATCCTCGTAGCAATATCGGACCTCGGCGCTCATCACTTCGCTTACCTTCGCGTCCGGCCCCTTGCCTTCGGCCACGGCGCGGATCGCGATATCGCGGTCGGTGATCACCCCGACCAGCCGATCATTTTCTCCCACCGGCAAGGCGCCAGCGTCGCAATCGGCCATCATCTTGGCCGCGTCGCAGATTGTCTCCTGGGGACTGGTGATCTCGACGCTGCGCGTCATGCAGTCGCTCACTCGCATTGGAACCTCCGTCTTTGGAAGAAGCGCGGCCCAGGGACACCGTCCGCCGCATCAAAAAAACGGCCAGCGCCAACGGCTGTTCCCTCATCCATGCGGGAACGAACTGGTGCGGCGGCCGCTGTCCAAGAGGAAAGGAGGAGGTCGATGAAAACGCATCTTCTGATCCTGGCGCTCGCCGGCGTGGTCGCGGGCCCGGCCTGCGGCCAGAATGCGCCGGCGCCCGCTCCACCGATGCGTCAACCCACCGACACGCCCGCCCTTCCCGCCTTCAAGACGGGCATGACGGTGATCGACCGCGCCGGCGCGGTCGTCGGAAAGATCGCGGGCCTGGCTGAAGACCAGCGCGAACCGATCGTGATCGTCGAGATCGACGGCAAGATGGTGGGCCTGCTTCAACGCACCCTGGCCCTGGAGAACGAGCACGCCTGCAGCACTCAGACCAAGGCGCAGATGCTGGCCACAGCCCAAGCCCCACGCTGATCGTGGATCAAGGGGTTCAAGGCGTCGGTTGAACCGCCGCCGGCAAACGCTCCCGCGCTCGGAACAACCTCGCGCCGAGGCCGGCGTGGTTGAACACGGGCGTGTCGGCGACTCGATTGCCCCATGATCAGATCGTGGGAGAAACAGCGTCCGTGGGGACTTCCACTACCGGTTGGACGTCAATCGGTCGCTGCGGGATAGACATCGCGACAGGCCTGGGCGCAGGCTTGGCAGCTCCTGGCGCAGACCAGGCAGTGGACGTGCCGCGTGGCGTGTTGCTGGCACTCGTCGGCGCAGAGGTGGCAGGCTTCGGCGCAAGCGATCAGCAGCGGCGGCAAGGCGGTCGCGCCCATCTCCGTGAATCGGGAGACGACGCAGCCGGTGGCGAAGCAGATGTCGGCGCAATCCTGGTTGAGACGGATGCACCGGCGCAGCAGCTCGACCATGTCTTCGCCCAGGCAGGCGTCGGCGCAGGCCGCGCAGGCCTGAGCGCAATCGAAACACGCCTGGGCGCACCTGCCCATCAGGTCCCCGACCAGATCCGGCTTGCGAGGATGATCCTCCAGGATCGCGTTCAACATCGGCGCCTCCGTCCTCCACGGGTGGAAACCACCTGAACGCGCCGAGGTTCACAGCTGGACTGGCAAGGTCCTGGGCTCGACCACGGCCGAGCATCAGACAAGAGGACTGAGGCTTGCACCTCCGCCCGCCGACATTCCGCGTCGATTGATAGATAGAAACCCCGCGTCTCGCCGCGCGTTCGGCCAAGACCGATCGGCATCGCCGAGGCGCGAGCCGACCCTTCCAGTACGGGAATTTCGCCATGCCGCGGGGAGACAAGTCCGGCTACACCGACAAGCCGGAGCGCGAGGCCGACCACATCGCCGAGCCGCTCTTCCTCGACATCGGGGGAGAGGGTCGTGTGATTGGCCGACGGATGGCCAGTGCGTCGGTTCTGGATCGCGTGTCGTTCCCGACGGCGGCCAGCGTGTCGCCGCCTCCCCTACCGACCGAAGCCGTTCCTTGCCGCGCGACCGACTGGGTGGCCGCGGCCATGGGCGGGCGGACCGGTCCGTGATGGATAGGTCGGACCATCGACCAGACCGTGGCGGAGCCTATGGCCGCCTGGCGCTGATGCTCGTGCTGTCCTTCGCGGCGATGTACGTCCTGATGTACGCGATGGTTGACCGGTTCTCGGACATCCGCGGCGGGCTGGACCAGGCCTATATGGCCCTCTTGATGACCGCGCCCATGGCGATCTTCGAATTGATCCTGATGGGCTCGATGTATCCTCGGCGCGGCCTGAACCTCGCCATTCTCATCGCCAGCCTCATGGTCGGCGTCGGCAGCTTCGCGGCGATCCGCCAGCAGGTCCTGATCGGTGATCGGGAGTTCCTGAAGGCGATGATCCCACACCACTCCGGCGCGATCCTGATGTGCCGACAGTCCTCGATCCGGGATCCGGATCTGAAGACTCTATGCCGTCAGATCATCGCCGGGCAGCAAGCCGAGATCGACCAGATGGACGCCTTGCTGCGGCAATCCACGCGCTAGACAACGACGGGTCGCCGATCAACAGCGGCGGGCGGCCATCCTGAAGGGCCGCTTTCTTGCCCTTCGTCATACCAACCTCCCAACTCAGAAGATCAGGCCCAGACCGGTGCCCCTCGACATCGGTGAAGGCCGTAGACCTTCGCCGGCGTAAGCTCGACACCAGCCTGACGTGGATCGCGATGCACCGAGATACGGCAATAACCAGCCCGTCGGCCGCCGGTCGAGGTTACGCACGATATCCCGCTTGCAATTGTGACGCAGCTCCGCGATTTTACGCCCTCTAGTTGCGGGGACGGCGTGTGAGTGCGTATCCAGTCGAGACCGACGAAGGCCTCGCATGCCTGGTTTTACTGCTGGGCTTCCACCAGATCAGCGCCGATCCGCAGCAGCTGCGCCATGCGCTGGGCAAGGCCGGCAACGCCGAGACGGGCGACCTGGTGCGCCTGGCCCGTCGGCTCGGGGCCAGGGCCAAGCTCGCCACCCTGCCGATGTCGCGCCTGCGGGACGCCCCGCTGCCGGTGATCGCCAAGGGACGGGGCGGCGACTTCTTCATTCTGGCCCGGGCCGGCGACGGCGAGGCCCTGATCCAATGGCCGGGCCAGGCGCCCCAGACCCTGTCCATGACCGACCTGTCGGCCGTGTGGGCCGGCGAGGCCGTGCTGGTCACGACCCGGTCCGACATCCCCGGCGGTTCCAAATTCGACGTCACCTGGTTCATCCCGGCCCTGGTGCGCTATCGCGGCCTGCTGGGCGAGGTGCTGGCCGCCTCCCTGACCCTGCAGCTGTTCGCCCTGGCCACGCCGCTGATCTTCCAGGTGGTGATCGACAAGGTGTTGGTCCATCGGGGCCTGACCACGCTGGACGTGCTGGCCATCGGCCTGGGCGCCGTGATCCTGATGGAGACCCTGCTGGGCGGCCTGCGCGCAGCCCTGTTCACCCACACCACCAGCCGGGTCGACGTCGAGCTGGGCGCGCGACTCTACCGCCACCTGCTGGCCCTGCCGATGGCCTATTTCGAGAGCCGGCGGGTCGGCGACACCATCGCCCGGGTCCGCGAGCTGGACACCATCCGCGAGTTCCTGACCTCCTCGTCGGTGACCCTGGTCATCGACCTGCTGTTCACGGTCGTCTTCCTGGTGGTGATGTGGTTCTACTCGCCGTGGCTGATGCTGATCGTGCTGGTCGCCATCGTGCTCTACGCCTTGGTCGCCGGCCTGCTGACCGGGCCGCTGCGCCGGCGCATCGAGGAGCGTTTCCAGCGCGGCGCTGAGAGCCAGGCCTTCCTGGTCGAGACCGTGGCCGGCATGCAGACCCTGAAGGCCGCGGCCGTCGAACCGCAGATGCAGAACCGCTGGGAGCGGCTTCTAGCGGCCTATGTAGGGGCGGGATTTCGGGCCGCGCGGCTGAACATCTGGGGCGGCCAAGCGATCCAGCTGATCAACAAAGCCTCCACCGTGCTGATCCTCTATATCGGCGCGCGCCTGGCCCTGGGCGGCAAGATGACGGTCGGCGAGCTGGTGGCGTTCAACATGCTGGCCGGCCGCGTCGCCGAGCCGGTGCTGCGGCTGGCGGGCCTGTGGCAGCAGTTCCAGGAGGCGCGGGTCGGGGTGGCGCGGCTGGGCGACGTGCTCAACACCCCCACCGAGGCCCAGTTCTCGCCGTCGCGCGCCGCCCTGCCCCGCATCGAAGGGGCGGTGGCCTTCGACGACGTCACTTTCCGCTACAAGGCCGGCGGCCGCGAGGCCCTGCGCCGGGTCAGCCTGTCGGTGGAGCCCGGCGAGGTGCTGGGCATCGTCGGTCCCTCCGGCTCGGGCAAGTCGACCCTGACCAAGCTGGTCCAGCGGCTCTATGTGCCCGAGAGCGGCCGGGTGCTGGTCGACGGGGTCGACCTGGCCCAGGTCGATCCGGCTTGGCTGCGCCGCCAGGTCGGGGTGGTGCTGCAGGAGAACCTGCTGTTCAACCGCTCGGTGCGCGACAACATCGCCCTGGCCGATCCGGCCCTGCCGATGGAGGCGGTGATGGCGGCGGCCAGCATGGCCGGGGCCCACGAGTTCATCCTGGAACTGCCCGAGGGCTATGACACGGTGCTGGAGGAGCGCGGCGCCAACCTGTCGGGCGGCCAGCGCCAGCGGATCGCCATCGCCCGCGCCCTGATCACCAACCCGCGCCTGCTGATCCTCGACGAGGCGACCAGCGCCCTGGACGCCGAGAGCGAGGCGATCCTGCAGCAGAACATGCGCCAGATCGTCCGTGGACGAACGGTGATGATCATCGCCCACCGGCTGTCGGCCATCCGCCTGGCCAGCCGGATCGTCACCATGGAGAACGGCCAGATCACCGAAACCGGAACCCATGAGGCCCTGATGGCGGCCGGCGGGCGCTACGCCCAGCTGTGGCGCGCCCAGACCCACGGCTACGGAGCCGAGACATGAGCCTGATCGGCCACGCCCGCGTGCTGGTCCACGCCTGGCGCGAGGAGACCCAGCGCCGCCGGTCCGGCGCGCGGCAGCGGATCGAGACCCAGTTCCTGCCCGCCGCCCTGGAGATCGCCGAGTCGCCGCCCTCGCCGATCGGCCGGGCCATCGCCTGGACGATCATCGCCGGCGCTGTCGGGACCCTGGCGTGGTCGTGCTGGGCCAAGGTCGACACCGTGGCCGTGGCCGAGGGGCGGCTGGTGCCGACCGGCCGCCTGCGTTCAGTCGAGCCGTCCGACCCCGGCACAGTCCGCGCCATCGCCGTGCGCGAGGGCGAGCACGTGCGCCCCGGCCAGCTGCTGATCGCCCTGGACCCCACGGTCGCCGACGCCGACGCCGAGAGCGCCACGACCGAACTGTCCACCGCCGGCCTGACCCTGGCCCGAGCCAACGCCCTGCTGGCCTACAGCCGCGGCGCAGGCGGCGCTGTGATCGCCCCGCCGGGCGCGGAGCCCAGCGCCGCCGAGGCCGAGCGCCAGGTGGTGGCCGCCCGCATCCAGGCCTACGAGGCCAAGCGCGCCTCGCTGGGCGAGCGCCGGGCGGGCGCCGAGGCCTCGGCCCGCGCCGCCCAGGCCGAGATCGTCAAGCTGGAGCGCACCCTGCCGATCCTGCAGCGCCAGCTGGACGACCAGAAGATGCTGGAGGCCAAGGGCTACGGCGCTCGCCAGAAGCTGCTGCAGCAGGAGCAGGCCATGGTCACCGCCGAGCAGGACCTGGTCGCCCAGCGCGGCCGGCTGGACGAGGCCCGGGCCCAGGTCGCCTCGCTGGCGCGCGACGCCGCCGAGCTGACCCAGTCGTTCGTCGGCCAGGCCGCCCAGGAGCGGGCTGAGGCCGAAGGCCTGGCCGCCACCCGCGGCGACGCCCTGCGCAAGGCCGAGCAGAAGCGCGGTTTGCAGACCCTCAGCGCCCCGGTCGGCGGCATCATCCAGGCGGTGTCGGTGACCACCCTGGGCGAGGTGGCCGAGACCGGCAAGCCGATCGTCACCATCGTCCCCGACGGCGAAGCCCTGGTGGTCGAAGCCCTGGTCCTGGGCCGCGACATCGGCTTCGTCCATGTCGGCGACCGCGCCGTCGTCAAGCTGGAGGCCTATCCGTTCACCCGCTACGGCACGCTGTCGGGCGAGGTGGCGCAGGTGTCGCCGGACGCCATCGTCGACGAGAAGCGCGGACTCGTCTTTCCCGTGCGTGTGAAGCTGTCACAAACGCACCTTAGGGTTGACGGCGGTCCCGCTTTGCTGTCCGCTGGCATGAGCGCTTCGGTCGAGATCGTGACGGGGAAACGGCGGGTGATTGATTTCGTGTGGTCACCGGTGGCGAAGACGGTGTCTGAGGCGGGGCGGGAGCGGTGAAACTTCCAAGCGGCGCTGTCTGGGCCGGAATGCTCGCGGGACTGTGCACCTCCTGTTCGGCGCCCGTCGCGCCGTCAGTCGCCGTTCAAGCCACGACGTCGCCGGTGAACTGCGTATCCGATGAATTGACGCGACGCCTCGTAGCCACGCCCGGACGTCACATCCCAAATCCGGCGCCGACGGCTTTCGTGCACGCGACGCGACGGGACGGGACGATCGGCGGGGATCTGCGCGTCCCGCCGTTCCCGCTGATTGACGGTGTCTGCCCCTATCTCCTGCCCGTCGAAGCCAAGGCCTGTCCCGCGGGCGATATCGCTCGGGCGGTGACGACGGCCAACGCCCGGAATGGCATCTTCATGGGTTACGACGTCGACATCGACTGTGTCTTGGATGCCGAAGCTGCCCGGGACGACGTCGGCGACTATGTTCGCGCCGTGCGGGACTTCGCCGTCGACGAGCATCGTTGCGATTCCTACGATGCGTACCAATCCAGATTGGGCGGCATAGAGCAAGCCGGGCGGCAAAGGATCGTCGAGCTCGCCTTCATCCGCGGATACATGGCCGAGATCTGCGAAGGCGATCGGGCCGCCATCCCTTACTACGTGAAAAGCCTGCGCGCCGGCTATGGCCCGGCGCAGCTGAGACTTTCCGCTATCACTGAAGCCCCCGATCGGAAGCGATAGTCATGCCGACGTTCACTTTCTCGCACGCGACCTTCGTCACCGCAGGCGGTGGAACCTACATCTACGCGCCGCCCTCGGGGTCGGGTCTGCCCAACCTCTATGTCGTGGCCGAGACGGAGGCTTTGGCCAAGGCCTATGTGGACGAACTGAACGCGGACTACGGTTCCGTGCAGCCAATCCAGGAAATCTTCGCCCTGCATGGATCGAAGACGGCTGGCGTGCAGGTCATCCTTGGTCACGCCGGAGCGGTTGCCGGTCAATTCGGATTTTCGACCGGGGACATGACGGGGAATACTGGTATCGCGCGCTGGTACCACACCCAAAAGGACGCCGACGGGGATCCGATCTACGCAACCAATATGGCGCTGCCCTATGGGGTCAGCCTAGTCATCAACCTAGACAATTCCTACAAGAACGGCGTGCCTGGGACGGGGGCGAGCAGTTACGATTTCAAGAAGATCGTCCAGGTTTCCGTGCATGAACTCTGGCACCCGTTCGCCGGAGACCATTTATGGAACAAGGCCGCGAAGGTCGAGGACCGGTTCGCAACGAACATAAACCAGATCATTAGCGATGACTCCTACAAGAAGGACTTCATTGTTTTCGCTCAACAAGGGCGGTTCGGTTACGCTACGACACCGGTCAACATTCCTCAGGCGGGCAACACTCCTTGGGAAGGATTGATCGTCCTGGAAGGAACGCCGGAAGCGCAGGGCAAGCCCGCCGGCAGCCAGGCCGGCGAGGCCATGGTCGTCAAGCAGGAGGAGTTCTCCTGGGTTCTGGCCAGCCAAGTGTTCGGGCAACAGCAGGCGGCCCGCACCCAGGCGATCCAGGCGCTCAAAGTCGGTGACGCCGCCAAGGCCGCAGCTTTGGCGTCGCCGAACCGCGCCTATTACCTCATCGAGGGACGGCCAGATGGCCAACAAGTCCAGGTTACGCTCAGCGCCAAGGGCGCGGGCCAGCTCGGTTCGTTGATCGGTTCGAAAATCGGCGACTACCTGTCAGGCGGTGATAGCGTCAAAGGGATCGTCTATTCATCCGTGCTGGGCGCGATCGGCAACCAGATTGGCGTTGCCCTGGCTTCCGGCGCAGGGATTGAATCGGTGATGACGAGCGCCAACGCCGCGGCGTTCGGCCAGGACGTGTGGAATCGCCTGCAATCGGCGGCGATTGGCTCGGTGAGTTCGCTATTGACGATGGAGCTGGGCCAAGCGCTCGGCGTCAAGGGTTTCGGGGCGGAACTGTTCAACACCGTTGGTTCGACTCTGACCAACCAGGCCGTGACCAACATCGTCCAGAAGGGGGCGGCCCACATCTTCGACGGCTTCCATACCGATCAGCTCTTCAAAGGGGGCGGTGGCGCGACCTTGGTCGCGAACGCGGTCGGCGCTTTCCTCGGCTCCAAGCTGGGCTCGATGGTCGTGCAGCCGCAAACCACGGCCGGCGTGGTCTTGTCCTCGATCGGCTCGGCGGCCGGCGCCTGGGCGATGACGACCGCCACCCTGTCGGTGACGTCCAGCGCCGGGGTATCGACCGCCGGCGCCTTTATCACGGCCCAGCTTGGCCTGGGAAATTCCTGGTTGGCCCTTAACCTGGTCGCCCCCGGCATTGGCGCGTTCGTCGGCTTCGTGCTGGGCGCGCTGATCGGCAACCTGTTTGGCAAGAAGAAGCCCAAGATCCCCTCGGCCAGCGCCGAGACGGTGCTGCAGATCCCCTACGCGCGCTACGAGTTGGGCGCGGTGACGGTGACCAACAACGGCAACCGCGAGCTGGTCACCTCGATGGCGACCACGGCGCGCGATACGCTGAACGGCCTGATCGGCATGGTCGCCTACACCAACACCACGGCCTATGTCAGCAACCTCAACGGCTACACCACGACCCAGGCCTACGGCCACACCGCCAGCCAGATCTATGTGAAGGTCAACGGCGTCCAGACCAACTTCAGCTCGGCCGACCAGGCCGTGGAGTTCGGGACCTTGGCGGCGATCCGCAACACCAAGATCGTCGGCGGCGATATCTTCGCCAAGCGGGCCATCGCCCGCTCGCCGGCCGCCGACCTGACCTCGCTGACCGGCGACCTGCAGATCGCCAGCGACTACCGGTATTACGCGGGCAACCGTGGCTTGGTGAACGGCTTCATCATCGGCGCCTACGCCAGTCTGACCCAATGGGAGCAGGACTTTTACGGCCACCCACCGCACAAGGCGCTCATCGACAAGCTCCATACCCAAGGCGCGGCGGTCCTCACGGCCGACGAGACGAATTTCTACAACGCCTACAAGCCCACGATCGACAAGATCATCGGCGCGCTGGAAAACCAGGCCCTGGCCAACCCCTGGATCATCACCCTGCAACGGGTCAGCGAACTGGGCCTGGACAAGTGGACCTCGTCCGACTTCTACGGCGGCCTGCGGGGCTTCCTGGGCAGCTTCGACCTGGCCGGGCATGGGACGGCGTTGGAGAACGCCAACTTCGTGTGGAACGGGACCGACTTCACCGTTTCGCTGACGGGCGGGACCGAGGGGCTGTTCTCGATCCTGCCCTCGGCGTCGGCCGACGGCCGCTCGGCCACGATCAACGGCTTGGACAAGATCGCTTACACCTGGGTCAACGCCGGCGGCGCGACCGCGGGCAACGACTACATGGAATACCGCTGGAACGGCGGCGGTGTGACGCTGGACGACCAGCATGACGAGCAGCAGACCACCTACGACTACTACTGGAACGGCTACGAGTACGAACAGTACGAGACGACCGTGACGGTGAGCGTCAGCGGCGGCGACGACATCTTCGTCGGCAGCCAATCCAACGACGTCCTTTACGGCCGCACGGGCTGGGACTGGCTGGATGGCCAGGGCGGCGACGACGTGATCTACGGCGGCGACCAGAACGACACCCTACTGGGCGGTTCGGGCAACGACTCGCTGTTCGGCGAAGGCGGCGACGACTACCTGGCGGCCGGCGACGGCGCGGACAGCGTCTATGGCGGCGCCGGCGCCGACATTCTGGCCGATGGCCAAGGCTCGGAATGCCTTCTGGGCGAGGACGGCGACGACACGTTCCTGATCGCCGCCGACAACACCTTCAACTGGTTCTGGGGCGGCACGCAGGATCCCAACAGCGATCCGAACGGCAAGGATACGATCAGCGCCGAGCGGATGACGGTCGGCGTAAGCTTCGACCTCGATTTCCGTCCAGCCGACTGGAATGGCAATCCGGACGCGGTGGCGGGCGATTACCGCTCGCGGGCCGCGATGGTCACCGACGCCGTAACCGGCGGCTGGATTACGAGTGAAGGCCTGCTGGGCGTCGAGAACGCCACGGGGTCGAACTACAACGACCGGCTCTATGGGACGGTCGGCGACAACGTCCTAAGAGGCTTGGCCGGCGACGACCAGCTTTACGGGCGCGAGGGCGGCGACATCCTGGAAGGCGGTGCGGGCGCCGACAGGCTGGACGGCGGTCCCGGTCCGGACTTCGCCAGCTACGAAGGTTCGTCTGCGGGCGTCTATATCGACCTGTCGACCGGCGAGGCGTTTGGCGGCGACGCCGAGGGCGACGTGCTGATCGACATCGGGAATGTTCGCGGCTCCAAGCTCGCCGACCAATTGAAGGGCAATGAGTTCGCGGGACGCCTGGAAGGCCTGGCCGGCGACGACTGGCTGGTGGCCACGGCGGGGGGCGACCGGTACGAGGGCGGCGAGGGCAAGGACTTCGTCGACTATTCGGCCTCGACCGAGGGCGTCTACCTGATCCTCAGCAGCTACACGCCCACCTTCCAATACGACGGCACGGGCTATACGGGCCTGGCCAACGGCCACACCTACAACAATGTCGAGGGCGTGGTGGGCTCGGCCTATACCGACTACCTCTACGGCGGCGAGGGCGACCAGACCTTCGTCGGCGGCGCGGGGACGGACTACCTGGCCGGGGCGGCCGGCGCCGACACCTATGTGATCAACCGCGGCGAGGGTTACGACACCGTCACCGAGGACGACACCGGCTGGAACGTTCTGTCGTTCGGCGAGACCGTGAAGTTCTCGGACCTGTGGTTCGGCACGGCCGGCGGCTCGGGCGGCTGGCTGGACGTCGGGATCCGCGGCGACAGCGCCCAGTTCCGCGTTTCGGCCAACTTCGCCAACCTCAACAGCAGCAAGATCAAGACTGTGGACCTGAACGGCGCCGGTCAGCTGGACGTGGACGGCATCGAGTACGCGCCAGCCGCGAGCGACAACAGCGAGGCGGTCAACGGCTGGTCGGGGCGGCGCGACCTGATCGTGGCCTACAACGGCGACGACTCCATCACCGGTTCGGGCGGGGCGTGGGAGGACAAGGGCAATGTCGTCATCGGCGGGCTGGGCAATGACGTGATCACCACCTCGGGCGGCGACGACCAGTTCGCCTATGACCGCGGCGACGGCCTGGACAGCATCAACGACGCCGGCGGCGAGGACACGATCGTGTTCGGCGCGACGGTCGCGGCCGAGGACGTGATCTACCAGGTGGTGGGCGACCACCTCTATATCGGGGCCAGGAACCCGCTCGATCCCAACCAGACGGCTTACTACACGCCCGACCACGTCCAGATCTGGAACGGCGGGATCAAGTATGTCGTCAAGGACGGCTACACCGACCAAGTGCTTTACGAGACGCTGAACACGGTGGAATACGTGATCGCCGGCGGGACCTCGATCGACCTGCGCAAGCTCGACATCAATTGGACCGAGCAGGTCAGCTACAACTATGACAACTACTACCCCATCGCCCTGGACCTGGACGGCGACGGGCTGAACCTGTCGGCGGTCGACAGCTCGCAGGTGGTGGTCAAGACCGCCGGCGGCGGGATCTCGCGGATCGGTTGGGTGGGCCCCACCGACGGTTTCCTGGCGGTGGACCGCGACGGCGACGGGGCGATCAACCGGCTGTCGGAGATCTCGTTCGTGCAGGACAAGCCGGGCGCGACCAGCGACCTGGAGGGGCTGCGCACCTGGGACAGCAACGGCGACGGGGTGCTGGACAAGGCCGACAAGGATTTCAGCAAGATCCTGCTGTTCGTCGACGCCAACCAGAACGGCCGCTCGACCAAGAAGGAGCTGCGCACCCTGGAAGAGGCCGGGATCAAGGCCATCAACCTGGGCGGAACGGCCACCGGCTACACCCGCGACATGACCCTCGACAGCTTCGTGCAGAACACGCTTCGCTTCGTGTGGGCCGACGGGCGCACCGGCGAAGGCTACGACGTGGCCCTGGCCCGGCGGGTGCTGGGCTCCGAAGGCCTCTATGCCGGCGCCTACCAGACCGAATGGGGCGCGCGCGACGAGGACGGGACGCTGGGCCGGCTGGCCAACGACCCCAAGACCGCGGCCAAGGCGGCGCGGATCCAGGCCAGGCGGGGCCTGCTGGACAAGCTCGGGGCCAGCTACGCCGAGGTCAAGGCCGCCGCCCAGTTGGACTTCAGCGACACCGACAAGGTCGACGCCTCGGTCGCCCGACGCTGGACGAAGATGGACGCTTCGCAGCGGGCGGCCTGGCTGTCGGGCCAGGCCCGCGGCCTGGACGGCCTGAAGGCGATCTCCTCGGGCCAGGCACGGGCCAACGCCCTGAACGACAGCGCCCGGGCCGGCCAGGACCTGGTCGCCCACGGCCTGGCCCAGGCTGCGGCCCAGGTCGGGGCCCAGGTCGGGGCCAGCGCCGAGGCGACGGGCGGGTCAAACGGGTCGGCCGGACTGGGCGTGGAGCTCGGCGGCGGCCTTTCTTCCAGCCTCGGCGGCGGCCTGGCCGCCAGCCAGCCGCTGGACGGGGTGGTCGCGGCCACGGGCGCGGCGATCGGCCAGGACCAGGCCTGGTGGCGCGGCCAGACCGA